>NZ_JBAGKD010000002.1:0-696082 GCF_037034205.1 Nocardia sp. SSK8
CTGCACGAGGTCGGTATCACGGTCAACCGTAACGCGGTCCCGTTCGACCCGCGTCCGCCGATGGTGACTTCGGGTCTGCGCATCGGTACGGCGGCGTTGGCCACCCGCGGCTTCGGCGACACCGAGTTCACCGAGGTCGCTGACATCATCGCCGCGGCGTTGGCGGGTACCTCGGATACCGAGACTCTGCGTGGTCGGGTGTCGAAGCTGGCGCAGAGTGTCCCGCTCTACCAGGGCCTCGAAGACTGGGATCTGCTCTGATGGCGAATGGCACCACCGGACTGTCGGTGGCCGAGAGCCTACGCGTGCACGCGGGCAAGGGCGTGCCCTTCTCGGTGGAATTCAATCCGCCCCGCGACGCCGCCGGGGAGGAACGGTTGTGGCGCACCGTGCGCGACTTCGAGCGCATGCACCCGGCCTTCGCCTCGATGACCTACGGCGCGGGCGGCTCCACCAAGGACCGCACCGTCCGCATCACCGGTGACCTCGCCCGCGAGACCACCCTGCTGCCCGTCGCCCACCTCACCGCCGTCGGCCACAGCGTGGCCGAACTGCGCGCGCTGGTCGGCGCCTACGCCGACTCCGGCATCCGCAACCTGCTGGTGCTGCGCGGTGACCCGCCGGGAGATCCGCTGGGGCCGTGGACCAAACACCCCGAGGGCGTGGGCTACGCCGAAGAGCTCGTGCGCATCGTGCGTGACCTCGGCGACTTCCACGTCGGCGTCGCCTCGTTCCCGCAGGGCCACCACCGCTCACCGGACCTGGCCCACGACACCCGGCACCTCGTCGCGAAACTCCGTGCGGGCGCGGAGTATTCGATCACCCAGATGTTCTTCGACGTCGAGCACTACCTGCGGTTGCGCGACCGGGTGAGCGCCCTGGACCCGATCGAAGGCGCCAAGCCCATCATCCCGGAGCTCATGCCCATCACCTCACTGCGCACCGTCGCGCGCGCCGAGGAGCTGAGCGGGCGGCCGCTGCCCGCCGGGGTCATGGAACGCCTGCGCCGCGCCGCGGGCACCGGCCCCGAACCGGACCAGGCGGCGGTGCGCGCCGAGGGCATCACGATCGCGACCGAGATGGCCGAACGGCTCATCCGCGAGGGCGCCCCGTGCCTGCACTTCATCACGCTGAACTTCGCCAAAGCCACCGGAGAGGTCCTGGCGAACCTCGGCTACGGCGTCACGGAGGCACCGCTCGCAGTGCGCTGACCCGGATCAGGCCGACTCGCCGCGTGCACTCGGCGAGTCGGCCGACGCCAGATACCGGCGCCGGTCGGCCGGATCGGCCGGATAGGCCTGCGCCCACCCGCGCGGCCACCGTGCCGACGGGATCGGCTCGACGCCACCGGGACACTCACGGGCTCAGTGCGTTTCGGGGTCCGAACTGGTGCGGGACAGGGACAACGCGAGTTCCTCGTGCCCGTTCTGGAGCAGATAGCCCAGGACCAGGGCGCGGAACGCCTCGTAGGAGATGGTCTCGTCCATCAGCCCCGGCGCGGCGATCCGCTGCAAGGCCAACCCATGCGCCAGCGCGGTGAGCGCCGGGGCGATCGCGGCCGGATCGGGCGCGCCCACCGCGTCCAGCGCCGCGTGCGCGACCGCCCTGGTCGCCACCAGTGCCTCCTCCACCGGCGCCCGGAACTCCGTGGTCCGTGCCGCATGCAGCAGGGATTCGAAGAAAGCCAGGGTATCCGGGTAGCGCGGGGCGGTCGCGGCGGCCAGGGCCTGGCCGACCTCGTCGGCGGTCAGCTGCTGTGCCCCGAGCCGCTCGGCGACGGCGATCTGGGTGACCTGCTCCTCGGCGACGAACACCCGCAGTGCCTCGGCCTGCAGGTCATCGATCGAGGAGAAGAAGTAGCTCACCGTCGCCAGCGGCAGGCCCGCGCGCTCGGTGACCGCGCGATGGGTCACTCCCGCCGCCCCCCGCTCCGCCACGATCTCCACCGTCGCGCGCAGGAGTGCGTCGCGGCGCGCCTGCGCGCTGGGTCCATGGCGACGAGCGGTCATGGCATGTGATCCTAGGCGAGGTTCTCTGGAAGATCTTCTAGACATACTCTGGAAATTCTTCTAGCCTTTCTCGGAGATCTTCCAGGCTTCGAGGAGTGCCGATGTCCCGTGTCCATGCCTTCACCGACGACGCCCTGGCCGCCGACGATGCCGTCGAATTGGCGCGGCGGGTCGCGGCCCGCGAGGTCAGCCCCGCCGAACTCGCCGCCGCGGCCGTGGCGCGCGCGGAACGGGTGGACCCCGAGTTACATGCCGTGGCGGCGTCCTACGACCGGCCGCGGCGGGGTGCGGCCGGGGTCTTCACCGGTGTGCCGACCTATCTGAAGGACAACGTCGACGCGGCCGGGTTACCCACACAGAACGGCAGCGCCGCCTACCGGGCGCCGGTCGCCGCGCGCGACGGTGCCGTCGCCCGGCAGCTGCTGTCCACTGGCGTGACCGTGCTCGGCAAGTCCCGGCTGCCGGAGTTCGGGCTCAACGCGAGTACCGAATTCGACGGTGCCGAGGCGTGCCGTAACCCGTGGGACCCCGGCTATTCGGTGGGTGCGTCCTCCGGTGGTGCGGCGGCGCTGGTCGCGGCAGGAGTCGTGCCCATCGCGCACGCCAACGACGGTGGTGGCTCGATCCGCATTCCCGCGGCCTGTGCCGGGCTGGTCGGGCTCAAGCCCTCGCGGGGACGGCTGGTCGACGCCGAGTCCAGGCGATTCATGCCGATCAATCTCGTCGGCGAGGGCGTTGTGACGCGAACGGTCCGCGACACCGCGGCCTTCTTCGCCGCCGCTGAGCGCCACCACCGTGATCCCCGAATGCCCGCGATCGGCATGGTGACCGGACCCGCGCGGCGCAGGCTGCGCGTCGGCCTGCTGCTCGACAGCCCGACCGGCGCCACCGTCGACGCCGAGACCCGTGCCGCGGTCGAGCTGACCGCCTCGCTGCTCGAAGACGCCGGGCATCGGGTCGACAGCGCCGAGATGCCGGTCTCGCCGGGATTCGTCGGCGACTTCCTGCGCTACTACGCGCTGCTCGCCGACCTGGTCACCACCACCGGTCCACTGGCCCTCGACCGTTCCTGGAACACCGCGCGCGCCGACGGTCTCACCCGCGGCCTGCGCGCCCACCATCGGCGTTCACTGCACCGCATGCCCGCGACGCTGCGGCGTCTGCGCGCGGTGGCGGGCACCTATGCCTCCTGGCTGACGAAGCACGATGTCGTGGTCTCGCCGGTGCTGGCGCACACCACGCCCCGGCTCGGTCATCTCGCCCCGACCGTTCCCTTCGACGAACTGATCGACCGGCTGATCGGCTACGTCTCGTTCACACCGCTGCACAATGTGGCGGGTACCCCGGCGATCTCGCTGCCGATGGGTCTGTCCGTGGCGGGGCTGCCGATCGGCGTACAGCTCTCCGCCGCTTACGGCGACGAGCGGACCCTGCTCGAATTGGCCTACCTTCTCGAATCCGCGCACCCGTTCCCGGTCGTTCACGAGAACATGGTCGCGGCCACCACCGAACCGGCACCACCGAGGAAGACACGATGACCGATTCCCTGCTGCTGTCCCGCCGTGATCTCGATTTCCTGCTGCACGAGTGGCTCGACGTCACCGCGCTGACCACCCGTCCGCGTTTCGCCGATCACGATCGGGGCACCTTCGACGCGGTCCTCGACCTCAGCGCGGCGATCGCCACCCGGCACTTCGCCACCCACAACAAGAAGAGCGACGCCGAGGAACCGCGTTTCGACGGCGAACGGGTGCACATCATCCCCGAGGTCGGGCAGGCGCTGAAGGTCTTCACCGAGGCCGGATTGATCGGCGCCGCCATGGATTACGAGATCGGCGGCATGCAGCTGCCCGCGGTGGTCGCCGGGGCCTGCACCGCCTGGTTCCAGGCCGCCAATGTGGGCACGGCCGCCTATCCGTTCCTCACGGTCGGGAACGCGAATCTGCTGCAGGCGCACGGCAGCAAGGAACAGATCGAGACCTTCGTGCGGCCCATGGTGGAGGGCCGCTTCTTCGGGACCATGTGTCTGTCGGAGCCGCAGGCGGGGTCCTCGCTGGCCGACATCACCACCCGCGCGGTGCCGCAGGACGACGGCACGTACCGCATCACCGGCACCAAGATGTGGATCTCGGGCGGTGAGCACGAGCTGTCGGAGAACATCGTGCACCTGGTGCTGGCCAAGATCCCCGGCGCGCCCGCCGGTGTGAAGGGCATCTCGCTGTTCATCGTCCCGAAATTCCTGGTGGAACCGGACGGCACGCTGGGCGAGCGCAACGACGTGGTGCTGGTCGGCCTCAACCACAAGATGGGCTACCGCGGCACCACCAACACCCTGCTGAACTTCGGGGAGGGCAAGTACACCCCGGGTGGGTCCGCGGGCGCGGTCGGCTATCTGGTCGGCGAGGCGAACCATGGGCTCGCCTACATGTTCCACATGATGAACGAGGCCCGCATCGGTGTCGGGCAGGGCGCGACCGCGCTGGGCTATACCGGGTATCTGCACGCGCTGGACTACGCGCGCACCCGGCCGCAGGGGCGGGCACTGGGGGTCAAGGATCCGGCGTCCCCGCAGATCCCGATCATCGAGCACACCGATGTGCGGCGCATGCTGCTGGCGCAGAAGAGCTATGTCGAGGGCGCGCTGGCGTTCAACCTCTACTGCTACCGGCTGCTGGACGAGGAACGCACCGCCGAGCAGGAGTCCGACCGCACCCGCACCCGGCTGCTGCTCGACGTGCTCACGCCGATCGCGAAGAGCTGGCCCTCCCAGTGGTGCCTGGCCGCCAACGACCTGGCCATCCAGGTGCACGGCGGCTACGGCTACACCCGCGAATACAACGTCGAGCAGTTCTACCGGGACAACCGGCTCAACCCGATCCACGAGGGCACCCACGGCATCCAGGGCCTCGACCTGCTCGGGCGCAAGGTGGTGATGGGCAACGGCGCCGGACTGGCCCTGCTGCTCGAGACCATCGCCGCCACCACCGCGCGAGCGACCGCGGCGGGCGGCGAGGCCGCGGAGCTGGCCATCCGGCTCGACCAGGCCACCGCCCGGATCGCGGCCACCACAGCGACCCTGTGGTCGACCGGTGACCCCGCCGTCGCGCTGGCCTACGCCGCCACCTATCTGGAAGCGGTCGGTCATGTGGTGCTGGCCTGGATCTGGCTCGAACAGTTCCTGGCCCTCGGCACCGGCACCGAGGCCTTTCACGAGGGCAAGCGGCAGGCCGCGCGCTACTTCTTCCGGGTCGAACTCCCGCGCACCGGCCCGCAATTCGACCTGCTCGACAGCCTCGACACCACCACCAGCGACTGCCGCCCCGACTGGTTCTGAAACAGGCCAGGGCGGGCATTGTAGGGTGGGTGCGTGCCCACACCCGACAAGCCCGCCCGGGTGACCAAGCGCCGTGCCGAGACCAGGGCGCGGCTGCTGGACGCGGCGTTCGGGGTGTTCGCGGAGAAGGGCTTCGGGCCGACGCGCATCGAGGACGTGTGCAGCGCCGCCGGATACACCCGCGGCGCGTTCTATTCACAGTTCGACAGCCTCGACGAACTCTTCTTCGTCCTCTACGACCAGCGCGCGACGCTGATCACCGAGCAGGTGCGCAGCGCGCTCGAGGCGGGCGAGGACCCGGATGATCTGGCCGGGTTCATCGATCGGCTCGCCGCCACCCTGCTGCTCGATCGCGACTGGCTGCTGGTCAAGACCGATTTCCTCACCCACGCGGCGCGCAAGCCGGAACTGGCCGAGCGGCTCGTCGCCCATCGCGCCCAGCTGCGTGCCGCCATCGAGGCCAAGCTGGCGGGTGGGGCGTTCGCGCTGTCCGCGTCGGCGGGCACGATCGCCGAGGTCGCGCACGCCGTGGTGGCCGCCTATGACGGTGTCACCGTGCAGCTGCTGCTCGACCGGGATCAGGCGGCGGCGCGGGCATGGCTCGGGCGGTTGATCACCCGGCTCACGGCGGCCGAGCGCAGGGCGGCCCGCTGAGCGGGCCGCCCTGATCGGTCAGAGCTCGCGCGCGAGGGCCCGGCCCGCGGCCCGGCCGGAGAAGACGCACCCGCCGAGGAAGGTGCCTTCCAGGGAGTTGTAGCCGTGCACGCCGCCACCGCCGAAGCCCGCCGCCTCGCCCGCGGCGAACAGGCCGGGGATGGGGGTGCCGTCGGCGCCGAGGGCCCGCGAATCGAGGTCGGTCTGGATGCCGCCGAGGGTCTTGCGGGTCAGCACGTGCAGTTTGACGCCGATGAGCGGTCCGGCGGCGGGGTCGAGCAGGCGGTGCGGGGCGGTGGCGCGCATGAGCCGGTCACCCAGGTAGCGGCGGGCATTGTGGATGCCCTGGATCTGGGCGTCCTTGCTGTAGGCGTTGTCCACCTGCAGGTCTCGCGCGAGGATCTGCTCGCGGAGGCCGTCCGGGCTGAGCAGGGGTTCGTCGGTGAGGCCGTTCATCTTCGCGACGAGCTCGTCGAGGGTGTCGGCGACGACGAAGTCCGCGCCGTGGTTCTTGAACGCCTCGACCGGGGCGGGCGCGCCCTTGCCGAAAACCCGTTCCCGGACAAGGGCTTTGCGGTCGCGGTTGGTGATATCGGGGTTCTGCTCGGAGCCGGAGAGCGCGAACTCCTTGGCGATGATGCGCTGGGTGGTGATGAACCAGGAGTGGTCGTAGGCCGCGATCTCGGGGGTCGTGCGCAGGTAGCGCAGGGTGCCGAGGGTGTCGTAGCCGGGGAGATAGGGGGCGGGCAGGCGGCGGCCCAGGGCGTCGAACCAGAGCGAGGACGGGCCGGGCAGGATCCGGATGGCGTGTTTCGGCCAGATCGGATTCCAGTTCTGGATGCCCTCGGTGTAGTGCCACATCCGGTCGCGATTGACCAGGCGGACACCGGCATCGGCGGCGATATCGAGCATGCGGCCGTCGACATAGGCCGGGACGCCGGTGATCATCCGGGACGGTGGGGTGCCCATCCGGGCGGGCCAGGAGCGACGCACGACCTCGTGATTGCCGCCGATACCGCCGGTCGCCAGCACGACCGCCGGGGCGGAGAACTCGAACTCGCCGACGACGTCCCGGTTGGACGGCGCGCCGCGTTCGGCGTCGTCCTCGGCCAGCACGACACCGCGGATGCCGGTGACGGCGCCGTGGGTGAACACCAGGTCGTCGACGCGATGGCGGTGCCGGAACCGCACCAGGCCAGTTTCGGCGGCGCGCAGCGCGGACTCGACGAACGGGCCGACCACGCCGGTGCCGGTGCCCCAGGCGATGTGGAAGCGCGGCACCGAGTTGCCGTGGCCGTCGGCGCGCAGGTCACCGCGCTCGGCCCAGCCGACCGAGGGCAGGAAGCCGATCCCGAGATCGGTGAGATACCGGCGCTTCTCACCCGCGGCGAACTCGACATAGGCGCGCGCCCACCGCTGCGCCCAGCTGTCCTCGTCGTCGAGCCGGTCGAAGGCCGCGCTCCCGGACCAGTCGCGCCAGGCCAGGTCGAGCGAGTCCCGGACGCCGAGGCGCCGCTGCTCGGGGCTATCGACGAGGAAGATCCCGCCGAACGACCAGAACGCCTGCCCACCCAGATTGGCGGCGTTCTCCTGATCGACGACCAGCACCCGCTTGCCCTGACGGGTCAGCTCATGGGTCGCGACCAGCCCGGCCAGTCCCGCGCCGACCACGATGACATCGGCATCCATCGGCCGACCTCCGTTCCTTGCCCGGCAGCCGCCGGCCGCCACCTCTGTATCCGATACGATAATGCATCGGATTTGATGACGCATCGTAACAGGGTGGTGGTCGTGATCGGGATGACCGTCAGCAGGGCGCGGATCGGCGAAGAATCCGGTCGGTGATCAGGTCCGGCGCCCGTGATCGCGCACCGGCGCGGTGGTGTGGAGTCGCGTGGCGGGCCGTCGCGGTGCCGGGGTGCTGTCGCGGGTGTTCGGCAGCCACGGCGCGCCGCCGATCGTGTCGCGGATGGCGCGGGCGATCAGGTCCGGGTCGTCGAGCATCGGGACATGCCCGTGTTCGGGGAGGTGTTCGGTGTGTACCCGGGGGTCGGCGACCAGGACCGGGCGGGGCAACAGCCGGTCGCGGCCGCTGGTGATCACGGTGGTCCGGGGCGATTCCGCGATGACCGGGTGCCAGCCGCGCGCGAACTCGGGTGTGTCGACCAGGGCGTTCATCACCGCGCAGTGCAGGGGCGCCTCGATGGTGACGACCGCGCGACGCCGGGTGATCTCGCACAGGTCGAGCATGGCGGGTGCCGAGCGGCCGGTGAGTGAGCGCAGCGCGGCTCGCTGCGCCATCGGGCCCGCGACCGGATTGCGGATCAGGCCGAGCAGCGGGAGCACTGCCGAACGGCGCCGCAGTTCGGCACGCACCGCCGCGGCGGTCGCCGGATCGTTGTGCCACAGGCCGAGCGGGGCGATCGCGGTGAGCGAGCCCGCGCGTCCGCGGCGGGCCAGTCCGGCGGCGATCCAGGCGCCGAAACCATTGCCCACCAGGTGGACCCGGTCCAGTTCGGCCTCGTCTAGCTGCCGCTCGACCGCGTCGAGGAGCGTCGTGAGGGTCACCGGCCCCGGGAGCCCTGGCCCGCCCCAGTGGCCGGGCAGCGTCGGGGCGAACACGTCATAGGTGCGGGCGAGCAGTTCCACGCAGCGGCCCCAGGAATGCCAGGTGAGGCCGAGATCGTGCAGCAGTACCACCGGTTCTCCGCGCCCGGCCCGTCGCTGCGGGTTCACGGACAACGCCATCTGCGGCCACCTCTCCACCGGCGGCCCGCGCCGCGTTTCCGACCAGGTCGAGTATCGGACGCGGGCCACCCGGCGGTCACTGCACCGATCGCAGAATCTCGGTGCCGTGATTGGTGTCAGGTCATGAAGGCTGGGTGGCTGCCGTGATCGGAGTCATATCGAAGTAGTCGCGCCAGGCGCCGATCCGCCCGTCCACGATCTCGAAGACCCCGGCCACCGGCAGCTCGACGACGTTCTCGCCGAGCCGGAACCGGTCGGTGCGCTCGTTGAACACCGTCGAACCGTCGACGAACTGGCGATGAATCGTGAACTCGATACCGCCGAAGGTGTCGAGGAAGCCGCGCAGGAAGTCGGTGATGGCGGTCTTGCCGGTGACCGGCTGCATCGGGATGTTGTGGTAGACGGCGTCGTCGGTGAAGTACTCGGCGAGTTCCTCGGCGCTCCCCGAGCGCCACAGCGCGCAGAACTCGGTGACGATCGCGGCGGGATCGGTGGGCATGGGTAGTCCTTGGAGGCGGTGGGTCATCGCTGCCAGCCGACGCGCAGGGCGTTGGGGCCGCGCAGGGCGGTGCCGACCTGGCTGGTCACCTCGGCGTCGGTGTCGGCGTCGGGTTGCAGGCGCAGGCCGGGCAGACGGTCGAGGAGGACCCGCAGCGCGGTGGTGAGCTCGGCGATGGCCAGCCAGTTGCCCGCGCAGCTGTGCACGCCCTGACCGAAGGACAGCATCGTCATCTTCTTGCGGGTGATGTCGAATTCGTCGGGCCGCTCGTAGACGGCTGGATCGCGGTGGGCGGCGTTGATCGAGAAGATCATCGGGGTGAGCGCGGGGATCGAGATCCCGTGCCAGTCCACGGCTTCCGGGCAGGCGCGCGGCAGCAGTCCGACCGGTGGTTCCCAGCGCAGGCCCTCCCAGATCGCCCACTGGGTCCACTCGTCCGGATCCGAGGCCAGCAGGGCGAGCTGATCGGGGTGGGTCAGCAGGGCGGACAGGGTGTTGCCCAGGGCGAGCATGGTGGTATCGGCGCCGGCCGGGAAGAGCAGCCGCAGGAACGACAGCACCTGCTCGTCGTCGAGGTGCTCGCCCTCGGCGGACTCGGTGACCAGCCTCGAGATGAGATCGTCGCCGGGCTCGGCGCGGCGGGCCCGCACGATGGGGGTGACATAGTCGGTGAACTCGCGCGAGGCGCGCAGGGCGGCCTCGGGATCGAGCGGGAAGTAGAACAAGTCGTGCGCCCAGCGGTGCACGACGGTCTCGTCCTCGATGGGCAGGCCGAGCAACCGGCTGATCACCAGGACGGGGTACTTCGTGGTGAACTCGGCGACGAGATCGGCGCTGCCACGGCTCGCGAACCGGTCGATGAGCTCGTGGGCCAGGGGCTCGAGCAGCGGTTCGAGGTAGTCGGCGACCTTGGCGCGGCGAAACGGCGGAGTCGCGACGCCCCGCGCGATCCGGTGCTCGGTGCCCTCCATGCACTGCAGGGTCTTGCCGAGGACCGGTCCGGTGGTCATCCGGTAGATCGCGGCGGCCGGAAAGGTGGCCTCGTCCTTGAAGGCCGCGCTGACCAGCTCGTGGGTGAGCAGCAGAACCGCGCGGACACCGGCGAACGGCACGATGGCGTAGTCGCGGTTCGCTCGCAGTCCGGCGAGGACGCCGTGCACGTCGGGCAGGTTATCGAAGGCGAAATCTATGCCGTCGATATCGGTCTGGTCGAGCACTGTCGGCGTTGACATGTCGGCTCCTGATGCGAATATTCGTACTGTGGAATGCAAATAACTGTACAGCGACTGTAGGGGTGCCGGGCGAGAACTGGCAAGAGTGAATACCGGACGGCCGGGAGCGCGGCGCGACGGCTTTTCGGGCGCGGCTGTTCAATGGGTGCGCGGCTGCCCGTCGTCGACCGGGCCCGGTTCAGAGATGCGCGCGGATGGCGTGCGCGGCCATGGTGAGGGCCGCGAGGTAGTGATCGCGCTCCGGCCTCGGCACCGCCGTGCGCAGCGGGCCGATCAGGAGTTCGGCCAGGGGAGCGCCGTCGGTGTCCAGGACCGGCGCGGACAGGTAGCTGATCGGCAGCGGTGCGTCGGCGGCGAGTTCTCCGGGCCGGTAGGCGCTTCCGCTGATACCGCCGAGCAGGGTGAGGATCCGGTCGCGCAGGGCGCTGCTGGCCGGATCGTGGGCCAGGTGCTCGACCACGTCGGCCAGCACGTCGAGGGTGGCCAGGCTGTTCGCGTCGACACCCCAGACGGCGGCGCCGAGGGTGTGGACATCGGTGAGCAGCTGTTCGTAGTCGCCGCGTTCCCCGGGATCGGCGGCGGCCAGCCAGGATCGACGCACCGGGTCGGGGGAGTGGGCGACGATGGTCGCGGCGCCGGGTGGGATCAGTGGCAGCCGGGTGCCCGCCGAGATCCCCGCCGGAATCCGGCCCCGGTTCTCGACCACGGTGACGAACCGGATCTCGTCGTTGTCGAGCCGGAGGAGCGCGACGCCACAATCGACGGTGTTCGCCAGCTCGTGCAGGGCGCTCCGCAGCGGATCGCCGCCCGCCAGCTTGCTCTGCTGCTGCTCGGCGACCCGCAGCAGACCGGGCCCGACCTCGTAGGTCATATCGGCGCGCCGGTTGACCCAGGCGCGGGCGCGCAGCGCGGAGAGCACATTGCCGACCGTCGAGCGGCTGAGGGCGAGGCTGTCGGCGATCTGCGCGGAGGTCTGTGGTCGCGGTGCCGCGGCCAGCAACTCCAGGACCGACATCACCCGCTGGGTCGGCGGCGACAGCTCACCGGACTCGGTCTTCTCGGGCGGCACCGCACCTCCTGCAGTCGGCATTCCCGTCACTATAGGCATCACCGGTGACCGATGGCCGCACCGCGGAGCTCAGGCCGGGTGGTCGGCGGACTCCCAGGGCAGTCGCGCGGTGAGCAGGTCCACCATGGCGAGCAATTCCGCGCGGCTCACGCCCATCGCCGCTTCCACCGCGATGCCCTCGGCGAGGGTGCGAACGAACCGGACGACGACCTCGGGGCGCACACTCTCGGCGAGATCGCCGGTGGCGCGGGCGTTTTCGACCCGTTCGAGCAGGGCGGCTTCACCGGCTCGGTACCGGGCGCGCAGGGCCGGGCCGACGCTGCCGTCGGCCAGTTGCGAGTTGCGGACCAGCAGGCACCCGGCCGGTGTGGTCGCCCCGGTGACGAACTCCGCCACACCTGTGAGCCACCGGCGGACGAGTTCGCGGAGGGTCGGTGCCGCCATGGCGTCGGCGATATAGGCGTCGGCCGCGCTCTGCTCGTAGCGTTCGGCCACCTGCTCGAACAATCCGGCCTTGGAGTCGAAGGCCGCGTAGATGCTGCCCGGTTTCAGTCCGGTCGCCGCGGACAGATCGGCGATGGATGTCGCCTCATAACCCTTGGCCCAGAACACCGTCTGCGCGTTCGTGAGGACCCGCTCGATATCGAACTCCCTCGGCCGTCCGGCTGCCATGGGGCACCTCCAATTCTTGACTATGTGTTCAAGATATCACTTGACACCTTCTGACCTGTAGTGAAATCTGGAATGAGCAATCAATAATTGCTGAATCGCTAACCGAGGAGGACTCATGACCCGCACGCTCGACGGAAAGATCGCCTTCGTGACCGGGGGTTCGCGCGGTATCGGCGCGGGAGTGGTCCGGCGCCTCGCCGCCGACGGCGCTGCCGTCACGTTCACTTACCAGTCCTCGGCCGAGGCCGCCGACGAGCTGGTGAAGTCGGTCCACGAGAGCGGCGGCACCGCGCACGCGGTCAAGGTGGACTCCGGCGACGCGGAGGCCCTGCGGGCCGCGGTGCGCGCGGTGGCCGCCGAGCACGGCGGGCTCGACATCCTGGTGAACAATGCCGGGCTGGGCCACTTCGGCCCGTTCGAGGAGATCAGTGCCGAGGCCTACGACAGGCTGCTGGCGGTGAACCTGAACGCGGTCTTCCACGCCTCGCAGGAGGCGGTGCGGGCGATGCCGGCCGGTGGCCGGATCATCACTATCGGTAGCGTCAACGCCGAGCGCAACCCGGTGCCCGGTGCGAGCATCTACGCGCTGACCAAGGCCGGTGTGGCCGGGTTCGCCAAGGCGCTCGCCCGCGAGGTCGGCGCCAAGGGCATCACGGTCAACACCATCCAGCCCGGCCCCGTCGACACCGCGATGAACCCCGCCGATGGCCCGTTCGCGGAACTGCTGCGCCCGCACATCGCGACCGGCCGCTACGGCACCACCGACGAGGTCGGCGCCCTCGTGTCCTACCTCAGCGGCCCCGACGCCGCCTACATCACCGGCGCCTCGATCAATGTCGACGGCGGCTTCAGCATCTGACACCGGCACACTCCCAGGAGGAAACATGTCCGCGATCGATGTCTTCAACCGCTACGGGGCCGCGCTGGCGGCGGGCGATATGGCCGCCCTGGCAAGCACTTTCGACGAGAACGTGATCTGGCATCAGCCCGGCGGCAATCCGCTCTCGGGTGAACACCACGGACCCGGCGGTGTGGTGGCACTGCTGGGCCGATTCATGGAACTGAGCGCGGGCACCTTCGCCCTCGAGGTCGTCGACGTGGTGGAACGCGGCGATCTCGTGGCCGCGACCGTGCGTTTCCGCGCCACCCGTGCGGGCCGGACGGCGTTGGCCCAGAACGGCGTCGATGTCTTCCGCGTCCGCGGCGACGCGATCGCCGAAGTGTGGCTGATCAGCGAGGACCAGCCCGCCGAAGACGAGTTCTGGGGCTGAGGCCGTGCGCGTCACCGTATTCGGCGCGACCGGGGCGACGGGCAGGCTCGTCGTCGACCGGGCGCTGGCCGAGGGACACGAGGTCACCGTGGTGGCCCGCAGGACCGGGCCGTTCGATGCCCTGCGCGATCGGGTCGGCGTGATCGAGGCGGAGTTGACCGACGCGTCCGCGATCCGCGAGGGCGTGCACGGCAGCGACGTGGTGATCTCCGCACTCGGCACCCAGGGCCGGGCCGCGACCACGGTGTATTCGGCCGGTGTCGCGACGATGCTCGCGGCGATGGCCGACACCGGAACCCGGCGCATCGTCGCGGTCAGCGCGACACCCGCGGCCCCGGCCGCGCAACAGAACGCCGTCGACCGGTATGTGCTGCATCCGATCGTGTCGCTGTTCTTCGGCGGAGCCTTCGCCGATATGGCACGGATGGAACAGGTGCTGGTGAGCAGCGACGCCGAGTGGACGGCGCTGCGCCCGTCCCGCCTGACCGACGCTCCGGCCACCGGCAGTTACCGGACGGCGATCGACGCCCCACTGCACGGCGCCAAGCCGCTCGCCCGGGCCGACCTGGCCGCCGCCCTGCTGGACGCGGCGGCGAAGCCGGAGTGGTTCCGGCACGCGGTGACCATCGCCCGTTGACCACACTCATTCCGAAGGAGAAGTTCATGACTACAGCGATCATCGGTCTCGGCCGGATCGGATCCCGCGTCGCCGCGTTGCTGGCGGCGGGCGGACAGGAGGTGGTCGTCGCCGACCGTGATCCAGCCAAGGCTGTCGCGCTGGCGGATTCGATCCGGGGAGCTAATGCCGCACCCTCGATCGACGCGGCGATCGACGTGGCGGAGGTGGTGATCCCGGCGATCTTCTTCTCGGCCCTGCCCGGGTTCCTCGCCGACTACGGCGACGCTCTGGTAGGCAAGACCCTCATCGATCCGACCAATCCGGTGTCCTTCCGCGATGGGCCGATCACCCGGATCATCGGGGAGAACGAGTCGGGTGGGGAGACGATCGCGCCGCTGGTTCCCGCGGGCACCGGCTTCGCCAAGGCCTTCGGCACGCTCGGCGCGGAAACCCTCACCACCGCCGCGAACGCCGAACCCCGCAATGCGCTGTTCTACGTCACCGACGACGACCGCGTCGCCGTCATCACGGCCGAACTGATCACCGCGGCAGGCTACGCGCCCGTGCGGGCCGGCGGCATCGATCGCTCGGCCGACATCGAGTTGCAGGGCGCGCTGCATCAGTTCGGCGGCGCCGGGGGCCCGCTGGGCGAAGCCGCGGCGCGGAAGCTGGTCGGCGGCTGAGGAGGGTTCGTCACCGGAGAGCAACCAGGGCGACCGAATTCTCGCTGCCGGACAGTGACAGAAGGGGCTGAGCTGGGCAGACTCTGCATTGCGTTCGCGACCCAGGCGCCGCCGACCTTGTGATAGCCGGTCGGCGCCTGCGCGGACGTCGGTGATCGGCGCCTCGTCATACCCCCGGGGCCGCTGGTCGCCGGACGGAGACGATGCCATTCGCCGGTTCTGTCTCCGTCGTGAGCGCCTCGCCGCCCTTCGCCGCGAAGGGTGGCGAGGCGCTTCGCATCGCGACGACGATCTCATCCATTGCGGGTGAGGCGCCCCCCGCGGCCCGCGACCTATCGTCACGAACCGAAGCCAACCGCACGCGGAAGGTCGGTCGTGATGACGCAGGGCAATTGGAACGGCTACCCGAGCCGGGGCGATATCGGCAGGGCCTACGATGAGCTGGACTACAACCGGGCACTGGCGATGTACCGGTTCTTCTTCCCGACGGTGTCGCTCGAGGCGACCTGGCGGGGCAATCTGGCCGCGGGCGCGGTGCCGAACCGGGTGATGGCCCTGCTGGTGGGCACACCCGATCAGTATGTGTTCACCGCGAACTCCGACACCCCGTATTCCGGGCTCACGCTGGACCTGTCCGACGGGCCGATGGTGGTCGACATTCCCGCCGGTCCGCTGATGGGTACCGCGAACGACCTGAATCAGCTGTGGGTACTCGATCTCGGCCTGCCCGGTCCGGCGGGTGCCGCGGGCGGGAAGCACGTCTTGTTGCCGCCGGGCTTCGACGGCCCGGTCCCCGAGGACTGCTATGCGGGCTCGGCGACGACGAATCGGGTGCTCGTGCTGATCCGGGCCCTGCCCGAAGGCGCGGATGTCGACGGCGCGGTCGAGCGGATGAAGCAGGTGCGGGTGTATCCGCTCGGCGCCGATCCGGACTCCGCTGCACTGGAGTGGGTGGATCTCTCGGTGCAGCAGGGGCTGGATTTCTCGCCGGTGCGCTGGGAGGCCGGTCTGGACTACTGGCGGGTCCTGCACGAGATCGTGCAGGCCGAACCACCGAACCCGGACTACCGCTACCAGTACGGGGAACTCGCCGCGCTGGGCATCACCCGCGGCGCCCCGTTCGCCCCGGACCGGCGCCAGGCCGCCATCCTGACCGATGCCGCCCGGCGCGGCCACCTGCATCTGTGCGTGCAGTCCTTCGCCGATCGACGGCCCGAGCGGGTGGTCTGGCCCGGCGGGCACTGGGAGTGGGCGGTCCTGCGCCCGGAGAACGGCACCTTCGACACCGGCGACTACGTCGACCTCTACGCCCGGGAGAAATGGTTCTACCAGGCCCAGATCGAGTCACCGGCGATGTTCGCCCGGCAGCCGGGGGCGGGCTCGCTGTACTGGCTCGGCCTGCGCGATGTCCATGGCGACTATCTCGACGGCGGCGGCTACTACAGCCTGACGGTGCCCCAGCCGGTCCCCGCGAAACTGTTCTGGTCGATCACCGTCTACGACGCCCGCACCCGCAGCGAGATCCAGGCCCCGCAGAACCGCGCGGCGCTGCGCTCGATGTTCGAACTCGCCGACATCGACACCGACGCGCCGCTCACCGTGTACTTCGGGCCCACCCCGCCGCCGAACACCCCGCCGGAGCGGTGGATCCAGACCGTCCCCGGCATGGGCTGGTTCGCCTACTTCCGCATCTACGGCCCGCAGGGCCCCGCCTTCGACGGGACCTGGCAGCTCCCGGACTTCCGCCGCCACTGATCGGCCCCGGCGGCTCAGGCCGTACTTTCTTCCAGGCCGATCAGCGCCCGGTCCAGGCCGGTGAGCAGATTCTGCAGATGCGGGACGGTGCGGCGGCAGCCGACGATCCCGAAATGCATGCCGCCACCGGAACTCACGGTGGTGATGTTGACCGCCTGCCCATCGAGCGGAATGGACGCCGGGTACGCCGCCTCGAGGCGCAATCCGTTCCAGTACCTCGGTTCCTCGGCACCAGGCACATTGGAGATGACGATATTGAACGGCGGCGCGGATCGGGGGAGCGGCACCGGCAGCGCGGGCAGGGCCAGGCCCGCGACATTGACCGCGGACATACCGAGCAGCTGCAGCGGCGTCAGTTTCGCCATGCTCGCCTTGGACCTGGTCATCGCCCCGTGGATGCGGGCGAGCCGGTCGGCGGGATCCGCGCTGTCGGTGGCCAGGTCGCACAGTGCCGCGCCCACCGAGTTCCCCGACTCGGTGCCGCTCTGGTCGGCACCGCGCAGGGAGACCGGCACCATCGCGATGAGCGGGTCACCAGGCAGTGCGTGCGCCGCGAGCAGATAGTCGCGCAGCGCGCCCGAGCACATGGCCAGCACCACATCGTTGAGCGTCGTCCCCGAACGTGCCGCGACCGCGCGCAGCCGAGCGAGTGGCCAGGACTGCGCGGCGAACCGGCGCGCGCCGGTGATCGGCACATTGAACATCGTCTCCGGCGCCTGGAACGGGCGGGGCTGCGGGTAGTCGCGGGCCAGTGCGTAGGCGCCGGTCGCCGCGCGCGGGATCGTCGCCCCGAGTCTCCCCACCGCGCGTCCGGCGTCGAGGGAACGGGTCAGCAGCGAGGACGGTGCCGGTTCCGTACGCGGTCGGCGGTACCAGGGCGGCACGCAGTCGCGGGTCGCCGGATCGGCCGACAGGGCGCGCTGCCAGGTGCGGACGGTGCTGATCCCGTCCATGAGCGCGTGATGGGATTTGACATAGAGCGCGATCCGGCCGTCGGCCAGGCCGTCGATGACATAGGCCTCCCACAGCGGCCGGTGCCGGTCCAGCAGCGAGCCGTGCAGCATCGACACCAGTTCCAGCAGTTCGCGCACCCGTCCGGGCGCGGGCAGGGACAGCAGCCGCACGTGGTAGTCGATGTCGACGTCGTCGTCGGAGTCCCACTGCAGCGCCGAGAACCCGGCCAGCAAGCGTCCCGGCCTGCGGCGGAATGTCGGCGCGAGCTCACCGCCGCCGGCGATCAGGTCTTCGTACAGTGACCTGGCCGCGCCGCTCCGGTCCCCCGCCGGGGCGGTGAACAGCGAGAGGCCGCCGACGTGCATCGGATGCTCGCGCGATTCCATCAGCAGGAACATCGAATCCATCGGTGACATCAAACCCATGGCGGCGCCTTTCGGTGGGCGGGGTTGTGACGGCCCTCCCGCGCCGAGGGCCGTCGTCATCGATATCCGGTTCAGCCCGCGCTCAGCGAGCTGAACCAATTCTGGATCAGGCGGGTGATGATCGAGGCGACGAAATCGTCGGCGGAACCGGACATGGCGTTCTCCTTCGGACGGGACCTCATCAGGGTGATGCGATCGAACGCGTGAAGCATGCACGCTTCACATTTGCCGAGTCGGGGAATTCGCCGAGGAATTCCGAAGTTCTCCACCGGCACGAAAACCAACCCGGCGAATTCTCCGCTTCGGAGAACTATCCGAGCAATGTGCTCCGCATGTGGGAATACGCTCAGGACGCCGACCGGGCGGGCGACCGCGAACGGGCGGCGTTCTTCCGCCGGGCCGAGCACGAGAGCCGCAAGGGCGCCACACCCCAGCCGCCGACCAACCCCTGAGCGCTCCGCCGCGCCCGGAATCCCGGCTCGGTCGGTGGGATCAGAAGGCGTATGGGCCGAACCGGCCCCACGCGACGATCACGGCAAGCACCAGGAGGACCACCGGCGGCGCGATACTGGCTGTCTCGCCGCGGCGCAGGTGGGTGATGATCGCGCCGATCGCGATCAGCGCCAGGCCGACCGCGGCCCAGGCCACGAGCATCGGCGCGATATCGAACAGGCCGGGCAGGATCACGCCCGCCGCGCCCGCCACCTCGAGGGCGCCGATGGCCTTCACCATCCCTGGTGAGAAGTCCTTCGCCCACCCCATTCGCGGGTCGGCCGCGAGTTTCTCGTACGGGGTGGCCAGTTTCATCGCCCCCGCGGGCAGGAACACCGCGGCGAGCAGAGCGGCCAGGATCCAGAGCACCACAGACATGTCGATCACTCCTTCGGCGACGAAGAGCACCATCTCGCGTCTGGGTTGAATTCTACGGCGCGCGGGCCTCGGACACGAGTGAATGCGCAGGTCAGAGCTGCTCATCCGGCCCGTCGCGGGGGTGAATCGTCCGGTGTGGGCACGCGACCCTGATCCGCCGCGGGCGGGGCCGGGCCGACAGGGCACCGGATCCGCGTCGGTGTCGGTGGGTACCGGTAGCGTCCGGGGCGTGGACACAGGGGAACGCATCCAGGAACTCGCCGATCGCATCGTGGCGCTGCGTGGCGCTTACTACGACGGCGCACCGGTGGTGGCCGACGCGGACTACGACGCGATCGAGGACGAACTGCGCGCCTTGATCGAGGCGCATCCGGAGCTGACACCCGAGCCGAATCCGCTCGAGCAGGTCGGCGCTCCGACGGTGCTGCACGCGCCCGTCCGGCACGCCCGCCCGATGCTGTCGCTGGAGAAGGCGACCAAGCCCGAGCAGGTGGCGGCCTTCTTCGACCGGTTCCCCGGCCAGCCGGTGGTGGTCATGCCGAAGCTCGACGGGCTGTCGCTGTCGGTGGTCTACGAGGACGGCCGCCTGGTCCGCGCGGTGACCCGCGGTGACGGCACCACCGGCGACGATGTGACCATGCTGGTGCGCGCGCTGGTCGACGGCGTGCCCGACCGGATCGAGGCCGCGGGCCGGGTGGAGGTGCGCGGTGAGGCGGTCATGCTGCGCTCGACCTTCCTCGCCTACAACACCGCCCACCCGGACAAACCGCTGATCAACCCGCGCAATGCCGCGGCGGGCACGCTGCGCGCCAAGGACCCGGCCACCGTGGCCGAGCGTCGGCTGCAGTTCTTCGGCTTCGACCTGGACATGCCCACCGAGGAGGGCGCGGTCGACCTCGGCGACGGGCTGCGCGCGCTCGGCGTGGAAGGTGCGCAGATGCGCGTATGCGCCGATGCCGAACAGGCCCAGGCGGCCATCACCGCCATCGAGCAGATCCGCAACGACCTGGACTACGACCTCGACGGCGCGGTGCTGCGCCTGGCCGACCGCATCGCCTACGCCGCCGCGGGCACCCGCTCGAATTCCCCGCGCGGCGCGCTGGCGTTCAAATTCGCCGCCGAGGAGAAGACCACGCTGCTCGCCGATGTGGTCTGGGATGTGGGCAAGACGGGCAAGATCGTGCCAGTGGCCTGGCTGGAACCGGTGTTCGTGGGCGGCACCACCGTCACCAAGGCCACCCTGGCCAATCAGGAGGTGATCCGCGCCCGCGACATCAAGATCGGCGACACCGTGCTGGTGCGCCGCGCGGGCGATGTGATCCCGTTCGTGGCTGGTGTGCTGGATGCTGCCGCGCGCACCGGCGAGGAGCGCGAGATCGTGCCGCCCACAGCGTGCCCGTCGTGCGGGCAGCCGGTGAGCGAACAGGGCAACAGCCGGGAACTGTTCTGCACCAATGTCTCCTGTCCCGCGCAGACCGTGCGCAGGCTCATCCACTGGGCCTCACGCGCCGCCGCCGATATCGACGCCATCGGGCAGGTCTGGATCGAGCGCCTGGCCGAGGCGGGCATCCTGGAGCGCCCGTCGGACTTCTACACCCTGACCAAGGAGCGGCTACTGGAGTTCGACCGCATCGGCGAGGTCTCAGCCGGGCGGATGATCGAGTCGATCGACACCAGCCGCCAGGTCGGCCTGCGCCGCGCGCTCATCGGCCTGGCCATCCCGATGGCCTCCGACGGCACCGCCGCCCGGCTGGCCAGGGCGGGCTTCGGCTCGCTCGAGGAGGTCGCCGACGCGGGCGAGGAACGGCTCGTCGCGGTGGAGGACATCGGCCCGAAGGTGGCCGCCTCCCTGGTCGCCCACCTCACCCGCCTGCGCCCCGAACTCGAGGCCTTACGCGCGGCCGGAGTGAACCTCGACGTCCGCGCGGAAGACCTCCCCCCAGTCGTCGCCGCGGGCGCGCCCCTGGCAGGCAAGACCGTGGTCGTCACCGGCGCCATCAGCGACCCCCGCTCCGGCGAGAAAGTAGCCCGCCCCACCTTCCAGCGCCTCTGCGAACAGGCAGGCGCGACCACCGCCTCCTCGGTCTCCGCCAACACCGACCTGCTCATCACCGGCGCAGGCGTGGGCGACAGCAAACTCGCCAAGGCGGAGAAGCTCGGCGTGGAAGTCGTCGACCAGTCCGAGATCTGGGACCTCCTGATCACCGCCAAGGTCACCTAGGCCCGCCGCCCGCTGCTGACGGCGTCGACGTCGGGATGGTCGGTGCCGTCAGCCGAGTGCGCTGTCGATCGTCGCGGTGAGCCAGCGAGATGGGGGAGTCTCGGCTAGACGCCTGTCACGCCGTCGATGCGTTCGCGGAGGAGGTCGGCGTGGCCGCAGTGGCGGGCGTATTCGGCGATCATGTGGGTGTAGATCCAGCGGAGGCTGACCTCGCTGTCGAGGAAGGGGCTGGTGTCGGTCAGGGCACGGGTGGCGCAGTTGTGGCGGGCGTGGTCGATCTCAGCGTGCCAGGTCGCGAGGGCGGTGATGCCGGAGGAGTGGGCGGTGAGGTCGAATCCGCCGTCGTGGGCGGTGGTGTCGGCCGCCGGGTCGTAGATCGGTGGGGTGGCTTCGCCGAGGAGGACGCGGCGGAACCAGTTGCGTTCGACCTCGGCGAGGTGCTGGAGGAGGCCGAGGAGGGTGAGTGGGGACGGGGGTGCGGCGGCGGTGCGCAGCTGGGTGTCGTCGAGACCCGCGCATTTGCGGGCCAGGGTGGCGCGGTAGAAGTCGAGCCAGGATTCCAGGGTGGTGCGTTCGTCGGCGTCGAGCGGGGGCATCGGTCGGTCGTCGGTCGTCACAGCCGGGCATGCTGCCACGGGGGTCCGACACGGTCGGGCGTTCCGGCGACAGCGGCGATCACGGCGGATCCCGCGGGGTGACCGTATGCTCGCGGCTGTGCGCCTGATCGACCTGACCGTGCCGATCCACACCGGAATGCCCGTGTATCCGGGCGATCCGGAGGTGTCGCTCGAACCGGCGCTGCGCGTCGAGACCGACGGGGTCAATGTGCTGCGGGTGCATTTCGGCTCGCAGACGGGCACCCATGTCGACGCGCCCGCGCATCTCGGTGACGAACTCCCGGCGCTCGACGAGCTGCCCCTGGAGCACTTCACCGGTCCGGCGGTCGTGGTCGACGCGCGCTCGGTGCCGCCGCGTGGGGCGATCGGTCCGGAGTACTTCGACCTCCCGTGGGGCCCGGGCACGATCGTGCTGATCGCCACCGGCTGGTCGGCGCACTGGGGGAGCGAGAAGTACCACACGCACCCGCATCTGCCCCCGGCCGCGGCGGAAGCACTGGTGGCGGCGGGAATCCGGACGATCGGCATCGACGCGCCGAGCATCGACCCACCCGATGACCTCACCCTGCCCGCGCATCGCATCCTGTGCACCGCGCACGCGGTGATCGCGGAAAACCTCACCGGCCTCGACCAGGTGCTCGCCGCCCAGCGCGCCGGGGAATCGATCGAGGTGTCATTGTTCCCGCTGCCGCTCACCGGCGCCGACGGCGCACCGGTCCGGGCCGTGGCACGAGTCGGAAAGCGCTGACGCGCAGGCGGATACGTTCACCCGCCGCCTAGCTCGATGTCAGGACGAACGCGGGGGTCCGGCCTCGACGAGCGTGTACGCCCGCAGCGCCAGATACAGTTCCGCGGACTGCCGCGGGTCGGTGGTGTCACGCCCGGTGAGATCGCGGATCTTGCGCAGCCGGTAGCGCACCGTATTGCGATGACAGTGCAGCGCCTCCGCCACCGCGACCGCCGAACCGCCGTGTTGGTACCAGGCATCGAGCACCGCGACGAGATCGGCGCGCTCGGCGGCGGGCAGGGCCAGCACCGGGCCGAGGATCTGGGCGGCCGCCCGGCGCGCCGCATCGGGCACCGTGACCAGCAGATGCGCCACCGGCTCGGCACCGAAACGCACGACCCCACTCGCGCCGGGCGGCACGGAGTGGCAGGCCTGCCGCGCCTCGGTCACCGCGGCGGCGATCGCGTGCGGTGAGCCGAACGGCGTACTGAGACCGACCCGTTCGGTGACGAGCGAGCCCAGCAGCGGACCCGCCCGGTCGATCGCGGCCGGAGCCAGTGCCGTCACCAGTCCGATGACCGCGTCCATCCGCACATCCCACACCGAGCGCACGCCCAGCTCACGCAGCGCACCGCTCAAGGCGGGCGGGGACACGGTGGCCGGATGCGCGTCGATGGCCACCACGCAGAAGGTGCCGTGCTCGGGCAGGCCGAGGCTGCGCAGCACGTCCAGGACCCGGCCGGGACTGTGCGAGTGATCGTCGAACAGGGTGCGGATCAAGCGGTTCTGTGCCTGCGCGTCGGCCCGGGCCAGCAGCATCTCGGTCTCGCGATACGCCTCCACCGCGGCATCGGAGTACAGGTCGATGACCTCCCACAGCTGGGTGGCCAGCGCGTGCAACCGCACATCGCCGGGCCCCGAGGAACGCGCGGTGAGCTCCTCCCAGATCAGCCGGGCCCCCAACCGGTAGGCGTGCAACAGCGCGGCGATGGGGATCGCCTGCTCGGCCTTGAGCTGCCCGGCCTCGCGCGCCGACTGCAGGCGCAGCGGCTCGGTGCCCGCCAGCGCGCCGAGGATGGCCGTGAGATTGTTGCGGCAGGTGGTGCGCAGCTGCTCCTCGGTCAGCAGCCCCGCGGCGGCATAGGCGGGGTCGGTGGTGAGGATGCGCCGGACCAGCTCGCCGGTCAGCTCCTCGACCGCGCCGGACAGCTGTGTGGCCAGCGGCGAGGTGACGGGGGCGACGGTGGTCATGCCGACCAGCCTAACCGTCGGGAGTGGTCCGGGCCACACCCGGTTTGTGCGCGCGCACAAAACGTAGCCGTCGATCGGCGACCGGCACACATGTCCCTTGAACGTGAGCACAGTCACACTGGAGTGTGACGGATCCGGATCAGCGGGTTCCCGGCAGCGGAAGAGGGGCGAAGTGCAGACAGAACAGGTGGCCGCCGAGGCGGCGGTCGATGCCGCGTTGACCGAGCTGGCCGACGGCGAGCGGGCCTGGTCCCGGCTGTCGCTGGTGGCCAGGGCCGAACTCCTCGATCGCGTCCGCGAGCTCACCGGCCGCCACGCGCGGGAATGGGTCGATACCGCGGTCGCCTACAAGGGCATCGATCCGGATTCCGGGCTGGTGGGGGAGGAGTGGATGTCGGGCCCCTACGCGCTCGCCGCCGCGCTACGCGTCCTCGGCGACACCCTGCGCGCCCTGGCCGCGGGCACCAGCCCGCTCGCCGAGGCGACCTTCGGGCAGGCGGGCGACCGGGTCACCGTGCAGGTGCTGCCCACGAGCCTGTACGACGAACTGCTGCTCAGCGGGTTCCGGGCCGAGGTGTGGCTGCGGCGCGGGGTCAGCCGTGCGGTCGCGCGAGCCGAAGCAGGTCTGGCCCAGCGGGATCCGGCGCGCACCGGCGGCATCGGCGCTGTACTCGGCGCGGGCAACATCACCTCCATCGCTCCGCTGGACACGCTCTACGAACTCCTCGCGCACAACCGCGTCGTCGCGCTCAAGCTCAACCCGGTGACCGACACCCTGCGCCCGGTGCTGGAGAAGATCCTCGCGCCGCTGATCGAGGCCGGGGTGGTGCGGGTGCTCACCGGCGGTCCCGAGGTCGGCGCCTACCTGGTCAACCATCCCGCGGTCGCGCACGTGCACATGACCGGCAGCGCCGCCACCCACGACGCGATCGTCTGGGGCACCGGCGCGGAAGGGGCCGCCCGCAAGGCGGCGGGCACCCCGCTGCTCGAGGTACCGATCAGCAGCGAACTCGGCGGTGTGTCCCCGACCATCGTGCTCCCCGGAACCTGGAGCGACGCCGATCTGGCCTATCAGGCCGAGCACATCGCGACCCAGCGGCTGCACAACGGCGGCTACAACTGTGTGGCCGCCCAGGCGGTGATCATCGCCGCGGACTGGCCGCAGAAGGCACAGTTCCTGGCAGCCCTGCGCGTCGCGTTCGACCGCGCGCCGGGCAGGCCCGCCTACTATCCGGGCAGCGCCGCCCGCACCGCCGCCGCCCGCGCCACCTATCCCACCGCCGAACGGCTCGGCCCCGACGGCAATCGCACCCTGGTGACCGGGCTGCGCGCCGCCCCCGAGGAGACCCTGCTCGCGACCGAGTACTTCGCCCCGGTCCTCGGCGTCGTCGAGATCCCCGGCACCGGCGCGGAATTCGCGCGCGCCGCCGTGGACGCCGCCAACGACGACTTCATCGGCACCCTCGGCGTCAATGTGATCGCCCACCCCGACACCATCGCCGAGCTCGGACCGGTATTCGACGAGCTCGTAGAGCGTTTGCGCTACGGCACCATCGCGATCAACGCCTGGACCGCCGTGGGCTACCTGACCCCCACCGCGAGCTGGGGCGCCTACCCCGGCCACACCCTCGACGACGTGCAGAGCGGTATCGGCGTGGTGCACAACGCCTGGCTGATCGACGGCATCGAACGCACCGTGGTGCGCGGTCCGTTCCGCCCGGCGCCGCGCTCGGTGCTGCACGGCGAATGGGCGCTGTCGCCGAAGCCGCCGTGGTTCGTCACCAACCGGACCGCGGGCACCACCGGACGGCAGCTCACCGACTTCGCCGTCGACCCCCGCTGGTCCCGCCTGCCTGCCATCTTCGCCTCCGCGTTGCGCGGCTGACCCCAGGAGCTTCCCGATGAACGCAGTGTCCACCACCACGGCCGACTACGTCGTCGTGGGAACCGGCTCGGCCGGGGCGGTCGTCGCCGCCCGGCTCAGCGAGCGGTCCGGCAACGAGGTCGTCGCCCTGGAGGCGGGTCCGGCCGACACCAATACCTTCGCCCACATTCCGGCGGCGTTCTCCAAACTGTTCGAAACCGAGTGTGACTGGGCGTATCTCACCACCGAACAGCCCGCGCTCGGCAACCGGCGGATCTTCTATCCGCGCGGCAAACTGCTGGGTGGTTCGTCGTCGATGAACGCCATGATGTGGGTGCGTGGTTACGCGGCCGACTACGACGAGTGGGGCAGGCTGGCCGGGCCGGACTGGAGCTACGCGAAGGTCGCCGAGTACTTCGCACGCATCGAATCCGTCGAGGACGCCACCGAACCGGAGCACGGGCGCACCGGCCCGCTGCGCATCTCGCGTCAGCGCAGCCCCCGGCCGCTGACGGCGGATTTCCTCGCCGCCGTCGAGCACGCCGGTTTCAAGCAGGAACCCGCCAATACCGCGCAGCCGGAAGGGTTCTGCCAGACAATGGTCACCCAGCGGCGCGGCGCGCGCTGGAGCACCGCCGACGCCTACCTGAAGCCCGCCGTCAAGCGCCCCAACCTGACGGTGCGCACCGGCGCGCAGGTCACCCGGGTGCTGTTCGAGGGCACCCGCGCGGTCGGCGTCGAATACCAGACCGACGGCGCGACGCACATCGTGCGGGCCCGCGAGGAGGTCGTGCTCTGCGGCGGCGCGATCAACACCCCGCAGCTGCTGCAGCTGTCGGGCATCGGCGACGAGGAACAGCTGCGCGCCCACGGCATCGAGGTGCTGCACCATCTGCCGGAGGTGGGCCGCAATCTCACCGATCACCTGATCAGCCTGCTCGGTTTCGCCGCGGATTCCGACACGCTCTTCGACGCCGAGAAGCCGCGTCAGCTGGTGGACTACCTGGTCCGCCGCCGCGGCATGCTGACCTCCAATGTCGGTGAGGCCTACGGTTTCGTGCGCAGCCGCCCGGAACTCGAATTGCCGGACCTGGAGATCATTTTCGGCCCCGCGCCCTTCTACGACGAGGGCATCGGCGTCGCGCCCGGGCACGGCGTGGCGCTCGGCCCGATCCTGCTGCGCCCGCGCAGCCGCGGCACTGTCACGCTGAGCGGCGCGGACCCCCTGGCCAAGGCGATCGTCGACCCGAACTACCTGTCCGACCCCGACGGCGCCGACCGCGCCGCCCTGCTCGCGGGCCTGCGCATCGCCCACCGCATCGCTACCGCCGCGCCCCTCGGCCCCAAGCTCAGCGGATTCCTGCAGCCGAAACGCGAACAGCCCACCCTCGAGGAAACCCTCGAAGAGGCGCTGACCTGGCACTCGCACACGCTCTACCACCCCGTCGGCACCTGCCGCATGGGTAATGACGCGGCCAGCGTGGTGACCCCCGAGCTGACGGTGCGGGGCGTGTCCAACCTGCGTATCGCCGACGCCTCGGTGATGCCGAGCATCATCCGCGGTCACACCCACGCGCCCTCGGTGGTCATCGGCGAGAAGGCCGCCGACGCCATCCTCGCGGCACACCGCTGACCGCACCGCTCAGCGGCGCACGGCGGTGACCAGGGCGAAGGTCACCGCCACCACGCCGCGACGGCCTGATGGCCGAAGGCGAGACCCTCGACGCGGTCCAGCGCTCACCCGGCGGATCGGGCAGCGGCTGCGTGGCGGAGATGCCTACGGCGTCACGATGTCGAAGTCGGGGTCGGCCTGATCGGTGAGGTCGATGATCCGGGTCCAGGTGGCGGGGTCGAAGAGCTGGGTGACACTCATCGCCGGGGCCAGCCCGGCGCCCTGCGTGATGGGGGTGTGGAACGTGTCCTCGCGCAGTTCGTGGGCGCTGACGAGGAAACAGTTGCGCCAGGTCGCGTTCTCCGAGTAGTAGCCGTGGGTGTGCCACTTCGCGGCCAATGCCGGTGCCAGACTGACCTGTTCGGCGATATAGCGCGCCCAGATCCGCGCGTCGCGCACCTGGGCGCCGCGCAGGGTCAGCAGATTGTGCAGATTGTGGGTGGCGGCCCCGAGGCCCATCCCGACGCGGCCGAGCGGGCTTTTGGGCAGCTCACCGCCGGAGTAGTAGGCGCCGCGCCGCAGCATGGCGGTGCCCGCGTAGACGTTCTCGGAGACGGCGTGTTCCATGAAACGCGCCGGTGCCACGATCGGCACGGTGGTGTCGCGATCGACGACCCCGAGGACACCGCCGTAGTGGTCGATGTGCGGGTGGGTGTAGATCACCGCCGTCACCGCCCGGTCGCCGCGATGGGTCCGGTAGAGGGCGAGGGCGGCCGCCGCGGTCTCGGCGCTGATCAGCGGGTCGATGACGATCACGCCGTGGTCGGACTCGACCAGGGTCATGTTCGACAGATCCAGCCCGCGGACCTGATAGATCCCGTCGGTCACCTCGTAGAGTCCCTGGCGCGCGGTCAGCTGGCACTGCCGCCACAGGCTCGGATCCACGGTCTCGGCGCCGTCCGCCTCGAGGAACCGGTACGCGTCGATATCCCAGACCACGCGTCCGTCGGCGGCCTCGACGACCCCCGGATCCAAGGCGGCCACGAACCCGCGGTCGGCGTTCTCGAAACCGGTTCGGTCCGTGAAATCCGCGGGCATGGGGGCACCTTTCGGTTCGCGCCGGGTGTCGGTCTCTCGTCCCGACTCCGCGTCGCCCGGCGCGCGCCTGCTTGACCCGTGAGATCCGGCGCTCAGCGGAACGGGCGCAGGCCGATCATCGTGCGATCGGTAACCAGGGTGAGGCGGCCGTCCCCGGTGGCCGCGACGACGCTGTTGCCCGCGAAGGCATCGCGGTCGGTGTTCACCGCGCGGAAGGGGATGTCCCAGCGGGTTTCGCCGGTGCGCGGGTCCACGGCCCACAGGCCCTGTCCGTCGGTGAAGACGACATCGTCGCCGTCCCGGGTCGCGACGGTGCCCCGGCGCTCGGTGGTGGTGCGCCACAGGGTCGTTCCGGTGCGCAGGTCGAGGCCGGAGGTGGTTCCGCCGACCGGGTCGGACAGGACGGCGACATCGCCGAGCACAGCCACCACGGTGCCGTACCGGGTCGGGGTGCCCTGGTAATCGGCGGTGGAATACACCAGATCGGGGTTGGTCCAGCGGGCGGTGCCGTCGCGGCGGTCGTGGGCGGTGTCGTCGAGCAGGACCGGGATGGTGTCGTCGGTGGGCTCGTCGACGACCGGAGCGTGGACGCCGCCGCGATCGGAACTCGCCAGGACGCGGCCGGTGCGGTCGAGCAGGTCGATGCCGGTGACCCGGTAGGCCTCGCAGCGGGTGCGGATCAGTTCGACCAGCGCCGGTGTGGTGGTGGTGACCCGCGAGCACCCGTCGAGACGGGCGGTCCAGGTGGGGGCGCCCGTGTCGAGGTCGAAGCCGGTGGCGTCGGCGCCCAGGACGAACAGGCCCTGGCCGTGTGTCACGTCGAGCGCGTCGGACGGCAGATCCTCCCAGCCGGTGCCCATGGTGAACGGGCGGGTCCAGCGGGCATCCGGATCGGCGCGGCTGCCCGAACGCACCCGCACATCGTCGGATTCGACATCGCCCTCGGCGAGGTAGAGGTGCTCGCCGTCGACCGCGAGGGCGAAGATCGGCCACGGCACCGGGGTGCGGGTGACGGTGCCGTCGGCGAGGTCGTAGCCGACCAGGTCGCCGGGACCGGTCACCGGATCGGCGAAACAGAGCAGTTCACCGTCGAGCGGGACCGCCGCGCACCCACCGAGCTCGTCGGCCGGTGCCTGCCAGCGGGTATCGCCGGTGGCGGCGTCGATGCCGTACATGACCGCCTCGCGCAGGGCGATCGAGTCGTCGGTGGAGACGCCGATGACCGTCACCAGGGTGTCGCCCGCCCGGACGAATCCCGGCCCACCGAGATCGATGCTGGTGGCATCGACCGGGGAGCGGAACTCGGCGAACGCGCCACCGGACAGTGCCGCGGCGTCGATCGACCACGCCAGACCCGGTGCGGCAGCGTCGGTTCCGGTGATCTTGCGCAGCGGGTCCGGTGGGGTCAGCAGGACCGCGGCGGCGCCCGCGCCGGTGACGAGCGCGGTCACGGCGGCGAGCGCGAGGCCCCGGATTCCGGGTGCGAGGGTCATCGCGTCACCTCCAGGCCGGGGGTGAGCGCGATCGCCTCGAGCTGGGCGAGCGGCAGTGCCTGTCCGGGCTCCTCGGCGGTGGAACTCAGCGTCACCCGGGTGCCCGCGGGCCGGGTGACGGTCACCACCCGGCTGCTCCTGGACCGGGGGCCGTCGGCGGTCATGCTCGTCGAGACGTCGTCCCGAGTCTGCACGACCGTTCCGTCCGGCAGGGCACGGAAAGTCGTGCCGTCATCGGGCGAGGTCTGCTCCGGCAGTGGCTGACCCGCGGCGATCGTGACGGCCAGCCGGGACCGCTGCCCGTCGGTGATGACACCGACGACCTGGCACACCCCGTCGGTGTTGTAGGTGCCCGGACGCAGCTCGGTCAGCGGCCGGTCGAGGCCGTCGAGGCGTACCCCCGACAGGACCCGGCCGAGGCGTTCGGCGGTGGCCTGCGAAATCGGGTCGGACTGTTCGACGGCGACCGCGCACGGCTCGGGTGGCCCCGGTGTTCCCGGCGGCACCGGCGCACTCGTGCGCAGTCCCGGCGCGGTGGCCAGCGCGACCAGTTCGTCGCGGCTGATCGGCACCGTCCCCGTCGGCCGGGCGTCCCGGCCACCGGCATCGGTGCTGCCCGCGTCCACGATGCTGCCGTCGGCGAGATAGGCGGTCGCGCCGCGAGAAAGCGTGCGGACGCCGTCGACCTCCGACCAGGTATCGAGCAGATCGACGGTGGTCCCGTCGGGCAGCACCCGCCGTTCGTCGAGGCTGCCCGCCCGGCACGGCGGAACCGTCCCGTCGGCACGGACCGAGACGGATACCGAGCCGACGAGGTCGCCCCGGTGCACGTCGGCCGCGGCGAAGGTGCTGCTCCCGTATTTGTCGTCGGTATCGCCGATGATCGGCTCGAAGATCAGGGACCGGTCGAGCGACGCCCAGTCCACCACGACCTCCGGGGGCAGCGCCGCCCGCGCGGCCGCCGACATCGCGACCGCCTTGGGCCCGGAGAACCAGGGGAACGCCGGGTTGTCGTAGCCGAACTGCGACATCCCCACCCACCGGCCGACCAGTCCGCCCTCGGCGGGCGGTTCGACCTGATCGCAGCCGGGAATCGTCACCGGATACACGACCTTCGGCGTCCGGTAGGACGGCGGAGGCGCGGTGGGCGTGGTGACCCGGGTGGTCGTCGGTGGCGCGGTCGTCAGCTCGGGCTCGGGATCGTGCAGCAACCCACCCGCGATCACCCCGCAGGCCACCACCGACACACACAGCAACCCGACCGTCCACGCGGTCACCGCCCGCGACGGAATCCGCTCGTCGCCTCGCCTCTCGTCCTGCACCACGGGATCTCCCCTGTCCGCCACGTCGTCACCGAGGCGGCTACCCCCACCACGGGCCGGGCCATGCTAGCAACCCCGCGGTGAACCGCCTAGTCGTCGATGATCCGGGCCCGGATGCGGCGGATGAGCGAGCCCAGCCGTTCGACGGTGGCCTCGGTGGGATCGGTGAGCCGCAACTGGAGCAGCTCACGGATGGCGGCCTGGATGACGCGGGCCGTGTACTCGGGATCGGGGAGCCCGGGAAAGGTGCGCAGCAGCTCGGCGTGGAAGAACTGCTGGACGAAGCGCTGCGACTCGGCCATCCGCTGATACAGCTCCGGCGGCGCGCCTTCCGGCGGGAACAGGAACAGCCGCCAGGTGTTGGGGTGGGCGTCGACCGCGTGCAGCAACGCGGTGAACGCGTCGACGAAACGGTCGGGCTCCCGGGGATCGGTGTGCTCGGCGACGGACTCGGCGAACTGCAGGCCAGCGCGCTGCTGCTCCCGGTCGATGAGCGCGACGAACAGCCCGGCGAGATCACCGAACTGCTGGTAGAGCACCGGCCGGGTGATGCCCGCCGCGGCCGCGATCCGGTTGGGGGTGGCGGCGTGGAAGCCCTCGGCGGTGACGATCTCGTGGGTGACGTCGAGGATCTGCTCGCGCCGGTCGTGCGCGCTCATCCGTTTGCGGGCACCCGGCGATGTGGTCACCCTTGACACCATAACTGACAACCTGTCAGTGTCTTACTGACAAGGTGAAAGTTAAGGACAGCGATGACGCTCCACTACCCCGAACTGGCCCGGCGGGTCCGCAGCCAGCGCGAGCAGCAACCCGGCCTCTACGGCGCGATCGACTTCGACCGGACGCCGTACCGCTTCACCGCCGACCCGCGCGACAAGTCCTCGCTCCCCGCCTGGGTCGCCGCCCGCGAGCCGCTGCTGGGCGACGACCGCGTCGTCGAACTGATGCGCACGGCGACCCTGCTGGGTGACGCCGTCGCCGATCCCTACGCCGCCCTGGCCAGCCGCTACGGGGTGCGCGGCCTGATCGACATGCTCCAGCTGGCGTGCCGGTCCGGCATCGACGCGGTCCCGGACGCACCCGACGAACTGCGCGCCTTCCTCGCCGCCATGGAGGACACCCCGCCGTGGGTGGACATGGCCCTGGTGGAGGAGGGCGCGCGGCATTCGCGCGCCGCCGCGGCGTTCCTGTCCCCGTTCCTGATCCGCGGTGCCTTCCTGGCGACCTTCCTCAATACCTATGCGGCCCTGCCGATGACGCTCACCGGCGCCCTGTCCGGCCGTCGCGCCGCGCGCCGGGTGCACGAGACGGCGAGCTTCTTCGCGGTCACCACGGTGGCGAACGCCCTGGAACGGCACGGCCCCGGCTTCGAGGCGGCGGCCATGGTGCGGCTGATGCACTCGATGGTGCGCTACAACGCGCTCGTGCGGTCCGGGCGGTGGGATGCCGAGATCTACGGGATCCCGGTGCCGCAGGTCGACCAGATGCCCGCCGGGCTGATCAATATCTATCTGCTGGCCACCATCGCCGCCCGGCGCGGCCGCACCGAGTTCTCCCGGCACGATCGTGCCGTGCTCGAGTTCAGCCGCTACCGCTGCTTCCTGCTCGGCCTGCCCGAGGAACTCCTGCCGACCACGGTGACCGGCATTCTCGAGGTCTTCCACGGGCGCGCCGCCCTGCTGCGCGACGGCTTCGACGACGCCACCTGCGGCGAACTGGTCCGCTCCACCATGGCGGCCTACCTGCGCCCCGGCCGTGGGCCCGTCGACCGGATCGCCGATGCGGTGGAACGCAGCTGGAGCCGGGCGTTCTTCCTCGGTTTCTGCGGTGGCGACCGCGCGGCCGCGGCCGCGATGAGCGTGCGTTTCGGCCTCGGCGACGCCCTCCGGATCGCCCTGACCGCGCCTTTCGTGGTCGGCCGTTTCCTGGCCGTCGCCCGGACCGCGAACCATCCCCGGCTGCGCCGCGTCGTGGGCGCCTACACCAACCGGGTCCTGCGGAAACGTCTGGCGGAGTACGGGAACCCGGAATTCACCACCGACGACCGGCACTATCCGTCCGCACCCGCGGGCACTGCGGCCTCCCGCCCCCCGGCCTGATCGGCCGGTAGGCTCGTCCGGGCGACCTGCCGCACCGTGCGGCGACCCGACGACGGGAGTTGCTCGTGCAGATCGACCTGACCGGCAAGACCGCGCTCGTCACCGGCTCCACCCAGGGCATCGGGCTCGCCATCGCGGAGGGTTTGGCGCGCAGCGGCGCCCGGGTGGCAGTCAACGGCCGCACCGCGGCCCGGGTGGACACCGCCGTGGCCGCGGTGCGCGCGGCGGGCGGCGAGGCACTGGGCGTCACCGCCGACGTCACCACCGCCGAGGGCGTGGCGGCGCTGCTCGCCGAACTGCCCGCCGTCGACATCCTGGTGAACAATCTCGGCATCTTCGAGGCGGTCCCGGCCCACGAGATCACCGACGCGCAGTGGACCGTGTTCTTCGAGACCAATGTGCTCTCCGCCGTGCGCCTGATCCGCGCGTACCTGCCGGGCATGATCGAGAGCGGCTGGGGCCGGGCCATCCAGATCGCCAGCGATTCCGCGGTGGTCATCCCGCGGGAGATGATCCACTACGGCGTGTCCAAGACCGCCCTGCTCGCGGTGACCCGTGGTTTCGCCAAGGACGCCGCAGGCACCGGCGTCACCGTCAATTCCGTGATCGCGGGCCCGACCCACACCGCCGGGGTGGAGGACTTCGTGTACCAGCTCGTCGACCGCTCGGTGCCGTGGGAGCGGGCGCAACGCGAGTTCATGCGCGAGCACCGCCCGCAATCGCTGATCCAGCGGCTGATCGAGCCCACCGAGATCGCGAACATGGTGGTCTACCTGAGTTCGCCGCTGGCCTCGGCCACCACCGGCGGGGCGCTGCGGGTCGACGGCGGCTACGTGGACTCGATCCTGCCCTGACCTCAGCTCCCGGCCGCGGTGGCCAGCGCCGCGACGACCTCGCGCGCGACCCGGTCCCCGGATTCGATGGCGCCCTCGATGTACCCGGCGTGCTCGCTCGCGGTCTCCGCGCCCGCCCAGTGCACGGGACCCAGCGGGGTGGTTGGCCACGGGAAGTGGCCGTCGGTGTGCCCGGGTTCCGGCAGGGCGAGATAGCCGCCGCCCGCGTATTCGTCACGGTGCCAGGACTTCTCGTACCAGCCGCGCGGCGCGAGGATCTCCGGGCCGAGCCGCCCGGCGACCGCGCCGAGGATCCGGGCGCGACGGTCCTCGACGGTGAGGTCGTCGAGGGCGCGCGCCTCGGGACCCGCGACGAGGGCGCACAGGTGGCCGGGGCCGCCGGGGGCGGAGGAGTCGAAGTAGGCCGTACCCGGCGCGGTGAGGGTCATCAGCTCGGCATGGGTGCGCTCGCGCCAGAACGGGCGGTCGTAGACAGCGATCGCCTTGTAGACCGAGCCCATATACGTGTTGTCCTGCAGGCGGATTCGCTCCTGCGGCAGCGCCGGGTGGTGGGCGATGCGGGTCGCTGTCGGCGGCGGCACGGTGACGATCACCTTCGCCGCGCGATAGGTCCCGGACGCCGACTCGACGGTGGCGCCGGTCGTGTCGCGCCGGATCGCGGTGACCGGGCTGCCGAGCACGACGCGCTCGCCGAGCTCGGCGGCGAGCCGCTCGGCCAGCGTCCCGGCGCCCTCGACGAGCAGGCTGTCCTGCGCGCCCCCGGCGGTGGTGAGCATGCCGCGCAGCCCGCCCTGGAACCGGGCCATGTCCAGGAGGGCGCGGACCGAGAGGCGATCGGGATCGGCGGTGGTGGCCACCGCGGTGATCACCTCGAGCAGCCGCCGCGCCCGGCGGTGCGGCACGTGCCGCAACCACGCCTGCACGCTCTGGTCCCGCCACGACCGGGGCACGCCGAGCCGCGACGCGGTTTCCCAGGCCAGCAGGACGGCGGTGGCGGTCACGGCCGTCGGGCTGTAGTTCGGCACGGCGGTGTCGCCGTCGAGGATCGTGGGCAGCGTGGGGGTGCGCATCGGGTAGACGGTCGCGCCGAGGTCGGCGGCCAGTGCGGTGAAGCGGTGGTGACCGTGGCCGATCCACTGCCCGCCGAGGTCGACGCGCGAGCCGAGCACGGTGGTCTCGGCCAGCACGCGCCCGCCGGGACGCGGCGCGGATTCGAGCACGACCACATCGACGCCGTGGCGGTGGAGTGCGCGGGCGGCGACCAAGCCGGACATGCCCGCGCCCACGACGACGACCTGCGGATCGGGGTGCTGCTGAGTCATCTCGTTCCACTCCTCAAGTCATACGCTTGTATGAGTTCACGATAGAGCGGGATCGACCGGCCGCGCAAGGGTTCGCGGCGGAGCGACGCTATCCGGTGACCGGCGGGCCCGGGCGCCGGCCGCGCGCGACCGGCTGCGGGTCGGCGAACAGCACGAGCATCTCGATGGCCTGGTCCAGGTCGCGCCGGGCGCGGATCGGGTCGGGGTTGGCCGCGTATTGCAGGATGAGCCCGTCGATCTGGGCGAGCGCCAGCCGGCCGATAGTCTCGAAACCGACCGCGCAGCGCTCGCCCGCAGCGCGCGCCGCCTGCTCGCAGAACTCGGTGACGGCGGTGGTGTAGCGCTCGTACTGCAGCCGGGCCAGACTGCCGTCGGTCTCGCTGCGCAGCGAGTATGTCATCAGTTCGTACTGCATGATCTGCAAGCCCGCGTGGTCGTCGACCAGGCGTTCCCAGAATCCCGTTACCCCTTGGCGCAGCGCGTATTCCACGCCCCGGTCGAGGACGCCCTGTGCCCGCAGCGCCTCGGCGATGTCGTCGATCAGCCGGGTGATGACCGCGCGCAGCAGCTTGTCCTTGGACGGGAACACATACTGCAGCGTGCCCAGCGGGACCTCGGCCCTGGCGGCGACCGCGCGCAGCGTCGTCGCGGGCACGCCCACCTCGCTGAGCACGCTGACGGCCGCCGCGACGATCTGTTCCTCGCGCTCGGAAGCCCTGACGTAAACCACGCGATCTCCTCATCTGCACGCCGCACGAATATCGCCACAACTCTTGCACACCCTCTGACCGTGACCTATCTTACAGTCATACAGATGACCGAGTTTCTTCGAAAGGTCCCGAGATGACCGATGTCGATGTTGTCGTGGTGGGTGCCGCGCTGGCCGGGGTGACCGCCGCCCGGGTGTTGCGGGACGCGGGCCGGACGGTCCGGGTGCTGGAGGCGCGCGACCGGGTCGCGGGCCGCACCTACGGTGGCACCCTGGCCAACGGCGTGCCGGTGGAACTGGGCGGGCAGTGGATCGGCCCGTCCCAGACCGCGGTCCGCGCGCTGATCGACGAACTGGGCCTGCCGACCTTCCCCACCTACGACACCGGCGACGCGCTGACGCGCTATCGCGGCACCGTGACCCGCTACGGCGACGCGACCTTCGGCCTGTCCGGCGCCGCGGCCGGGGAGGTGGGCCGGATGCAGGCCGAGCTGGAGGCACTCGCCGGGACGGTGTCGCTGTCGGCACCGTGGACCACACCCGAGGCCGCCGAGCTGGATCGCCGCACTCTCGACGAATGGTTGCGCGGCGCCACCACCGACACCGAGGCGCTGGCCTTCTGGGGCGCGGTCGTGCCTGCGGTGTTCTCGGCCGAACCGGCGGAGATGTCGCTGCTGCACTTCCTGTTCTATATCAAGTCCGGCGGCCTGATCGATATGCTCGTCGGCGTCACCGGCGGCGCCCAGGACTCGCGGGTGGTCGGCGGCACGCATCGGATCGCCGAGGAAGTGGCCGCGGATCTCGGCGCGGCGGTCGTCACCCTGAACGCGCCGGTCTACGCGATCGCCCAGGACGAGAACGAAGTGCGCGTCTCCACCCCGGAGCGCACGGTCAGCGCCGGGCACGTCATCGTGGCCATCCCACCGACGCTGGCCGGTCGCCTCGTCTACCGCCCGGCACTGCCCGCCCAGCGCGACGGGCTCACCCAGCAGATCCCGATGGGGTCGGTGATCAAGGTCCAGATCGCCTATCCCACCCCGTTCTGGCGCACCAGCGGCCTGAGCGGTTTCGCCTTCGACCTCGACGGCGCCCTCAGCGTCACCCTCGACAACTCCCCACCGGACGGATCATGCGGCGTCCTCGTCGGTTTCTTCGAGGGCGCGCACGCCCGCACCGCCGCCCGCTGGAGTGCGGAGGAACGCCGCGCGGTCGCCGTCGCCACCCTCACCGACCTGTTCGGCCCCCAGGCCGCCGCCCCCACCGACTACCTCGAACAGGACTGGACCGCCGAGGAATTCACCCGCGGCTGCTATGGCGGCCGCCTGGGCGCGGGCGCCTGGACCCAGTACGGCCCGGCACTCGCCGAACCGGTCGGCCGCATCCACTGGGCAGGCGCCGAGACCGCCGACATCTGGAACGGCTACATGGACGGCGCCGTCCGCTCCGGTCGACGCGCCGCGGCCGAAATCCTGGACCGGCTGTCCTCCTGAGCCCCGACGACCTGTCGCCCTGACGGCGGTCGTCAACGCGGCGGTGGTCGGTGTGGCGGTCGGCGTGGTCATGATCGGCCGAGGGCTCGGTCCAGGTAGCGGTAGGTTGGCGGGACAGCCGCGCCGCGTGAGAAGGAGGCACACCAGCATGGAGCTCGCATTGTCGACCACCCTGCACACCGGCTTCGACGAGGCCGTCGAACGCACCCGCGAAGCCCTGGCCGCCCAGGGGTTCGGGGTGCTCACCGATATCGACCTGCGCTCGACGCTGAAAACCAAGATCGACGCCGAGATCGAGGACTACCGGATCCTCGGCGCGTGCAACCCGCCGCTGGCGAACCAGGCGGTCGGCGCCAATGCGCAGATCGGCCTGCTGCTGCCGTGCAACGTCCTCGTCCGCCGCGACCGTGAGGACCCTGCCGCTGTCGTCGTCGAGGCCATGAACCCGGCGCTGATGGTGCAGGTCACCGGTGATCCGGCGCTCGAGGCGGTCGCGGCCGAGGCCACCGCGAAACTGCGGGCGGCCATCGACACGCTGGCGAGTGGGACCTAAGCCGAGCGTTCGATGACGACCGTGAGGTTCTTCATGATCGGCTGATCGCTCTGCGTGCTGAAGTCGCCGATCGCGCACAGTACGTTGAGCTCGGGCATGTACCCGGCCGCGCAGCCGCGCGGGATGTTGTACGGGACGACCTTGTAGCGCTGCACCGACCGCCTGCTGCCGTCGCGGGCGATGCTGGTGATGTCGACCTCGTCGAATTCCGACAGACCGCGCTCGCGCATGTCGTCGCGGTTCATGAAGACCAGGGTGCGCAGATTCTTGATGCCGCGGTAGCGGTCGTCGTCGGAGTAGATGGTGGTGTTCCACTGGTCGTGTGAGCGCACCGTCGCCAGCGACAGCGTGCCGGGCTCGGGGGTCGTATCGGGCAGCGCCGCCGTCGAGAATTCGGCCTTGCCGCTCGGCGTGAGGAAGATCAGTTCCCGCGCGGGCTGCTTGATCCGGAACCCCAGCGGCAGGCGCACCCGGCGGTTGAAGTCCTCGAAACCGTCCAGCACCTCGGCCATGGTGTCGCGGATCCGGTCGTAGTCCTCGACGTAGTGCTCCCACGCGGTCGTGCTGTCCGGCAGCGCGGCCCGGGCGATACCGGCGACGATCGCGGGCTCGGACCGCAGATGCGGGGAGGCGGGCTTCTTCATCCCCTTCGACAGGTGCACCATCGCCATCGAGTCCTCCACCGAGGTCTGCTGCAGGCCGCCCCGCTGCTCGTCGCGCTCGGTGCGGCCCAGGCACGGCAGGATCAGCGCGCGGGTGCCGTGCACGAGATGACTGCGGTTGAGCTTGGTGCTCACCTGGATGGTGAGGTCGCACTTGCGCAGCGCCTCGAAGGTGTAGGCGGAGTCGGGTGCGGCCAACGCGAAATTGCCGCCCATGGCCATGAACACCCGCAGCTTGCCCGCCTGCATCGCCTCGATGGTGCCGACCACGTCGTAACCGTTCGCCCGGGGCGCGGTGATCCCGCAGACCTCGTCGAGCCGGTCCAGGAATCGCGCGGGCGGAGTGTTGTCGATGCCGCAGGTGCGATTGCCCTGCACATTGCTGTGCCCGCGCACCGGCGACGGACCCGCCCCCTCGCGGCCCAGATTGCCGCGCAACAGCAGCAGGTTCACGATCTCGCGAATGGTGTCGACGCCGTGTTCGTGCTGGGTCACGCCCAGGCACCAGCTGATGATGCTGCGGTCGGCCTCGCCGTACACCCGCGCCGCCTCGCGCACCTCGGCTTCGGTGAGCGCGGACTGTTCCTCGATCAGCGACCACGGGGTGGCCGCCACCGCGGCCCGATACTCCTCGAAGCCGTGCGTGTAGCGCTCGATGAACTGCTGGTCGAGCGCGTGCGGATCGGACGCGGCCTGCTCGAGCACGGCCTTCGCCATGCCGCGCAGCAGCGCGAAATCGCCGCCGATGCGCGGCTGAAGATTGAGCGTGGAGGTGCTGGTGGCGTGGAAGGTGGCCATGTTCCGGAACTCGTGCGGGATGATCGTGCGGGTCGCGCCCGCCTCGACCAGCGGATTGATGTGCACGATCCGCGCGCCGCGGCGATCGGCCTCGGCCAGCGCCGTCAGCATGCGCGGGGCGTTGGACGCGGCGTTGACGCCCAGGATGAACAGCGCGTCGGTGGTCTCCCAGTCCGCCAGATCGCAGGTGCCCTTGCCGGTGCCCAGCGCGGCCTGCAGCGCCCGCCCGCTGGCCTCGTGACACATGTTCGAGCAGTCGGGCAGATTATTGGTGCCCAATTCGCGCGCCATCAGCTGGTAGAGGAAGGTGGCCTCGTTGCCGAGCCGGCCGGAGGTGTAGAAGGCAGCCTGATCGGGGTCGTCGAGTTCGCGCAGCGCCGTGCCCGCCAGCGCGTAGGCGTCGGCCCAGCTGATCGGGACGTAGTGGTCGGTGTCCGGGTCGTAGCTCATCGGCTCGGTGAGCCTGCCCTGGTTCTCCAGGTCATGGTCGCTCCAGGTGGCCAGCTCCGAGACACTGTGCCGGGCGAAGAATTCCGGCCCCACCCGCTTGTGCGTCATCTCCCAGGTGACGTGCTTGATGCCGTTCTCGCAGATATCGAGATGGATGCCCTTGATCGAATCCGGCCAGGCGCACCCGGGGCAGTCGAAACCGCCGTTCTCATGGTTCATCTTCAGGATGGCGCGGGAACCGAGAATCGGTTCCTTCTCTTTCCCGATCATGAACTCGGTGACCGATTTCGCGGCACCCCAGCCAGCGGCGGGATGGTGATAAGGCTTGAATTCCGGACTGTCGCCGGAGTCGATCCGATTGCTGGAATCGATGGCCATGACAATCCCTTCGACGACGTCGGAAAACACCATTTCAGGTACCAGCTCGAATCGTACTCGCGCGCGCCCCGGAATCCGTGCCCGCCGCCGCGAGCGCGCGATAGAGACTCGCCGGGCCCAGCCCCCGCGACAATCCGAGGATCAGCGCCGCGCACCCGAGCCCGGACAGCACCATGCCGGTGGCGAACAGCGCCGGATACCCGGCCGCCTCGCCGACGATGCCCGCCGCCATCCCCGCCACGCCCTGCACGACCACCACCGCGCAGGCCAGCAGCGTGTAGTCGCTGCCCGCGTACGCGCGCTCGGCGGCGTCCATCATGAGCGCGAACACCGCGACCGTGGCGGCGCCACCGAAAATGTGCTCGGCCAGCCCGGCCGCGACGAGCAGTTCGACTCCGCCGAAGCCCAGCGCCGCGACCAGGTACAGCGCGATGCTCGCGGTCTGGGTGATCCCGCCGATCAGCAGGGCGTGGCGGCGGCCGAAGCGGTAGGCCAGCCAGCCGCCGAACGCCGCTCCGGCCAGCGCGCCCGCCGAGGACAGCACGCCCTTGATCAGCGCGATCTGCCCGAGATCCAGGCCCCGGTCGGACAGGAACGGACCGGTCAGCGCGGAGGCCATCGAGTCGCCGAACTTGAACGCGGCGATCAGGGCGATGAAGGTCAGGATGCCCGGGCGCCGCAGCCGGGTGAGCCAGGTGCCCAGCAGTTCGGTGGGGCGCGGGCGCGGGGGCCGGTCCCCGGCCGGTTCGCGCAGCAGCCACACCGGCACGGTGGTGACGACGAGCAGCAGCGCCATCGCCACGAACACCATCCGCCAGCCCGCCAGCGCGAACACCCACAGCAGCGCACCGCCACCCACGATCATCCCGATCCGGTACGCGCCGACCTGGATGCCGTTGCCCAGCCCGCGTTCGCGCGGGCCGAGCAGCCGCACCGCGAGCCCGTCGGTGGCTACGTCCTGGGTGGCCGAGAGCAGATTCACCACGACGATGCCCGCGAACAGCCAGCGCAGCGAGGCCGACAGGTCCAGGCAGGCCAGCACCGCCGCGACGGCCGCCGCCGAGAGCTGCAGGACCAGCAGCCAGGTGCGCCGGGTGCCGTACCGGTCGACATACGGCGCCCACAGGAACTTCAGCGCCCACGGCAGGAACAGCACCCCCGAGGCGCTGATCACCACCAGCGAATAGCCCGATTCGCGCAGCACCACCGGCAGCGCCTGGGTGAAGAAGCCGAACGGCAGCCCCTGCGCGAAGTACAGCGACGACAACAGAAACAGCGTGCCTGCGGTGATCACACCCGGTCGGGTGGCGGTGCTCATCAGCCCATCGTCGCAGAGTGCGCACCAGGGCACCGGGCGCGCACGCACGGTGAGCGAAACGCGCTACGTCAGGATCTCGACGTAGCCCTCGGTGCCGTGCACCCGAATGCGCTGCCCGTCGCGGATGCGGGCGGTGGCGTGTTCCACGCCGACCACGGCGGGCAGCCCGTATTCGCGGGCGATCACCGCACCGTGGGTCATCAGCCCGCCGACCTCGGTCACCAGGCCCGCGACGGCCACGAACAACGGCGTCCAGCTCGGATCGGTGTAGGCGGTGACCAGGATGTCGCCCGGATCCAGATCGGCCCGCGCGAGATCGGTGACCACCCGTGCCCGCCCCTCGACCGTGCCCGCCGAGACCGCCGTTCCGGGCAGCGCGCCCGCGGGCAGATCCGCGCGCCGGTAGGCGCCGGTGAGCGCCTCTCCGTCGGAGGTGAGTACCCGTGGCGCGGTGAGGGATTCGAATCTCCGGAACTCGGCCCGTCGCGCGGCGATCAGGCCCGCGTCGGCGCGTCGGGTGGCGACGACCTCGGCGAGTTCGTCGAGCCGGAGGTAGAAGATGTCGTCGGGGGCTGCCAGCACCCCGGCCGCCACGAGCCGGTCGGCCTCACCGAGCAGCGCCTGCTTGTAGACGGCGTACCGGCGCACCATCCCGTACTTCGGGTACTCGCGGTAACCCGAGAACGCGCGGACGCGGTCGATCATCCGGTCGGTCTCGGCGGCCTTGCGCTCGCCGTCGGGCAGGGCGCGCAACAGGCCGAGCAGCCGTCGCCGGTCCCGTTCGGCGTCGGCCCGGCCGTCCTCGAAGCGCTGTGCTCCCGCACCGGGCGCGAAGTTGCGGATATTGCCGAGCAGGATCGGCACGAGCGTGGTGGGTTCCTCGCGCCAGCGCGGCCGGGTGATGTCGATCTCGCCCGCGCAGCGCATCCCGTACTTGTCGAGGAAGTCCTCGACGGCGGCGCGGGCGGCCTGCCCGCCGGGCCGATCGGCCAGCTCGTCGAGGAAATCGCCGGTGGTCCCGGTCTCCTCGACCTGCCGCAGGTACGCCACGACCGCCGGGCGCGGGCGCAGCACATCGGCGACATCGAGCAGCGCCAGCCCCATCTCCGAGGTGATGTTGCCGGGCACCGACTGGGTGAGCGCGTCGGCGGCGTTCTTCTCCCCGAGCCATTCCCGCAACCGGTCGTTGAGCCAGGTGGTCGCGCCCATGGCCACCATGATCAGCCGCAGGCTCTGCGGGCTGAACAGGTCGCGCCGCAGTTCGCCGATGTCGTCGCGGACGAAATCGAGCAGGGCCGGGCCGGTGAGGCCGCTGATCTTCGTCCGCAGGGTGGTCAGGGAGGCGTCGCTGCTCGCGCCGCGTCCCGCATGGGGGCGCTGCTCGTGCGCTGCCAGAACGAGATCCCCAGCGGCTTCATCGCATCGGTCATCATCTGCTGGTGGCCCACGGAGATGTAGACGTGAGGGCCGTCGTCGGCCGCCGCCGGAATCGGGAACAGCGTGGTGATCGGCCTGCTCTGCACGATCCACGGCGCGTCGCCATCCAGACACCACTCGATGTCCTGCGGGCTGCCGAAGTGGGCTTCGATCCGGCGGCCCAGCCGGGCCAGCCCCAGCACCTCGTCATCGGTGAGCACCGGCGCGTCGCGCTCGGGTCCCGCGAGTGCGCGCTCCCGGGTGCCGCCGCCCGGCGCCGCCTCGACGGCGAGCTTCTTGGTCGCGACGGACCGGTCGACGACCACCCCGTCGCGCACCCGGTAGTTGTCGGCGTTCACCAGCCCCGACACCAGCGCCTCGCCCAGCCCGAAGCCCGCGTCGATCGACACCACCCGCCGGTCCGAGGAGACCGGATCGGCCGTCATCAGGATGCCCGCCGCCCGCGGGAAGACCATCCGCTGCACCACCACCGCCATCCGGATCGCGGTGTGCCCGAAGCCGTTCCGCAGCCGGTAGGTCACCGCCCGTTCGGTGAACAGCGAGGCCCAGCACCGGCGGAAGTGCGCGAGGATCGCCGCCGAACCGACGATGTTCAGGTAGGTGTCCTGCTGTCCCGCGAAGGATGCGGTGGGCAGGTCCTCGGCGGTGGCGCTCGACCGCACCGCGTAGGCGTCGTCCACGCCGAGGCGGGCGTGCGCGGCGAGGATCGCCTCGGCCACCTCGGCGGGGACGGTGAGCGTCTCGATCGTCTGCCGGACCCGCGCACTGCGCACCGCGATGCCGTCGCGATCCTCGGGCGCCAGGCGCGTGAGCCCATCGAGCAGCCCATCGAGCTCCGGCGCGTCCGCGAGCGCGCGGGTGAACGCCGCGGTGCTCACACAGAAGCCCGGTAGCACCGAGACCCCCGCCACGCGGGCCAGCTCGCCGAGGTTCGCGCCCTTGCCACCCACCAGCGCGCCCTGGGTGCGGTCGATCTCCCCGAAGTCGAGCACATAGCTCATTCCTGCTCCTCACCTGGTGGTTTCCCTGCGACGCGAGCGATTATGGACCAGAAACCGGCACGTCATGAGGGCCCGGAATCGGGTATAAAGTGAAAGGGGGAGGGGGTCGCCGGGCCGGGTCTCGCGGGCGGCGATCGATGTTGTAGGTATCCATGACGTTTTCGCGCATTGTGCGGAGAAAGTCAGAAACTCAACAGATTTCGCCGCTCGAAGTGTCCATTGTGATCTGATCGAGATGTCCCCGAGATGGGGATGTGTCACACAATGCAATCGAGGTCTACGTTATGAAATCCAGAACCGCCCGTCCGCTCGCCGTCGTCGCCCTGGTGCTGACCGCCGGTGCGCTCAGCGCCGGAACGGCCACCGCGGCAGCGCCGGAACCGATCGTCGGTTCGGTGGAGGTGTGCCTGCCCATCCCGGTCGGCCCCGTCGAAGTGAGCTTCTGCCTGTAACGGGTCAGCCGGAGTGCCCCCGGCGGTGGCGCATCGCCCTGTGCGCGGGAGTGCGCGGTCCCGCCGCGATTCGCCGTCGCCGGGTGGCCCCGATTTTTGTAGGAACCCCTAATCGATCCGGGATCGACGTTGCCGTTGCTCACAAGCAAAGGCGAGGCGGCGGCGTGTCGTTCACGGTAAGTTGGGAGCTTGCCCAGTTGATCTGGGTGGGAAGGATTCACCATGGCAGGCTCACGATCCATCGCTCCGTTCCTGACCGCCGCCGGTCGTCCGGTCTCGACCCCGCTCAAGGACGTGCGGACGATTTCCCGCCAGATGGTCGGACATTTCATCGAGAATGTCGTGCCCTGCGCAACGCTGCCCGGTGAGGTGCTCGACGGTGATGTCACCGCCGTGACCCGGGTGTGCCTGGAACTCACCGGTGGCGTGCTCGACGGCCGGGACCTGCCGGGACGGCTGGAGCGGATCCAGGCGGCCGCCGCGGGCTGGGCCCGCGAGGGCATTCCCATCGACACCATCCACACCGCCGTGCACGAGGGTTTCAAGCTCGGCTTCGACCTGGTCACCGCCCATGTGAGCAACCACGACCACGACCACGAGACCGTGGTCGGCGTGGCCCGCAGGCTCACCGACGTCCAGAACATGATCACCTCCGCGGTCTCGATGGCCTACGTCCGGGAACTGCGTTCGGTGGTCAGCGAGCACCACACGGCCGTGCACACGCTGACCTCCGCGCTGCTGGGCGGCCAGAGCACCTCCACGATGGCCCGGGAGTGCGGAATCGAGGTCGCCGAGCGGTATCACGTCATCGCGCTCGCCCTGCCGCCGCATCCCGAGGAGCTCGACCCCTCGCTGGACGCGAATGTGGTCGCCCGGCGCAAATTGCGGCGGGTGCAGGCCGAATTGGCGAATCAGTGTGTCGGCAAAGTGCTGTCGCTGCTCAGTGTCGACGGCGGCACCCTGTTGCTGCCCACGTCCGAATTCTCCGAATCCGAATTGGACGCCTTGATCGCCGCGTTGTCGACGGCCGCGCAGGTTCCGGTCCGCGCGGTGACGATGCCCGCCCCGCCCGCCGATATTCCGCGGGCCGCCGAACAGGTCCACGAGCTGGTGGAAATAGTGCACCGGCTCGACGGGGAGAGCAAGGTCTACCGGCCGCACGAATTGGCCTTCGAATATCAGCTCACCCGGCAGGGTCCGGCCCGCGACTACCTGAGTTCCATTGTCGATTCCCTGGAATCGCACCCGGAATTGCTGCAGACCCTCGAGGTGTACATGGCCTCGAACATGCGGCGCACCCAGACCGCGCGCGAACTGTTCGTGCACACCAACACCGTCGACTACCGCCTCAAGCGCATCGGCCAGCTCACCGGTTTCGACCTCAACGACATCACCGGCCTCTGTTATCTGCGCGCCGCGCTGTTGATCCGCGCCCACCGCGGCTCCGGCCGCACCCCCACCCTGCGCACCGACCGCGAAACCCGCTCCCGCGCGGGCTGATCCGCCGGGCTCGCCGCGAGTACGGCGCCGCTCGGCCGTGCCGTCACCTACTATCGCTTCCTGCCTCCGGAGCGCTAGCCTCTACTGTCGCGTCGGCCACAATTCCGGGAGTTGCCGGTACCGCCGGTTCCCGATAGCCTTGTCGTATTCAGTGTACAAATGTTCACTCAACACATCCGGGCGGGGTGGCGACAATGAAGTTGCAGACATCGGTGGGTGCCTGGCTGGACACGGCCGCGGACGACCTGCACGCGCTCGGTGAGCTGGTCCGCGAGCTCCAGGCGGCCGTGCTCATCCGGCAGCAGGGCATCCGGCAGGCCGCGGCGGCCACCTCGGGCCGCGATCTCCTGTGGGAGAGCTGTGCCATGGCCTACGACATCGTCGACCTGGCCGACGCGGCCCGCCGCGCCCGCTCCGACCGGATCCGCGCCCAGTCGCCGGGAGCCCAGCGATGAACGGCATGACGCTGCTCGTCCTCGGCGCTCTCGGTGTCCTGGCCGTCGGCTCGGTCCTGGCCGGGTACGGGGTCGCCGCCGTCAGCTGGTGGCTCGCTCGCGACCGGCCGCCGCTGTCGACCCGGGTGTGCACGGCCCTGCGTCAGTGCCGCGGCGACCGGGACGGTCTCACGCTGGGGGTGCGGTCGGTAGCAGCTCGGCGATCAGGTCTTCGACCAGGTTCTTGATCCGGTCCCGGATCGGGCGCACCGCCGCCACGTCCTGCCCGGCGGGATCGTCGAGTGTCCAGTCGCGGTAGCGGACGCCGGGGAAGACGGGACAGGTGTCCCCGCAGCCCATGGTGATCACGACATCGGAGGTTTCCACCGCGTCGTAGGTGAGGATCTTCGGAGTCCGATCGGAGATATCGATGCCGAGTTCCGCCATCGCCGCGACCGCGGCGGGATTGACCTGATCGGCGGGTGCGCTACCGGCGGAACGGACTTCGATGGCGTCCCCGGCGAGGTGGGTGAGGAAACCGGCGGCCATCTGGGAGCGTCCGGCATTGTGGACGCAGACGAACAGGACACTGGGCGTGGTGGTCATGGCGTGGAAAGCCTTTCGGTGGCGGGGAATCGATGGCGCAGGGCCAGGGAGACGTAGACCAGGGCGACCAGGACGGGGACCTCGATGAGCGGGCCGACGACCCCCGCCAGGGCTTGGCCCGAGGTGGCGCCGTAGGTGGCGATCGCGACGGCGATGGCGAGTTCGAAGTTGTTGCCCGCGGCGGTGAACGCGAGGGTGGTGGTGCGCGCGTAGCCGAGGCCCAGTGCCGCGCCGAGCAGGTACCCGCCGCCCCACATGATCGCGAAGTAGGCCAGCAGCGGAATCGCGATCCGCACCACATCCCAAGGCCGGGAGGTGATCTGATCGCCTTGCAGGGCGAACAGGATCACGATGGTGAACAGCAGCCCGTACAGCGCCCATGGCCCGATCTTGGGCAGGAAGCTGGATTCGTACCAGTCGCGGCCCATGGCGCGTTCACCGAAGCTGCGGGTGAGGTACCCGGCCAGCAGCGGGATCCCGAGGAAGATCAGCACGGATTTCGCGATCTGCCAGGGTGAGATATCGATGGTGGTTTGTTCCAGGCCGAGCAGGCCGGGCAGGACCGAGAGGTAGAACCAGCCCAGGACGGCGAACATGATCACTTGGAACACCGAATTCAGGGCCACGAGCACCGCGGCGGCTTCCCGATCGCCGCAGGCGAGGTCGTTCCAGATGATGACCATGGCGATGCAGCGGGCCAGGCCGACGATGATCAGTCCGGTCCGGTACTCCGGCAGATCCGGCAGCAGTAGCCACGCCAGGGCGAACATCAACGCGGGGCCGAGGATCCAGTTGAGGACCAGTGAGCCGAGCAGGAGCTTGCGATCGCCGGTGACGGTGTCGAGGCGGTCGTAGCGGACCTTGGCCAGCACCGGGTACATCATGATCAGCAGGCCGAGGGCGATCGGCAGCGAGATCCCGTCGACCTCGACGGCGCTCAGCGTGTCACCCAGGCTCGGAATCGCCCGTCCGAGGAGCAGTCCGGCGGCCATGGCCACGCCGATCCACACGGGCAGAAACCGGTCCAGCGTCGACAGCTTGCCGACGACGGCCGGGGTGCCGGTCGTCGCGCTCACGCGTTCACCGCGGTCCCGGCCTCGGCCGCGAGCGCATCGGCCAGCCGCGTCAGCACCTGCGGGACGACCCGGTAATAGACCCACGAGGCACGCCGTTCACTGGTCAGCAGCCCGGCCTCACGCAGCACCTTCAGATGGTGGGAGATGGTCGGCTGGGAGACATCGATGCCGGTCGACAGATCGCACACGCAGGCTTCGCCGTCGGCACGCGCAGCGATCGCCGAGAGCAGGCGCAACCGGACCGGGTCAGCCAGGGCCTTGAACACCACCGCCAGCTCGGTCGCGGTCTCGCCGGTCATCGGCGGGCGGATGCGCGGTGTGGCCTCACACGCGGGTGAGGCCACACTCAGCGATATCTCTCGATTCGACATCTATCGATATTGATCGATATCGAAGCGAGAAAGCAAACGAACACCGGGTGAACTCTCACGCGGCCGCCGCGACGGGTCAGCCGCAGCAGCCCGCTCCGGACGCGACGGCCTTCTCCTTCGCCTCGGTTCCGCAGCAGGCGCCTTCGGCCTCGGCTTCGGCGGTCGTGCCGCAGCACACGCCGATCGCCTCGGCATCGATGAGCCCCGGATCCGGTGCGGTGCCGAAGGACTCGCTGTCGGCGAGCACGGTGTAGACCTCCCAGCGCTCACCACCGGGCCCGCTCACCCACACCTTGTCCTGGGTGGCGAAGCAACATGTGGTCGCGATCTGCTCCTCGGTGAACAGCCCGGCTTCGGAGAGGCGGGCGATCTCGTCGTGGACCTGGTCGGAGGTCTCGACCTCGACGCCGAGATGGTTGATGGATCCACCCTCGCCGGGGTTCTCGATGAGGACCAGCTTCAACGGCGGCTCGGCGACGGCGAAATTGGCGTAGCCGGGCTTGCGCTTGGCCGGTTCGGTGGCGAACAGGGTCGTGTAGAAGGCGACGGCGGTGTCGAGGTCGTCGACATTGAGGGCGAGCTGGATACGGGACATGATCGAACCTCCACTTGTGAGACATATGTCGAAGAACTGGTGTGGTCGAGTCTGCGCCACCTTTTCGACATATGTCAATACCGCGCGTACAGTCGGTCCCATGCCCAAGGCACTGCCCGTGATCGATATGTCCGCGCCGGTCTGCTGCGCGCCCGTCGCCGCGGGCCCGGTCGACGATGCGGCTGCTCTGGAAGTGGCCCTGCGGCTCAAGGCGATCGCCGACCCGGTCCGGGTCAAGCTGATCTCCCTGCTGCTCACCACCGCCGATGGTGAGCGGAACGGCGGCGAGCTCGCGGCCGCCGTCGGGCTTGCGGAATCCACGGTCTCGCATCATCTCGGGCAGCTGCGGAAGGCCGGGCTGGTGGCCTCCGAGCGGCGGGGGATGAACACTTTCCACCGGGCGCGGCGGGACGCGCTGGCCGCTTTGTGCGTGGTGCTTGACCCGAACTGCTGCTAGCCCCGGCGCGGTGCACCGGTGACGGCGTGGGACGGACTTACGATCCGACCATGCGGGCGATGATCGTCAAGGAGTTCCGGGAGCTTCGGCGGGACCGCCGGACGCTGGCCATGCTGGTGTTGTTGCCGTTGTTGCTGCTGGTGGTGTTCGGGTACGCGGCGAATTTCTATGTCGGGTCGGTGCAGGCGGCGGTGGTGGGGCCGCTGGCGGCGACCACCGGGCCCGCGCTGCCGGAGTTCTTCGATGTCACGGTGACCGCGCCGGAGGACACGCGTGCGGACGCCGAGCGGATGGTGCGCGACAACGAGGTCGATGTCGCGTTCGTGGCGTCGGGGTCGGCGATCACGACGGTCGCGCTGGTCGACGGGTCGAATCTGTTCGCCGCGCAGTCGAGTGTGTCGGTGCTCAACAAGATCGGCGGTGCGGTGCGGACCGAGGTGCTCTACAACCCGGAGCTGAAGACCTCGTGGGTGATGGTGCCCGCGATCATCGGGCTGATCCTCACCTTCATCGGCACCATCATCACCAGCATCGGGCTGGTGCGGGAACGCGAGGCGGGCACGCTCGAGCAGCTGGCGGTGATGCCGATCGGGCCGAGTCAGGTGATCCTGGGCAAGATCGTGCCGTACTTCCTGCTCGCCGCGCTGGACATGATCGTGGTGACGGTGCTGGGCATGCTGCTGTTCGGGGTGCCGTTCAACGGCAATGTGCTGGTGTTCGCGGTGGGCGCGGCGATCTTCCTGTTCGTGGTGCTGGGGCTCGGCGTGCTGATCTCGACGGTGTCGCAGACGGTGGGCCAGGCCATCCAGACGGCGTTCATGATCCTGCTGCCACAGATCCTGCTGTCCGGCATGATCTTCCCGCTCGACGCCATGGCCGCGGGCGTGCGCTGGATCGGCTACCTGCTGCCGCTGACCTACTTCACCATGATCTCCCAGGGCGTGATGCTGCGCGGGGCGCCGATGAGCAGCCTGTGGCTGCCGCTGCTCGTGCTGACGCTCATGGCCGTCGTCGTGTTCACCGCCGCGGTCCTGCGTTTCCGCCGCGACCTCGCGCCGAATATCCGTGCCGCGGAGGAGGACTCGTGATCGCCGCGGCCGAGCAGGTGACGGTCCGCTTCGGTGTGCGGACCGCGCTCGACGCCGTCACCGTGACGGTGCCCGCCGGGGCCGTGGTCGCTGTGGTCGGCGGCGACGGCGCCGGGAAGACCACCCTGCTGCGGGTACTGGTGCGCGAGGTGATCCCCGACGCGGGCACCGTCACCGCGCCGGGCAAACACGAGATCGGCTATCTGCCCGCGGGTCCGGCCAGCTGGGCGGCGCTGACGGTGCGCGAGAACCTCGACTTCGTCGGCGGCGTGTACGGGCTCACCGGGGCCGGACTGCGCCGCCGACGCGAGGCCCTGATCGAACGCTGCGGGCTCACCGCGGCGGCGGATCGCCCGGCCGCGGCGCTCTCGGGCGGCATGCGCCGCAAACTCGGGGTCGCCATGGCGACGATCCACCGCCCACCGCTGCTGATCCTGGACGAACCCAGCACCGGTGTGGACCCGGTGAGCCGGATCGACCTGTGGCGCATGGTGTCCGAAGCCGCGGCCGCCGGTGCCGCCGTGCTGCTGTCGACCACTTACCTCGACGAAGCCGAACGCGCCGCGCACCTGGTGGTCCTGGACGCGGGCCGGATCCTGGTGCAGGGCTCCTACGACGAAGTCCGCGCCGGTTTCCCCGGCACCGTCACCGGCGGCGCCGACCCGGTCCGGCCGCAGTGGGCCTGGCGCCGTGGCCGGGAACGGCGGGAGTACTGGCCGGACACCGCGGTCGGCACCGCCGCACCGCGCATCGACCCCGATCTCGAGGACATCGTGATCGCGCTGTCACTGGCCCGGCAGCAGGCCCGCGCATGAACGCGATCCTGCGGACCGAGGCGGTGACCCGGCGCTTCGGCACCTTCACCGCCGTGGACACGGTGAGTCTGGCGGTCGGCGCGGGGGAGGCGGTCGGCCTGCTCGGCGCCAACGGGGCGGGCAAGACCACTGTCATCCGGATGCTGCTCGGCCTGCTCGCGCCCAGCGCGGGGACGGTCACCCTGTTCGGCGGCCCGCCCGACCTGTCCCGGCGGGCTCGATTGGGTTATGTCCCGCAGAATCTCGGCCTCTACCGGGACCTGACGGTCGCGGAGAACCTCGAATTCGGCGCCGCCGCCTACGGCGTGGCGGTGCCCGCGCTGCCGGAGCCACTGGCCGCCGACGCCGATGTCCTCGTCGGTGACCTGCCGCTGGGCACGCAGCGGCAGGCCGCGTTCTTCCTCGCGCTGGCCCACGCGCCGGAAGCGCTGGTGCTCGACGAGCCGACCTCCGGGGTGGACGCGCTCGCGCGGGCCCGGCTCTGGGATGTCCTGCGCGAGCAGGCCGATCGGGGTGTGGCGGTGCTGGTCACCACGCACTACATGGAGGAGGCCCAGCAGTGTGATCGGCTGCTGCTCATGGCGGACGGGCGGCTGGTGGCCGCCGGGGACGAGCAGGCCGTCATCGGTGACACCCGCACCGTCGCGGTGCGCGGACCGGACTGGACGCGCACCTTCGCCGCCCTGGACGAGGCGGGCATCCCGGTCATCCTGGCCGGTCGTGATGTCCGTGTCCCCGACACCGACGAGACCATCCTGCGAAAGGTGCTGTCGGCGGCGGGAATCGAGGCCGAGATACAGCCGGTGCCCGCCACGATCGAGGAGCGGATGCTCACGCTGTCCCGCGAGACCGGAGGCTCTCGATGACGACCGACACAGCAACCGGCACCGAGCGGCCCGCCGCGAAAGCCGTGGCGACCAACGGCGGTGGCCTCGGCTTCGGCGGGGCGGTGGGCGCAGTGCTGCTGGCCTGGCTCTCGTTGACACCCTCGCTGCTGCCGCGCGGCCCGCTGTTCCAGGGACTGGTCTCCGGCGCGGCCGCCGCGGTCGGCTACGGGCTCGGCGTCGCCGTCGCCGCGCTGATCGGCTGGCTGCTGCACCGGCCGCCGCCCGGACCGCCGCGCGCGGTGCGCTGGGCGGTGGGCCTGCTCGCCTGCGCGGGCACCGTCGGCGTGCTGATCTGGTATGCCGGATGGCAGAACGACCTGCGCACGCTGATGGGCGTGCCGGATCTCGGGTGGCCGTCGTATCCGATCCTGGTGGCGATCGCCGCCGTCGTCTTCTTCGTGCTGCTCGTGGTGGCGCGGGTGTGCCGGGCGGCCGCGCGGGGCACCGGACAACTGTTCGCCCGGGTGCTGCCGCCGCGGGTCGCCGCGCTGCTGGGCGGGATCGCGGTGGTCGCGCTCGGCATCGCGATCCTCAACGGCGTGGTGGCCGAGGTAGCCATGTCGGCCCTCAACGGCACCTTCAAGGCCGTCAACAACGAAGTCTCCGAGGACACGCCGAAACCGGACAGTCCCGAGCGCTCCGGCGGTCCCGGCTCGCTGGTGAGCTGGGACTCGCTGGGCAGGCAGGGCCGTATCTTCGTGGCCAACGGCCCGACCGCGGTCGAACTCACCGCCTTCAGCGGCAGGCCCGCCCGCGCACCGATCCGTGTCTACACCGGCCTGGCCTCGGCCGAGAACATCCGGGCCGAAGCCGATCTCGCGGTCGCCGAACTGCGCCGCGCGGGCGGATTCGACCGGTCCGTGCTCGGCGTGGCGACCACCACGGGCACCGGCTGGATCAACGAATCCACCGCGTCGGGCGTGGAATACCTGGCCAACGGGGACAGCGCGCTGGTGAGCATGCAGTACTCGTATCTGCCCAGCTGGCTGTCCTTCCTGGTCGACCAGGAACGGGCCAGGCAGGCGGGCCAGGCGCTGTTCGAGGCCGTGCACGCGGCCTGGGACACCTTGCCGCCGGACCGGCGCCCGAAGCTGGTGGTCTTCGGCGAGAGCCTGGGCTCCTTCGGCGGCGAGGCCGCCTTCGCGGGCATCCAGGACATGGCCGCGCGCACCGACGGCGTCCTGTTCGTCGGCCCGACCGCCACCAACCCGGTGTGGCGCGATGCCACCGCCCGCCGCGACCCCGGCTCACCGCAGTGGCTGCCGATCTACCGCGACGGGCAGACCGCCCGATTCATCGCCGCCCCACCGGATCTGGCCCGCCCCGACCGGCCGTGGCCCGCGCCGCGGGTGGTCTACCTGCAGCACGCCTCCGACCCGATCACCTGGTGGACGCCGCGATTGCTGTTTCAGGAACCCGACTGGCTGCGCGAACCCCGCGGCCCCGATGTCCTGACGAACACCCGCTGGATCCCGGTGGTGACCTTCCTGCAGGTCTCGGCCGACATGGCCGTGTCCACCGATGTCCCCGACGGGCACGGCCACACCTTCCACGCCGCCATCGCCGACGCGTGGGCCGCGATCCTGGCACCGCCGGGCTGGACCGCCGCCGACACCGAACGCCTGCGCGGCGTGCTGCGGAACGAGGACTGAACTCCGGTCCGCTCGGCTATCTTGAGCCGATGTGCTCGCCGGAGATCGTCCGTCACGCCCGCGACGGCGCGCCCCGCCCGAACCGCCGCGCCCTGTTCGGTCTCGCGGGGCTGGCCGCGGCGGCCGCGGTGGTGCCCGCGCCCGCGTCGGCGGCGCCCCGCCCAGGCGGCGTCGTCGACCTGACCCACACGCTGACCCCGCGGCTGCCGGTCTGGCCGGGCAATCCACCGTTCGCCATGGTGCCGGTGGCCTGGCACGCCTCCGGCGGTTTCGGCCAGTCCGCGCTCGGCTTCTGGGAACACACCGGCACCCACCTCGACGCCCCGGCGCACCGGATTCCGGGCGCCGCCACCACCGAGACCCTCCCGCCTGGCGACCTGGTCGCGCCGTTGGTCGTGCTGGATATCAGCGCCAAGGCCGCCGCCGACGCGGACGCGGTGGTGACCGTCGCCGATCTCGACGCGTGGCGCGCGCGGCACGGGGAGATCCCCGACCGGGCCTTCGTGGCCATGTATTCCGGCTGGGAGCGCCGCCTGGCCGACCCGTCGACCTTCCTCAATCTCGACGGCGGCGGCCGCCCGCACGCGCCGGGGTTCTCCGGCGAGGCCGCCGACTACCTGGTGACCCAGTGCGGCATCGTCGGCGCGGGCGTCGACACGCTCAGCCTCGACTGCGGCGCCGACACCGACTACGGCGCGCACACCGCCTTGCTCGGCGCGGGCCGCTACGGCGTGGAGATGCTCGCCGCGCTGGACGCGGTGCCGCCGGTGGGCGCGACCGTCGTGGTCGGGGCACCCAAGCACGCGGGTGGCACGGGCGGTCCGTGCCGGGTCCTCGCGCTCACCTGAGGGGCGTCACCGGCCGATCGAGAGCTGGTGGGCGAAGACACCGCGCGGGTCCCACGTCCGCTTGATCCGGTGTAGCCGTGGATAGTTCGCGCCGTAGTAGAAGTCGTGCCAGGGCAGGCCCGAGGTGTTCCACGCGGGATCGGCCAGATCGGGATCGGGGTAGTTGATGTAACTGCCGCCGTAGTTCTCGTTCGGCACCGGGACGCCGCCGGTGCCCGCGTGGACCTCGCGATACATCTCGCGGGCCCAGCGCAGGTAGCGTTCGTCGTCGGCGGGCTGCCGCCACGACGCGTGGATCAGCATCTTCATGAACGAGTCCCGCGCGGGCATGGCGGTCGCGTCGGCGGCCACGGCATTGATCGCGCCGCCGAACGGCAGGAACTCGAGCTGGGATTCGCCGATGACGGCCGGGTCCGTCAGGTAGCGGTAGAAGACACGCAACTGGTCGGGGGTATAGGCGGTGCGCAGGTAGGCGGCCTTCACCTTGACGCGCGTGGCATTGGCGGCCTTGGCGTAGTACACCTGGCGCACGGTGTCCGGGTAGGACAGCTCGGCGACCGGCAGCACGACCGGTCCCGGCAGCACACCCTCGCGCACCGTGGCCACGAACTCGTCGAAACGCGCACGGGCACCGGGGGATCCGGCGTCGAGCAGAATCAGCATCTCGGCGGCGCCGGTTCCGGTGGTGTGGAACATCAGCGGCGCGTACAGCCCGGCGAAGTCGTCGCCGGGCTCGCTGTGCCGGGCGAAGAAGCCGAGATAGTTGCTTACGAACCGGACGAAGGAGTCCTCGGTGCTGACCGGCAGGATCAGCCGGGTACTGAGCATGGTGCCCGGCAGCGTGGGCAGGGCTCGCGCGGGGTCGGCGCCGTCGGCCTCCGGGGAGCGCAGCAGGAACCGCGTCACCACCCCGAAATTGCCGCCACCGCCGCCGGTGTGGGCCCACCACAGATCGTGCTCGGGTCCGTCCTTCGTGGCGAGCACCGTGCGCGCCGTGCCGTCGGCGGCGACGGTGACGACCTCCACCCCGGCCAGATGATCGGCCACCAGCCCGAACCGCCGTGACAGCGGACCGTAACCACCGCCGGTGACATGCCCGCCCATCCCCACACCCAGGCAGATCCCGCCCGGCACGGTGACACCCCAGCGGCTGTGCAGCGCCTCGTACACGGTGCCCAGATCCGCGCCCGCGCCCACCGAGAACGCCCGCTCCCGCTCGTCCCAGTGCACGGCGGTGAGCCTGCTCAGGTCGACGAGCGTGCGGGTGCGGGGATTGTCGACGAAATCGTCGAAACAGTGCCCGCCCGACCGCACCGCGAGCGCGGAATTCTCCGTGACCGCCCGGGCGACCGCCGCGCGGACCTCTTCGGTGGTGCCCGGCACCGCGATCCGGTCCGGCCGCGCCTGGAACCGGCGGTTGTAGCCGCGCAGGGTCAGCGCCTGCTCGTCGGCACGGGCACGCGGCCTACCGAGCGCGGCGAGCGCACCGCCCGCGGCCGCCGCGGTGAACAGTCCTCGACGAGACAGCGACACCGGAATCCTTTCGAGCCGAATCTGCTGGGACACTAGCCGAACCCCGGTCCGGTGGGGTTGGGTTCGGGCTGAGCGCAATTCTGGCCGCGAGCACCGGCCTCGGGTTCCATCGAGTCATGGCGATGCAGGTAGTCCGGGGGCGGCGATGAGCGCCCCGCGGATCCGGAGCCTGGCGTTCCTGACGCCGGGCAACTATCTCGACGAGGATCCCTACCACGGGCTCGAGGACACGCTGCGGCTGTTCGAATACGGTGAGCGGATCGGCTTCGACGGCGCGTGGATCCGGCAGCGGCACCTGGAACACGGCGTCGGGTCGGCGGCGGTGTTCCTGGCCGCCGCGGCCCAGCGCACCCACCGGATCGAGCTGGGCACCGCGGTGATCCCGATCGGCTACGAGAGCCCGTTCCGGCTCGCCGAGGACCTCTCGCTGGCCGACGTGCTCTCGCGGGGCAGGCTGCAACCGGGGTTCAGCGCGGGCGTGCCGCCGCACGCCGACCTGATCGGCCACCTGGTCTTCGACGGCGACTGGCGTTCCTTCGACCTGTCCTACGGCCGGGTGACCCGGCTGATCGAGAACCTGCGCGGCGCCTACCTCGGCGACGCCGACACCGTCATCCACTCGCCGGGCGCCACCCAGCGCCCCCGGCTGCAACCACACAGTCCCGGCCTGGCCGACCGCGTCTGGTACGGCGGCGCGAGCGCCCGCTCGGTGCGCTGGGCCGCCGACAACGGACTCAACCTGCTCAGCGGCAATATCCTGCACGGCACCCCCGAAAACGATTTCGGCACCGCGCAACTCTCCTTGGTGCGCGACTACCGCCGCCACCTCGCCGCCGACCGTCCCGGCCGCGTCGCCATCGGCCGCGTGATCGTGCCCGTCGACAGCGCCGACCGCGCCACCCGCCAGCGCTACCGTGCCTACGCCGCGAGCCGTCACGACCGCACCCTCGGCCCGCAGGGCGAGCGCCGGGTCCTGTTCGCCCACGATGTCGTCGGCACCGCCGACCAGATCCTCGAACAGCTGCACGACGACCCCGTGCTGGCCCACACCACCGAGCTGCGCCTGGAACTGCCCTACGAGTTCCACCGCGCCGACTACGAACAGATCCTGCACGACACCGCCACCCTCATCGCCCCCGAACTCGGCTGGAAACCGGCGACCGCCGACGAAGTCGCCTGATACCGGAAGGCCGTCATGCCCGGCCCGCGCCATTTCGACACCCACGCAGCGGTCTAGGGCGACGGCCGTCCATTGGTTCGACCTCGGCATCGTGCTCCCGCGCTTGCATCGCGCACTGACACCCGGCGGTCATCTCGCCGTGTGGCGCACCGTCTTCGGGGACCCCGCGCGCCCACTCACGCCGTTCCGTAGGCAGGTCGCCGTCATCACCGGCCGCCGCGAACCGCGCGCGTCCGTCCGCGCAGAGGCGCTGGATACCGCCGCCTGGGTACAGCGGCTCACCGGATCCGGCCACTTCGTCACCGTCGATAGCAGCGAGTTCCGCTGGTCGATCGAACTGACCACCGCGCAGATCCGCGACCTGTTCACCACGTTCAGTGACTGGTCCGCCGTCGAGGTCGACGAGGCCGCGCGGGCGGTGGACGGGCTCGGTGGGACCGTGGTCGAGCACTACGTGAGCCCGCTCGTCGTGCTGCGGCGGGTCGACCTGCCCGGTGACCTGCTCGTCCCGCAGCGCCCGGTACTTCTCGGTCGCCTCGGGCAGGTTGCCGTAGGGGGAGAAGATGGCGTCGGCGCGGCCCGCGATATCGAACTGCTGTCCGCGGAAGGCGAATTCGCCCGCGTCGGGCCGGGCCAGGAAGCGTCCGGACGCCGGGTCGGCCACGAGATCCTCGACCCGCCAGGATCCCACAGCGCGCGCACGGCGGTCAGGGCTCCTCGGCACGCACATACCGGTCGGCCGGGTCCAGGAAGCCGCCGCGGCGGAAGTTCCGGCCGGTGAACGCGTCGAAAGAGGTGACCACGTTCCAGGCGGCCCGGCCACCGGAGAGATGATCCAGGCTGGCGAACTGGCGGGCCAGCTCGTAGGGCTCGTTGAAGGTGGCGTTGATGGTGCCCGCCAGGCCGAGATGCTCGGTCACCGCGGCCAGGGCGGCCAGCACCCCGAAGGTGTCGGGGCGGCCGATGATGTCCTGGTCGAAGATCTCGCCCGCGCTTCTTACCGGATGTCGTGCTCATCGAAGGACCTCACACAGTCGCGAAACGGTTGGGGACGGTGGCGGGCAGGCCGAGCAGCGCGCGCAGCGACCCCTCGGGATAGGCGGTGCGGAACAGCCCGCGCTCCCGCAGGGCGGGCACGAGCCGGTCGGCGATGGCGGCCAGGTCGTCGACCGCGACACCGGGCCGCAGCCGGAAACCGTCGACGCCCCGGGCCCGCCAGTCGGCGAGCAGTTCGTAGACCAGCGGCGCGTGCGCGAGCGCGGTCACCACCGGCTGACCCTGCGGCGGTCGCGGCGGGGGACAGGTCGGTGATCTCGCGCCGCCCGATATGCGCCGCCTCCGCCGCGGTCGCCGACACCCTGGCCTGCCAGCCCGCGCGGCCGCGCGGGCTGGCAGGCCAGGGTGGCCAGCGCGGTGGCGACGTGGAACGGCGGTGAATGGTCTCCGGAGCAACGCGGGACGGGGGATGTGGCACGGCGGCAGGGTTTTCGGGGCAGGCGCCCGGGTGGCGGGTGGTCGTGATTCCCGCTGATCAGCGCGGGTGGTGCGGCACCGCGGCACCGGTGTCAACTGTTGCGTTCAGGGGGATCGGCCGGAAATAGGGCGGACAGCGCCCGGCCGTCCTGTTCGCCGGGAACAGGACGGCCGGGTGTCAGGTCGTCAGTTGGCGGGCTTCTGGTGGGTGGTCGGCGTGTGCACGATGTCGTAGTAGACGGTGGTGTCGTCGGGATCCGGATACACCCGGTAGGTGAACTCCTGCTCGGTCAGCGTCACGATGTCGACATCGCGGCGGGACTGCTCCTCGCCCGCGTCGTTCTTCGCGACGAGGGTGCGGGTCTTGCCGTCCTCGGACACCGTCCAGTCGCCCTGCATCTTGGGCGTGTCCTCGAGGGTGTACATGGTGAAGGTGCCGTCGGGCTCGTAGTAGGCGTAACCGACGTAGTTCTCGACGGCGTCGTCGTCGAGGGCGACCACGGCGCCGCTCGCGTCGGTCGCCGACGTGGTCTCCCACGCGGTGGCGGACAGGGTCGCCGCCGGTGTCCCCGGCTGCACGGAGGTGGCCTCCGTGCCCGTCGTGGTCGCCGAGGTGGTGGCGGCGGGACTCGTCGTCGTGACCGCGACCGTGGTCGAGGTCGCGGCGGAGTCGGAGTCGTCGTCACTACCGCAGGCGCCCACAACGGCGGCGGCGGTGACGGCGATGATCACGGGCGCAATCTTCCTGGTGAGTTTTCGCTGCTCCGTCATGGCCGTCAGTGTAATCGGGCCGATATTTCGATCCGGGTGTCAATCCAAACAGAATTCGTTACCTTCGGGATCGGTCAGCACCAGAAATCCCGCGCTCATCGGCGGTTCCGGTTCGAAACGCCGGACGCGGGTGGCACCGAGCGCGACCAGGCGTTCGGCTTCGGATTCCAGCGCCGCCATCCGCTCGTCACCCTGCAATCCGGGCGCGGCCCGCACATCCAGATGCACCCGGTTCTTCGCGATCTTGTCCTCCGGGACCTGCTGGAAGAACACACGCGGTCCCTGTCCGTCGGGATCCTCGATCGCGGATCTCGAATTGTGCAATTCGGCCGGAACGCCGATCCGGGTCAGGAATTCGTCCCAGGCCGCCAGCGGATCGGCGCCCTCGGGCAATTCCACCCCCGGCGGCGCCGGATGCACATAGCCGAGCACCGCCGCCCAGAACCTCGACAGTGCCTTCGGATCGTGCGCGTCGAAGGTGACCTGGACGTGACGGCTCATCGGGAACCCCGTTTCTCGCAGCGGCGTGATGGCCCTAGCCTAAGGCCCGCGAGCCCGTGATTGACGCGTCGCCGAGCGGGTACGCGCAGCGGGAGCAGCGACGACCGGGAAGGGAGGCGGCGTGCACGAACAACAGCGCGACCCCGTACCCGGGCAGTGGACGGTCGGATTCCAGGTTCCCGCCGAACTCGACCAGCTGACGATGGCGCACGCGGTCGCCGAGACGATCCTGCTGGTCGGCGGCTTCGCCCTCGACGAGGTCACCGACCTGCTGCTGGCCCTGGACGAGGTGGTCACCGCGCTGGTGCTCGCGTCGGTGCCGGGCACGCGCATCGACTGCGCCTTCACCGGCGGTGACGGCGTACTCGGCGCCCGCGCGGCCACGGTGGCCCGCACCCCGGACTCCATCGACGAGGACGCCTTCGGCTGGCACGTGGTGGCCACCCTCACCGACACCCTGCGCACCGAATACGGACATTACGATTCGGCCCGCGGCGGATATCCGGCTACCGTGGAATTCGGATGGATCCGGCGGTCGCGGGGTTCGGCCGTTTCCTGAGCCGTGTCCCGCGAAAGGGTTAGCGCACTCGCCGCCGGGTACCCGAAGAAGATACCCAGGAGATCCACGACCGTCCGGGAAGCGAGGCATACCGGCGATGACAGGGGAAACGAGCACAGCAGATCATCCGAGCGCGCGGCGATCCCATTCCCGCAGCGACAGCTACGACAATATCGAGCCGTGGTTCGAGAAATTGCGGTCGCTCCCCGCGGGCGACGCCCACCACGACGATCTGCGCGCGGAAATCATCGGGCGATGCCTGCCGCTGGCCGACCATATCGCGCGTAAATTCACCGGTCGCGGCGAACAATTCGACGATCTCGAGCAGACCGCCAGGGTCGGGCTGGTCCTCGCGGTCGACCGTTACGACGTGCGCCGTGGTTCGTCGTTCCTGTCCTTCGCGATCCCGACCGTCATGGGCGAGGTCCGCAGGCATTTCCGTGACCGGACCTGGGCGGTGCGTGTCCCGCGCAGGCTCAAGGAGCTCCAGCTGCGGGTCGGGCCCGCCACCGAGGAGCTGTCCCAGCGGCTGGGCCGGATGCCGACCGCCGCCGAGCTCGCCACCGAGCTCGAGGTGGACGTCGTGGAGGTCACCCGCGCCCTCGTGGCCGCCAACGGCTACCAGACCAACTCCATCGACGACATCACCCACGACGGTCGCGACAACGCCAGCCAGCCGATCACCGACACCCTCGGCGTGGAGGAGCACTGCTACGAGCTCACCGAGGACGCGATGGCGGTGCGCCCGCTCATCGCCGGTCTGTCGAGCCTGCAGCGCCGGGTGCTGATCCTGCGCTTCTACGAGACCCGGACCCAGAGCGAGATCGCCGAGGAGCTCGGCGTCTCGCAGATGCAGGTCTCCCGCATCCTGGCCCGCACCCTCGGCTCGCTGCGCGACCAGGCCCTTGCCGAGCGCCCCGCGCCGGACGAGGCCGTCGCCGGGTGAGCCTGTTTCACCGCGTGGATCGCGGGTAGCCGCCCCGACGACGGATCGAACCCGTATTCAGGAGGTAAGGTGCTCATGCCCCAGCAAGCGCCGGGCGCGGCTGTACCGACCATCCACCCGAGACGGCGGGTGCGCACCGTGGCCGCCGCGGGTCTGGCCGCGCTGGCCGGGGCGACCCTGCTCGCCTGCGGCACCAGCACCGACCCGCAGGGCCCGACCATCTCCAGCACGGCCGAGTCGCCGCAGATCGGCGCCGAGGCCGCCACCCAGCTCTGCGACATGATCCGCGCCGAGATCGGCAACTGGCAGCAGCAGGGCACCACCGTGGCGCGGGTGTCGTTCAACGGCACCGTGCACAACTGGGCGCTGCGCAACGGCGCGGTCAATGCCGCGATCACCCGCAATCGCGAGGTCATCGACACGGTGACCACCGAGAACTGCCCCGATGTCCGCGATCAGGCCATCGCCGCCCTCGGCACCGACGATCTCGCCTCCGCCCTGGCCGGTTTCTGATCGGTACAGTGCGGCCATGGGTGACAGGAGCCGGTTCGAGGAGTGGGAAGCGCGACTGTGGGAGCGGCTGGCAGGGCTGCTGCCCGCGGCGCAGGACGCCGAGAGCTTCCGTGACAGCCGCGAGATCGGCGAGCAGGAAGCCGGGCTGTGGTTCCTGCTGGAACGCCTCGCCGACCAGGCGGTGCCCGTCGACGAGACGACGCTGGCCGAGATCGAGGTGCTCGCCGAGCACTGGGGCGAGCGGCTCGCGGTGCACTACCGCGTCGAGGCGTGCGCGCGCGATCTGGACCGGGCGGGCTCGGTGCGCCTGGTCCCCGACAGCGAGGTCCAGGCCGCGGCGGCCGACGACCTGACCGTCCTGCCCTGGATCGAATGCGCGCGCTGTCCCAGCGTGCTCTCGCGCGCCCACACCCGGGAGCCCTCGGGACGGCCGGGCCTGTACGCCACCCGCTACCTGGTCACGCGCGCCGACACCACCGAGACGTTCGCTCCCACCGAACTATTGCGCGCGTTCGAGTCGGTCCTGGCCTGCCACTGACCGGCGGCCCGGCAGCCACCAGTTGACCGGGCCCATCAGCTGCACCAGGGCGGGCACGAGCAGCATCCGGACCAGCGTCGCGTCCAGGATCAGGGCGATGATCATGCCGACACCCAGCAGCCGCATGGGCGTGAGCGAGGACAGCGCGAAGGCACCGGTGACCAGCACCAGCAGCACCGCCGCCGCCGTGATCACCCGGGCGGTCTTGACCGTCCCGACGCGCACGGCCGTGGCGGTATCGGCCCCGGCCCGGTGTGCCTCGGCCATCCGGGACAGCAGGAAGACCTCGTAGTCGGTGGACAGCCCGAAGACCACGGCGATGATCAGCACCAGCATGCCCGCGGGCAGTGGCCCGGGACTGACCCCGAGCACCCCGGCGAAGTGACCGTCGAGGAAGATCCAGGTCAGCACGCCGAAACTGGCGCCCAAACTGAGGAAGGCCATGGCAACGGCTTTGAGCGGCAACATGATCGAGCGGAACGCCGTCGTCAGCAGAATCAGCGTGGCCGCCACCATCACCGCGATCATCAGCGGCAGCCGGTCGACGGTGGCGTCGACGGTGTCGAGGGTGGCGGCGGTGTCCCCACCGACCTCGATCACGGTGCCCGGCGGTGGTTCCAGTGCCCGCAGCGCGCGCACGGTCGCGGTGGCCGCGTCGCTGCGGTCGGCGTCGGTGAGGAAGGCGTGCAGCACGACGAAATCGTCGTCGCGGCCCACCTGGAGCGCCTGGCGCACGCCCGGCACCGCCTGCGCCGCCGCCAGGGTCGTGGACACGGCCGCCGTCTGCGGCGGGGTGCCGTCGGTGCCGCGCAGCAGCACGGTCGCGCCGCTGGCCGCGGCCGGGAACTTCGCGGTGAGTTCCTCGGCGGTGGCGCGCATCTCGCTGCCCGCGGGCAGGGCGCGCTGGTCGACCTCGCTGAGCCGGATGCCGGTCAGCGGCGCGGCGAGCAGCAGCAGGACCGCGCCGACCACGAGGGTCACCGTGCCGGGCCTGCGCAGGACGGCGTCGACCACGCGGGCCCAGAACCGTTCGGTGCGCGCGGTCGGCTTGGCCCGCCCGATGCGGGCACCGAAGAGGACGAGCAGGGCAGGCAGCACCGTCAGCGACAGCGCGGCCGCCAGGGCGACCGCGGCGACCGCGCCGATGCCCAGCGAGCGCAGCACCGCCTGGGGGAAGACGAAGGTGCCCGCGAACGCGCACATCAGCAGCAGCGCGGAGAACCCGACGGTGCGCCCGGCGGTCGCGTAGGTGCGGGTGATCGCGGCGGCCATGTCGTTGCCCTCGGCGTACTCCTCGCGGAACCGGTTGACCAGGAACAGCCCGTAGTCGATGGCCATGCCGAGCCCGAGCAGCGAGGCGATATTGACCGCGAAGGTGGTCACCTCGGTGAACTCGGTGAGCAGCCGGATCGCGCCCAGCGATCCGGCCACCGCCAGCACGCCAACGACCACCGGCAGCGCCCCGGCCAGCACCCCACCGAACACCAGCACCAGGATGAGCAGCGTCAGCGGCAGCGAGATCGATTCGGCGACCAGGAGATCGCGCTGGGAGCGTTCGATGATCTCGGTATTGAGCGCGCTGTAGCCCGACATGCGCACCTCGACACCGGGTATCCGCAGCGCCTCGGCGATCGCCGGGTAGGCGGCGATGCGCGCGGTGTCGTCCCCGGCGGTGAACACCACCGCGACCGCCTGGCGCCGGTCCGCCGAGACCAGGAAGTTCCGCAGCGGCGGGATCGAGGTCCAGTAGCTGTCGACCGGGCGGGCCAGCAGCGCCGGATCGATCCGGTCGGCGGCCTCGCGCACCCGCGGACCGAGATCGTCGATGGCGGTGCCCTCGGGGGCGGTGTAGAGCGCGACCACATCGGGACTCTGCGGGCCCAGGTGTTCGGTGACCAGCCGGTCCACGAACGCGGATTCGCTGTGCGGGTCGGCGAATCCGCCCGCGCTGAGCCGCTCGGTGACCGCGGCACCGTAGGCCGCGCACAGCCCGATGAACACCGCGACCACCACCAGCACGGTGCGCGGCCGGGCGAGGACCAGGCGGGCGAGCGCGGTCACCGGTGCGCGTCCGGCACGGGCAGGTCGGCCTCGAGCATGGCCACGATCCGGTCCAGCAGCCCCTCCAGCCGGTCCTCGATGCCGGTGCCGTTGCGGGCAGACACGGTGAGATCGGTGTGCCCGTCGAACTCGGTGAGCCCGAACAGCAGTGGCATGGCGACACTGTGCTGGGGAAGCACGAACAGCCCGGTCGGCTGGAAACCGGGGACAGCGAGTTCCGCACCGGTGAACCGGCCCATGTGGGAGACGGTGGCGGAAGCCAGGTTCCGGCCGGTGCGCGCGCCCAGCCAGTTGGTGGTGTGCAGCACACCGCGATTGACGGCGTCCGGCACCAGCGTGATCTTCGTATTCGCCAGCTGATTCAGTTCGCGACGCTCGCCCAGGCCCGTCTTGATCTGGTTCTTGATCGCGACCCAGTCCTGGCCGGGGGTGATGTCGAGGAACAGCGGCAGCGCCAGGTTGGCGGTCGAGCGCAGGTCCGGATCGTGGCGGCGCAGGTCGACCGGCATCATGATGCGCGAGGTGCCCGTGGTCTCGGCGGCCAGCAGCGCGCACACCCGCGCCAGCGCGCCCGGCCCGGCGACATCGATGCGGCGGTGCCGCAGCAGATGCCGGGCCATCCCGCGCCGCTGCCTGCCGCGGCCGACCGCGCTGCGATAGCGCGGCACCATCGGCGTCGGCTTGCCCGGCGCGCCGACGCGGTCCACGAGTTCCTGATCGGCGACCGGATCACCCTGCGCGACCGGGTCCTCGCCCCGCAGGGCGCGCAGCACATTGGTCACCCACAGCACCATGCCCATGCCGTCCATGACGCCGTGGAACACGCGGAACACCAGCGTCGTCGGCGCGCCGGTGAGCAGCAGGACCTCGACGGTCGTCTCCGGGGTCGGGCCGATCGGGCTGGTGAGCACCGGGTCGGCCTCGAGCGCCGGGTAGGTCAGCCGGTGACCGGGCACCACCCGCACCGCCGGGGCGATGCCGGTGTCGACCCAGTCGTGACCCTGCCGCATCAGCCGCGCACCCGGGGTGGCGTCGGCCGCCGTGGCCACCGCCCGCCGCAGCTGATCCGGGTCGATCTCGCCGTCACCGGGCACGACGAGCTGCATGAGGAACGGCGGGGCGAGCTCACGCATGGGGAAGTACATGCGTTCGGTGGTCGAGAGCGGACGGCGGAAGACGGTGCGGGCGTTCATGAATGCCTTCGGGATCGTGCGGGTGTCAGCGCAGGGTGCGGGTGAGCGTCTCGATGCCGCCCTGGGTGTCGAGCCAGCGCAGGAACTCGGCCAGCCCGGTGTCGCGGTCGACGACCGGGACATAGCCGAGGTCGGTGCGCGCGGCGGTGGTGTCGTAGGTGGCGCTGCGGGTCATCAGCGCCACGGCGTAGCGCGACAGCGGCGGCGACCAGCGGTTGGTGACGGCGGGAATCCGCCACACGGTCTCGATGACCGCCACCACCGCGGCCAGCACCCGCGGATTCGGCCGCCGGGTCGGCGGGTGATATCCCAGCCGTTCGGCGACCTGCCCGAGAAACCGCCACACGTCGGTCTTCTCGGCGTCGGCGACGAAATACGCCTTGCCGCCCGGGGTGTCCACGGTCGCCGCCAGCACACACGCGCGCACGACATTGTCGACGTGGCACAGCGAGGCCTCGATCGTGCGCCCGGAGGACAGATCGGGCAGCTTGCCCTCGGCGGTACGGCCCAGCAGCCGCACGATCGGGCCCGAGCGGTCGCCCGCGCCCCAGATCGCCCGCGGCCGCAGCGCGACCGTGGTGAAGCCGGGCGCGTTCGCCGCCAGCACGGCACGCTCCGCCGCGGCCTTGGTCTCGGAGTAGAAGTTGAGGTAGCGGCGCGGGTACGGCAGCGACTCGTCGACATCGTGCTGGTCGCCGCCGTCGCGGTCCATCAGCGCGCTGGGGCTGGAGACGAACACGAACCGGGTGGCCCCGCCGCGGCGGGCGGCGTCGAGGAGCAGTTCGGTCGCGCGGACGTTCTCGGTCCAGAACTTGTCCCTGGTGCCGCGCTCGTCGACGCGGGCGGCGCTGTGCACCACGACATCCCGGCCCGCGGTGGCCCGCGTCAGCGAGGCCGCGTCGGCGAGATCGCCGTAGACGACCTCGACCCGGTCCAGCGCGTCGCCGAGATCGTCGAGCACGCTGGTGCGCCGCACCAGGATCGCCACGTCGTGGGTGCCCTCGGCGACCAGTGCGCGCACCAGGCTGCCGCCCAGGAACCCGGAGGCTCCGGTGACCAGGATCTTCATCGGCCCGACTCCAGCTGCTCGGTCGCCCAGCGGGCGAGTTCCTCCCGGCCGATCTTGGCGTTGTGCCGGATGTCGACCGGGAAACGGGGATGTACCAGGAAATCCGCGACCGGTGTGGTGACCGCGAATTCGACCGCGCGCGTACGCAATCGGGTGAGCACGGCGTTCTGATCGGCACCGGACTCCAGCTCCACGCAGAGCACGGGACGCTGCGTTCCCGGCGCGCCGACCCCGACGAGCGCGGTCCGCGCCACCCCGGGCACCACATTGAAGACCTGCTCGACCTGCACGGTGAACATCGGCCCCCCTGCGGTGCGCACCCGCTGACTCTTGCGCCCGCAGAACCAGATCCGGCCCTGCTCGTCGATCCAGGCCAGATCGCCGGTGCGATGCCAGACGCGGTCGCCGTCGGCGATCTTGCCCTCGGCATTGGCCCGCGCGGGCCAGTAGTAGCGGGTGCTCACATTCGGCCCCGCCACCACCAGTTCGCCGACTTCCCGTGGGCCGGAAGGCTGTTCGGTGCCCTCCCAGGTGGACACGGGGGAGTCGGTGATGCCGAGCAAGCGGACCTCGACGCGGTCGGCGGGGCGCCCGATGCAGGTGCCGTCACCGGTGTGGGCGCGTTCGACCAGACCGTCGAGCAGCTCGCGCGACTCGATCGTCGACATCGGCAGCGCCTCGGTGGACCCGTACCCGGCGTAGATCTCGGCGTCCGCGCGCAGGACCTCGCGCAGCCCGGCCACACACCAGTCCGGCACCGGCGCGCCACCGGAGAACACACTGCCCAGCGAGGGCAGCGGCGTCGGCCGCGCGCGCAGGTGCGCGAGCAGCGGGATGAGCAGCGCGGGCGAGGCGAACAGGGTGCGCACCTCGAAGCGCTCGATCGCGTCGACCACGTGCGCCGGGTCGGTCGAGCCGACCTTGCTCGGGATCAGCGGCGGCAGCACACAGCGCGAACCCAGCAGCAGATCCAGGACGCCGACCAGTGGCAGGGTGATCAGCGAGGTCTCCGGCGGGGTGTTGCCGCGCGCGGTGTGTACCTGCTCGACCATGGCGGCGAGATTGCCGTGGGTCAGTTCGACGGCCTTGGCCGGACCGGTACTGCCGGTGGTGAATCCGATGATCAGCAGATCGTCGGCCGAGGCCGGGACCCGCGCGGGCAGCACCCCGGCGGGCCTGCGCCCCCAGGACCGCAGCGTCGGGCCGCGCCAGAACCAGCGGCGCCCCACGGTGACCGTGGTCCGCACATGCCGGAAGCTGCGCGCGAACAGCACCCGCAGCGCGTGCGCGGGCGGAATGCCGATGAACGCCTCCGCCTCGACCGCCCGCAGGCAGTGCACCATCCGGCGCACCCCCATGCCCGGATCGATCACCACCGGCACCGCGCCGATCTTCAGCAGCGCGAACAGGATCGCGTACAGCTCCGGGCTGGGCAGCACCAGCACGATGGTGCGGGTGCCGCTGCCAACGCCTGAGGCCAGCAGCTGCTCGGCGACGGCGTCGGACCACTGGTCCAGCTCGCGATAGGTGATCTGCCGGTAGTCGGGCAGCCCGCCCGGGGTGGTGCCGTCCGGGTAGATCACCGCCGCCCGGTCGGGCTGCGCGGCGGCCAGGCGACGGAATCCGTCGATGGTCTCCCAGTAGGTCGCGGTGGTCACACGGTCTCCGCGGGCAAGCGGTAGAGCGTGGCCGCGGCCGACGGACCCGCACCCGCGGCGACGAACAGCACCTGGGTGTACCCGGCCAGCGAGCCCTCGGTGACGGCGCGGTCGTAGGCCAGCGGCAGGGTGGCGGTGTGCGGGTCACCGGCCGACAGGTCGGGCACGCGCACGGCGTCCTGGTCCAGGCCGAGCGCGTCGGCGAGCAGCTTGGGGAACTGCGGGCTCGGGGTCGAGGCGATGAGCGCCACCCGCCCGGCGTCGGCCCCGGCGACGGCCGCGCGGGCCACCTCGGTCGCCACGGCCAGCACCCGGTCCTCGAAATCGGGCTCGCGCTCGATGGTCATCAGGCCGCGGCCGACCGTGCCCATGGTCGCGGTGTCGACATAGGCCTGCTCGGCAGGCGTGCCCGGCGCGGTCGCCGTGTGCACGGGGCCGAAGCCCTCGGGCCCATCGGTAGTGTCGAGCAGCAGCGCGGCACCGGCGGTGGCATAGGGGAATTCGGCGTCGGCGGCCGAGCGCGACAGCGAGGGATGGGTATCACCGGCGACGATCAGCACGTGCTCGGTGCTGCCCGTGGTCAGGATGGAGCCCGCGACCTGCACGGCGTTGAGCACGCCGACCGCACCGTTCATCAGGTCGAAGGAGAAGGTGCGCGCGTCGCCTTTGGTGTAGTCCAGGCCGACGCCCGCGGCCTTCTGGATCAGCGCGGAGACGGCCGGTTCCACCGTATTGGAATCACGGAAGATGCCGGTGTTGATCAGCACGCCCACCTGGTCGGTGCGAATCCCGGCGCGCCGCAAGGCTTCCCGTGCCGCGCTTCCGCTGTGTTCCACGACGGAGTGCGTGTCGGTGGCGGTGCTGGTGCCGGTGGCTCGGATACGTACGCCCATGACGAACCTCAGACCTTCAGGGAGGAGATGGTGGTGGACAGGAAACCGGCGACGACACCGGAGGCGGCCGGAACCATCAGCAGCTTGGAGCCCGCCGCGATGTTCTGGTCCGAGAGCTGATCGTGCAGCACGATGAAATGCGAAGTGGTCGAGGTGTTTCCGTACTTCTCGATCACATTCAGGTCCGGCGGCATCGGCACGCCGAACTCCCGTGCGGCCACCGCGTTCAGATACGGCACCGCCGCCGCGCCGAACTGGTGGTGGATGATGTAGTCGAACTCCTCGTCGGCGAAGGCGCGCCCCTGCCCGGCGAGGTAGTCGCCCTGCGCGTCCGGCCACAGCAGGAACCGCGCCTCGTTGTGCATCTTGCGGTTGTCGGTGTACAGCGCCACGCCGGAGGACTTGTCGCTGGGCATGCCCAGGCACAGGTGCGAATGCTCGGCGGCGGTGAACAATTCGATGTAGTGGATCTTGTCGGCCTCGTCGACGGCCTGATCGAGCACCACCGCGCAGCCGGAGTCGCCCACCGACAGCGAGGCGAACTGCAGGTCGTACTTCTCGGAGATCTCGGTGACCGCGGTGTCGGCGATCGGGGTGATGGACTCACCGCTGACCACCATGCCGTTGCGGACCACGCCCGAACGGATCATCCGGTCCAGCAGGTAGACACCGGTGAGCATGCCCGCGCAGGCATTGGACACGTCGAAGGTGATCGCCGACTCCACGCCCAGGTGCTTGGCGATGCTGGAGGCGAAGGAGGGCTCCATGTACATCCGGGTGCCCTGATCGCTGCGGGTGATCGAACAGGAGATGATCACCTCCAGTTCGCCCGGGGCATACCGGGATCGGGACAGGCAGTCCCGCGCGGCCGCGATCGCCAGCGCGAAGGAGTCCTCCTGGTTCTCCGGGGAGGTGTCGCGCACGCGGCGCTCCTTGATCCCGGTGATCTTCTCCAGATCGAACGACGGCGGCACGGACAGACGCGAAATCAATTCCTCGGTCGACACGATATTCGACGGAAGATAGGCGCCGATTGACTCGAAACGCGAATGCGACACGGGAACTCCTGAATACGTCGGAAGGGTGCCTCGGGGGGATTTCGATCGCCGATGCGATCGAACGCTACCGAAGGGTAACCCTGTGAACGGCGACGATGCGAAGCGTGAAACGGCTGTGACGGACCCTGGAGGGTATTATGTGTAACTACGAGTGTCGGAAAAGCGGCTATCGACTGAATCTGCGCTTCCACCTCTTCTTTTCACTGATTTCGAGACCTGGGCAATGAATCAGCTATCCGGTGATCCGGCGGCTTTGGTATGGCGTGAGTGGCTCGGTATGGTTGGTCTACCGTGAGGGACCTCACGAAAGGTCGACGACGGAATATGTCGGGCCGTCCGCCGCCGTTGTTTCCCACGCCGAAATACCCGCGTGGAATTTGTCGCAGGAGGAAAAGCACCGATGCAGCAGGCCATCATCCTCGTCACGGGGATTCAGGCGGCGGGCAAGTCGGCCATTGCCCAGTTGCTGGCCGAGCGGCTGCCGCGGTCGGTGCATCTGCGCGGGGATCTGTTCCGGCGCATGGTGATCAACGGCCGCGCCGACATGACTCCCGACCAGACCGTCGAGGAGATCCGCACCCGCGCCTGGACCGAGGCCGCGGTCAACTGACCGGGCCCGGCGGAATCCCGCGGAAACTTCGCAACGTTCGATCCGCACCAACCCTGAACCAACCTTGCCCACCCATAGTGTCGGGCAACCCGACCACACGTCGAGAATCTGCAAGGAGTGCACCATGCTTGACCACGCCGGGGTAGTACAGCACCGTCACCGCGCCGTCGCGGCCACCGAGGGCGCGGGCGACGTGCTCCAGCTGATGACCGCCATGCACGGGCCCGTCGTCCTGTATCTGGCGCCCGACACCGACGGGAAGACCCCGATCTGTGTGCGCCGCACCGACTTCCGGCCCGAGCCCGGGGACGCGCTGGCCGGGCGCACGGCCTGGCACACCGAATTCTGGCTGGCCGACCGCTTCCGCGACGGCATCGACGACAACGATCTCAGCATCGATGTGCGCAGCGCCCCCGAGGTCGACAGCCCGTCATCGTCGCTGGAGACCAGCTGCGGGTTCCGCTTCGCCCTGCGCGTGGACGCCTAGGGGATCCGGGCCATCCCGCCGAGCATGGACACCGCCTCCCGGCGCGGATGCGGGCGCCACTCGGTGGGGCGCCAGTCGATCACCGAGGTGATCCCGGGCTCGATCAGTTCGAGTCCCTCGAAGAACCGGGTGAACTCGGCGGTCGAGCGGGTCCGGAAGGGCACGCCACTGCGCAGGTTCGCCGCGTCGGTCTCGGCGCGGTCCTCGTCGGAGAGGTGATCGTTGGTGGCGTGGGTGAGCGTGAGGTAGCTGCCGGACGGCAGCGCCGCGCACAGCTCCCGGACCACCGCGTAGGCCTGCGCGTCGTCGGTGAGGAAGTGCAGCACCGCGCACAGCATCAGCGCCACCGGCCGGTCCAGGTCCAGAGTGCCGGTCAGGGCCGGGTGGGTCAGGATCGAGGCGGGGTCGCGCAGATCGGCATCGATATAGGCGGTCGCGCCACTGGGGGAGCTGTCCAGGAGGTCGCGGGCGTGATAGAGCACGATCGGGTCGTTGTCGACGTAGACGATGCGTGAGGCGGGCGCGATCGCCTGGGCCAGTTCGTGCACATTGCCCTCGGTGGGCAGGCCGGTGCCGATGTCGAGGTACTGGCGCACGCCCTCGGTGCGCGCGAGGTGGTCGATGGCGCGGCGCAGGAAGCGGCGGTTCTCCAGCACGGCGAAGTGGATCGACGGGAAGGCCTTGGCCACCGCGTCGGCCGACTTGCGGTCGGCCTCGAAATTGGCGGTACCGCCGAGCCAGTAGTCATACCGGCGGGCCGGGTGTGGTTTGGTGACATCCACCCGGTCGGCGGCGGATTCGAAGTCCACGGCGCCCTTCCTTTCTCTCGACTACCGTCGTCGGGATCAGCCCGACTCGAGAAGGCACGACCATGCCCCTGCAGTTCAGCCCCTTTGATTTCGACGTCCACGCCGATCCCTACCCGTACTATGCCAGGTTGCGAAACGAGGCCCCCGTCTACCGCAACGAGGCCGACGACTTCTGGGCTTTCTCCCGGCACGCCGACGTGCTGGCGGCGCTGCGCGACGCCGAGCGCTTCTCCAGCGCCAACGGCCTGCGCATGGAACCGGCCTTCTGGGGTCCGCAGGCCGAGAAGATGTTCTCGTTCGTGGCGATGGACCCGCCCAAGCACACCCGTATGCGCGGACTGGTGGTGCGCGCGTTCACCCAGCGCCGGGTGCAGGCGCTCGAACCGCGACTACGCGAGATCGCCCGCCGGACCCTGGCGCCCGCGCTGGCCCGCGGCAGCTTCGACCTGATGGCCGAGATCGCCGGGCCGTTCCCGACCGAGGTGATCTCCGAACTGGTCGGTGTCCCTGAGGCCGACCGCGATCTGGTGCGCAAGCTGGGCATGGAGATCATGTACACCGACGCCGAGTCGACCGACCTGCGCCCGGAGGCGATGCAGGCGATCGGCGCGCTGGTGGGCTACTACACCGAACTGACCATCGCGCGCAGCCAGGAGCGCACCGGCGACCTGCTCTCCGGCCTGCTCGACGCCGCCGACGGCGACGACCGGCTCACCCCGGAGGAGATCGTCGGGGTGCTGATCCTGCTCGTCGGCGCGGGCATCGAGACGGTGATGCTCACCCTGGGCAACGCCTGGGCCGCCGCCGCGGCGCACCCGGACCAGCGCCGCGCCGCCTTCGCCGGGCGTATCGACGACTGGATCGCGGAGTCCATGCGGTGGGACCCGGCCACCCAGTCCCAGCTGCGCACCACGACCACCCCGCTCGACCTGCACGGCGTCGCCGTCCCGACCGGGGCCCGGATCCTGCTGCTCACCGGCTCCGCGCACCGCGACGAATCGGTCTTCGCCGATCCGGACACCTTCGATCTCGACCGCGACACCGGTGCCTCGCTGGCCTTCGGCTCCGGTCGCCACCACTGCCTCGGGGCGAATCTGGCCCAGCTCGAACTGCGGGTGGTCCTGGAGGAGATCGTCGCCGCCGTCGCCGATTTCGAGGTCGATACCGACAACGCGGTGCGCATCCACTCCTCCAACAACCGCGGTTTCGCCGCCCTGCCCACCACCGTCACCCTGCGCTGAAACTGTCCTCGATGACCGATTCGCACCGTTGTGCCCGAGGCGCTGCAGGGCCTCGGGTGCAGCGGTAGCATCGCTGAACGGACCGGAAGGTCCAGTCCAGCAACATGTTTCGCTGCGACCGCTGCGCACGGGTCGACGGAACACCGGTGATCGAGAGGCTTCATGGTGGAATCGGTGACGAATCGGTGGGTAATCGATCCGACGGGGAACGACATCCAGGGCGAGAACGTGGCGTTGCGCGAGCGTGGGCGCGCCACCCGCGTCGAACTGCCGGGTGGGGTGCCCGCGTGGTCGGTCACCGACGCGGCCCTGCTCGAGCAGTTGCTCATCGATTCGCGGGTGTCCAAGGACGCCTCGCGGCACTGGCCGCCGTTCGTGGCGGGGGAGATCCCGGCCGACTGGCCGCTGTATCTGTGGGTGGCGGTGCCGAACATGTTCACCGCCTACGGCCCCGAGCACCGCAGGCTGCGCCGCCTGGTGGCGCCCGCGTTCACCGCCCGGCGCACCGAGGCCATGCGCGGGCAGGTCGAGCGCATCACCACCGAGCTGCTCGACGCGCTCGACCGGGTGCCCGCGGGCGAAACCGTCGATCTGCGTGAGCATTTCGCCTATCCGTTGCCGATCCAGGTGATCTCGGAGCTGATGGGCGTGCCGGAATCGCTGGGCCCCGGCCTGCGCACGTGCGTGGACGGCATCTTCGACACCACGCTCAGCCCCGAGGAATCACAGGCCAACTACCTCGAGATGTACCGCATCCTCGGGGAGCTGGTGGCGCTGCGCCGCGAACAGCCCGGCGACGACATGACCAGCCTGCTCATCGCCCAGCGCGACGACGAGGGCGACGACGCGCTCACCGAGGAAGAGCTGGTCGCCACCCTGCTGCTGGTCATCTCGGCCGGGCACGAGACCACGGTGAACCTCCTGGACCAGGCCATCACCGTGCTGCTCACCCGGCCCGAGGTGGCCGAGGGCCTACGCGAGGGCCGCGTCACCTGGCCCGACGTGATCGAGGAGACGCTGCGGTTCGAGTCCCCGGTGGCGCATCTGCCGCTGCGTTTCGCGGTGTCCGACATCGAGATCGACGAGGTCCGGATCGCCGAGGGCGAGGCAATCCTGGCCGGGTACGCCGCCGCCGGGCGCGACCCGCGCCGCCACGGCGACACCGCCGACACGTTCGATCCGGGCCGGGAGAACCAGTCCCACCTGGCCTTCGGGCACGGCGCGCACCACTGCCTCGGCGCGCCGCTGGCCCGGCTGGAGGCGCTGGTCTCGCTGCCCGCGCTGTTCGAGCGGTTCCCGAAGATGAGCCTGGCGGTGCCGGTCGAGGACCTCGGCACGGTACCCAGCTTCATCTCCAACGGGCACCGGCACCTGCCGGTGCACATCGACGGGGCGTAACCGCCCGCGCTGCCGTCCGGCCGGGAACGTCCCGGCCGGACGCGCCGCTCACTGGACGACGAGCGGGGGCGTCTTCGGGAACACCACCGGCAGCGCCGCCAGCGCCCGGTGGAACGGGCCCGGCCGCCAGACCAATTCCTCGGCGGGAACGCCCAATTCGAGTTCCGGGAGCGCGTCGAGCAGCTGATCGATCGCCTCCTGGGCGATCAGGTAGGCGGGCGACTTGGCCGGGCAGCTGTGCGGGCCCGTGCTCCACGACAGGTGCGCGCGATTGTCCAGGAACTCCCCGGAACCGATGGCCGGATCGTTGTTGCAGGCGGCCATGCTGATCACCACCGGCTGGTGCGCGGGCAGCCAGACATTGTCGACCAGGATCGGCTGCCGGGGATAGGTGGTGCAGAAGTTGGCCATCGGCGGGTCGGTGTAGAGGACTTCGTCGAGGGCGTCGCGGGTGGACAGGCTGCCGCCGAGCAGGCTGCCCGCGAACCGCGGGTCGGTGAGCATCAGCCGCACCGTATTGAGGATCAGGTTGAGCATGGGCTCGATGCCCGCGCCGTAGATGGTGAGCATCTGGTTCATCAGCTCTTCGTCGTTGAGCTGGGTCGGATGCTGGACCAGGCGGGTGGCGATGTCGTCACCGGGCTCGAGCTGCTTGAGCCGGACCAGGTCATAGAGTGAGTCCTCGAGCATCTGGGCGCCCTGGACCGCGGTCTCGCCGCCCTCGAACATCTGCGCCATCCCGGCGGCGATGCGCCCGCCGAGTTCCTCGCCGACCCCGAGCATGGCGTTGATGGTGGCGAAGATGACCGGAAAGGCGTACTGGCTCAGCAGATCCGCGCTGCCGTCGGCGCAGAAGGAATTGATCACCGGCAGGGCGATCTGCTCGACGGTGCTGTGCAGCCGGTACAGGTCGACACCCGCGATCCCGGCCACGGTGGCCTGCCGGTAGCGGGTGTGCTCGGCGCCGGAGGTGCGGATCGCGTTGGGCCGGTCGCACATCATCGGCAGGATGGGGCAGTCCGCCGGAACGGTGCGCTGCCACATCCGGGCGTCGGCCGGGAAGTGATCGGGATCGTTGAGGATCTGCACCGCCGTGCGGTACCCGATCACCAGCGTGGCGGGCACTCCGGGCACCAGATCCACCGGCGCCAGCGACCCGAACCGCCGCCGCATCGCCCGATACGTCCCCTGCGGATCGGCCGCGAACTCCGGCGAGTACAGCGGCACCCGCTCCTGCTCGGCGATCGAGCTCGGGTCGGGCACGGGATCGGCCGAGGTCTGGGGCAGCACAGCACGAACTCCTGTCGGAGACAACGATGGTCATCGCGCGTCGTCGCGCAACCGCGGCACCGGGCGCCGCGGGGGTGAAGACGGTAGAGCCACCGATTCGCGCAGAGCGAAGGTTTTGTCCTGCAACATGTTCCAGTGCATGACTCACCGAATCGGCATCGCCGCACACCGTATCAAAACCTGTCGTGCCGAGCGAAACGTTGTGTCGCCGTGCGTAATTGGGCGCTAGACCAGCATTTCGGCGAGCTGTTCGGTGGCGTGGATCAGCCAGTCGGGGTCGTCGTGTTCGCGGCCCCAGAGGGCTTCCTTGACGGCGCCCGCCTGGATCCAGCGGCGGGTGCGGATCGGGTCGAGTTCGGCAGCGGCGCTGTAGATCTCGATGTAGCGCAGGAGATGGGGTTTCGGGTTCGCGGCGAAGAGCAGTGGGGCGAAGCGGGGGCTGCGGATGACATTGAGGGCGTCGTAGGCGGGGTCGCCGACGAGGCATTTCGGGTCGATGGCCAGCCAGGGGGTGCGCTGTCCGGCGAGGATATTGGCGTCGTGCAGGTCGCCGTGGACGAGTAGGGCGGGCTGGTCGCCGCCCAGGTCGCGCAGCGTGGCCAGGGCGGCGTCGAGGACGCGGCGGGGGATCGGGTGACCGTACGCGGCCGCGGTGCGGGTGATGTCGTCGGTCCACTCGTCCATCCGGTCCTGCAGTCTGGGCAGGTCGGCCGGTGCTGCGACGGCGAGGGTGCGGGTGAGGGTGCCCTGGATGGTGAGGGCGGCGTCGTTGTCGGTGACGGTGGCGAGGGTGTCGTTGGCGCGCTCCAGGAGCATGGCGAAGTGTTCGTCGGCGCGCCGGTAGAGGTGGACGGCGCCGGTGCCCTGCCAGGCCGCGTAGGCGTCGGGCTCGTGCACATTGCCGGGGTGGGGGAACGACACCTTGATGACCGCCGGTGGGAGGTCGCGGTGGCGGACCGGGACGACGATGCCGACCTCGCCGTGCCGGATGTCCCCGTCGGGGACGCAGCCCCAGCGGTCCAGCAGTTCGGCCACGATGCGCGGGAGCGCGGCGATCCAGCGGCGGCCCGATTCGTCTGCGCTGTACTGCTTCTTGCGGGCGAACTCCTCGGGCACGGTGATCACCTCTTCACCGTAGCCGGGGCTGTCGGTGGGCGCTTGTAGCGTGGCGGGCGTGGTCGAGAACGAGGTGGCGCCGTGGCCGATCCCCGCGGAGTACGTGAGTGTCGTCGAGGACGAGCGGCGCGCGCTGCGGGAGCTGGTGGAGCGGGCGCGACAGTGCGCGGGCGACCCGGGTGAGCTGCGGGTGATCGCCGATCGCGTGCGGGTGCGATTGGCCGAGGGGGACGATCGGGCGCTGGGGCATCTGGAGGGCCATGTCGGCGATCTGACGGCGGTGCTCGACGAGGTCTATGACGCGGCGTTTCCCGTCGGCGACTCGGCGGATATCGCGGAGCTGCTGGCCGTGCCGTGGCCCTCGGTGCGGGTGCGGGCGCTGGTCGCGCGCTATCTCGGGGTCGATGCGCGGAATCGGTTGCTGCTCGACGAGGTGGCCGGGCGGGCGGTCGCCGCGGGGGATACCGCGCTGTTGCGCCTGCTGGTGTTCCGGCCGCTCGGCTGGCTGGACCGGGGCACGGTCGGTGCGGTCCTCGACGCGCTGTACCGGGTCGGCGCGCTGGATGACGCCGTGGTCGAGCGGGCCTTCGCCGATGATCGCTACCTGGGTTACGCCGTGGTCGGGCGCGACGGGAGCGGTGCGGTCACCGGTGCGCCGCTGGCGTGCGCCGAGACCGTCCGGGCCCTGGTGGACGAGCGCACCTGGCAGCGGGTGTCCGGACCGGAACCGGCGGCGTGGGAGAGCGTGCCCGCCGGATTCGCCCCGCGCGGACTGCGCTTCGTGTGGCTGGCCCTGCGGTGGAGCGGCGAGGAGCAGGCGGCCGAATTCTTCGGCGGTGCCGAACTGACCGACACCGAACGTGTCGAACTGCGCGAGGGACTGCGCCCGCGGCCGGTGGCCGAACAGCGCCGGGTCTTCGCGTGGCGCAGGCGAGCCGGGGACGCGGACGCGCTGCTGCCGCTGTTCGGGCTCGGGCAGGGCGCGCAGCTGTGGCGGATGATCCGGGCGCTGCCCACCGACGAGGTCGTCCGGCACGACCGGGCCGCGCTGCTGCGCGCGATCGAAGAGGTGGGCGCCGAGCAGGCGCGCCGCGTCCTGGCGCTGGAGCCGAACGAGATCGTCTCCGCGGTCCTGGGTGGCAATCGTGCCCACGTGCTCAAACGCGTGAAAAACAATGCGCTACAGGGCATCGCGGCCTTCGGCATGTTGCCGCTGGACCAGCGCGAGACCGTTCTCGACCGGTATCTGGCGATCCGCGAGTGTGCCGGACGCGGACCGAGACTCGGCCCGAATCGCCGGATCAGCCACGCCGCCGCCATCGCCGTGGCCCTCGACCATCTTGCCCAGGTGGCCGGGGTCGACGGTGCCGACCGGCTGGAATGGGACTGTGAGGCGCGGATCGCCACCGCGACGCCCACCGCGGCGACCATCGGCGACTACCGCGTCACCCTGTCGACCACCGGCACCGAGGCCGAACTATCGGTCGAGCGCGCGGGCAAGACCCTGAAATCGGTGCCGTCGGCCGTGCGCGGCGACCCGGCCTACCAGGGTTTGTGCGCACACCGGGAACTTCTGCGCGACCAGGCCCGCCGCATGCGCACCGGTTTGGTGGACCGGCTTGTCGCCACCACGGGCACCCTGACCCCGGGCGAACTGACCCGGCTGCTCTCCCTGCCCGCCGGGGCCGCCCTGCTGCCCGCCCTGCTCTGGCGCGACCGCACCGGCACGATCGGTCTGCTCGACGACCTCGACCGCACCGGTCCGCTCACCGCCGTCCACCCCGTCGAACTGGAACAGCAAGGCGCCCTGACGCACTGGCGGGATGAGCTCGCGCGGCGCGGGGTGGTGCAGCCGGTCGAGCAGGTGGCGCGCGCGTTCTTCTCGGCCACCCCGGCCGAACTGACCGGAGAACGCTCGACCCGGTATGTCGGACAGGCCGTCCAAGGGCAGGTAGCCGTGCCGATGCTGTCGGCCCGCGGCTGGTCCACCCACGGCCAGTACAGCGAGAACCAGGCCACCAAGCCGGTGGGCCACGGCCTGACCGCCGCCCTGCGCTGCGGCTTCTCCGGCTACTTCGCCCAGTCCGAGGTCGAGATCGGTGACCTGCGGTTCCTGCGCGACGGCGCGGTGGTTCCCCTGGCCGAGGTGCCGCCGGTCGTCTTCTCCGAAGCCCTGCGTGACCTCGACCGGATCGTCGCCTCGCGCACCGAAAGTGCTGACGGATAGCCGAATTCGCGCGACGACGAACGGCCCGGCGACATGATTCGCCGGGCCGTTCGTCGTCGGAAGTATCCGGGACGTATATCCCATCAAGGCCCGGCGCGGGCGGAAATCGCGCGACTTTATCCCGGCCGTGACCGGGGTAGAACGGGTTTCGCCCGGGGTATTGACCTGGACGACGTGTCCAACCTAAATTGCAGGGACACGGTGTCCCAGGTATTCGGGGCACGCGCGACACGGGAGTGCGTATATGACACAGAAGGTGTTCGTCGTCGGCGTCGGCATGACGAAGTTCGAGAAGCCCGGTGAGCTGGAGTGGGACTACCCGGACATGGCCCGGGAAGCGGGCACCAAGGCGCTCGAGGACGCGGGGATCGGCTACGACCAGGTCGAGCAGGCCTACGTCGGGTACGTCTACGGCGAGTCGACGTCGGGGCAGCGCGCGGTCTACGAACTGGGGCTGAGCGGCATCCCGATCGTCAACGTGAACAACAACTGTTCCACCGGTTCGACCGCGCTCTACCTCGCCGCTCAGGCGATCCGGGGCGGGCTGGCCGAATGCACCCTGGCGCTGGGCTTCGAGAAGATGCAGAAGGGATCGCTCGGGTCGACCTTCGACGACCGTGAGCAGCCGATGATGCGGCACCTGCTGGCGCTGGCCGAGCTCCAGGAGTTCGCCATGCCGCCCGCGCCGTACATGTTCGGCGCCGCGGGCAAGGAGCACATGCAGCGCTACGGCACCACCGCCGAGCAGTTCGCCAAGATCGGCGTCAAGAACCACAGGCACTCGGTGAACAACCCGTACGCGCAGTTCCAGAAGGAATACAGCCTCGAGGAAGTCCTCGCCGCCAAGCAGATCTACGGTCCGCTCACCAAGTTGCAGTGCTCGCCGACCTCCGACGGGTCCGGCGCGGTGATCCTGGCCAGTGAGGCGTTCGTCGACCGGCACGATCTGGCGGACCGCGCGGTGGAGATGGTCGGCCAGGCGATGGTCACCGACCTCACCTCGACCTTCACCGACCCGACCGCGATCAACCTCGTGGGCTCCGACATGTCGCGCACCGCGGCGCTGCGCGTCTACGAGCAGGCCGGGATCGGCCCCGAGGACGTGGACGTCATCGAGCTGCACGACTGCTTCTCCACCAACGAACTGCTCACCTACGAAGCGCTGGGCCTGTGCGCGCCCGGCGAGGGCGGCCGCCTCGTCGACGACAACGCCACCACCTACGGCGGTCAGTGGGTCGTCAACCCCTCCGGCGGCCTGATCTCCAAGGGCCATCCGCTCGGCGCCACCGGCCTGGCGCAGTGCAGCGAACTCACCTGGCAGCTGCGCGGCACCGCCGACGCCCGCCAGGTCGAGGGCGCCCGGATCGCCCTGCAGCACAACATCGGGCTCGGCGGCGCGGTCGTGGTGACCGCCTACCGCCCGGCCGTCCGCTGACCTTTCCCCGACGTTTCCACCACTCAACGAGGAGTACTCCCATGGCATCTGTGTCCGTTTCCACCGAACTTCCCGTCACCCCCGAGCAGGCATGGGCGCGCCTGAGCGACCTGGCCAACTGGGAGGAGTGGCTCACCATCCACCAGGGCTGGCGCAGTGAGCTGCCCGCCGAGCTCACCGCCGGTTCGCGGTTCATCGAGGTCGTCTCGGTGATGAACATGGCCAACAAGATCGAGTGGACCGTCGCCGAGGTCGACCCGCAGAAGTTCCTCAAGATCACCGGCACCGGCATGGCCGGAGTCACCGTCGAATTCGCGCTCGAGGTGGAACCCGCCGCGACCGGCTCCGCGGCCAAGTTCGACGCGAGCTTCAAGGGCACCATGATCGTCGGCCCGATCGGCAAGGCCGTGGCCAAGCACGCCGAGGCCGACCTGAAGGCGTCGATGGCCAAGTTCACCGAGCTCGTCGGCTCGGCGGCATGACCACCTCCGAATCGGCCGGAGTCGTCTTCGACGGCTCCGCGCTGGGGGAGTGGACCGACGCGGAACGGTTCTCGGTGACCGCCGAACGGATCGCGGAATACGCCGCCGCGACCAATGATCCGATCGAGGCGCACCGCAGCGGGCAGGTCGCGCCGCCGGTGTTCGCGGTGGTGCCGGTCTTCACCTCGATGGCCCCCGCCGCCCTGTCGGTGGCGCCGGTCGAACTGCTCATGAAACTGGTCCACGGCGAGCAGGACTTCGTGTTCCACCGGCCGATCGTGGCCGGGGACGACCTGGTGGTGCGGGCCAAGCCGATCGGGTACGTGGGCAAGCCCAACGGCTCCACGGTGGTGATCTACGCCGAAACCCGGGACGCGGCAGGCGAACTGGTCAACGAGCAGTGGATGACCGCGTTCTTCCGCAAGGTCGACGCGGGCCCGGGCGAGGGCGAACAGGCCCCCGACCACCGGATCACCGACGCCGACCGGGCGGGCGACCCCGCCGCGCGGGTCACCGCCCACATCGACGAGGACCAGACCTTCCGGTACTCACCGGCCTCCGGCGATCCGATGCCGATCCACCTCGACGACGAGATCGCCCGGATGGCGGGCCTGCCCGGCATCATCAACCACGGCCTGTGCACCATGGCGTTCACCTCGTGGGCCGCGCTGACCGAACTCGCCGGTGGTGACACCGCCCGCCTGCGCCGCCTCGCCGTGCGCTTCGCGAAACCGGTGCTGCCCGGCCAGGACATCACCACCACCTTCTGGCGCACCGCGCCGAACGTCTACGCCTTCGAGACCGAGGCGGCGGGCGCACTGGCCATCACCGACGGTCGCGTCGAATTCAACTAGGAGACAACACTGATGGGAAAGCTCGACGGACGCGTCGCCGTCATCACCGGCGCCGGTCGCGGAATCGGCCGTGAACACGCGCTGCTGTTCGCCCGCGAGGGCGCGGCGGTGGTGGTCAACGATCTCGGTGGCGCCAACGACGGCACCGGCACCGACGCCGGTCCGGCCCAGCAGGTGGTCGACGAGATCGTCGCCGCCGGTGGCCGGGCCGTGGCCAATACCGACAACATCGCCACCTGGGACGGTGCCAAGGGACTCGTCGACCAGGCGGTCGCGGAGTTCGGGCGCCTCGATGTGGTCGTCAACAACGCGGGTATCCTGCGCGACGCCTTCCTCGCAGGCATGGACGAATCCCAGTGGGACGCCGTCATCGCGGTGCACCTCAAGGGCCACGCGGCCACCCTGCACCACGCCGCGGCCTACTGGAAGGCTCAGACCAAGGCGGGCAACACCGTCAACGCCGCGGTGATCAACACCGCCTCGGCCTCGGGCACCTTCATGCCCAACGCCGGGCAGGGCAACTACGGCGCCGCCAAGGCCGGGATCGCCGCGCTGACCTTGGTGGCCGCCGACGAGCTCGAGCGCTACGGCGTGCGGGTCAACGCGATCGCCCCGATCGCGCGCACCCGGCTCACCCTGGCCACCCCGGGCATGGGCGCGCTGTTCGCCGCCGAGGTGCCCGAGGGCGAGTTCGACGCGTTCGCGCCGTCGAACATCTCGCCGCTGGTGGCGCATCTGGCCGAGGCCGACTGCCCGCTCACCGGCAAGGTGTTCGCGGTGCAGGGCGGGGCGATCGTGGAGCTGGCCGGGTGGCACGACGTGCGCACGGTGGAGACCGACGGCCCGTGGACCATCGACGAGGTCGCGGCGCGGCTGAAGGAGACCAGCTAGCCATGGCGCGCACCAGCTATGAGCTCGGCGTCGGCGTCAGCGAGGACCACCTGGCCCTCGCCGACTCCGTGCGCGGCTTCGTCGAGCGCACCATCACACCCGACACCGTCCGGGCCGCTGTCGAATCCAGTGACGCGGGCAAGCAACTGCCGTACTGGGACGCGCTCGTCGCGCAGGACCTGCTCGGCCTGCACGTCGCCGAGGAGCTCGGCGGGCAGGACGCCGGGCTGCTGACCCTGGCCGTCGCGCTCGAACCGCTCGGGCGCGGCCTGCACACGGGTCCGTTCGTGCCGACCGCGCTGGCCAGCGCGGTGCTGGCGCAGGCGGGCGGGGCATGGGCCGCGGCCCAGCTGCCCGGACTCACCGACGGCTCGCGCACCGGGGCGGTGGCCACCGCGTCGGCGCTGACCGGCACCGAGCGAGACGGCGCGCTGGTGGTGGACGGCACGGCCGACGGCGTGCTCGGCGCGCTGGGCGCCGATGTGATCCTCGCGCCGGTCACCGTCGACGGCACGCCGCGATGGGTCGCGTTCGAGAACATCGAACTGACCGTGACCGCGCAGGACACCATCGACGTCCTGCGCGGTTCGGCGCGGCTGCGGGCGGACGCGGTCGAGGTGCCGCGGGAGCGGGTGCTGGCGGTGTCCGCCGAGCGGGTGCGCTCGGTGGCCGCGGTGGTGCTCGGCGCCGAAGCGGTCGGCGTGATGTCGTGGTGTGTGTCGACCGCGGCCGAATACGCCAAGACCCGGGTGCAGTTCGGCCGCCCGATCGGGCAGTTCCAGGGCGTCAAGCACAAATGCGCCCAGATGGGCATCGCGCTGGAGAAGGCGCGCGCGGTGCTGTGGGACGCGGCGTTCGCGCTGGACCGGGCCGACGCGAACGCCGACTACGCCGCCGCGATCGCCGGGCTGATCATTCCCGACGCCGCGGTGCAGGTGGCCCAGGATTGCATCCAGGTGCACGGTGGCATCGGCTTCACCTGGGAGCACGACGCGCACCTGTACTACCGGCGCGCGCTGGCCCTGCGGGGTCTGCTCGGTGCCCGCGACGAGCGGGCCGAGGCGGTGGCGGGCTACGCGCTGTCGGGCCTGACGCTGTCGAGCGAGCTGGAACTGCCCGCCGAGGCGGACCGCATCCGGGCGGAGATCAAGGCCGAGCTGGCCGTGATCGCCGCGATCGAGGACGAGGACGACCAGCTGGTCGCCCTCGGTGACGGCGGCTGGAACCTGCCGCACCTGCCGCGCCCCTACGGCCGCTCGGCCTCGCCGCTCGAGCAGGTCGTCATCGCCCAGGAGATCAAGGCCTCCGGGATCCCGATGCCGCAGCTGCTCATGGGCACCTGGGCGGTCGGGGCGATCGTGCCGCACGGCGACGAACGGCAGAAACGCGAACTCGTGGTGCCGACCCTGCGCGGTGAGGTCGTCTGGTGTCAGCTGTTCAGCGAACCGGGCGCCGGATCGGACCTGGCGAGCCTGACCACCAAGGCGGTCAAGGTCGAGGGCGGCTGGCAGGTGACGGGCCAGAAGATCTGGACCACCGTCGCGCAGTTCGCCGAATGGGCCATGCTCATCGCGCGGACCAGCCCGGACAAGCCCAAGCACGAGGGCATCACCTACTTCGTGCTGGACATGTCCTCGCCCGGCATCACCGTGCGCCCGCTGCGCGAGATGACCGGCTCGGCCCTGTTCAACGAGGTCTTCCTCGACGAGGTGTTCATCCCCGACGAGAACGTGGTCGGCGCGGTCGACGACGGCTGGCACGTCGCCCGCACCACCCTCGCGGGTGAGCGCGTGGCGTTGAGCCAGAAGATGGAGGCCTACGCCACCGACACCGACCTGCTGCGCTTCGCGGTGGGCCGGGACCTCTCGCCGGTGGCGCGCTACCGGGTCGGCGAGCTCATGGCCGAGAGCCGCGCGGTGGACGTGATCGGTTCGCGGGTGGTGCTCAAGCAGCTGTCCGGGATCGACGTGTCGACCACCTCCAGTGTCGGCAAGCTGCTGGGCATGGCGCTGGGACAGGCCATCTCGGAGTTCGTCGTCGCCGAGCTCGGCATCGCCGGGGTGGTCTCGGTGCCGGGCGAGCGCAGCGACCACGCGATGGAACAGCTCATCGCGGGCCGCGCCACCACCATCTACGGCGGCACCACCGAGGTGCAGCTCAACGTGATCGGTGAGCGGATGCTCGGACTGCCGCGCGACGCGTCGGTGAGTAACTGAGCAACCCCGGCTCCCGGACGCCTACCGGGAGCCGGGGAACCACCGCGAACCCTGATGTGTCTAGTGTTTTTCGCGGGGCCCGCCCTGATCTGGACTGACCGAAGGGTGCGACGAAGGAGTACCCGTAGGGAGGGAAGATCAGGGGCCCGAAGGGCCCCGCCCGAGCGCGCCAGCGCTCCAAAAACACGGAGGAACTGTGACCGCAGAGCGCGCCGACGGCCGGGCCAGCCGCTGGGACCGGCATCGGGCCGACCGCCGGGAACGGATCCTCGCCGCCGCCCTGGCCGCGGTGCGGGCCAAGGGTGCCTCGGTCGGCGTGCAGGAGATCGCCGATCTGGCCGAGGTCCCGCGCTCGGTGCTCTACCGGCTGTTCAAGGACCGCCACGACCTCGACGAGCACCTGCGTGCGCGCATCCTCGACGACCTGATGGCCGTGCTCGAGCCGACGCTCAATCCGCAGGGCACCGTCGCCGAGGCGATCGCGCGCTCGGTGGACGCCTATGTCGACTGGATCGCGGTCAATCCGCGTCTGCACTATTTTCTCGGCGCCGGGTCGGAGGGCCGCGACGGGCGGCGCAACTCCCCGCTCGTCTCCGGCACCAAGATCGCCATCGCGGGCACCGTGCGTGAGGTGTTCGAGAACGCCCTGCGGGCACAGGGCGCGCCGACCACGATCGCCGAACCGATGGCCTTCGGCCTGGTCGGCTTCGTCGACGGCAGTGTCAACCGCTGGCTGAGCCAGTCCATGCAGCCCCTCGACGCCCCGGAATTGTCGTCCTACCTGCAGGAAGCCATCTGGGCGATCATCGACAACAGTCTGCGCAAGTCCGGGGTCACGCTCAACCCGCTGACCCCGATCGCCGACCTGCTCACGCCCGCCGCGGCGAAATAGATGTAACAAGAAGTAGCGGCAACACTTGTGTGGTACCTCGGGTACCACTAATCTGGTCGATGTACCCGCGACTAGGAGACATCGATGACGCTGTCCGTCCCCGGCTCGGCAGACCTGCGCGCCGAGAGCTGGCCCGCGCCCGCACGGGCCGTGCTGCCCGACGACGACCCGTTCTACCTGCCCGCGCCCGGCTACGAGCAGGCGCCCGAGGGCACCGTGCTGCGCTCGCGCCCGGTCGAGCTGGCCGCCTTCGGCCTGGTTCCGCTGCGGGCGACCGCCTGGCAGCTGCTCTACCGCACCACCGACCTCAACGGGCGGCCCGACGCCGCGGTGACCACCGTGATCGCGCCGGTCGGCGGCGTCATCGCCGACACCCCGCTGCTGTCGTTCCAGTGCGCCATCGACGCCATCTCCTCGCGTGGCTTCCCGTCCTACTCGCTGCAGAAGGGCTCGCGCGCGATCGGCACCTTCGCCCACGTCGAGCTGCTCTGTTTCGTGGACGCGCTCAAGCGCGGCTGGGCCCTGTCGATCCCCGACCACGAGGGCATGCTCGGTGCCTGGGGCGCCCCGCGCGAACCCGGCTACCGCACCCTCGACGGCGTGCGCGCCGCCCAGCAGTTCGCCCCGCTCGGCCTCGACGCCGATTGCCGGGTGGGCCTGTGGGGCTACTCCGGCGGCGGCCTGGCCACCTCCTGGGCGGCCGAGGTCGCGCCCACCTACGCGCCCGAACTCGATATCGCCGGTGCCGTGCTCGGCTCCCCGGTGGGCGATCTGGTCGAGACCTTCCACCGGCTCAACGGCGGCTGGCACGCGGGCCTGCCGACGCTGGTCGTCGCGGCGCTGCGGCGGGTCTACCCCGCCTTCGACGCGGCCATCGAGACGCACATCTCCGAGGAGGGTCGCGCGATCCTCGACCGCGCGGCCCGCAGCACCACCGGTGCGGCCGTGCTGCGGCTGTGCCGGTACAACCTGGACCGGCACACCAGCTCGCTCCCGATCGCCGAAGTGCTCGTGCTCGCCGAGCTGGTCGCGATGTTCGCCGACCTGGAGCTGGGCACTGTCGCGCCCGAGGTGCCGCTGCTGGTGGTGCAGTCGGTGCACGACCAGATCATCGCCGCCGAGGGCATCGACGCGCTCGTGGACCGCTACCGCGCGCACGGCGCCCAGGTGACCTACCTGCGCGACCGGTGCAGCGAGCACCTGGGCCTGCTGCCGATCTCGACGCCGCTGAGCCTGAACTGGCTGGCCGACCGGTTCGCTGGGCACCGCCCGACGCCGTCGGCGACCACCACGGTCGGGAGCGTACTGCGGCTGCCCGCGGGTCACCGTGGTCTGGCCGATCTGCTGCGCGGTGCGGCCCAGGCCCTGTTCGCGCGGCCGCTGACGCCGTCGGCGAGCCGCCGGGACGACGTGGTGCGCACCGAGCCCGAGCGTCCAGCGGCCTGAGCGAATGACGGAAATGCCTGCCGACCGGCAGCGATGGGTGGAGTAAGGGGACTGGGTCCGTGGGGTTGATTGCCGATGTGCCGCGCGCGGTGCGCAATGTGTGGTCGGTGTCGTTCGGCGAGGGCATCGAGCCGGACGACCCGGCGCCCTCGACGACGGTCTACGAGGGCAGGCACCGTCACCTGAAGCGCTACGACCGCGCGAGCGCGGCGACGGGTAATCCGGTGCTGCTGGTGCCGCCGCTGGCGGTCACCCCGTCCTGCTTCGACCTGCGCTCCGGCCAGAGCCTGGTGCGGTACCTGCTCGAGCAGGGCAGGCAGGTCTATGTCATCGATTACGGCCACTTCGGCTACGCCGACCGCGATCTCGGCCTCGAGGACTGGACCCACGACATCCTGCCCGAGGCCGTGCGGCGCGTCGCCGAGGACCACGATGGCCCGGTCGACCTGATCGGCTGGTCGCTGGGCGGCGTGATGTCGCTGCTCACCGCGGCCGCCCACGCCGACCTGCCGATCGCCTCGATCACCGCGCTCGCCCCGCCCATCGATCAGCGCCGCACCGCCATGCTGGCGCCGCTGCGGCTGGTCGGCAAGGTCACCGGTGGCCGGGAGATGGCTCTGGCGACCAAGATCATGGGCGGGATCCCGCAGGAGTTCGTGCGGATCGGCTTCCGGCTGCAGGCCTTCGACCGGGAGCTGGCCCGGCCGATGTTCCTGGCGCGCAACGCCCTCGACACCGAGGCACTGGCCCGGATGGCGGCCACCGACCGGTTCATGTCGAGCATGCCCGGCTATCCCGGCCGCTCGTACTGGCAGATCCACCGCAGCCTGGTGCTGCGCAACGAGCTGGCCACCGGCTCGGTCCGGCTGCGCTCGGATCTGGTGATCGAGCTGGCCAAGGTCACCTGCCGGGTGCTGCTGATCGGCAGCCGCGGTGACGTGGTGGTGCCCGCCGCCGCGGTGCGCCGGGGCCTGGAGGTGCTGCCGCACGCCGAGGCGGAATACGTCGAGGTCCGCGGCGGTCATCTGGGCCTGCTGGCCAGTCCGACCGCCGCGGAATCGACCTACCCGGTCATCGGGGAGTTCCTCAGCCGCTGATCGCCGCCGCGCCGTGCTGGGTGCGTAGCTGGTGCTTGACGACCTTGCCCCCGGCATTGCGCGGCAGTGCCTCGACCACGACGAGCGCCTTGGGGTGCTTGTAGCGGGCCAGGTGCGCGTTGAGGTGTTCGGTGAGATCGGCGAGCTCGATGGCCGCGTCGTCCTCCACTGCGACGACGGCCACGGGCACCTCGCCCCACTTGTCGTCGGCCCGGCCGATCACCGCGGCCTCGCGGATGCGCGGGTGGGCGAAGAGCACGTTCTCCACCTCGGCGCAGTAGATGTTCTCGCCGCCGGAGATGATCATGTCCTTCTTGCGGTCCACCACATAGACGAAGCCCTCCTCGTCGCGCCGCACCAGATCGCCGGAGTGGAACCAGCCCCCGGCGAAGGCATCGGCGGTGGCGCGCGGGTTGTTCCAGTACTCGCGCATCATGGTCGGTCCGCGATAGACGATCTCGCCGATCTCGCCGGGCGCGACATCGTTCATCTCGTCGTCGACGACGCGGGTCGCGATGGTGGGGATCGGCTTGCCGACCGAACCGAGCTTGCGGATGGCGTCCTCGCCGTCGAGCACGCAGGTGATCGGCGACATCTCGGTCTGCCCGAACACCGCCACGTTCAGCGCGTCCGGGAAGGTCTCGGCCATCGCCCGCAGCACGGTGTCCGAGGCGGGGGCGGCACCCCAGCTGATCACCCGCAGCCGCAGATCCCGCTGCGGCACACTGGGATCGGCGCACACGATCTGCCACTGCGCGGGCACGAGGAACACCGAGGTGGCGCGTTCGCGTTCCCACGCGTCGAGCACCTCGGTGGCGTCGAAGGCCTGCAGCGGATGGATCACCGTGAGCGTGCCGAGCACGAAACAACTGGCGATACTGCCCAATCCGGCGATGTGGAACAGCGGTGAGGCGCAGAAGGCGATGTCGTCGGTGGTGTAGCGCATGGCCCGGATACAGGTCAGCGCCTGGGCCTGCATATTGAGGTGGGTCAGCACCGCGCCCTTGGGGTTGCCGGTGGTACCCGAGGTGTACATGATCAGCGCGGCTGAATCCTCGGGGACATCGCGCGGTTCGTGCGGTGCGCCGTCCTCGGCGATCAGGTCCTCGTAGCCGAGCACACCGTCACCGGTCGGCGCGCCGACCACGATCCGGGTGCGCAGCGTGTCGGTGGCCGCGGCCACCGCGGCGGCCAGCGGGGCCAGCACCGCGTCGGTGACCAGCACCGCGCTGCCGCTGTCGTTCACCTGGTACACCAGTTCGGGCGGGGTGAGCCGGAAGTTCACCGGCACCGCGATGGCGCCGAGGGTGTTCACGGCGAACACCGTCTCGATGTACTCGGTGTTGTTGAGCATCAGGATCATCACCCGGTCACCGGGGGCCACGCCGCGGCGGGCGAGCGCGTCGGCCAGGCGCTGGACCCGCGTGTGCAGCTCGCCCCAGGTGGTGGTGTGGCCGAGGAAGCGCAGCGCGGGCGCGTCGGGCTGGGTGGTGGCGTGCAGGGCGATCTGGTTCATCCAGTGATTGCGGCGCGAGCGCAGCGGTTCGGCGGCAGGGGTCATCGGAAACGTCTCCTCGGGAGCGTGGACTAGGCCGGGTCGGCGATCGGAGCGGGCGCACCGGCGAAACGCGGTGGGCGGCGGGTCAGCATGGCGGTCATGCCCTCGAGGAAATCGGGGGAGACGAGCAGCTCGGACTGCCCCTTCTTCTCCCGGTCCAGGGCGGCGTCGAGTTCGGCCAGAGTCGCGGCATTGATCGCGGCCTTGGTGAGCTCGAGGGCGCGGCGGGGACCGGCGGCGAGTTTGGCGGCCACCGCGTCGATCTCGGCATCGAGCTCGGCGGCGGGCAGGCTGCGGGTGATCAGCCCGGCAGCGGCGGCCTCGGGCGCGGGCAGCCGGGCCCCCAGCAGGGCCATTTCCGCGGCGCGCGCCCGGCCCATCGCGGCGGCGACCATGGCGGTGGCGCCCCCGTCGGGCATCAGGCCGATGGAGGTGAACGGCAGCAGCAGATAGGCGGTGTCGGCGGCGTAGATCAGGTCAGCGGCCAGCACGATCGAGGTGCCCACCCCGGCGGCGGGCCCGTTGACCCGCGCGATCACCGGCAGCGGTGAGTCCACGATCGCGCGGATCACGCCGTTGGCGCTGTCCATGATCCGCTCGGGAGCGGCCTCGTTGCCTCCGGCCGCGGCCGCGGCGGCCAGATCGGCGCCGGTGCAGAAAGCCTTGCCCGCCCCGGTCAGCACGATCACCCGTACCTCGGGCCGGGTGTGCGCCGCGGCGATGAGCTCGCCGAGCTCGTCCATGGTCGCCAGGTCGATCGCGTTCATCCGCGCCTGACGGTCGATGGTGAGCCGCAGGACGCCGTGTTCCTCCTGGATCAGCACGCTCTCGCTCATCGGGCCACCGCCCCGACCAGCGCACCGGCCAGACGACCCGCGATGAGATCCTCGGCCTCGCGCACGATCCGGCCCACCAGCTCCGCGCAGGTGGGGATGTCGTGGATCAGCCCCTGACATTGGCCGACACTCCAGATGCCCGCGTCCAGATCGCCGTTCTCGTAGACCTTGCGGCCCCGCGCGCCCGCCACCAGCTCGCGCACATCGGCGAAGGTGCCACCGCCGCGCTCGATCTCGATGACCTCGCGGCTGACCGCGTTGTCGGCCACCCGGGCGGTGTTGTTCATGGTCCGGAAGATCAATTTGGTGTCCAGCTCGGTATTGGTCACGATCTTCTCCTTCACGGCGTGCGCGATCGGCGACTCCACGGTGCACAGGAACCTGGTGCCCATATTGACCCCGTCGGCGCCCAGCGCCATGGCCGCGACCAGCCCGCGCGCGTCGGCGATGCCGCCGGAGGCGATCATCGGGATCTCCAGCTCGCGCGCCGCGGCGGGGATCAGCACCAGGCCGGGGGTGTCGTTCTCACCGGGGTGTCCGGCGCATTCGAAGCCGTCGATGCTCACCGCGTCCACGCCCACCTGCTGGGCCTTGAGCGCGTGCTTGACGCTGGTGCACTTGTGCAGCACCTTGATGCCCGCGTCCTTGAGGAAGGGCAGGTGGGTGGCCGGATTGCCGCCCGCGATCTCCACGATCGGCACGCCGCCGTCGATGATCGCCTGCCGGTATTCCGCGTACGGCGGGGGCGTGATGGACGGCAGGATCGTCAGATTCACCCCGAACGGCTTGTCGGTGAGGTCCCTGGTCCGGGCGATCTCCTCGCGCAGCGCCTGCGGCGTCGGCTGGGTCAGCCCGGTGAGGATGCCCAGCCCGCCCGCCTCGGACACGGCGGCGGCGAGTTCGGCCCGGCCGACCCACATCATCCCGCCCTGCACGATCGGGTGCTCGACACCGAAGGCCTCGGTGAATCGGGTGCGCAGCATTTGCGCTCTCCCTCCGGATTCGTCGTTCCCCGCAGTGGCGCCGTGCCGCGACAGCCCTTTGCAACTGAAGAGAATCGTGATTAACTTATCGAGAATTACGATTAACTTAACGGTGGCTGGCGCGGCCTGTCAATAGGCCGCGCGGTCTGCTGGAACCCGTGGGCGCCCTGCCCGGCCTGTGTCGTGCGGGGCCGCCGTCGAGCTATCTGAAGGATGGTCGAGAATGACCGAAACCCCCACTACCGCCCCCATTTCTGCGAAGATGGTGCACACGGTGAACCCGGCCACCGGTGCGCAGGTCGGCAGCTGGACGGTCGACGACGCCGAGAGCGTCGCCGCCGCGGTGGCGCGCGCCCGCACCGCGGCGCGGACCTGGAGTGAACTCGGGTTCACCGGGCGGAAGCGGGCACTCCTACGCTGGGCCGCTGGCATCGTGAATAACATCGATGAGTTCTGCGCGCTGATCAAGGCCGAGAACGGCAAGCCGCTCGAGGACGCGTATCTCGAGGTGATCACCGCCGTCGAGCATCTGAACTGGGCCGCCGAGAACGCGGGCAAGGTGCTGAAGCCCAAGAAGGTCTTTCCCGGCCTGCTGATGGCCAACCACGAAGCCGTCATCGAGCAGCGCCCGCACGGCGTGGTCGGCGTGATCGGCCCGTGGAACTACCCCGTGTACACCCCCAACGGGTCCATCGCCTACGCGCTGGCCGCGGGCAACACCGTCGTGTTCAAGCCCAGCGAGCTCACCCTGGGTGTCGGGCACTGGTTCGCCGAGGCCTTCGTCAAGGCCAATCCGGATCTGCCCCAGGGCATCCTGAGCGTGGTCAGCGGTGCCGGCGAGACCGGGCGCGCGCTGGTGGAATCCGGCGTCGACATGATCGCCTTCACCGGCTCGACCGCCACCGGCAAGCGCATCATGGCCGCCGCCGCGCAGCGCCTGACCCCGGTGGTCCTGGAATGCGGGGGCAAGGACGCGGCGATCGTGGCCGAGGACGCCGATGTCGCCGCGGCCGCGGACGCCATCGTCTGGTCGGCCATCGCCAACTCCGGGCAGACCTGCGTCGGCACCGAACGCTGCTATGTGGTCGAATCGGTGCTCGAGGAATTCCTCGCCGAGGTCCGCACCCGGGTCGCCGAGCTGAAGCCGGGCTCGGGCCCGGACGCTTCCTACGGCCCGATGACGCTGCCCGCCCAGGTCACGGTCGTCACCGAGCACGTCGAGGACGCCCTCGACAAGGGCGCGACGCCGATCGTCGGCGGCCGGGAGTCCATCCAGGCGCCGTTCGTGCACCCGATCGTGCTGCTCGACGCCCCCGAGGATTCGGCGGCCGTGGTGGAGGAGACCTTCGGTCCCACCCTCACCGTGCGCGGCGTGCGCGATGTCGAGGAGGCCATCCAGCTGTCCAACGCCTCGCGCTACGGCCTGGCCTCGACGGTGTTCTCCCGCAAGCGCGGCATGGAGATCGCCCGGCGACTGCGCGTCGGCGCCACCTCGGTGAACAGCCCGGCCGCCTACGCGGCTATTCCCGCGCTGCCGTTCGGCGGCGTGGGGGAGTCCGGCATCGGCCGCATCCACGGCGCGGCCGGGCTGCTCGGCTTCACCCGCCCGCATTCGATCGCGCGGCAGCGTTTCGCCGTCCCCGGCATGGCGTTGCTGTCGTTCGCCCGCACCGAGTCGACCATGTCGCTGGTGCGCACACTCACCGCCCGTCGTTTCGGGCGCGCCAAGTAGTCCCCCTTCCCCCTACGAAAAGCGAGGAACACACTCATGGGCGTCGAATTCAGCCCGGAACAGCAGGATTTCGCCGCGGCGGTCGCCGCGTTCGCCAAGCGCGAGGCGGGCACCAGGGAGAAGCGCGACGCGCTCACCGACCACGACGCGGAGCAGCACAACGCCGGGGTGTACGGCAAGATGGCCGAGCTGGGCTGGCTGGGCCTGACCGTGCCCGAGGAGTACGGCGGCTCGGACGCCTCGATGGTCGATATGTGCATCCTGCTCGAGGAGAGCCTGCGCGGGCTGCTGCCGATCGGGGCCATCGGCCCGACCCTCATCACCGGCGGTGCCTACGCCAAGTTCGGTACCGAGGCGCAGAAGGAGACCGTGCTGCGCGGCATCGTTCGCGGTGCGTCGCAGTCGATCTCGATGTCGGAACCGGAGGCGGGCTCCGACGTCGGCAACATCACCACCCGCGCGGAGAAGACCAGCGACGGCTGGCTGATCAACGGCCAGAAGACCTGGTGTTCGAACGCGCACATCTCCGAGAACATCCTGCTGGTCGCGCGCACCGACCGCAGCGGCGGCAAGCACGAGGGACTCACCATGTTCCACGTGCCCGCCAACACCCCCGGCCTGAAGATCAGCCCGATCGAGCTGATGGGGAATCAGAAGGAGACCAACGACCTGTACTTCACCGACTGCGTGCTCCCCGAGGACGCGGTGGTCGGCGAGGTCGGCAACGGCTGGCGCCAGCTGATGACCGGCCTGAACTTCGAACGCCTGGTTCTGGCCGCGATGAGCCTGGGCACCGCCGAGCGCGCCTTCGAGGACACCCTGCAGTTCATCAAGGAGCGCAAGCAGTTCGGCAGGCCGATCGGGTCCTTCCAGGCCCTGCGCCACCGCGTCGCCGACCTGGCGACCGAGATCGAATGCACCAAGCTGCTGGTCTACAGCGTGGCGGCCGCGGTCGACGCGGCCCCGACCAAGACCTTCGCCCGCGAGGCGTCGATGGCCAAGCTCAAGGCCACCGAGACCGCCAAGCAGGTGGCCCTGGCCGGGATGCAGATGATGGGCGGCTACGGCTACGCCCGCGAGTTCGACATGGAGAAGCACGTGCGCGGCGCCCTGGTCTCGACCATCTTCGGCGGCACCAGCGAGATCCAGCGCGACATCATCGGCAAGACCTTCGGCCTGTAGCGCAGGAGGGGAATGGGCGCCCGGCCGGAATCTCCGGCCGGGCGCCCGTCGTTTGTCGCGCGGGGGAAGGCTAGCGCGGGAGCGGACGGCCCAGCAGGATCGTCTCCAGCAGCTGGACCACCGTCGGCTGCGGGCAGATCTCGTCGCCGAAGGCCCGGCCCAGGTCGACGACCAGGCTGAACGCCGCGTGCACCAGGATCCTGGCCTCGCCCATCGACAGTTCCGGCCGGGCGGCCACGACCAGCTTGGCCCATTCGGCGATGATCAGCTGCTGCAGATGCCGCAGCGTCACCTGGTCGGCGTGGTCGACATGGCTGAACTCGGCGTAGTAGACGAAGGTCAGCGCGCGTTCGTCGAACGACCCGGCCACATACAGCTCGATCAGTGTCGCCAGCGCCGCCGCGGGAGTGTCGGCCGCGGCGATGGCCGGGGCGATCGCCGCCGAGACCCGGTCGGCCGCGCGCCGGAACGCCGCCACCAGCAGATCACTCTTGCTCCGGTAGTAGCGGTAGACCGCCGAGGCGGCCGACAGATCCGCGGCCCCGGCGATGTCCTCCATGCTGACATTCGGATAGCCGCGCTCGTGGAACAGCTCCACCGCCTTGCGCAGCAGCAGATCGTGCTTGAACGGCTGGTAGCGGTCCTTGGCCGAACCGGCCGGGGCGGTGCCGTCGGGGCGGACCAGGTCCGCGTCGATGAGCGCCCAGCTGGTCGCCGTGAGCAGCGGGGCCAGCGCCTTGGCGGGCACCGTCGCGTGGTGGTCGCCGATGCTGCTGACCACGGCGAAGATGGCGACCGCGCGAATGGCCCGGTCGCGCCGGTCCAGTTCCGGCCGGACCTCCCCGATCAGCGTGCGCAGGGCGGCGATGGCCGCGGCGAACTGGGCATTGAGCTCGTCGAAGTCGGCGGGCTCTAGATAGCGGCGCTCCCAGCGCACCAGCGCCACGGTGGGCCGGTTGGCGATGGTCAGGCCGATGATCGCGTCCACCACGTGGTCGACCCGCTCGCGCGGCGACCACCCGGCGGCCTCCTCGGGCAGCTCGGTCGCGCTCAGCGCCAGCCCGGACAGGCGCAGCAGCTCCTCGCGGAACAGCGCGTACTTGCTCGGGAAGTGCCGGTAGAGGGCGGTGGAGCTGATGTCGAGCCGCCGGGCGATGTCGTCCATGCTGACACCGTGGTAGCCGTGCGCGCCGAACGCGGCCGCCGATTCCGCCGCGATCTGCGCACGCCGGTTCTTCGGCCTGCGCCGGATCTGGCGCTCCGGTGTCTGCGGAGCTGCTTCGTCTGCCTGCTTGCTCGTCGTCTTGCCCTTTGTTCCTCGCGGGGAGCGCACGGTCCCGATGATCTTGCCCGTCATGCTATCGCCTGCGCCGGGCGGCTCGGCGCACCGGATTCGCTCACTGGGCGGGCACCGCCGGTAGTGGCGAGCTCACCTTCTCGACCAGCCAGCGGTCGGCGTCGTGGCGCAGGCTCAGCACCATCGAGAGCTGGCCCGGCTTGGCCTTGTGCTCGGTGCCGAGGCTGGAGATGGTCGTGCCGATCACCACGATCGCCTCGGCGGCGTCCTCGTCGCCGCTGCGCAGCGCGCACTGGGTGTCGGTGGTCGCCGAGACCACCTCGCCCTGGGTGAGCGCCTCGCGCAACTCGGTGCTGGTGGCTTCGAACTGCTTCTTCCAGTCGCCGGTCGCGCCGTCGAGCACGGCGGTGAAATAGCTGTCGAGGTTCTTGCTGTCGTAGTCGGCCAGCACCGGGCCGTAGTGGCAGGCGGCCTCGCGGGCCTGCTGCTGGGCGGCCAGGAGGTCCTTGCTGTCCTTGTTCTCGACGAACAGGAACACCGAGGTCGCCACGGAGGCGCCGAGCACGACGGCCGCGGCGCCGCGCAGCCCGAGGGTCCGGCGGTCCACCGCCCACCATTTCTTCGCGGGCGCCGGGGTGGGCTCGTCGGATGTCGGTGTGCTGGTGGGTGTTTCGTCAGTGGTCATGGTGTGACAAGCTCCTCATCGGGGTGCGGGGACCGCGGGCTGGGACAGTTCGTCGCCGGTGACACCGGGCGGCGGGCCCGCGCCGTTGTCGGGACCCGGCGGTCGGGGCGCGTTGGCCGACCCGCGCACCTGCAGCGCGGGATTGTCGGTGACGCAGTAGTTGTAGAGCCGCACCCGGGTATCGGTGGTGACCGTGGTCGGCACGATCGGGACGGTGTCGTAGTCGCAGGTGGGGCGCGGCCACGGGTCGACGAGCGTGAAGAAGGCGTTGTCGTGGGCCGGGACGCCGACCGCCTCCGCGAAGCGGCTCAGGGTGGGGAACAGCAGCTCGATGGCGGGCTGGCGCAACTTGGCCGCGCGGGTGATGGCGACGAAATTGGTCACCAGATCGGTGATGGGATCGTGGGTGCGCGAGAGGAACCCGCCGAGCGTGGCCAGCTGACCCGGCCCCTGCTCGAGCAGGTGGCGCAACTCGGCGTCGGCGGCGGTGAACTGCTGGAACAGCGCGCTGCCCGCCCCGGTGAGGGTGCCCAGGTCCGGCTGGGCGTGCGAGGTGGTCTCCGCGATGACCTCGAGATTGCGCAGCAGCTGCTCGGTTTGTGGGAGCAGATCGGTGAGCCCGGCCATGGCCCGGCTGAGCCCGGCGATCATATTGCGCAGGCTGTCCGGGCCGCCTGCCAGCGCCTTGTCGAGCTCGTCGACGATGACATTGAGCCGCTCGGGATTCATCCCGCCGACCAGCCCGGCCATATTGCCCAGCACCGACTGCACCTGCACCGGCACCGCGGTATCGGCCCGGGCGATCACCGCACCGTGCGCCAGATACGGGCCGGTCTCGGTCTCGGGCCGGAAGTCCAGATACTGCTCCCCGGCCGCCGAGAGCCGCGCGACGGCGACCGTGCCGCCCCGCGGGATCCGGGTGTTCGCCTCGATCTCGGCCACGGCCGCGATCCCCGTGCCGTCGACGCGCACGTCGTCGACGCGGCCGACCCGCACGCCACGGAAGGTCACGTCACTGCCGACGGTGAGCCCGCCGGAGGTCGCCAGTTCGACGGTGACGGTGTACCGCTCGCCGGTCGGATCGATCCGCAGCACCGCGCCACCCAGATACAGGCTGCCCAGCACCAGCACCACGACCAGCCCGGCATTGGCGACCGCCACGCGGCGGCGAACCAGCCACTGCCACAACGGTGAATTCATCGGGGTCCCTCCTGCGGCGGCTGCTGCGGGGTGCTGGTGAGGCGGCCGGTCACCTTGGCGATCACATCGGTGAGGCTGCCGACGAAGGCGGGGATGTCGGTGCCGTCGGGCCAGCGGCTACCCGCCGGATCGGTGATCGCGCCGATATCGAGGTAGGACAGGATCGCCCCGACCGAGAGGTTCGGCCCGCGCATGCTGTCCATCACCGAGGGATAGATCTGGTGGAAGCCGTCCAGGGCGCCGGTCAGATCGTCGCCCATCTGCACGAACCCGTTCATCAGGTTCTGGATGCTCTGGAACAGGCTGACGAACTGCGGCCCGTTGGTCGCGCTGAAATCGCCGAGCGCGTCCATGGTCACCGCCACCTTGGAGATCAGGTCGACGATGGCCTGATTGTTCTCCGCGAACAGCCCGATCAGCTGCGGGAAACTGTCTGCGGCCGCGCCCAGTTCGGCTTTGCGCCGGGCCAATTCGCCGGTGAGCACCGACAGGCCGTGCAGCGTGGCGTCCAGATCACCGGTGCGCTCGTTGAGCGCGGTGATGACCGCGGTCATCTCGCCGATGAGGTGCTGCAACTGCGGTGCCTTGCCCGCGAAGATGGAGTCGAGTTCGGCGGTGACCCGGGCGGCCTGGTTCAGGCCGCCGCCGTTGATCAGCATCGACACCGACATCATCAGCTGTTCGACCGAGGCCGCCGAGGCGGTGTGCTCGGCGCCGATGGTGGCGCCCGGGCGCAGCGGTGGCCCGGCCTCCTCGGCGCTGGGCAGGGTCACGGCCACGAAGATGTCACCGAGCGGGGTGGCCTGGCGCAGCTCGACGGTGGTGCCCTCGGGCAGCTGGATGTCGGTGCGGATCAGCATCTCCACATCGGCCAGGAACGAGGTGGTCGAGATGCCGGTGACCACCCCGATATCGGTGCCGCCGATCTTCACGTGCGCCCGGTCGGGCAGGTTGAGCGCGTCCCGGAAGGTGGCGTGCAGGGTGTAGCCGGGGCCGCCGATCCCGGGTTCGGGCATCGGCAGCTCGGCCACGGTCAGCGAGCAGCCGGTGGCCGAGACGGTGACGGCGGCGGCGCACAGGGCCGCGGCCAGCGTGGTGCGCAGTGTCATTTCGTGAGTCCCAACAGCGCGGCGGTCAACCCGAAATCCGGGCCCATATCGGAGATCTTGCCGGTGCGGCAGCCGTCCAGACGCATCTGCACGCGCTCACAGAAGGTGGCCAGTACCTCGCTGTCCAGCACGATCTTGTCGAGCAGACCGTGCAGGCGCAGGGCCTGGTGTTCGTAGCTGATCGCGTTGTCGAAGTTCTGGAACATCAGCGGGCCGACATCGATGATCTCGGTGAGATTGCGGGCATTGGCCCGCATCTGGGCGGCGATGGCGACGAACTTGGTCAGCGCTCCGGCGAGCTGGTCCTGGTTCTGCCCGACCACCGAGGAGGTGTTGGTGATGAAGTCGTCGAGCTGGGCCAGCACCGCCTGCAGGCCGGGGGACTGCTGACCGAACAGCGCCACCAGTTCGGTGATGCGCCCGCTGAAATCCCGCACCGTCTGGTCGTTCTCGGCGATGACCTGGGTGATTTCCTGGAGTTTCACGATGGTGTTGGCGATCTGGTCCTTGTTGGCGAAGGTCACCTCGAAGGCCGCCGAGAGCTCGTCGAGGGTCTCGCGCAGCCGGTCGCCGTTGCCGTCGAGCAGCGGGAACAGCACCCGGCTGGCCATCGGCCCGTCCTCGCTGTCCCCTTTGAGCGCCTCGCCCAGCTGATCGAAATTGGCCAGGATGCGGTCGAGTTCGACCGGGGTCCGGGTGCGGGCCAGCGGCAGGTGTGCGCCGTCGGCGAGCTCGGGCCCGGACCCGGTGTAGGCCGGGGCGAGTTCGACGTGGCGGTTGGTGATCAGCTGCGGCGAGATGAGCGCGGCCATCGCGTCGGCGGGAATGCGCACCTCGCGATCGATCGACATCACCACCTCGACGTAGCTGCCGCGCGGGGTCACCGAGTCGACCACGCCGACCGGCACCCCGAGCACCGCGACCTCGTTGCCGGGGTAGAGCCCGGCCACGTTCTCGAAATCGGCGCTGATCGTCTTCTGCTCGCTCAGCAGGCGGTCACCGAGCCCGGTGACGCTGTCGGGCAGCAGGGCGCAGCCCGACGCGAACAGTGCCGCCAGGCACAGTGTCGCGAGTTTGCTCGTCCTCATCAGTTGCACCCCTGTACGGCCTGCGCGAAGCACAGCCAGTTGTCCGGCAGGATCCACGGCGCCCAGATCTCGCCGTAGGGTCCGTTGCCCAGCAGATTGTTGAACTGGCGCAAGGTGACCGGCGCGATCTCGTAGAGCCGGTCCAGGTTCTCCTTGTTCTTGGTCAGCCCGTCGGACATGGTGTTGAGGTTGGCGATCAGCGGACCGAGTTCCCCGTTGTTCTCGATGCCCATGTCCTGCAGCAGCTTCGACATCTCGGCCACGTTGTCGAGCAGCTGGGCGAGCAGCGTCTGCCGCTGCTGGACCGCGGCGCCGATCGCCTCACCCCTGGTCAGCAGGACGAGCACGCTGTTGCGGTTGTCCGAGACCAGCTGGGAGACCTGATCCATGCTCTTCAGCAGGGTGTCGACCTCGTCGCGCCTGCTGTTGATCACCTGCGCCAGTGCGCCGATGCTGTCGAGCGCCTGCACCGCCATGGCCGGGGAATCGCCGAGCTGGGCACTGAACACATCCAGCGCGGCGCGCAGCTTGGCCGGGTCGATGCGCTCGATCCGCTCGAACGAGGAGGTGTACTTCGGATCCTGGATCACCTTGCTCAGGTTGTAGGGCACGGAGGTGTTCTCCAGCTTTATCCGATTGCCGGGCAACCCTTTTCCATCACCGGGCACCAGGTCGATGTGCAGGCGGCCGAGGATGGTCGACATCTTGATCGCCGCGCGGGCGTCGGGGCCGAGGCGGATGTCGTGGCGGATGCGCAGGGCGACGTCGACCTTGTCGTTCACCAGCTTCACCGACTGGACCGCGCCGACCTCGATACCGGAGATGTCGACGGTCGCCCCCGGTTGCAGACCGGCGGCCTGGGCGAATTCGGCGTGCACGGTGATGTCACCCAGGCGCACCTGGGTGAGCAGGCTGGAGGCACCCAGCAGCACCAGCACGGACGCGGCCGCGATCAGCCCGAGCCGCAGGTGCCGGTTGTGCCGCAGGAAGGCTGGAACGCGTAGCTCGATCATCGACACACTCCCGATTGCGCGGTGCCGCCGACCTGTGAGAACAGGCCTTCGGGCAGGAGCACACCCCACAGCGAGACGTCGAGGCGGCAGATGTAGGCGTTGCCGTAGGTCCCGTACTGGGTGAACCGGGCCACGCCGTTGAGGAAGTCGGGGAACTCGACCGCCATGCGATCGAGCGCGGCCCCGTTGTAGAGCAGCATCAGCACGCCGGTGGTCGCGTTGCGCTGCGCGTCGGCCATCCCGGGCTTGACCTGACCGATCAGCGAGACCAGCGAGTCCGTCGCCCCCGCCACCCGCTCCACTGAACTCTTGAGCGTCTCGCCTTCGGCGTAGAGCCCGTCCATCAGGCTGCGGGTCTGGGTGATCAGCGTTTCCAGTTCGCCGCTGCGGTTGGCCAGACCCGCCATGACCGAACTGAGATTGCTCAGGACGTCACCGAGGATCTGGTCGCGCTCGCCGAAGGTGCCCGCCAGCTGCGCGGCCTGGGTGATCAGCGCCGAGAGCGACACCTCGTTGCCCTGCAGCGCCTGGATCAGCGTCTCCGACAGCGAGTTGATCTGATCGGGTTGCAGCACACTGAACAGCGGCTCGAATCCGGACAACAGTGAGGACACGTCGAAGGACGGCTCGGTCCGGTCGAGCGGGATCTGCGACCCCGGGCCCAGCACCGCTCCCGCCTCGGTGCCGGGCGCCAGGGCGAGATAGCGCTGGCCGATCAGATTCTGGTAGCGCACCAGGGCCTTGGTGGTGTCGGTCAGATGCTGGCGCGACTCGATCCGGAAATCGACGCGGGCGGCGTAGTTCTCGGTGAAGTCGATCTTGTCGACCCGCCCGACCCGCACACCGGCCATCCGCACGTCGTCACCGACCCGCAGGCCGAGGACATCGGTGAACACCGCCGAATAGCTCGCGGTGTTGCCGGGGACGCTGCGCTGCAAGGTCGACCAGATCGTGTAGGTGAGCACGGTCGCCAGCACGACGAACAGGCTGAAGCCGATCAGCGCTTTGCCGGATTTCACTGCTGGACACCCCCTTCGGTGTCGGGGACGACGGGGATATCGCCGAGGATCGAGCCGAGCAGCAGCAGCTGGCTGAAGTTCGGCTGTCCGCCGACCAGGGCCGAGATCGCCGCGATGCCGGTGAGGCGGGGCTGCGACGCCGGGGCGGTCGCGGGCGCGGGATCGACGGCCGCGGCCGGTGCGGTGATGCCGGGAATCGCGGGCAGGCCCGGGATCGCGGGCAGGCCGGGCAGGGTCGGCAGGGTGATGCCCGGCAGGGTGGGCAGGCCGGGCAGCGTCACCGTGGGCGCCACCGGAGCGGGTCCGGCGGCGTCGAGCCATTGCGGCAGCATCGAGGCCGGATACTCCTGCGGCGGGGCGACTTCGGGGACCGTCGGTCCGCCGCAGCGCGGGCCGGTCATCTCGCCGTAACGCGGGCAGTCCTGGGCGGTGTACTGCTGGAAGGGCGTGAAGGTCACGTCCATGCGCCAGGTCATCTGCTTGCGCGCACCGAAGTTGAAGGTCTGCTGCAGTTTCCGGAACGAGGTGTTGAGATTGGCCGCGGTCGATTGCAGCGCGCCGGGGTCCTTGGCGATGCCGCCGATCAGCCCGTCCAGCCCGGCGACGAGTTCCTTGCCCGAATCCGGGTTCGCGGCGAAGAGCGCGTTGACCGAGTCGATCGTGGTATTGCCCTGCACCAGCAGATCGACCAGCTGGGCGCGGTGCTCGTTGAGCGTGCGCGCCGAGGTGACCGAATCGGCCAGCACGCCGACCAGCTCCGGCGCCGACTCGCTCAGCGCGGTCGCGGCCCGGCCCAGATTGCCGAGCAGACCGCCGATCTCGGGGATCTGGTGCACGGTGGTGAGCCACTGGTCCAGCCGCTCGATGGTGGAGCCGGGCATCCGCGCGCCCGGGTCGAGCGCGGCCGACAGGGTGGCCAGCACCCGGCCCAGCTTCTCGGGCTGGATGGTGGCCAGTACATCGCGCAGGGTGTTGAGGGTGGACTGCAGCTGGACGGTGGCCTCGCTGGTGTCCTCGGCGATGGTGGCTCCCGCGCGCAGCGTCGAGGCCGCGGTGCCGTTGTCGACCAGCTGGATCGAGGAGACGCCGAAGATATTGTCCGGGACGACGCGCGCCGTGACTGTGTTCGGGATCGTCTCGGCCAGACCGGGTTTCAGTTCGAAGGTGGCGCGCTGACGTTCGCCCTTGGCGACCATCTCCACCGAGCCGACCACGCCGACGACCATGCCGCGGAACTTCACGTCGGCGCGCTGGGGTAGCCCGTCGCCGGTGCTGGTCAGGTCGGCGCCGACCACGACCGTGTCTTCGAACTCGCCGTTGTAGCGCAGCGCGAGCAGATACAGCGCGACCGCGAAGGCGGTGATCACCGCCAGCCCCGCGAGCGTGAGCTGCGCGGGTTTGGGGCCGCGGCCGCTGGGATCGAGAATCATTCGATCGACCTATCCCGAGATCCGGAATCCGGGGTCGATACCCCAGATCGCAAGGGTGAGAAACAGATTGGTGAAGACCATCACCACGATGACCATCTTGATCGCGCGTCCGGCCGCCACTCCGACCCCTTCGGGGCCGCCGGTGGCGACGAAGCCGTAGTAGCACTGGATGAACGCGGCGATGAGCACGAACACCACGACCTTGAACAGCGAGAAGAACACGTCGCCGCCCAGCAGGAACTGGAAGAAGTAGTGGTCGTAGGTGCCCGCGGTGGTGCCGCCGAGGAACAGCACCGACAGCTTGGTCGCGATATAGGCCACCGCCAGGCCCAGGGTGTAGAGCGGGATGATGGTGATGGTCGCCGCGAGCATCCTGGTGGTCACCAGGTAGGGCAGCGGGCGGATGGCGATGGACTCGAGCGCGTCGATCTCCTCGGAGATCCGCATCGAGCCGAGCTGGGCGGTGAACCGGCAGCCGGACTGGATGGCGAAGGCGAGTGTGCCCAGGATGGGCGCGATCTCGCGGGTGGTGGCGAAACCGGAGATGGCCCCGGTGAGCGGTCCCATGGTGAGCAGGTTGAGCGCGGTATAGGACTCCACCCCCACGGTGATGCCGCCGAAGGCGCACAGCACCACCACCACGCCCACCGTGCCGCCGCCCACGATCAGCGACCCGTTGCCCCAGCCGACATCGGCGACCAGGCGTGCCACCTCCTTGCGGTAGTGGCGCAGGGTGAACGGGATGGCCAGCAGCGCCTGGAAGAACACGATGGCCTGATGTCCGATGCGCTGGTTGACCTCGACCGGGATCTTGGCCGTGTTGCCCAGCGCGCGGACCGGGCGCAGGGCGGGCGGAATGTATTCGGCGGCCATCTCACACCACCTTCGAGGGGAAGAAGCTGTTGTAGAGCTGGGTGACGATGATGTTGGTGGCGAACAGCATCAGCGCCGAGGTGACCACCGCCGAGTTCACCGAATTGGCCACGCCGCCCGGACCACCCTTGGTGTGCAGGCCGATATCGCAGGCGATGATCGCGGTGAGCGCGCCGAAGATCGCGGCCTTGAACAGCGCCACCAGCAGATCGTTGGCCACCGCGAAGGAGGCGAAGGAGCTGATGAACGAGCCGGGCGTGCCGTGCTGGGCGTAGACATTGAACAGATACGCCGTGGCGAACCCGACGAACACGATGAACCCGCACAGCAGCATGCTCACCAGCACCGCCGCGGCCAGGCGCGGGGCGACCAGCCTGCGCACCGGGTCCACGCCCATCACCTTCATGGCGTCGATCTCCTCGCGGATGGTGCGCGAGCCGAGATCGGCGCAGATGGCCGAACCGACCGCGCCCGCGATCATCAGCGAGGTGACCAGCGGCGCGCCCTGGCGGATGATGCCGAGCCCGGCCACCGCGCCGATGAAGGTGGTCGCGCCGACCTGATTGACCAGCGCGCCCACCTGGATCGAGACCACCACCGCGACCGGGATGGCGACGAAGACCGTCGGGAGGGCCGAGACATTGGCCATGAACGCGCACTGTTTGACGAACTCCTGGAACGGGAATCGCCGTCGCACCAGCGACAGGAACAGCTGCGCGAGCGCGGCCCGCCCGAGCAGGACCTGCCTGCCCAGGGTCTCGACCGACTGCTGGGGGTGTCGTCGCCAGAGCCCGGTGGCGCTGTCGATGATCCGCCCGAGTTCGGACGGTTCGGTGGCCGGTTGCGGCGTCACGCTGCACCGATCCTTTCTTGCTGCGGGGGTGGGAGCTCGGGGGCTAGAGCGTGCTCAGCCAGTGGTGGAGCAGGGCGACGAGGCCAGCGATGGCCGCCAGGCCGAGGGCGAGCACGCATAGAACGGCCAGCCACATCCCGAAGCGGAGCACCGGATTCACCCGCGTGCGGCCGCCGAGGATCTTGACAATGATCACCACGAGATCGATGACCCAGACCAGTGCCATCATCAGGTCATCGTCACGTTCGCGAAGAGCAGCACCGGCCAGCACACGATCGAGCCGAGGAACGAGACGACCAGGTCGACGCCGTGCAGGTCGCCGAGATGGCTCGTGTGGGTGAGTGTCCAGACGACCCCGACGAGGCCGTAGGGGATGCCGATGATGATGAGCGTGCCGAGGAACTCGGACACCTTCATCTCGTAGCTGAGAAACCTGTCCAGCCGTCGCAACATGGCGGTACCGGTCTTCCTTCCTGCGGGGACCGTCCAGCCGACGCGGCGCGGGCCGACGTCGTCGTCGACGGTCGTGTGATGTTGCCGAGCATTCTTGGGGAAGGGTGCTTGACGCCCGTCGATCCTCCCCGTGATCACCGGACGGCTCTGTGTTACCAGTGGCGAGATGCCGTGCACACTCCGGTTAAGTTACTACTAATTCTCTCGGTTGTGACGAGAATTACGGGTAACATAGCGCATGAATCGGCGATTGCCTACAGGTCGCCGAGAGAAATCCCGGGCAGGTTGTCGTCGGTAAGAATCATGGGTAACTTAAACTCGGCGTCGCCGAGGGTCGGCGACGGTGCAGGAGGAACACAATGTCCGCAGTCATCGTCGATGTGGTTCGTACCCCCTCGGGCCGGGGCAAGCCCGGCGGCGGCCTGTCGTCCGTGCATCCGGCCACGCTGCTGGCCGGGGTGCTGAGCGAGCTGGTCGCGCGCACCGGGATCGACCCGGCGCTGGTCGACGACGTGATCGGCGGGTGTGTCACGCAGAGCGGCGAACAGGCCAACAACATCTCCCGCACCGCGGTGCTGGCCGCCGGGTTCCCCGAATCGGTGCCCGCCACCACCGTCGACCGTCAGTGCGGATCCAGCCAGCAGGCCGTGCATTTCGCCGCCCAGGGCGTGCTCGCAGGCGCCTACGACGTGGCGATCGCCTGCGGTGTGGAGTCGATGAGCCGCGCGCCCATGTTCTCCAACACCCAGGGCAAGGATTCGCTGCGCGCCCCGCTGGCCGCCCGCTACCCCGACGGCCTGATCGGGCAGGGCATCGCCGCGGAGATCCTGGCCGCGCGCTGGAAGCTCGACCGCGCCACCCTCGACGAGTTCGCCGCTCGCTCGCACCGCCTGGCGGCCGCCACCGCCGCGGCGGGCGGCTTCGACGCCGAGCTGGTGGCCGCCGGTGAGCTCACCGCCGACGAGACCGTCCGCACCGGGACCACGGTCGAGGGACTGGCCGGTCTGCGCCCGGCGTTCACCGATCCCGCCATGCTGGAACGCTTTCCGGAGATCGGCTGGTCGGTGACGGCGGGCAATTCCTCGCCGCTGACCGACGGCGCCTCGGCCGCGCTGATCATGAGCGAGGCGATGGCGTCCAAGCTGGGCCTCACCCCGCGTGCCCGCTTCCACTCCTTCGCCGTCACCGGTGACGACCCGACCCTGATGCTGACCGCGGTCATCCCCGCCACCCGCAAGGCCCTCGACCGTGTCTCGCTCACCGTCGACGACATCGACACCTTCGAGGTGAACGAGGCGTTCGCGCCGGTCCCGCTGGTGTGGCAGCACGAGCTGGGCGCCGATCCGGAGCGGGTGAACCCGCGCGGCGGCGCCATCGCCCTCGGACATCCGCTGGGCGCCTCGGGGATCCGCCTGCTGGCCACCATGGTCAACCACCTCGAGCAGACCGGCGGCCGCTACGGCCTGCAGACCATGTGCGAGGCCGGGGGACTCGCCAACGCCACCATCATCGAACGGCTGTGAGGCCGGGCCGGTGGAAGTCCGTGCGCCGCGCGGACTTCCACCGGCACACGGTCAGTCCGGCACCGGGAGGTGGAACGTTCCGGTGCGGTGGTAGTCGACCAGCCGTGCGGCGATACTGCCCCGGGACAAAGCGCCTGCCGCGGTGAGGAATCGCAGTGCGTCGCGCTCGTCCTCGGTACCGGTCGCGGTGGCTTCGACGATGGTGGCGATCGAGAGATGGTGCATCATCGTCGCCACGGCCAGCGACGGCGCGCGCGAGCCGAGGACCCGGTGGACGCGGGCCATCTGCTCGGCGGTCGCGCCCAGCCCGCCCAGGTCCCCCGGTACCGCCAGCGCGGGACCACCCGCGTCCTTGAACACCGCCAGGGCGGCGCCGCCGGGTCGCTCGAGTTCTTCGACGCCGGTCGCGCGCAGGTGCTCGGCGAGCGCGGGCAGGTAGTCGGTCAGCACGCGCCAGTCCTCGTCGAGGAGGGTCGGTGCGGTGGTGGTGGTCATCGACAGGTGACTCCTTGTCCGGTTTTCAATGGGTGATCTCGAATCTGGCCAGCAGGGGGCGCAGCCGGGCGGGCGCGGGTAGGGAAAGTGACGAGGGCCCCGGCGGTGTGCCGGGGCCCTGGTGGTCGTCGTCGGATCAGCGCGCCTGCGCGACGACCCGGAGACGGCGCGGCGCCGTCGTGAAGCCCGCTCGGGCGCCCAGCGCGACGGCGCGGAGAGCCGCGGCGTCGCCGGATCGCGGGGTGAGGCCGTAGAGTTCGGCGGCCCGCTGGTGTTGCATGGCGCGGACCGCGCCGGTGGGGAGGTGCCGGACGATCCAGGCGTCCGGGCGTAGTACCTGTGCGGTGAGTTCCGTTGCGGCCGGGGTCATCCGGAGCTGGGTGGCGCAGGCCTCGGTGAAGTAGGCGGTGAACTCCGGCCAGGTCGCGGGGAGTTCGCGATCGCTGATCCCGTAGCCGCGATACCAGTGGCAGCACTGGTGGTAGAGCTCGGCGCGGGCCTGCTCGGTCAGCGCCGGGCCGAAGAGCGCGGCCGCGGTCATGAGCGCGTCGACGTAGGTCGCGTGCTGGAACAGGAAGGTCGCCGGGTGTAGCGCGTGGTAGCGGTGGCCGCGGTCGTCGCGGCCCTTGATGTGCTCGTGGGCGAAGCGGATCGCGGCGGCGGTGTCGTGCGAGGCGCAGGCCAGGTAGATCATCTGCAGGACCGCGCGTTTCTTGTGCTCCCACAGCCGGGTCGGCGAATGCTCGACCAGGGCGGGGGCGATGGCGGGGTGCAGGACCTGCAGGCCGACCGCGCGCGGCAGGGTGAGCAGGAACCGGCGATCGCCGAGATGGCGGCGCAGCAGCTCGCCCGCGGCGGGCGGCGGGGAGACGGTCACGGTCGATCCTTGCCTTCCAGTCGGTGGTCGTCGTCGCGGCCGTCGATGAACAACCGGCCGTCCTCGTCGAAATGCCCGAGGTCGCCGCTGGACTGCATCCCGTCGACGACCTCCTTGCCGGAGCCGTCGGTGTAGCCGCTGAAACTCAGTCCGCTGCCGACGAAGACCGTGCCCACCACGTGCGGGGTGGTGATCCGGCGGCGCCGCTCGTCGTACACCGCCACCCGGCAGCCCACCGGCGGGCGCCCGACGGTACCGGGCGCCTCGCGCAGATCCCGCGGCGTCGCCACCGCCGCGACGGCGACCTCGGTCGAGGCGTAGAGGTTGTAGAGCACCTCGCCGAACAGCAGCGCGGTGCGCCTGCTCAGATCCGGGGACAGCGCCGACCCCGCCGAGAAGATCACCGACAGCGCGGCGGTGTCGTAGCCCGCCAGCACCTCCGGGCCCAGATCCACGATGCGCTGCAACATGGTCGGCACCAGGACCAGCGCGCTCGCGCGATGCCGCGCGACCGCCGCGAGGGTGCGCTCCGGGTCGAAGCGATCCGGCAGCACGACCACCGCGTTGCCCAGCGCCCAGCCCAGGATGAGCTGCGAGAGCCCGGTCCCGTGGAACAGCGGCGCGGCCAGCACGATGGTGCTCGCCTTCGGCAGCGGGATCCGGTCGAGGAACTGGGCCGACTGCAACGGCGAGACCTTACCGCGCGGCGCGCCTTTCGGAATACCGGTGGTCCCGCTGGTGAGCACCACGATGCCGCCCGGGTCCACCGGCGGCGGCAGCGGCAGTGCCGAGCGCCAGGCCGCGAGGCCGTGGATAGTGGGCAGGCCGCGCCGGTTGGTGTCCCCGGCGCGGGTGAGGACCACCGGCAGCTCGGCCGGGAACTCGCCGAAACGCTCGACGAACTCCGCGTCGAGCAGCAGCAGGCCCACCCGCTCCCTGGCCAGCACCGTGCGCAGCTGCGGCCCGGCCATGCCCGTATTGAGCAGCACGATCCGGGCGCCGAGCTTGCCCGCGGCCAGCAGCGACAGGACGAAGCCACGGTGGTCGCGGCACAGCGCGGCGATCACCGTCTCGGGCGTGATCCCGTGGGCGGCAAGGCCGTTGGCGAGGCGGTTGGAGGCCTGGTCGAGCTGTTCGAAACTGATCGGCCCGCGGTCGTCGATCAGCGCGGTGGCGGTGCTCGCGCCGCGGGTCGCGTGGGCCAGCGTGGTGACGACCGGGCCCAGGGTGGTGGCGTCGCGCGCGGTGCGGACCAGTTCGATGGGGTGCCTTAGTTCCAGGGCGCCGCGCCGGTGCAGGACCAGGGTGGCGGACAGGGCGTCGGCGACAGCGCGCACGACACCGATCGGCGCGGCGGAAGCGAGCGGCACGGATACCTCCGGGAAAGCCGGGATCATCGGGGGACGAGCTGTCGGAGTGTTGCCGACGCCTCGCCGCCGAGCATAGCGGTAGCGAGAATCATTGGTAACTTATTCCGATGTACTGCGAGGTCTGCGATGTGGTCGTAAGTGGCTGATGGCAACCATGAAAGGAATGTGCAGTAACTTATTTCAGGGCCGACCATTGTCCGGGTGAGGTACCGATGAGAGTATGGAGGAATGAATCTCTCATTCCCTCAGCGTCGAGGGTCGGGCGCGACCGGCGCGGAGCGGGCGGCCGAGCCGCAGGACATGGCCGCGGATCTGGCGCGCAGGCGCCGCTATCTCACCGGCTTCGGTGCCGCCCTGGGCGGTCCGGCCAATGTGATCATGCAGCTGAGCCTGCCGCCGGTGGGCCGGGGTGTGGTGGAGAGCGTGGTCGAGTCCGGCAGCTTCGCCGCCCATCCGGTCAAGCGCGGCCGCACCACGCTCACCTATCTAGCCGTGGCGATGGTCGGCACCGACGAGGACCGCGCCGACTACCGGGCCGCCGTCGGCACCGCGCACCGCCAGGTACGCTCCGGCCCGGACAGTCCGGTGCGCTACAACGCCTTCGATCCGCGCCTGCAGCTGTGGGTCGCGGCCTGCCTGTACCGCGGCACCCTCGACTCGCTGACCTGGCTCTACGGCGGCCTCGACGACACCTTCGCCGACGAGTTGTACCGCGACGCCGCCCGTTTCGGCACCACCCTGCAGATGCCCGCCGACCTGTGGCCCGCCGACCGCGCCGCCTTCGCGCGGTACTGGGACTCGATGCAGGGCAGTCTGTCCTTCGACCCCGAGGTGCGGGCCTACCTGCTCGAGCAGGTCGTCGGCCTCGGCCCGTATCGCCCGCACACCCGGTTCGTCTTCCGTCGCGCGAACCGGTTCTTCACCACCGGTTTCCTGCCGCCATGGTTCCGCGCCGAGCTGGGACTGTCCTGGAGCCCGCGCGAACAGCGCGTCTTCGAGGTCCTGCTGCGCACGGCGGGCCGCCTGCTGACGGTCCTGCCCGCGTCGCTGCGCATGCAGCCCTTCGACTACTACCTCGCCGATATGCGCAGGCGCCGCGCCGCGGGCCGCAGGCTCGTCTGACCGGGCGCCTATTGCTGTGAACTGACACCAACTTAACTCCGTCCGCTTCTTTCGAATCTCCCTGTCGATCGCGAGAATGAGCGGTAACATAATGGGGCGTCGGCGAGCGTTCGGCGTCGATCCGCGAGACGGAAGGATGCAGATGACCACGGCAACGAAGCCCGGCGACCCCGAGTACGGCGATCCGAACAGCGAAGGCTACGTCGAGGAGGGTCCTGCGCCACAGTGGCGATCCGCGCAGGACCCCACCGCGCCGCCCGCGGAGGCGGAGCTGACCCTCGACCGGGTCCGCATCCACATCCCCGACATCTACCGCTCGCCGCGCAAGAAGCCCGCGCAGCTGGCCGAGGCGCTGGACTTCTGGATGTTCGCCGGCGCGGCGGCGAATGTGGCCATGCAGTTCGCGCACCAGGGCGTGGCGGCCGGGGTGATGGAGAGTCAGGTCGAGTCCGGGGCGCTGATGGTGCATCCGTGGAAGCGGCTGCGCACCACGGCGGCCTACCTGGCGACGGCGGTGCTGGGCACCGACGAGGACAAGAAGGCCATGCGCGAGGCCGTGAATGTCGCGCACCGTCAGGTGCGGTCGCGGCCGGGGTCGAAGGTGAAGTACAACGCCTTCGACCGGCACCTGCAGATGTATGTGGCCGCGGCCATCTACATCGGCTTCGAGGACACCCACCAGCTGCTGCACGGCAAGATGACCGACGACGAGCTGGAGGCCTTCTACCAGGGCGCCGACACCTTCGGCACCACCCTGCAGGTCCACCCCGACATGTGGCCCAAGACCCGCGCCGACTTCGACGCCTACTGGCTCGAGGCGTGCAAGGGCGTGGTGTGCGACGACGAATTCCGCGCCTATATCGACGATCTCGTGCACCTGCGGATGATCCACTGGTCACTGCGGATCGCCTTCGGCAGCCTGCTCGAGTTCCTCACCGCGGGTTTCCTGCCACCGCACTTCCGTGCGCAGATGGGCATCGAGTGGAGCGCGTCGGACCAGCGCCGCTTCGAGCACCTGTTCCTGTTCGTCGGATTCGTGAACCGCTTCATCCCGAAGTTCATCCGGTTCGCGGGCACCCACACCATGATGCGCGATGTGCGCCGCCGCATCCGTAAGCAGAAGGCGCTCATCTGAGCCGATCCACCCGACGAGGGGGGTGGTACCGCAGTCGCGGTACCACCCCTTTGTCATAGGTTTCAGTAGCGGCTGGGACTACAGGGGTCGGCCGACCCGGCCCCGGTGGCCAGGTCGCAGATGCCGCCGGTGACCATCTGCACCGGGGTGATGGCCAGCAGTACCAGAATTCCGATGACGTCACCGCGCTGGGCCAGATCGACGGCCGACCGCGCCGCCGTGGAGCCGGAATCGACGGCCGAGGAACCGGTTCCGGCCTCGGCGACGAGAACCGGAGTGGTCTGGGCGGCGGCGCCGGGCGCGCTCGCGAGCAGGGTCGCGGCCGCGAGCGTCGCGGCGAGGGTGAGCGGAGTGCGCATGGTGGGCGATTCCTTTCAGCGGTGGGGTTGGGTCATGTCGCGGTTCATGGTCGGGATCTCGATGCTGATCGGCATGCGCAGCTCGGCCAGATAGATCAGCGCGGCCTTGCGGAGGAACTCGTCGAGCAGCCAGTACGGATCGCCCAGCGGCGGCACCGCGGCGAGCAGGCCCTCGCGCACGGCGATGAACGGGCCCCAGCTCAGCCGCAGCAGCGGATCCCAGACCGGTTCGCGCGGGATGGCGAGCCCGTCGGCGATGGTGTCACCGAGCAGGAAGCGGGTGAACGCGCCGAGCACCGGCTTGCTCAGCAGGGCGAAATCGATATTGGCGCCGAGGCCGAGCAGCCGGTCGGCGAGCTTGACGCCCTCCGGGGTCACCGCGATGACGGGATCGAGCACCTGCGCGGCCTGCGCGTCGGCGGCGGGCCAGGAGTTGGGGATGTACTCGTCGCGGACGCCGAGCAGGTGCGCGGCCACCTGCCAGGAGTGCAGGAACCCCGCCGACTCGTGCTCCGGGATCGGCACGTTCCACGCGGTCAGGTGCTTCATGACGGTGGTCGGCAGGCTGTGCCAGGTGACCATGATGTCGTTCTGGCTGATCGGGATGTCCTCCTGGGCGGAGTTCACCCAGTGCGGCGACTGCGGCAGCAGATGCCGCACCGCCGCGTGTACGAGCCGGGTCTTCACGCAGGTGACGATCATTTCCCCGTCGGCGGCATAGGCATTGGCATTGCCGATGTCGTAGCCGAGCTTGGCGGTCTTGGTGATGCGGTCCTTGAGGTCGTGGCCGCCCTTGGAGTAGTAGACCGCCTTGGCCTCCTTGGGGATGACGGTGCTCATCATGCCGCTGGCGAACCCGTAGAGCACGCCGAGATAGAGGCCGCGCTTCTTGTTGAACTGGATGGCGGCGTCGAGCTTGCCGGGGTCGGTCCACTGCGGCAGGCGGCGGGCGTACTCCATGAAATCGCGCAGGTCCGTGGGCAATCCGGCGGGCAGGGGCTGGCCGTTGGTGCGCCAGGTTCGCAGCAGTTCGTTGACGGCGGGGACCTCGCCGCGATCGATCAGGTCGGCGACCAGGGCGTCGGCCTCGGGGTCCCACACCGTCATCGGATCGGCACCCGCGCCGGATCCGGCCACCGATCCGTCCGGTGACCAGGACCAGGGCTCGGCTCGCGCGGGTCCGGTGGCGGCGAAAGCGCCCACCGCGCCCAGGATTCCGCCGATTCTCATCGCATTGCGCCTGTTGATCGCGTCCATGACGCCACTCCTCGTCGAGTACGGTGTCCGGCCGGACGGGACGGTGTTCCCGCCTCCAATCCGTCAACCTCAGAATGGTGAGTAACTTAACACCGGAAGTGGGCGGGGGGCGGGGGTTCGGGTATTCGCTCGCGAAGGTGCACGTCAAGACTGATCAATATCCACTGACAGGCTGCATTGGATCTACCCGGCTGGGCGGTGCCGGAGGTTCTTTTCGGCGAAAGGTGTTGATCGATAGGAAATGGGCGGTAACTTATGGTGCTGTCACCCGGCCCCTGGTGACACAGAAAAGCGCCGACGCAGGGGTTCCTGCGTCGGCGCTCCTGTGTGCGTGCTAGCCGGGGACGGCGGCTGTCCGCGCCGCCGGGGCGCTCGGTGTGGTGCGCGGCAGTGTCGTCGTGGCGAGAACCGCGAGACCGGCGACCACGAAGCAGGCCAGGGTGTACCAGAGATTGCCGATCGGGTCCCCGTTGGCGGTCTCGCCGTCGACAGCGCCGAAATACGCGGGCAGCGAAGCGATCCAGAGCACGGCGAACACGAGCAGATACACCGCGCTGAACCGCTGCACGAACGGGTCGACGTAGTCCACCGGCGCGGCACCCGCCCGCAGCGCCCGCCACTGCCGCACCAGCGCCACGACCGCGACCACCGACAGCGCCGCCAGCTCCAACGCGTAGACCACCCCGCGCACCGTGTCGCCCGCCAGCCCGATCACCGTCGCCGGGAGCGGCAGCAGGAAGGTGCCCACCGAGGCCAGCAGGCCGATAACCAATGTGCGCCAGGTCAATTCGACGCCACCGAAGTGCCGTCCGGCATCGACGTGGCGGCCCACGAAGTACTGCACGCAGAAGGCCAGCGACATCGGCCACAGTGCCGCGAACACCACCACCGAGCCCATCGGCACCGCGTCGAACATGGGCTGGTTGATCGGGTTGTCCACCGACCACTCCCACCAGCGCAGCTGCGGGCCGAGGTGATCGAAGATCTCGTAGAACGCGTGGTGCACGAACCCGACGCAGGCCGCGCCGACGAGCGTGCCGTAGCGGCGGAAGACACCCAGCATCCGGACCAGGCCGAACGCCATGGTCGCCATCAGCGGATAGATGGCCACGATGTAGAGGGGCAGGCGGCCCCACAGGAAGTCGACGGTGAACACGTTGTGCGCGAACATCGTGTCGACGTGGTCCTCGATGCCGAACGCGGCCGGGAAGTACAGCGGCGGCTCGATGACGAACAGATACGCCGTGGCACCGAACCACAGCACGAGATTGGTGGGGTCACCGTGGCGGTGCAGCCGCGTGATCGCGAACCACAGGGCCAGGACGGCCCCGACGACGATGGTGAGTTCCAGGACCGGCAGGGTCCAGTTCTCCAGGGCGAACGGGCTGCGGAACTCCGCGAGCCCGCCCGCCTCCTCGCAGGAGAAGCCGAGTTCGGTGGCGAGTTCGGCGAAGGTGGGGGAGCAGTGCTCGGCCATCGGGGCACTCCTAGGAATTCACGGAATCGGCGGTGTACCACCGGGTCACGTCGTAGCCCTCGTCATAGCGGCGGAACCACTCGTCGGCCAGCTCGGGCAGGTTCTCGTGCGCGGGATTGTGGTGCGGCAGCTGGCTGCGGATGATGCCGCCCAGGGCGACGAGCTGCTCTCCCAGGCCCAGGTCGTCGAACGCGCGTGGCATGGTGCCGTTGTCGGCGGGCCGCAGGCCGGGCAGCCAGCGGCGCAGCGTCTGGCCGCGGCGGTAGTTGGCGAACATCGACAGCGCGTCGACCTGCCGCTCGTCGAGGGGCACATGCTCGTTGAAGCCCTCGCAGGCCACCCGGATCACCTGCAGCACATGCCGGAAGATCGAGGGCGCCACCCGCATCCGGTACAGCTCGCTGTCGACCACGGAGTTGAAGATGATCAGCGCCGAACTGCGGTGCTCGACCTCCTCGACGAAATGCCAGATGAACAGCGAGGCCACCCGGTCGTCGCCGGGGGCGAACAGCGAGGCGTCGTTGTCGAGCATGAGCTTGAACACCGGGGTGAAGGTCGCCTCGAGATCGGCGGTGTAGGCCAGCCGGTACTTCACCGGGGTGCTCGCGGTGAGCTTGTCGAACTCGCCGATGACCGCGTCGAGGGTCTGTTGCAGGCCGGGGTAGCGGCGGATCAGCGCCTTCACGTGCTGGCGGTGCGCGGTCGAGTGCTGACCCTCCTGGCGCATGAACGCGTCGGCCTCCTCGGCCACCTCGGGGTCGGTGATCTGCGGCTTCGCCTGGGTGATCAGCTGCACGATCATCTTCTCGAAGCCGATGGCCAGGAACGAGACCGCGTTGGCCATCGAGGAGAAGGCCGGGTTCTGCGGGTTCCACAGGAACGGCACGTCGTAGTCGGAGAAGGCGAAGTCCATTTTGCGGACATGAAGATCGGTCACGGTGGTGTACCTCGTTGTCGGGCGCGCACGATGCTGCTCGGATGGTGAGGCAATCATACGAATGACCCATCGAGTGTATGATCCCTTTGCGGGAATTCGCCCTGACCTGGGGTTGTGCTAGCGTCCAGTCGGTGGCGCGTAGACGTGGATGGGGCGGGAGTCCGCCGGGGGACGACGAGGAGGCGACGCGCCGGATCATCGGTGCCGCAGTGGATCTCATCGGCCGGACCGGTGCGGAGATCAGCATCGCCGATGTGGCCGAATCACTCGGCGTGATCCGGCAGACCGTCTACCGGTATTTCCCGAGCGCCGACGCGCTGATGACGGCCGCGGCCATCGCCTCGGTCGACGGCTTCCTCGACCGCCTCGCCGCGCACGTGCGCGGGCTGCGCGACCCGGCCGAGGCGATGACCGAGGCGGTGGTCTACACCCTCACCGAGGTCCGCCGGACCCCGCACCTGGGCATCCTGCTGTCGAGTTCCTACTCGGCCAGCGCACACACCGACAGCCTGACCTCCGAGGAGGCCCAGGCCTTCGGCATGACGATGATCGACCGCTTCGATGTCGACTGGGCGGCCGCGGGCTACGACGAGCCCGCGCTGCGCGAACTGGTGGAATACGCGCTGCGCACCATGCAGTCGTTCTTCCTCTCGCCGGGCGATCCGCCACGCGGCGAGGACGAGCTGCGGCGCTACCTGCGCCGGTGGATGGGCACCGCGATCAGCGCCCAGGCCGGCGAACCACGCTGAGTTCGCCGGCGGTGGCGCGGATCAGCGCGCCTGCCATTCGGGCTTGCGCTTCTGCATGAACGCGAGGGTGCCCTCGCGCACGTCCTCGGTGCCCGCGACGGCGACGATCTCGCGGTTGCTCTGATCCCAGGACGCGTCGTCGGCGAGCGTGCCGTCGACGATGCCCAGGGCCACTCGCTTGCTGGCCTGCACGGCCAGCGGCGCGTTGGCCGCGATCCGGTTCGCCAGCTCGAGGGCGGCGTCGAGCACCTGGTCGGCGGGCACCACCCGGTTGATCATGCCCAGTTCCAGCGCGCGGGCCGCGGTGATCGGCTCGCCGGTCAGGATCATCTCCATGGCCACCTTGCGGGGCAGCTGCTCGGGCAGCCGGAACGCCCCGCCCGCGGCGGCGAACAGCCCGCGCGCCACCTCGGGCAGCCCGAAGGTGGCCGTCTCGGCGGCCACCGCGAGATCGCTGGCGAGCACGAGTTCGGTGCCGCCGCCGAGGGCGAAGCCGTTCACCGCGGCGATGGTCGGCTTGCTGATCGGGTGCCGCACGTACCCGGCCAGGTTCCACTCCTCGTGGCCCGGCGCCAGGATCGACTCGCCGCGCCCGATCGCCTTGAGATCGGCACCGGCGCAGAAGGACCGGTCACCCGCGCCGGTGATGATCACCGCGCGCACCGCCGGATCGGCCTCGGCCTGTTCGAGCGCGGCGCCCACCCCGGCGCTGACCTCCGCGTCAACGGAGTTCATGGCCTGCGGCCGGTTGATGACGATGACGAGCACATGCTCGCGCTGCTCGACCAGAACTGCGCTCACGAATCGACTCCTTTGTCCGAACGGGCGCCCACCGAGCGGACGGGCGTCTTCGACATCTACCACGCGCCCGCTCCCGGCAGGCCGTTCGTCCCGGTCAGCGGGCTCGCCCCACCGCGGCGCCGTAGGCTGCCGGGAAGTCGCGAAAAAAGATTCGGACGGGTGTCGATTCGTGCGGGTGCCCGTTCGACCTAGGGATGAACACCGGGCCCGGCCATCGGGTCCGCACCGATCCGAGGAGAACCGATCATGAAGTACATGCTGATCATGCGCGCGACCGACGAAGCCTGGGCCGCGATGGCGAATGTCGATTTCGACGAGATCCTGGAGACCATGGGCAAGTTCAACGACGAGCTCATCAACGCCGGGGTACTCGTCGCGGCCGAGGGGCTCGACGACGCGGCCGAGGGCGTGGTCGTCGACTACGCCTCGGAGACCCCGGTGGTCACCGACGGGCCCTACGGCGAGACCAAGGAGCTCTTCGGCGGGTTCTACATCCTCAACGTCGCTTCCAAGGAGGAGGCGATCGAGTGGGCCAAGCGGATGCCCTACGTGGGTCCGGGCACCAAGACCGAGATCCGCCGGGTGACCAGCATCGACGAGTTCCCGCAGGACAATGTCTGGATCCAGAAGGAACGGGCCTGGCGCGAGGCCACCGGCCAGCTCTGAGCCGCGATGACCGAGCACACCGGCCGCGAAGCCGTCGCCGCGGTCTGGCGGATCGAGTCCGCCCGGATCGTCGGCGCGCTCGCCCGCTACACCGGCGATTTCGCGATGGCCGAGGACCTCGCCCAGGAGGCCCTGGCCGAGGCGCTGGTCACCTGGCCGCGCGCGGGCGTGCCCCAGCACCCGGCGGGCTGGTTGCTCACCGTCGGTCGGCGCCGCGCGATCGACGCGTTCCGGCGCCGCGCCGCCCTCGACGAGCGCTACGCCACCCTCGCCGGTGATCTCGGCGAGGGTGGCGTGCTGACCGGGGGCGAGCCCGCCGACCCGGTGCGCGCGGCGGCCGAGGTGCTGTGGGATCCGGACCAGATCGACGACGATGTGCTCGCGCTGATCTTCGTCTCCTGTCATCCGGTGTTGTCGCGGGAGGCGCGGCTGGCCCTGACCCTGCGGGTCGTCGGCGGTCTGACTAGCGACGAGATCGCCCGCGCCTGCCTGGTACCCACCGCCACCGTGCAGGCCAGGATCACCCGCGCCAAGAAGACCCTCGCGGCGGCGCGGGTGCCGTTCGAGGTGCCGTCGGCCGCCGAGCGCGGGGCGCGGCTGGGCTCGGTGCTCGGGGTGATCTATCTGATCTTCACCGAGGGGTCATCGGCCAGCAGCGGCACCGACCTCATCCGGGTCGACCTGGCCGGGGAGGCGCAGCGGCTGGCCCGGGTGCTGTCGCGGCTGATGCCCACCGAACCGGAGGTCTACGGGCTGCTGGCCCTGCTGGAACTGACCGCGGCGCGCTTCCCCGCCCGGACCGGTCCCGACGGCGAACCGGTGTTGCTCGAGCAGCAGAACCGGCGGCGCTGGGACCGCTCGGCGATCCGGCGCGGCCGGGCGGCACTGGCCAGGGCCGGGCAGGTCGGGCGCGGGCTCGGCGCCTACGGATTGCAGGCCGCCATCGCCGAGTGCCACGCGGTGGCACCCTCGGTGGCCGCGACCGACTGGGACCGGGTGGTGCTGCTCTACGAGGCGCTGGGCAGGCTCGCGCCCTCGCCGGTGGTCGAACTCAACCGGGCGGTGGCGGTCTCGATGGCGGGCGGACCGGCCGCCGCGCTGCCGCTGGTCGACGACCTGGTCGCCGGGGGTGCCCTGGACGGGTCGCATCTGCTGCCGAGTGTGCGTGGGGAGCTGCTCACCCGGCTCGGGCGGGTCGCCGAGGCCAGGAAGGAGCTGGCCGCGGCCATCGCGCTGTGCGGCAACGAGCGCGAACGCTCGGTGCTGACCGGCAAACTCGACGCGCTGGGCTGATCAGCCGGGGCCGCGGCGCACCAGCGCGAGCGCGTCGGCGCGGGAACAGAGCTTGGGCAGCGCGGTGAGCCACCAGGTGGCGCCCGCGCGCTCGTAGGCCGCGCGCTGGTCGTCGGTGGCCGCCGCCACCGCCACCTCGAACCCGGTGAGGTCACCGCGGTGCTCGGCCACGATCTCGAGCATCTCGACGAGCTCGCCGGGGGTAGCCTCCGGGCACAGGCCGTCGTAGCGGGCCGCCCGGCGCAGCGGGGCGTGGCGCACCGACTGCGCGCCGACCCAGATCGGGATCCGGGGCCGCTGCACCGGCCGGGGCAGGAACTGCACGCCGTCGATCCGGTAGGCCGGGCCGTCGTGGTCCACCACCTCCCCGGACCACAGTGCGGTGAGCACGGTGAGCGCCTCGTCGAGGCGGTGCGCGCGCTCGCCGGGCGCGATGATCTCGCCCAGCCGGGCGAACTCGCCGGTCTCGTCCGAGCCGAGGCCGACCCCGAGCACCAACCGGCCCTCGCCGAGCAGATCCAGCGCCACCGTCTCGCGGGCGACGTCCTGGGGCCTGCGCCGCGCCAGCGGGGTCACCCGGGGACCGAACACCAGCCGGGTAGTCGCCGCGGCGATCGCCGCCATCCCGATCCAGGCGTCGCCGACCGGCAGGCCAGGGTCGTTCGGGCGGGCCACGTGATCCCAGACGAAGGCGCCGTCGAAGCCCGCCGCCTCGGCCTCGGCGGCGACCTCGGCCAGCACTCGCGGGTCGGCGAGTTCGCCGAACGGTGGCAGATAAACCCCGTATCGCAGCACCATTTCTGCAGTGTAGAGCTATTGTGTGGCGATCTTCGCACGCTCGTCACGTTTGCCAGGGACCCCGGCGGGTAGCCCGAATAGGCGACGACGAGAGGTTTGTGCATGTCACAGCAATCGAAATCGGTGCTGCACCGCGCAATCGGTGCATCGGCGATCGGAAATGCGGTCGAATGGTTCGACTACGGTGTCTACGCCTATCTGGCCACCTATATCGCGACCTCCCTGTTTCCCGGTGACGGCGAGTCGGGCATGGTCTACGCCCTGCTCGGTTTCGCGCTCTCGTTCCTGATCAGGCCGATCGGCGGGATGATCTGGGGTCCGCTGGGTGATCGCATCGGGCGCAAACGGGTGCTCGCGACCACCATCATCCTGATGGCCGGTTCCACGCTGGCCGTCGGCCTGATCCCGAGTTACGACCTGATCGGCATCGCCGCGCCGATTCTGCTGTACGCGCTGCGGATGGTCCAGGGCCTGTCCGCCGGTGGCGAATACGGTGGCGCGGCGACATTCATGGCCGAATACGCGCCGGACCGCAAACGCGGTTTCTACGGCAGTTTCCTCGAGGTCGGCACGCTCGCCGGATTCACCCTCGGCAACCTGGTGGCACTGCTGCTGGTGAACGTCCTCGACGACGCCACCATGCATTCGTGGGGCTGGCGCATCCCGTTCCTGATCGCCGCCCCGCTGGGTCTGATCGGCATGTACCTGCGCAGCCGGGTGGAGGACACCCCGGTCTTCCGCGAGGTCGACGCCAAGGACGAGACCGAGGAGGCCGTCGGCGTCTATCGCGACCTGCTCACCCGCTACCTGCGCCCGGTGCTGACCCTGTTCGGCCTGGTGATCGCGCTGAACGTGGTCAACTACTCGCTGCTGAGCTACACCCCCACCTACCTCGGGTCCGCGCTCGGGATGGAGGAGTCCGACGCGCTGCTGGTGCCGCTGATCGGCCAGGCCGCCATGCTGTGCACGCTGCCGTTCCTGGGAGCGCTCTCGGACCGGATCGGGCGCAGGCCGATGTGGATGTTCTCCTGCGCGGCCATGATGATCGCGGTGATCCCGGTCTACAAGCTCATCGGCACCTCGCTGGCCGGGGCGATCGCCGGTTTCGCGATCCTGGGCCTGCTCTACGCGCCGCAGCTGGCGACCATCTCGGCGACCTTCCCGGCGATGTTCCCGACCATCGTGCGTTTCGCGGGCGTGGCCATCGGCTACAACGTGGCGACCTCGATGTTCGGTGGCACCGCGCCGGTGATCAACGAGGCGCTGATCAGCGCGACCGGCGACCACCTGATCCCGGCCTACTACATGTTCGGCGCGTGCCTGGTCGGCCTGATCGCGGCGTTCTTCCTGATCGAGACCAAGGGCGTGTCGCTGCGCGGCACCCAGGTGCCCGGCACACCGGAGGCGATCGAGGAACAGCGCGAACTGGGCGAGCTGCCGGAACCGGATCTCGTGCCGGTGAAGTGAGGTCTCAGCGCTGGGCGGCGGCGCGGAAGACCGCCAGCGCCTCCTCACCCAGGTGCGGCCCGCTGACCTCCACCGGCACGGTGGCACTGGCCACCAGCTCGGCACAGGTGAGCGTGAAGGCGGGCCCACCGGGCAGGATCTGCCCGAACTCGGCGGCGGCCGCCCCGAAGACGATCCGCCCGACCCGCGCCCACACCATCGCCGCCGCGCACATCGGGCACGGTTCCCCGCTGGCATAGACGGTGGCACCCCGCAACGCCTCGGCCTTGCCCGCCGCCGTCGCCACGGTGATCGCCACCAGCTCGGCGTGTGTGGTCACATCCCCGGTGGTGTTGACCGCGTTGACCCCCTCGGCCAGCACGGCCCCGTCCCGGCCCACGGCCACCGCCCCGAACGGCCGGTCGCCGAGCGCGAGGGCCTGCCCGGCGAGCTCGACGGCCCGCCGCAGATGAGTGCTGTCGATCTCGGTGAGTGCGGTCATCGGCTGAGGTCCACTTCCGTTCCGACGCCGTCGACACGAAACCGTGTCGTCGGACTTGGTGAGTTGTGGTCGGCCCTGAGTCTACGGCCACCTCCGCCGTGCACTCCCTCGTCCGGACCATCCGTGGGTGCTCAGCCGGGATAGGGCGCGTGGAGGTTGCCGGTGAAGAGTTCGAGGTAGAAGGCGTTCATCTTCGCGGCGGCGGGGGCGTGGCGGGTCAGGATCGCGGCGACCACCGGTGGCATGTCGTCGGGGATATGTCCTTCGGCGCACCTGAGTACGTACGCGTTGCGGGCATCGGGGCTGGTCACCATCGGGACGCCGCAGACCTCGAGCACCAGCCAGTTGACCAGGCGCATGGCGGCGTAGTCGGCGTCGTGGGTGGTGTGGCGGGCGACAAAGTCGCGTTCGGTGGGCGAGAGCTCGAAACGCGGGGAGGTCACGAGGCCGAAGTCGGTGAGGCAGATCCGGGTCCCGTCGGTGCGCAGATTGCCGAAGTGCCAGTCCATGTGGAGCAGCTCCCGGTCGCTGAGGAAGGCCGTGATCTCCGCGAACTGCCGCTCGACGGTGGCCGCCTTGCCGACCGGGTCCGTGCCGAGCCAGTCCGGCAGCGCGTGCGGGATGTACTCGCAGAACAGGACGAGGCTGCTCGGTGCCGCGGCGAGTGCTTCGAAGCGGGCGCGCACCGCCGGGCTGCCGTCCTGGGCGGCGACCGCGGCCTCGAGATCGGCGTGTTCGGCGGCGACCGGTGACCGGCCGGGCAGCACCCGCCAGTGGTGGAGCAGGGGGAACGCCTCCGACTCCCCGGCCAGCACACCCGCGGTGACGCTGAGGTTCGCGGCCAGCTCGCGCCAGGCGTTGAAGCCGGGACCGCCGACGCCGTACTGGCAGAACATCGGCAGGTCGAACAGGTTCGCGGTGGAGCGCGGATGGGCGAGTTCCCGATCGGTGAGCGGGATGCGCTTGGCGAACACCGGCACGCCGTCGATCTCCAGGATCGCTGTCCCGCCGCCGACGCCCACGGTGTTGGGCCTGCCCGTGGCCACGAGCTCGGCGAGCTCGATGTCGGTGTGGGAAGCCAGGAATGCCGAGAGCCGCCGATGGCGATCGTGTCGAACCGCTGTCATCGCACGATTCTGCCAGCGGGCCCGGTAGGTCCGCCTGAGCGAACCCTCAGGCCATCTCCGGGCGTCCGCGCGCGGCCGCGTGGAGGGCGCGGCGGGCGGCGTGGACGCCGGGGTGGGTGGCGGTGCCGGTGCGGTAGGCGAGGTGGGTGCGGCGGCGGGTCGGCAGGGGAGTGAGGGCGAGATCGATCGGCGCGGAGGGCAGTGCCATACCGGGAACGATGGCGGTGCCCGCGCCCGCGGCCACGAGGGCCAGCACGGTGCCGAAATCGTCGGCGTGGTGCCGGATGTGGGGGGTGAACCCGGCGGCCTGGCAGACCCGCAAGGTCATGGTGTGGCACAGCGTACCCGCGGTGCCCGCGATCCACGGTGCCGCGCGCTGGGTGGGCAGCGCGTCGGCGGCCGGGACGGGGTGACGGGTGGCCAGGTAGACCGTGTCGGTGTGCAGCGGTTCGGTCTGCAAGGCCGGGCCGGGGTCGGCGGGGACCAGGTCGTAGTCGTGGGTCAGGGCGATGTCGAGGGTGCCCGCGCGCAACGCGTCGGGAGCGTCGGCGGGATCGATCTCGGTGACGGTGAGTTCAAGGTGCGGATGCTCGGTGCTCAGCGTGACCAGCGCCGGGGAGAGCAGCCCGCGGGCCGCGGTGGGGAAGGCGCCGATGCGCAGCGTGCCGACGAGATCGGCACGGGCACCGGCCAATTCGGCATCGGCGCGCTCGAGCGCGGCCAGTATGGTCTCGGTATGCCCGACCAGCAGGTGGGCCGCGGGGGTGAGGACCACCCGGCGGCCCGAGCGCTCCAGCAGGGGCACGCCCGCCTCGCGTTCCAGCGCGGTGAGCTGTTGGGAGACCGCCGACGGGGTGTAGCGCAGCGCCTCGGCGACCGCGGCGATGGTGCCACGGTGGGCGAGTTCGCGCAGCAGGCGCAGCTTACGGACATCGAGCATCAGTCCAGCTTAGGTGTTGCCTCAAGTATGTGAACTAGACCTGATGTATTGGGGACGCGAGCATAGGTGTCATGACCTCGCTGCACGGACTGTTCGTCCCACTCATCACCCCGTTCACCGCCGACGGCGCCCTCGCCACCGACGCGCTGACCCGGCTCGCGCACCGCGTGCTCGACGCGGGCGCCACCGGCCTGGTGGCGCTCGGCACCACCGCCGAGCCGGGCGCCCTCACCCCGGGCGAGCGTGCCCGGGTCCTCGACATCTGCACCACGGTGAGCGCCGAACGCGGGACGCCGCTGATCGTCTGCGTGAGCGGCACCGCGACCGCCGCGGCGGTCGCGGCCATCGACGCGCTGCCCGTCGAGCCCGCCGCCGTGCTGTCGGTGGTGCCCTACTACGTGCGGCCCAGCGAGGAAGGCGTCATCGCCCACTTCGCCGAGCTCGCCGCGCACAGCCCGGTCCCGGTGCTCGTCTACGACGTCCCCTATCGCACGGCCCGCCCGCTCACCGGCGACACCCTGGTCCGCCTGGCCGCGATCCCGAATATCGCCGGTTTCAAGCACAGCGTCGGCGGCGTCGACGCGGCCAGTGTCGAACTGCTGGTCCGGGCCGGTGCGGACACCACCGTGCTGTGCGGCGACGACCGCTTCGCCTCCGCCCTGCTCGGCCTCGGCGCCCACGGCGGCATTCTGGCCGCGGCCAATGTCGCCCCCGCCGCCTACGCCGACCTCGTCGCCGCCTGGCACGCCGGTGATCTCGCCCGGGCCCGCGCGCTGGGACACCGGCTCGATGCCCTCGGCGGTGCTCTGTTCGCCGAACCCAACCCGACGGTCATCAAGGCCGTACTCGCCGCCCAGGGCCACATCCCCAGCGCGGCGGTCCGGCTGCCCCTGCTGCCCGCCACCGAGCAGTCGACGACAGCCGCGCTCGCCGCCGCGGCCCTCGCGCGGGACGACACGACGACCCGATCCGCCCTGGTCGACGCGCTCTCCGATCACGAACAATAACTTTCACTGGTCAACGGCGACGAAAGGTGCCAGGCTCAAGCGGTGACGAAACCTCCGGATATCGGCGCCGCCGATCCCACTTCCGACAAACTGGACGCCGCCGTACTGAAAGTGGCGGGCGTGGTCGTCCTCGGTGCCGTGATGTCGATCCTCGACATCACCGTGGTCACCGTGGCGATCCCCACCTTCATGACCGACTTCCAGGCCTCCGTCGAGGTCGTCGCCTGGACCATGACCGGCTACACCCTGGCCCTGGCCTCGGTGATCCCGATGACCGGCTGGGCCGCCGACCGCTTCGGCACCAAACGCCTGTACATGGCGGCGCTGACCTTCTTCATCCTCGGCTCGGTGCTGTGTTCGATGGCGTGGAGTATCGAATCGCTGGTGGCCTTCCGCGTCATCCAGGGCATCGGCGGCGGCATGCTCATGCCGCTGGGCATGACGATCATGACCCACGCGGCCGGTCCGCAGCGGATCGGCCGGGTGATGGCCGTGCTCGGTGTGCCGATGCTGCTCGGCCCGATCTGCGGCCCGATCCTGGGCGGCTGGCTGATCGACTCGTTCAGCTGGCACTGGATCTTCCTGATCAACCTGCCGCTGGGCCTGCTCGCGCTGGTGCTGGCGTTCGTGGTGTTCCCCGCCGACAAACCCAAGCCCTCGGAATCGTTCGACTTCGTCGGCATGCTGCTGGCCTCGCCCGGCCTGGCGCTGTTCCTGTTCGGTGTCTCCTCGATCCCGGAGAAGGGCACCGTGCTCGCGGGCCGGGTGCTGATCCCGGCGATCATCGGCGCGATCCTGCTGGTGGCGTTCGTGTTCCACGCGCTGCGCACCGAACATCCGCTCATCGATCTGCGGCTGTTCCGCAACCCGTCCCTGCGGTTCTCGGTGCTGACCATGTCGCTGTTCGCGACCGCGTTCTTCGGCGCGGGCTTCCTGCTGCCCAACTACCTGCAGCAGGTGCGCGGGGAGACCGCCTTCGACGCGGGTCTGCTGATGGCGCCGCAGGGCATCGGCGCCATGCTCACCATGCCGGTCGCGGGCTTCCTGGTCGACAAGATCGGCCCCGGCAAGATCGTCATGTTCGGCATCACCCTCATCACCATCGGCCTGGGCGGGTTCACCCAGCTCGGCGCGGACACCTCGTACCTGGTGATCGGCGGGGCGCTGTTCGTGATGGGCCTCGGCATGGGCTGCACCATGATGCCGGTGATGACCGCGGCCATCCAGACCCTGACGCACGCGCAGGTGGCCCGCGGCTCGACGCTGATGAACATCATCAACCAGACCGCCGCCTCGATCGGCACCGCGACCATGTCGGTGGTGCTGGCCGCCCAGCTCAACAATCACCCCGAGGCCGGGATCGGCATCGCGGCCACGGTGAAACCCGAACTCGCCGCGCAGTTCCCGGCGGCGGTGATCGAACAGGGCAGGCAGCTGGCAGCCGAGGCGTTCAGCAACACCTACTGGGTCACCGTGATCCTCGCGGCGCTCACCCTGATCCCCGCGTTCTTCCTGCCCCGCAGCAAACCCAAGACCCCAGTCGACGCCGAAGCCTCGATCATGGTCTGACACTCACGAAAGCCCGGGCCGGACAGCGCAGTCCGGCCCGGGCTTCGTCGTAGCAGGGGTCAGCCGTAGAGCTTGACGAACGCTTCCAGCGAGCGCTCGATATCACCGCGCAGCGCCTTGGCCACCGCCGAGCCGATCGGGCCGAACAGCGGCGCGCCACCCAGGTCGATGTCGACGCTCACCTTGGAGCCGGTGCCGTGCGCTGCCACGACCATCCCGAGACCGAACTTGGTGCCGCCGATCCCGGTGCCGGTCAGCTGCAGGCGACGCGGGGGTTCGGCGGTGCGCACGGTCCAGGTGACCTTGTTGCGGAAGCCTTTCACGCGCGCGATCCCGACGAGCACGGTGCCGGGGGTCAGCTCCGCGGGGAGCTCGCCGCGCCAGGCCTCGTGAATGGTCAGCCAGTCACCGAGGTGGGGCAGATCGGCGGCATGATTCCAGGCCTCGTCCGGCGGGACGGGGACATCGACGGAGAGCTTGAGTTTCGCCACGCCCGGATAGTATCCGGTACCCGTGGTTCCGCCTCGGGCGGCTCGAGGCATAGCAAACCAGAATAGATCAGCTGCCCAATACCATGGGTGGCTTTCGCGGGGAAATCTGATGGCGGACAGCACGATCCGGCCTCGGGAACGTTCACGGTGCTGCTAGGGTGTGCGGGTCGCTGGAACCGGAGCGTGTGTATCGGGTAACCCGAAACGCCGTACGGCTCGTGCGAATGCCTCCCGGGTCGGCCGGTGAGGGCCCACCGACCAGGGCGCCGGAGTGGTCGACGACGACGAAAGATCTGATGAACTCAGGAATCGCGGTGCTGTTACTGATCATCGGGGCTCCGCTGTTACTGCTCGCGATGGGTGTCGCCGTGCTGGCGATGCGCAACGAGCGTCAGCAACGGCTGCGCACCGATGCCGCCGTCCGGGATCGCCTCGCGATGGAAGAGGTAGTGCTCCGGTTGGCGCAGACCACCCTCCCTGCCATCACCGAGGCCGTGCGCAGGCACGAGATCCCGCAGGTCGGCGTGGAGATGCCCGCCGAGCTGGCGCAGACCCCGCCCGGCCAGGCCCTGCAGTGGATCGCGACCGGCCACGCCGAGGACCTGCGTGCCGTCGCCGAGGACACCAGGGCGATGGTCGAGCGCTACAGCGAACAGCGCCGCACCGCCGAGGTGCAGGCCGCCCACGAGCAGGCGGGCAACGAACTCTCGGCCGCCTCGCGCGCGGCGACCAGTGCCGCGGTGCGCTCGTTCGGCACCTCGGTGGTCAGCCTCGGCACCGACCTCGGCCAGGTGGTGAGCGCCGCGCTGCGCGAGCACCGCGACGACGCGATCTACGAGACGCTGACCCGCATCGACCACACCGTGCAGCAGATGATCCGCCAGGCGCAGTCCTATGTGATCGTCTCCGGTGGTCTGCCCGGGCGCCGCTGGCCGCAGCAGTCGCTCACCGACGTCGTCGGTGGCGCGACCGGCCGGGTCCGGGAATTCCTGCGGGTGCGCTCGGGCCAGTCCGACCGGGTGGTGATCAGCCGCGCGGTGGAACCGCTGGTGCACACCCTGGCCACCCTGCTCGACAACGCGCTGCGGTACTCACCGCCCTCGTCGTTCGTCGAGGTCGGGTTCCAGGAGGGCCATCACGGCGTCACCGTGATCATCGACGACGCGGGCATGCGGATGAGTCCCGAGCAGCTCGAGGACGCCCGCCTGGTGCTCAGCGGCGAACGGCCCGTCGACATCCACGACCTGGGCCCCGCGCCCAAGGTCGGCTTCCCCGGCATCGCCGCGCTGGCGCGCCGCTACGGCTTCTCCGTGCACGTCGACGGACCCAATATCTTCGGCGGCATGCGGGCCATGGTGTATGTGCCCGCCGCGCTGCTGGTCTCGGGCGCGGCCCCGCGCCTGCCCGAACCGGAACTCACCGCGACCGCGCACGTTCCGGTGCCCGTCCCCGACCTCGTCGAGCCCGAACGCGGTGCCGAGGTCCACGAGATCACCAGCGGCGGCCTGCCCAAGCGCCGTCGCAGGCCGGTTGCCCCGGATTCGGCGGGGGCAGCCACCGAAACGGGGCAGGCTCGCCCCGAACTCGCCGCTGCCTGGCACAGCGGTTCCCGCAGCGGTCGCGCCGCTGCGGCCGAGCGAACCACGGAAGGAACAGCCGATGAGCACACCGGTGGCCGATAGCACGAACCGATTGGCGTGGCTGCTCGGGGATCTGGAGATCCCCGGCGTCCGCTTCGCGGTGCTGCTGTCCGAGGACGGACTGCGCATCGCCCACTCCCGTGGTGTGGCCAAGGACGACGCCGAGCGCTTCGCCGCGGCCGCCTCGGGCCTGCGTTCACTCGGCAAGGCGCTCGGCGAGTTCTGCGGTGGCGCGCAGAACGCGGTGCGCCAGAACATGACCGAGTACGACGAGGGCATGATCATGATCACCGCCGCCGGGTCGGGCGCGCTACTAGGGGTGGCGACCACCCTCGATGTCGATGTCGCGCTGGTCGCCCACCGGATGAACGAGCTGTCCTCGCGGGTCGGCCACGAGATCGGCAGCGCGCCCCGCCACGGTGGCAGGTAATGACCCGCGGCAGGCGTGACCCCGACCTGGTCCGGTCGTATGTCCGGGCCGGGGGTCGGGTCAAGGCCGCCCGCGAACTGGATCTGGTCACCCTGATCCGCGCGGTCGCCGATCCGCGGCCGGACCACCGGCCCGATCAGCGGCGCGTGCTGGGCCTGCTCAGCCGCCGCGGCGCGCTCTCGGTCGCCGAATTGTCGGCCTATCTCGATCTGCCCGCCTCGGTGGTGAAGATCCTCGTGTCCGATCTGCTCGACAGCGGACATCTGCAGTGCCCCACTCCGGCTGAGGTGAAGCCGGAACTAGCGTTGATCAAGGAGGTGCTGCATGGGCTCCGTGCCCTCGCGGGCTGAGGTCGATTACGTCGCGGATACCGTGACGCGGTCGGTGAAGATCCTGGTAGCAGGCAACTTCGGCGTCGGGAAGACCACCTTCGTCGGCACCGTGTCGGAGATCCGGCCGCTGCGCACCGAGGAGACGATCACCGAGGCCAGTATCGGCGTCGACGACATGGCCGGGCTGGGGACCAAGGTCCAGACCACCGTGGCCCTGGACTTCGGCAGGCTCACCCTGAATCCGCAACTGGCGCTGTACCTGTTCGGCACGCCGGGCCAGGAACGCTTCGCCCCGCTGTGGGAGGAGCTGGCCCGCGGCGCGCTGGGCGCGCTGGTGCTGGTCGACACCCGCCGTATCGAGAAGGCCGACGACGTGCTGTCCGCGCTCGAGCAGCGCGGCGTGCCCTACGCGGTGGCGGTCAACGAGTTCGAGGGCTTCCGCCGCTATCCGCTCGAGGAAGTGCGCGAGGCGCTGGACCTGGCACCGGAGACCCCGGTGGTCGCCGTGGACGCGCGCCGCCGCGATCACGGCCTGCGCGCGCTGATCACCCTGGCGGAGTTCCTGTTCCGCAGGCAGGAAGCGGCCGCGTCGTGATGCCCGAACTCGTCGTCGGCGAGCGCGTGCCGATGTACGCGCCGGAATTCGCCGCCGATCCGCAGGCCGCCTACCGGGAGATGCGGCGCCGGTTCGGTTCGGTGGTGCCGGTCGAGCTGTCGCCGGGGATCCGGGCGACGCTGGTCATCGGCTATCACACCGCGGTCCGCATCCTCAACGATCCCGAGCACTTCCCGGCCGATCCGCGCGCCTGGCAGCGCGATATCCCGCAGGACTGCCCGGTGCTGCCCATGCTGCAGTTCCGCCCCGCGGCGCTGCGCACCACCGGCGCCGAGCACGCGCGCTACCGGCAGGCCAATGTGGCCGGTATCGCCGGGGTCGACCTGTACGCGATGCACACCACCATCGAGCAGTTCGCCATCCCGCTGATCAACAGCTTCTGCGCGTCCGGCTCGGCGGATCTGCTGAGCCAGTACGCGTTTCCGCTGGTCTTCCAGGCGCTGAACTCGATGCTGGGCTGCACCCCGGAGATCGGGCAGCGGGTCGCCACCGGCATGGCCCAGATCTTCGAGGGCGACGACGCGGAGGCGGGCAACAACCTGCTGGCCAGCGCGCTGTCGGACCTGGTCGTGCTGCGTCAGCGCGAACCCGGCGACGATGTCGCCACCCGCCTGCTGCACCATCCCGCCGCGCTCACCGACGAGGAACTGGTGCACCAGCTGCTGGTGCTCTACGGCGCGGGCATCGAACCGATGCTGAACCTGGTGGTCAACACGCTGCGGCTGATGCTCACCGACGACCGCTTCGCCGGTGACGTCCTCGGCGGCAGCCTGTCCACCCGCGACGCCCTCGACGAGGTCCTCTTCACCGACCCGCCGCTGGCCAATTTCTGCATGACCTACCCGCGTCAGCCGATCCTGATCGACGAGGTGTGGCTGCCCGCCAACGAACCGGTCGTGATCTCGATGTCGGCGTGCAACAACGATCCGGCCATCGCGGGCCGCGATGTGGTCGACAACCGCGCCCACCTGGCCTGGAGCGCGGGCCCCCACGGCTGCCCCGCCAAGTCGGTGGCGTATCTGATCGTCCAGGACGCGATCGACCAGCTCCTCGACGCGCTCCCCGAACTGAGCCTGGCCGTCCCCGCCGAGGACCTGGTCTGGCGACCCGGCCCCTTCCACCGCTCACTGGCCGCCCTCCCGGTGCGGTTCCCGAAGACACCACCGCTACCGATGCCCTGACCCGTCAGCGAGTGCGCAGGGCTGGGCCGACGAAGCGTTCGACCAGTGCGCGTTCGGCCGCGGCGTCGGGTAGGGGCCAGGTGAGCAGGGAGAGCACTACGCGGACGATCCAGGCCGCGGCCGCGGCGTCGGGTGCGATGCGGGTGAGGGTGGTCGCCAGGTCGCCGAGTTCGGGTGCGGCGGCGAGGAATTCGTCGGTGCCGGGGGAGCGGTGGCGGGTGAGCCACTGGTGCAGGACCGGGTCGGCGCGCAGGGCGGCCACCGCGGCCAGGATGGCCTCGACCGGTCGGCGTTGCGCCGGGACCCGGTTGATCGCCGTTTCTATGCGGGCGACGACGGTGCCCGCGGCGCGCAGCATGACGGAGCGGACGAGGTGTGGTTTGCCGCCGACGTGGCGGTAGAGGGTGGCGCGGGAGCAGCCCGCGGCGGCGGCGATGTCCGCGGCGGTGACGGCGTCGATGCCGCGTTCGAGGAACAGGGCCAGGGCCGCGCGTTCGATGCGGTCGACGGCGACGGCCCGGCGGTCGCCGCCGGTCAGCCAGTCGTTGTGTGTGGTCATGAGCGGCTCCCTTCCGTCTCGCTCTGAGACACTTTCCGGAATCTGTCTACTCGAACTCTCGTCGGCGAACAGGTCTTTCCGGCGAGAACGGTCGAGGCGTGTCTCCACCGGCCGTCTCACCTCGCGACACTCGTTGACCCTGTGCCCGGATCGGCGCACGGTGGGCGCCGATACTCCTGACCAGGAAAGGCATCGCCGTGACCGACCTCGCGACCTTCGATCTGTTCGACCCGGCCGTCCTCGACGATCCCGTCCCGCTGTATCGCGCCCTGCGCACTCACGCGCCGGTGTATCCGGTGCCGGGAACGGATTTCGCGCTCGTCTCCTCCTGGGACGCGGTCACCGAGGCCACCGCGCGCACCGCGGACTTCTCCTCCCACCTGACCGGCGTGCTCGTCGCGCGTCCCGGAGCGGCGCCGTCGACCTTCGCCCTGGACGCGGCGGGCGAGGCCGTCCACGTGCTGGCCACCACCGACGGCGCCACCCACGCCGCGCACCGCGGCATCATCGGCCCGGCCCTGGCCAAACGGGTCCGTGCCCTGAGCCCCGTCGTCACCGCGCTCACCGAGCGGCTCTGGACCGAGGAACTCGACGGGGACCGGATCGACTGGGCCACCGGCATGGCCGACCGGCTGCCCCTGGCACTGATCGCCGAACTCGTCGGTTTCCCCGCCGCGGACGTGCCCCGCTTGCTGACCTGGGCCTACGACTCGACGGAGATGCTGGGCGGGGTCGTCGCCGAGGGCCGGATGCCCGCGCTGATCACCTCGGCGGCCGAACTGGCCCACTACGCCTACCTGGCCTTGCGGACGGCGAAAGAGCAAGTCGCCGACGCGGATTCCCCGCCGACGCTGCTCGCCGTCCTCGTCGCGGCGGTCGCCGACGGCCGCATCGACGACCAGCAGGCCGTCCTGATCCTGGTGCAGCTCATCGGCGCGGGTGGGGAATCGACCGCCGGTCTGATCGCCTCCGCGGTCCGCGTCCTCGCCACCGACCCCGAACTCCAAGCCCGCCTGCGCGAGCGCCCGGAACTCGTCGCGACCTTCCTGGACGAGGCACTACGCCTGGAATCGCCCTTCCGCGGCCATCACCGGCACGTCGTGAGCGACACCCGGCTCGGCGACGTCGACCTGCGCGCGGGCAGCCACCTCCTCCTGCTGTGGGGCGCGGCCAACCGCGATCCCGCGCGGTATCCCGACCCCGACACCGTCGACCTGACTCGCCCCCGCGGACGCACCCACACCGCCTTCGGGGCGGGCGCACACTTCTGCATCGGCTCGACGTTGGCCCGCCTGGAAGCCACCGCCGCGCTCACCCTGCTGCTCGACCGCACCACCCACTTCGCCCTGCGCGCCGACGAACCGCCCCGCTGGCTACCGAGCCTGTTCGTCCGCCGCCACGCGAGCCTGCCGCTGACGATCACACCCCGCTGACCGGCGCGGCCGATCACGACGAATTCGGCAGGGGTCGCGCAAGTTCGCCGCGCGGCACCCGCGCTACCCCCGGCAACCACAAAAAGCGCTCTTGTTGCGAACCGGAATCCCTATCCGCAACCTCCGGCAAATCCGCGGAACGCCCGGAACTGGGAGGTTAACCGGATGATTGCGGCGGGTGGATACCGGTTGGTTCGAAGGCTGGTTGTTCGCCGAATTCGCACCCGCTGGAATCGTCGGTGAAATACCCACTGGTAACGGCATTTCCGCGTGGGAGGCACCCTTGACGGGTGATCTTGGCCGTCCTACTGTCCCACTCGCTCGAAATGTTTCCGGACGGCACGCCGGCCCCTGCCGTCCTCCGTATGCGTTTCCAAGGAGTATTCACGTGAGAAACCGATTTCTGTTCCTCGCCGGTGCGATGGTGGTCGCCCCGATCGCCTCGCTGCTCGTCCCCGTGGCGAATGCCCATGCGCACGGCTGGGTCACCGGCCCGGCCAGCAGGCAGGAACAGTGCGCCCGCGGGCTGGTGTCCTGCGGTGCGGTGAAATACGAACCACAGAGTGTGGAGGGGCCCAAGGGGCTCAGCTCGTGCAGTGCGAACAAGTATCCCGAACTCGACGACGACAGTCTCGGGTGGATTCCGCAGAAAGTCTCCGGCGTCACGACGTTCACGTGGAAGAACACCGCCAATCACCGGACCCTGAATTGGGAGTATTTCCTCGGGAACACCAGAATCGCGGTCTTCGACGGGCGCAACGAACAGCCGCCGATGGAAGTCGCCCACACGCTCGACCTGTCAAACTATTCCGGTCGTCAGAAATTGCGGGCCGTGTGGAACATCGGTGACACGGCCGCCGCGTTCTACAGCTGCGTCGACCTCGAGATCGGTGGCGGTACCGCCCCGACCACTACCCCGAAGCCGACCACGACCACCCCGGCACCGACCACCACCGCCCCGCCGACCACCACGAAACCGCCCGCCACCACCACGAAACCGCCCAGCACGACGACTCCCGGCCATCACCATCCCACCACCACCGCACCGGCGGGCTCGTCCTGGCGGCAGGGCGCCACCTACGCGGTCGGCGACAAGGTCACCTATCAGGGCGTCACCTACACCTGTCGGCAGGCGCACACTGTGCACGACCCCAACTGGACGCCCCCGAACACCCCCGCGCTCTGGTCCCGGGCATGAATCGCGTGTGTTCTCCCACCATCGGCCCGCCGCTGGGGTGAGGATTGGGGCCGACTCGAAGGGACGTGAGAGATGAGTGACAGGAAGTTCGCTTTCGCCATCGCGGCCACCGGCGCGGCGGTGCTGGCGATGACGATCGGCGCGCCGGGCGCCTCGGCGGGTGTTTCGCAATTGACCGTCAAACCGAATATCAGTGTCGGGTCGTCGACCAATTACGGCACCGGGTGCACCTATCAGCTGCTGGCGCGGCTCAGTATCGGGATCGTCCCCGTGTCCTACTACGACAACGGCGAGCTGCTGGCCGTGGTCGCCCCTACCGACGGTGTGGCCATGTACAACTGGGTGCCCGCCTACGAGGGCGTCCACACGCTGACCGCCTATCAGGACGGGATCGGCAGCAGCGCCACCGTGTCGGTGGGCCGCGGCTACCGTTTCGGCGAGAACTGCGTGGTCACCGGCGGCTGAACCGGCATACACGCCACCGGCCCGGTCCCCGGGGACCGGGCCAGTGGCGTCGTTCCGGTGCCGATCACTTCTTGGCGTCGGCCTTCTTCTTACTCGCCTTCTTGGTGGTCTTCTTCGGGTCCGCGCCGTTTCCTTCGGCCTTGCCCGCCGGATTCGCCGCGGTGACGACCAGATCGTCGTCCGCCACCTCGACCGATACTGTCGCGCCCGGTTCCAGCCCGCCGTCGAGCAGCAACCGCGAGATCCGGTTGTCGAGTTCGCGCTGCACCGTGCGGCGCAGCGGCCGCGCGCCGAATTCCGGCTGGAACCCGCGCTCGCCCAGCCAATCCACCGCCGGTTCGCTGATCTCCAGGCCGATGTCCTGGGCGGCGAGCATGCGCCGGGTCTTGTCCAGGATCAGGTTGACGATCCGCTCCAGCTGCGACTTGTCGAGCCGGTGGAACACCACGGTCTCGTCGATGCGGTTGAGGAATTCCGGCCGGAAATGCTGTTGCAGCCGTTCCATCAGCTGCGGCGTGATCGCGTCCAGATCACCCTCGGGCGCTTTGAGAATCAGGTCCGAGCCGATATTGGAGGTCATGATCACGATGGTGTTCTTGAAATCGACCGTGCGGCCCTTGGAATCGGTGACCCGGCCGTCGTCGAGCAGTTGCAGCAGGACATTGAACACATCCGGATGGGCCTTCTCGACCTCGTCGAACAGGATCACCGAATACGGTTGCCTGCGCACCTTGTCGGTGAGCTGCGCGGCATCGTCGTAGCCGACATATCCGGGCGGCGCGCCGACCAGCCGCGAGACGGTGTGCTTCTCCTGGAACTCGCTCATGTCGAAGCGGATCAGCCGGTCCTCGTCGCCGAACACCGCTTCGGCCAGCGCCTTGGCCAGCTCGGTCTTGCCGACCCCGGTGGGTCCGAGGAACAGGAACGAGCCGATCGGCCGGTTCGGGTCCTTGAGCCCGGCCCTGGCCCGGCGCACCGCCTCGGCCACCGCCACGATCGCCTCGTCCTGGCCGATCACTCGCTTGTGCAGCACGTCCTCGAGTTCGAGCAGGCGCTGCTTCTCCTCGGCGGTGAGATCGGCGACCGGGATGCCGGTCTGGCGCGAGATCACCTCGGCGATATCGACCACGTCGACCACCGGTTCGGCCGAGGTCGCGCCGGATTCCTCGAGTTCGTCCTCGGCCGTGGCGATCTCGGCCTTGATCGCGGTGGCCCGCTCGTAGTCCTCGTTGTCGACCGCGGCGTCCTTCTCCCGGTACAGCTTGGCGATGCGCTCGTCGCGGGCCTTCACCTCCGGATCGGGCGTGCCCGAACGCAGCCGCACCCGCGCGCCCGCCTGGTCGATCAGGTCGATCGCCTTGTCGGGCATGAACCGGTCGGTGATGTAGCGATCCGAGAGCTGCGCGGCCGCGACCAGCGACTCGTCGGAGTAGCGCACCTGGTGGTGCTCCTCGTAGACATCGGCGAGCCCGCGCAGGATCTCCACGGTATCCGCCACCGACGGCTCCGACACCATGACCGGCTGGAACCGGCGCTCGAGCGCCGCGTCCTTCTCGATGTACTTGCGGTACTCATCGATGGTGGTCGCGCCGACGACGTGCAGTTCGCCGCGGGCCAGCGCGGGCTTGAGCAGGTTGCCCGCGTCCATCGAGCCCTCGCCGCCGCCTCCGGCACCGACGATGGTGTGCAGCTCGTCGATGAACACGATCAGCTCGTCGGAGTGCGCGCGGACCTCGTCGAGGATCTTGGTCAGCCGTTCCTCGAACTCGCCGCGGTACTTGCTGCCCGCCACCAGCGTGCCCACATCGAGGGCGATCACCCGGCGATCGGCCAGCGTCGACGGCACATCGTTGTTGACGATGCGCTGGGCCAGCCCCTCCACGATCGCCGTCTTGCCGACGCCGGGATCGCCGATCAGCACCGGATTGTTCTTGCGCCTGCGCGAGAGGATCTCGATGGTCTGCTCGATCTCCTCGGCCCGTCCGACCACCGGGTCGACCAGGCCCTCCCGCGCCTCGGCGGTGAGATCGCGGCCGTATTCGTCCAGCGTGGGGGTGTCGGAGTTGTCCTTCTTGCGCACGGCCGCGGGTCCGCCCGGGGTCGCCGCACCCGACGGGGAGCCGCTCTGGGTCGCCGCCAGACCGGCCACCAGCGCCTGGGCGGCGACGCTGTCGGGCAGCGCGGCGATGCCGAGCAGGATGTGCTCGGGGCCGATGTAGCTGCTGCCGGACTGCGCGGCCTGCCGCTGCGCGGCGCGCAGGGCCAGCTTGGTGGCGGGGCTGAGGGTGATGTCGGCGAGGTCGCTGTCGCTGGGCGAGCCGGTGTCGAGATAGTCCTGCATCTGCTCGGCGACCTGGTCCGGGTCCAGGCTGAGCTCGGCGACGATACTGCGCCCCGGCTCGGCCTCGGTGGCCGCGTAGAGCAGGTGCTCGGGGGTGATCTCGGCATTGCCCCACTCCTGGGCGGCCTCGCGCGCCGAACCGATCAGCAACTTGGCGTTGTCGGTCATCAATCTGCCGAGATCGATGCGCTGTACGGGCGGTTTCGCGGACATGCCGGATCCGAAGAACCGCTGGAAGATGTCGTCGAAGGAGTCCATCGAACTCGGCCAGCTCGCAGTCATTCCCTACCTCTTCGCTCGTCGGGCCGCGCGCGGCGGCCGGTTCCGCAGATCGGTCGGTGTGCTGCCAGCAATCCTTCGGCATCCGTGTCCGGGGTGCAAGCGGTTGGACAGTTTCACATCTACAACGTGCCGAGGTGTGGCGCGCAAACCAAACTCCGGCGAAACCGGTCCGAAACCACCGGTTTTGTCTGATTCTTGATCGCGGAGCGGCACGGCAGAGTAGCGTGACGACCCGCGCGGAGGGATCGACCACCGCGCCCATATTCGCCCGCCGACCACGCTGGTCGAACAGGCCGACGGGGAGAAGAGCACGGAGTTTGGTCACCGACGTCATCGATGTCACCGCGGATTTCACCATCGCGCGGCAAGCATTGTGGGATGTACTGCTGGATCCGCAGAGCTATCCGCGGATGTTCACCGGGATCGGCAGCTGCGAACGCGTGGAGCGCCCCGACGGGGCGGTGGTCTGGCAGGTCCGGGTCGGTTCGGCCGCCGCGGGGATCGAAACCCACGAGTTCGTCCTCGAGATCGGCCGCTGGTACGAGAGTTTCGAACTGCGCAGCAGGCAACTGGGCAGTTTCGCCGCCATCCGGTTGCGCGGCGACCAGCAGCGCACCCGGCTCGACATCACGCTCTTCGCCGCCGCCCGGGTGCATCCGGCGCTGGAGCCGAAGGCCAATTCGGTGGTCACCGACTGGGTCCGGGCGGGGTTGCGCCGCACCGCCGACGTGATCGCCGGAACCCGGTCCTCGGTGGTGGTCAATGCCGAGCGCTCGCCGCTGCGCCGCAATGCCGGGGTGGCGCGCAGTATCGCCGCCACCGGGCTGATGCGGCCCGAACCGATGTCGATGGTGCGGCAGCTGCGCTCGCTGTCGAAGTGGGGCTTCAATCTGGCCGGGGGTTACGGCGCGGGCGCGGCACACGCGCCGGACCGGATCGCGCTCATCGATCCGCACGGGCGCCGCACCTTCGGCGAGGTCGACGCCCGGTCCACCGCGCTGGCCGGGGCGATGTACGACCTGGGCCTGCGCGCCGGTGACGCGATCGGCCTGCTGGCCCGCAATCACGCGGGCATGGTCGAAACCATGGTCGCCGCGGGCAAACTCGGCGTCGACGTGGCGTTGCTCAACGCGGGCCTGTCGGGCAGGCGGATCGAGGAGATCGTCCAGCGGCACCGGCTCAACGCGGTCTATGTCGACGGCGAGCTCGAGAAACTCATCCGCTACCTGCACAACGACGTCCCACGGTTCACCACCGACGATCGTCCACCGAACCGCGAACGCACCACCATCGAGAACCTGATCGCGCTGGGCCACACCGATTTCCCGGTGCCCGCCCATCCCGGCAGGCTGATCGTGCTCACCTCGGGCACCAGCGGCTCACCCAAGGGCGCGCGCCGCCCGCACGCCAAGGGCTTCGGCACCATCGCCGCGCTGCTGTCGCGGATCCCGTTGCGCGTCGAAGAAGTGATGCTCATCCCGGCCCCGCTGTTCCACACCTGGGGCCTGGCCGGGTTGCAGCTGAGTACCGCGCTGCGCGCCACCGTGGTGCTCAGCGACGGATTCGACGCGGTCGAGTGCCTGCGCGCGGTCGCCGAGCACAAGATCACCACGCTGATCGTCGTGCCGACCATGGTCGAGCGGCTGCTCGATGTGCCCGAGGCCGTGCGCGCGGGCCTGGACCTGTCCAGCCTGCGGCACGTGGTCAGCTGTGGCGCGCCGCTGGCCGGGGCCACGGTGCTGCGTTTCCTCGACACCTTCGGCGATCTGCTCTACAACGTCTACGGCTCGACCGAGGTGTCCTGGGCGAGCGTGGCCACTCCGGCGGACCTGCGCGTCTCGCCGACCACCGCGGGCAGGCCGCCGCTGGGCACCCGGGTGGCGGTGCTCGGCCCGGATCTGCGGCCGGTGCCGGTGGGCGCGACCGGGCACATCTTCGTCGCCAACCACATGCTCTTCGACGGCTATGTGAACTCCGCGCCGCCGGAGGAGGCCGACGGCATGCTCGACACCGGTGATCTCGGCTATCTGGACGCGGCGGGCCGGTTGTTCGTGGCGGGCCGCGACGACGAGATGATCATCTCCGGCGGCGAGAACGTCTTCCCGCGGCCGGTGGAGGAGGCGCTGGCGCACCTGCCGCAGATCACCGAGGTCGCGGTGGTGGGTGTGCCGGACCGGGAGTTCGGGCAGCGCCTGGCCGCGTTCGTGGTGAAACGCGAAGGGGCGGGCCTGGATTCGGACATGGTCCGCACCTATATCCGCAACAGGCTCAGCCGGTTCTCGGTCCCGCGCGACGTGACCTTCCTCCACGCGCTGCCGCGCGGCGAGACCGGCAAGATCCTCAAACGCGTGCTGGTGCGCCCGGAGTCGGCGCTGAGCGAATAGCCGCTCAGGCCGGTTCGGCACCGCCGGGCCGCACCAGTGCCCGCAGGAAGAACCCCACATTGGCGGGCCGTTCGGCAAGGCGGCGCATGAAATACCCATACCACTGCTCGCCGTAGGGGATATAGACGCGCACGTGATTGCCCGCCGCGGCGAGACGCTGCTGTTCGTCGGCGCGGATGCCGTAGAGCATCTGGTATTCGTACTCCTCGGTCTTGCGCCGCGCCGACCGCACCCCGACCTCCGCCGCGGCGAGCATGGCCGGATCGTGCGAGGCGATCATCGGATAGCCCGCGCCCGCGGTGAGGATCGCCAGGCAGCGCAGGTACGACGCGTCGATCTCGGCGCGGTCGCGGAAGGCCACGCCCACCGGTTCGTCATAGGCGCCCTTGCACAACCGGATCCGCGAGCCCGGGCCGGACAGGGCGCGGCAGTCCTCCTCGGTGCGCCGCAGATACGCCTGCAACACCGTGCCCAGCCAGGGATAGTCCTCGCGTAGTTCGCGCACGATCGCCAGGGTGGAGTCGGTGGTGGTGTGGTCCTCGGCGTCGACGGTCACCCACACGCCCGCGGCCTCGGCGGCCGCGCAGATCCGCCGGGCGTGCTCGCGGGCCACCGCGTGCCCGTCCCGGGGCAGCGCCTGCCCGAGGGCCGACAGTTTCACCGAGACCTCCAGTGGCCGCACCGCACCCGGTGCCACCTCCGCCCGCGGCAGCCGCCCGAGCGCGTCGATCAGCACCCGGTACTGCTCGACGGTGGCTTCGGCCCGCGCGAGGTCGGTGGTGTCCTCGCCGAGGTAGTCGATGCTGACGAAACGTCCGGTGCCGACCAGGGTCTCGGCCGTGTGGACCGCCTGCTCGACGGTGGTGCCCGCGACGAACCGGGCCACCACGTCCCGCGAGACCGGCAGCCGGGTGATCGCGCGTTCCAGCCGGGGCGAATGCGCGGCGGCGAGCAGGGTCGAACGCAGCAGTGCCGACATCAGTGGGCCTCCGGCTCCTGGTGGGGGTAGCGGTGCTCGGTGGGTGGGGTGAAGGTCTCCTTGATCGTGCGGGCCGAGGTCCAGCGCAGCAGGTTCTGCGCCGATCCCGCCTTGTCGTTGGTGCCCGAGGCGCGTCCGCCGCCGAAGGGCTGCTGGCCGACGACCGCGCCGGAGGGCTTGTCGTTGATGTAGAAATTGCCCGCGGCGAAGGTGAGCCGGTCGGTGGCGGCGGCGATCGCGGCACGGTCCTGGGCGATGATCGAGCCGGTCAGGCCGTAGGCGCTGCCTCGGTCGACCAGGTCCATGGCGTCGGTGAAGCCGGTCGGGGTGCTGTCGTCGTAGACGTGCACGGCCAGGATCGGGCCGAAGTACTCGGTGTGGAACACCTCGTCGGTGGGGTCGTCGCCGACCACGACGGTCGGTTCGACGAACCAGCCCTCGGCGTCGTCGCTGTGCCCGCCCGCCACCACGGTCAGGCCGGGCGTGGCCTTGGCCCGCTCGAGGGCGGTGACATTGCGGTCGAAGGCGGCCCGATCTATGAGGGCGCCACCGAAATTCGCGAAATCGGTGATATCGCCGTAGCGCAGCGCCGAGGTCTTCTCGATCAGGTCCTCGGACATGGCCGCCCACACCGAGCGCGGCACGAACGCGCGCGAGGCCGCCGAGCACTTCTGGCCCTGGTAGTCGAACGCGCCGCGCAACAGCGCGGTGGTCAGCACCGCCGGATCGGCCGACGGGTGGGCGAGCACGAAGTCCTTGCCACCGGTCTCACCGACCAGCCGCGGATAGGTGCGATACCGGTCCAGATTCCCGGCCACCTCCCGCCACAGGTGCTGGAACGTCGCCGTCGAGCCGGTGAAATGCACGCCCGCCAGGTGCGGATCGGCGAGCACCACGTCCGAGACCGCCGCGCCCGCCCCGTTGACCAGGTTGATCACCCCCGGCGGCAGCCCGGCGGCCTCCAGCAGCCGCATCGTGAGATAGGCCGCGACCGCCTGGGACCGGGCGGGCTTCCAGATCACGGTATTGCCCATCAGGGCGGGCGCGGTCGGCAGATTCCCGGCGATGGCGGTGAAGTTGAACGGGGTCACCGCGTAGACGAACCCCTCCAGCGAGCGGTACTGCATGCGGTTCCACACCCCGCGCGTGGACAGCGGCTGCCCCGCCAGGATGCCGCGGGCGAAGGAGACATTGAACCGCCAGAAGTCCACCAGCTCGCAGGGCGCGTCGATCTCGGCCTGATAGGCCGATTTGGACTGGCCGAGCATGGTCGCGGCGGCGATGGTCTCGCGCCACGGACCGGCGAGCAGGTCGGCGGCGCGCAGGAAGATCGCGGCACGATCCTCGAAGGCCATCGCCTGCCAGGCGGGGGCCGCGTCGACGGCGGCCGCGACCGCGGCGGTGGCCTCGGCGGTGCCCGCCTCGTGCAGCGTGCCGAGGACGGCGGCGTGGCGGTGCGGCTGGACGACCTCGAACAGCGCTCCGTCCCCGCGGACCGCGCGTCCGCCGATGACGTGGGTGATCTCGGTGGGGGTGGCCGCCAGCTCGGTGAGCGCGCGCCGCAAGCGGTGACGTTCGGGGGTTCCGGGCGCGAAGCTGCCGACGGGCTCGTTGACCGGCGTGGGCGTGGTCGCGATGGCATCCATGAGTGCGGCTCCTGCGTCGTCGGGGCGGGATGTGACGTAGTCAACTCCTCTCCCGGGCGCGCATAATCGTCTGATCGGATGAATTCGCGGGTCATCTGTTATCCGATCAGCCAAGCGAGGAGGTCGGGATGCCGGAGGACGCCATCACGCTCGGCGAGCTGCTCACCGCGCTCGACCAGACCGTGGCGACCCTGGTCGAGGCGCCCGAGGGGGAGCGGGTATCGCTGCGCTCGGTCGCGCTCGGTGAGCCCGGCGATCTCGCCGAGGTCTCGGGGTCGCTGCCCGAGGTGTATCTGCTGGTCGGGGCCGATGCCGTGGAGGCCGCGCGGTGGTTGCGGACGGCGGGTGCGCGGGCGCGGGCACACCGTCCGCGGGTGCTGATCACCAAGAGCGCTGAGGACGATCCCGAGGTGCGCGCCGCCGCCCGCGACGTGGGCATCGCGCTCGTCCGCCTGCACCGCGACGCCCGGTGGGATCAGGTGTTCCCGCTGGTGCGCCGGATGGTGACCCGCACCCCCGTCCGCCGCACCGCCGCGGGCGAGCACGATCTGCTCGCCCCGGACACCGACCTGTTCGGCCTGGCCCAGGTGGTGGCCGCGGAGACCGGCGGCATGGTCTCCATCGAGGACCCGTCCTCCCATGTGCTCGCCTATTCGGCCTCCGATGCCTCCGCCGACCGGCTGCGCATCCAGTCCATCCTCGGCCGCGAGGGTCCGGCCGACTATCTGCGCATTCTGCGCGCCTGGGGTGTATTCGACCGGGTGCGCCGCAGCGACGCGGTCGTCGACGTGCCCGAGCATCCCGAACTCGACATGCGCCGCCGCCTGGTCGTCGGCATTCGGCGCGGCAGCGGCAACCGGTCCCGCATGCTCGGCACCCTCTGGTTGCAGCAGGGCGCTCGGCCGCTGCGTCCCGACGCGGCCCAGGTGCTGCGCGGCGCCGCGGCCGTGGCGGGCCGGATCATCGCCCGCGGACTCGACGCGCCGTCGACCGAGGCGCTGCTGATCCGGCGGTTGTTCGGGGCGCACGGCGACGGTGTCGACGTGCCCTCGGTCGTCGCGGCCCTGGGCCTGCCCGCCGACGGCCCCGCCGCGGTGATCGGCTTCGCCGCGCTCGGGCCCGCCGCCGGGCTCGCGGCCTCGAGCGGCCTGATCCGCTTGCACGCCAGCGCTTTTCGCGACGACTCGGTGACCGAGTCGATCGGCGATCGGGTCTATGTCCTGGTGCCCTCCTATCACTCCACCGCCGGAGTCGAGTCGTGGATCCGCGAGCTGGTCACCCAGCTCGAGCAGGCCCGGGGCCTGCTGGTGCGGGCCGCGGTGGCCGCGCCCGTCGCCGGGCTCACCGCCGTCGCGGGCGCCCGCGACGAGGTCGACCGGGTCCTCGACAGCCCGGCCGATCCCGAGGCGCGTGTCACCACCCTGGCCGAAGCCCGCACCGCCGTGCTGCTGACCGAGATCGTCGAGCTCATCCGCGACCGCCCCGACCTGCACGACCCGCGCCTGGCCGCCCTCGACACCTACGACCGCACCCACACCGCCGACCTGCGCACCACAGCCGTCACCTACCTCCGCGCCCACGGCGAGGTGAGCGCCGCCGCGTCCGCGCTGAGCATCCACCCGAACACGTTGCGCTACCGCCTGCGCCGGATCGAGTCCGTCCTCGGCATCAGCCTGAGCGACCCGGCCGACCGCCTGCTCCTGGAACTGCAACTAGCGGCGGTACCCCCTGCGCAGGCCTAGCCGCGAGGAACTCGCCGACTGGTTCACGACCCGGTGGGTACCTCGCCGACCGCCTTCGCGGGATCGATCACGCCGAACACCTCACCCTGCGGCGCCTGGAGAATGCCCATCCGCCCGAACGGGCTGTCGTCCGGGCCCATGATCACCGACGCGCCCAGCGATGTCGCCTTGGCCAGGGCGTCGTCGGCGCCGTCGACCTGGATCCAGGTGAGCCAGTAGGACGGGGTGGCCAGCGCGGCGGCGTCCATCATCCCGCCGACCTCGGTGGTCTCGCCCGGCCGCGCGAAGGTCGAGTAGGTGAGCGACTCGCCGTCGCCGATCTCGGTGTAGTGCCAGCCGAAGACCTCGGTGTAGAACTCGTGCGCACGGTCGTAGCCGGAGGTGTGCAGCTCGTTCCAGCAGTACGCGCCGGGCTGGTTGTACACACCGGCACCATGATGCGCCTTCGCTTCCCAGACCCCGAACACCCCACCGGTCGGATCGGCCGCGACGAACATCCGGCCGACATCGAGCACGTCGAAGGGTGGCATGAACACCTGGCCGCCCGCCGCGCCGACCCGCTGGGCGATCTCGTCGGCGCTGTCGGCCGCGAGATACGTCGTCCAGGTGGACGGCATCGCGCCCATCCCTTCGGGTTTCGGCCCGATCCCGGCGGCCGGTCTGCCGTCGAGGGTGGCCATCAGATAGCCGCCCGCCTCGGGCGGACCGTCCTGTACCTCCCAGCCGAACAGCGCGCTGTAGAACGCGTGGGCGGCGGCGGTGTCGTCGACCTGACAGTCGATCCAGCAGGGCGTGCCCTGCGGCCAGGCTTCGTCACGTGTGGGCATGTCGAACGTCCTTCCTCGCGAGTGGATGGATCCCGGCCGGATCAGCACCGGCACGCGCCAGTCAATCACCACCCACCGACAGAGCCGTGTCCCCGCGCGACCCCGCTGAACTGGAACGACGCGTCTTCACTGCGACAGCCCGAGCGGGCCGACGCTCACCGTGGCAAGTCGTTACCGTTGATACATTCTTCGCGCCGATCAGCGGTGGCTAGGTCAACGACGGACACGGAACCGGTCGGGGAGCGACTCACATGGTGCGAAGTGGTTCGGAGCGTGGGCTCGTCCGATTACTGGCGACGATGCTGGCGCTGGTGGTCGTGTTCGGGTGCGGTGGGGGACCGGCGGCCGGGCAGCCCGCCGTGACCCCCGCCGCACGCTGGACCGCCCAGCACGACGGTCCGGCGCCCTACCCGGAGGTCCGGGTCGAGCGTGGTGTCGATATCGCGATGAGCGACGGCGTGACGCTGAAGGCCGATGTCTACCGGCCCGCCGATGCCGCCGGTGCCGTCGAGCAGCGGCCGCTGCCGACCATCGTGAGCCTGACGCCCTACTCGAAACTGATGACCGGGCTGATCGAACAGGCCGCCGCCACCCCGGGCCTGCAGCCGATGGCCGTCGACCTGGTGCGCAGACTGAACCTGTCGACCACCCCGATCAGCGGCTTCGGCGATCTCATGCAGGCCCTCGACGGCGGCATGATCCAGACCATGCTCGGCGTCGACCGTCAGCTGATCAGCTCCGGCTACACCGTGGTGGTCGCCGACGTACGCGGCACCGGGCTCTCGCAGGGCACCTGGGACACCCTCGGCGCGCGCGAGCAGCTCGACACCCGCGAGGTGATCGAATGGGCCGCCACCCAGCCCTGGTCCAACGGCCGCATCGGCATGAGCGGCGGCTCCTACTCCGGTATCAACCAGCTGCGGGCCGCCGAGAACGCCCCCGCCCCACTGCAGGCCATCTTCCCGGTGGAGCCGGGCAGCGACCTCATGCGGGACGTGGTCGCCCCCGGTGGCGGTGTCGGCACGACCTTCCTGCCGATGTGGCTGAACTCGGTCAACCAGCTCAAACTCGTCCCCGATGTCGCCTCGATGGTCGAGGGCCGCTTCGACTGGACCTGGCTCGCCGACCGGATCGCCGACCCCACCACCAATTTCGACCTGCTCGCCCAGGCCCTGCTCACCCCCACCCTCGACGACATGCCACCCGAACTGGCCGCCGCCCTGGACGACGACTCCGCCTTCCGCCAGGCCATCCAGGGCCACCCGGACCGGATCACCGTGCCCACCTTCGTCTACGGCGGCTGGCACGACATCTTCGCCAACAGCGCCACCAAGCTCTACGAGCAGATCCCCCTCGACCCGGGCCGCAAGCAGCTCGTCGTCGGCGACACCTATCACGCCAATCCCGGTGCGGGCACCGGTGTGCCGGGTGCCCCGCCGCGCCTGGACGTGCTCCAGCGGGCCTGGTTCGACAAGTGGCTCAAGGACATCGACAGCGGCATCGACGATTTCGGCCCGGTCACCGTCAAGCAGCAGGGCGGCGACTGGATCACGCTGACGGAATTCCCGCAGCCCGGCGTCACCCACCGGCGCGTGTACCTGAGCCCGGCGGCCAGCGGCACCACCGAGGACAGCGTGCACGACGGCTCGCTCTCGGCGACCGGGCCGGGCGCGAACGAAAAGCTCACCGTCGCACCGGGACTCACCACCGCGTGCTCGCGCGACGCCGCCCAGGGCGCCGCCGGGATGCCCGCCGTGCTCGACATGTGCGCCAAGGACGCCCGCATCGCCGAACGCAACGGCCTCACCTTCACCAGCGCGCCCATTACCGAGCCGACGGTGATCTCCGGCCCGATCAATGTGCGGCTCACCACGATCCACGACGCCGCCGACGGCTACTGGAACGTCACCGTCAACGACGTCGCCCCCGAGGGCACCTCCACGGTGCTCACCACCGGCCAGCTCACCGCCTCCATGCGCGCCATCGACGAACGCCGCAGCGCCCGCTCGATCAACGGCGATCTCACCGCCCCGTTCAATCCGCTCAGCATCGACCAGCTGCTGCCGGTGGTGCCGGGCGAACCGGTGGCGCTCGATATCGCCGTCATCCCGACCCAGGCGGTGCTCGCGCCCGGCCACCGGTTGCGCATCGATGTCTTCGCGGGCAACTCGCCCAAGGGGCTGGCGTTCCGCCCGATGCTCAACAACACCGAACTCAAGCCCCAGCATCTGCTGCTGGACCCGGCGGCCCCGAGCTTCGTCAACCTGCCTACCGACAAGCCGATCCCGTGACCGTCGCGCGCCTCACAGCTGTGACTTCACCGCCGCGGCGATGAGTTCCAGGTGGTCGAGGTCGGCGAGGTCGAGGATCTGCAGGTAGATCCGGCTCGCGCCGATCTCGCGGTAGCGGGCGATCTTGTCGACCACCTCGGCGGGCGAGCCTGCCAGCCCGTTCTCCTTCAGCTCGTCGACCTCGCGGCCGATCGCCGCGGCCCGCCGGGCCACCTCCGCGTCGGTGCGCCCGACACAGGCCACCAGCGCGTTGGAGTACACCAGCTCGTCGGTGCGCCCGGCCGCGCGCACCGCGGCCCGCACCCGGTCGAACTGGGCCGCGCTGTCGGCGACCGAGGAGAACGGCATATTGAACTCGGTGGCGTAGCGGGCCGCCAGGCGTGGTGTGCGGACCGGGCCGTGCCCGCCGATCACCACCGGCACCGGGCTCTGCACCGGCTTGGGCAGCGCGGGGGAGTCGGTGAGCCGGTAGTGCGCGCCCTCGAAATCGAAGGTGTCGCCGGGCTTGGTCTCCCACAGCCCGGTCACGATCGCGAGCTGTTCCTCGAGCAGGGCGAAACGGTTGTCCGGGAAGGGGATACCGTAGGCGGCGTGCTCGGCGGCGAACCAGCCGCTGCCCAGCCCGAGTTCCACCCGGCCGCCCGACATCTGGTCCACCTGCGCGACCTGGATGGCCAGCGGGCCCGGCAGGCGGAAGGTGGCGGCGGTGACCAGGGTGCCCAGCCGGATCCGGGAGGTCTCCCTGGCGAGTCCGGCCAGCGTGATCCAGGCATCGGTGGGGCCGGGCAGCCCGGACGCGTCGCCCATGGCCAGGTAGTGGTCGGAGCGGAAGAAGGCGTCGTAGCCGAGGTCCTCGGTGGCCCGGGCCACCGCGAGCAGCGTGTCGTAGTCGGCGCCCTGCTGTGGCTCGGTGAAGATGCGAAGGTCCATGATCACCATCGTGCCCGAGGTGATCGAGCGAGCGCGAGGAGAGTGTGGTGGCCGAGCCTGTCATCGTCGTCATGGGTGTGTCCGGGTGCGGGAAGTCCACGATCGGCGCGCTGCTGGCGCGACGGCTGGACCTGCCCTACGCCGAGGGCGACGACTACCACCCGACGGCCAATGTCCAGAAGATGGCGGCGGGCATCCCGCTGACCGACGAGGACCGCGCGCCCTGGCTCGCCATCATCGCGGAATGGCTGCGTGAGCACCGGGATTCCGGCGGGGTGGTGGCCTGCTCCGCGCTGCGGCGCGTGTACCGCGATCAGCTGCGCGCCGGTGCCCCGGACGCGTACTTCGTGCACCTGTCGGTCGGCCGCGCGGAACTGCTGCGGCGGCTGGCGGGCCGCCACGGCCACTACATGCCGACGACCCTGCTCGATTCCCAGCTGGCCACCCTGGAACCGCTGCAACCCGGCGAGGCGGGCGTGACCCTGGACGCGACGGTGCCGCCGGAACTACTGGTCACCGAGGCGATCGCGGCCTGGCGGGCCGATCACCGCTGAAGCAGCGGGTACAGCTCGGCCACCGGCGCGAGCATGAACCCGGCCCCGACCACCAGCGCGGCCAGGCAGACGATCGCGAAGAACACCACCCACAGCAGCGCGGGCAGATGCGTCAGCCGGGCCAGCTGATCGGCGTCGGAATCGCCGCGGCCGGGCTGTCCGCGCCTGCCGCGCTGCATCTCCACCACCGGCCGCACCGCCGCGGCCAGCAGGAACCAGGCGGCCAAGTAGGCGAATCCGGCCTGCAACAGGTCGCCGCCGAACCAGGACACCCCGAACACCAGCGCGCCGAGCACCACCACGGTGAGCAGGCCGTAGACATTGCGCACCTTGATCAGCACCGCGACCAGCATGGCCAGCGTCGCCCACAGCATCACCGTGACCCGCCCCGAACCGAGCAGCGCCGCGTAGCCGAGCCCGAGCACCGCCGGTGCGGTGTACCCGGCCGCCGCGGTGAGGATCATGCCGGGACCGGTGGGTTTGCCGCTGGAGACGGTCAGGCCCGAGGTGTCGGTGTGCAGGGTGATCGCGTGCAACCGCCGCCCGGTGAGCAGCGCCACCAGCGCGTGCCCGCCCTCGTGCGCCACCGTCACCGCGGCCCTGGCCAGCCGCCACAGCGGCCGGTAGCCGACGAGCACCAGCGCGAGCGCGGCGGTGACCAGCACCAGCCACCACGGCGGCGCGGGCTGCGGGGCCAGAAGGTTGTCGAACGTCGTGCTGACGGACTCGGTATCCACCGCCGCACCATAGCCGTGATCGGCCGGTGGCACCGCCCGGTCGGGCGTCACCGAATGCACAGCGGGACCGGGTGACACCCGCCGCGACCTTCGCCCGGTACCGATCACACATGGTGCGCGCGTACGGTTTTCCCGCCACACCCGGCCCGTCCCGTCGGCGCGCGTGGTAGCAATGGGCATGCCGATGCGACCCCACCGCTGGACCCCGCCCCGCCCGACCGCGCGGGCCGGGCAGACCGAGAGCGTGCCGCCCCTGCCACCGGTGCGTCTGCTGCCGCTGCCGGGCACCGCGCCCGAGGATGTGGTGGTGACCGCCGACGGTCACGTGATCGCGGGCACCGACAACGGCACGATCTGGCGGATCGACCCGGCCGACGGCGCCGTCGAGCAGATCGCCCACGTCGACGGCCGCCCGCTGGGCCTGCACGCCGACCCCGACGGTGCGCTGCTGGTCTGCGTCACCGGCGTCGGCATCGTCGAGATCGCCCACCCGGGCGCCGAACCGGCGGTCCTGGTCGACGCGGTCGACGGCGAACCGCTGACCTTCCCCAGCAATGTGATCCGCGACGACGACGGCACCGTGTACTTCTCGATCGCCTCCCGCCGCTGGCCCTACGAACAGTGGATGGGCGACATCCTCGAGCACTCCGGCAGCGGCAGGCTCGTGCGCCGCGACCCGGACGGCGCACTCACGGTGCTGATCGACGGCCTGCAGTTCGGCAACGGCGTGGTACTCGCCCCGGACCGGTCCTGCGTCCTGGTCGCCGAGACCGGTGCCTACCGGATCGCGCGCCACTGGCTGACCGGCCCGCGCGCGGGCAGCAACGACCTGCTCGTCGAGAACCTGCCCGGCTCTCCCGACAACATGTACCTCGGCAGCGACGGCCTGGTCTGGGTCGGCATGGTCGCACCCCGCAACGCGCTGCTGGACCGGCTCCTCGCCCTGCCCGGCATCTTCCGCAGGCTCTCCTGGGCGCTGCCCGACAGCCTGCGCCCCGCCCCCGACCGGACCACCTGGGTCCTCGCGCTGGACATCGACGGCACCGTCGTCCACGACCTGCAGCGCGACGGCACGAGCTTCGCCATGGTCACCTCGGTCGCCGAACACGACGGCACCCTCTACCTCGGCAGCCTGTCCGAACCGGCGGTGGCGGTGAGCACCGTGCCCTGAGCGGCTCAGCTCCGCGCGGTCACCGAGGACGGCAGCGGATGATCGGGTTCGAGGGCGGGCAGGCCGTCGATGCTGACGGAATTGTCCCCGGCGATCCGGCGGGCGAAGTCGGCATCGGTGCGCCGCAGGTGCGCCTCGTCGAGCACCGACCGCTCCTCGACCAGATCCAGGCGCGGCACCGACCAGCCGCAGGAGTCGGCGATCCGGTCCACCGCGACGGTCACCACCGCGCGGATCCCGGTGTGGCCGGTGCCGAAACAGTCACGGAGCGTGTCGAATTCGGCGCTGTCGGGCCGGACCACCCGGCCGGTGCCGAACAGGCGCAGGATGCGGGCGGCGCGGCCGAACGAACAGAACATCACGGTGATCCGGCCGTTGTCGCGCAGGTGCGCGATGGTCTCCGAGCCGCTGCCGAACAGGTCCAGATAGGCGACGGTGTGCTCGTCGAGGACGGCGAAGGTGTCGCGATATCCCTTGGGGGAGATATTGACATGGCCACCGTCGGACGGCGCGGTGCCGACGAAGAACATCGGCTGTTCCGCGATGAACGCCCGCAGCTTGTCGTCGATCCGCTCGAAGACCTTGCCCATCTCGCCCTCCTCCGGCCCGCCGCACGGCGCGCTCCCCGCCCCGAGTGTATCCGCAGGCCGGGGCGGTCCTTCGATTCACGGTGAGGGTTACCCGCGACGCCGACGGCGCGATATCCGACGATCGGAGCATGACGCAGACCGCCCCCAGCCCCGTCCACCCCGTCCAGCAGCGCTACGCGGACCCGGCCACCGAGGTTCCCGCCCAGTGGAATTCCGTGCTGCAGGTGTTGCACGAGCACAAATCGGTGCGTCGCTACCTGCCCGACGCGGTGTCGCCGGAGACGGTCGAGCTGCTGGTCTCAGCCGCGCAGTCGGCGGCGACCTCGTCGAACCTGCAGGTGTGGAGCGTGATCGAGGTCCGTGACGCGGCGCGGCGGTCCCGGCTGGCGGCGGTCGCGGGCGGACAGGCGCACATCGAGCAGGCGCCGGTGCTGCTGGTGTGGACGGCCGATTTCGCCCGGCTGCGCCAGCTCGCCGCCGACCAGGGCGCCCCGCTCGACGGCGCCGACTACCTGGAGTCCAGCTATGTCGGTTTCATCGACGCCGCCCTGGCCGCGCAGAACGCCGTGGTCGCGGCCGAATCCCTTGGCCTGGGCACGGTGTACATCGGCGCGCTGCGCAACAACCCCGAGCAGGTGGCCGCTGAGCTGAACCTGCCCGACGGTGTGTTCGCGGTCTTCGGGCTGGTCGTCGGTCATCCGGATCCGGCCGAGGGCACCCGGGTCAAGCCGCGGCTGCCGCGCGCCGCGGTGCTGCACCGGGAGGGCTACGACCTCGGCGTCCAGCGCGCGGCCGTCGCCGCCTACGAGCAGCGCATCGGTGAGCTCTACAGCGATCAGGGCCTGCCGTTCTCCTGGATCGAGCGGGTGCTGGGCCGGTTGGCCTCGGCCGCCGCGCTCAACGGGCGCGACCGGCTGCGCGAGTCCCTGCTCGCCCGGGGCTTCGGGCTGCGCTGAGCGCTCAGCCGTCGAGCGCCTCGCGGGTCAATGCCAGTGAGCGGCAGCGGGCCTCGAGGTCGTAGACCAGGGTGTTGAGCATCAGTTCGTCGGGGGCGGTGGCCGCGAGCAGCTCGGCGGCCTGGGCGCGCACCGTCGCCGGTGAACCCTGGAGCTGACCGGCCTTGCGCTGGGCGGCGAAACGTCGCTCGGCCTCGCTGCCGGGGAACGCCGCCGCCTGCTCCGGGGTGGCCAGCGCCTGCGGCCTGCCCGCGCGGAGCTGGGCGAAGGCCAGGTCGCGGGGCGCGGCGAGCCGGTCGGCCGCGGCGTCGGTGTCGGCGCAGATCGCCGAGGCGGCGACGATCGTGTACGGCTCGGACAGCGTCGGCGATGGCCGGAAGTTGTCGCGGTAGAGCGCCAGCGCGGCGGCGGTGTTGTCGGGGGCGATGTGATGGGCGAAGGCGAACGGCAACCCCAGCACGGCCGCCACCTGCGCGCTGTAACCGCTGGACCCCAGCAACCAGACCTCCGGTTCGGCCCCGCGGCCCGGGCTGGCCACGATGCCGTCGGGATCGGTGCCGCGGAAGAAGCCGATCAGCGCGCCCAGCTCGCGCGGGAACGCGTCGGCGCCCAGCCCGTCGGCGTGGCGGCGCAGGGCGCGCGCGGTGCCCGGGTCGGTGCCGGGCGCGCGGCCGATCCCCAGATCGATCCGGCCGGGATGCAGCGACTCGAGCGTGCCGAACTGTTCGGCCACGACCAGCGGTGCGTGATTGGGCAGCATCACCCCGCCCGAACCCACCCGGATTCGCGTGGTCGACGCGGCCAGATGCGCCAGCACCACCGCGGGCGCCGCGCTGGCGATGCCGGGCATGTTGTGGTGTTCGGCCACCCAGAACCGGTGGACGCCCAGCTCCTCGGCGTACTGCGCGAACCGCGTCGTGGCACGTAGTGCCGCGCCCGCGTCCGCTCCGTCCTGTACCGGCGCCAGATCCAGCACCGACACGGTGACCGCGCTCATGGGTCTCCTCCACTCGACATGCTTCCTGCGGCTGCAACCGGCACCGCCCGCCCGGATATTCCGCCGGGCGGTGGGGGTGACCGGAGCCACTGCCGCCGGGCGGTAGCGTGCAGGACTGTTCGCCGAGGGAAGGATTTGTTGACATGCCAGCAGACGGCTCCGGCCTGTCCACCGACGCCGCGCCCGCCGCAGCGCCGACCGCGGGATCGGAGGGATACGAGCGCGGGCTGAATCCGCGCACGATCCAGATGATCGCCATCGGCGGCGCGATCGGCACCGGCCTGTTCTACGGTGCGGGCGCCGCCATCGAGCAGGCGGGCCCGTCGCTGATCCTGGCCTACCTCGTCGCGGGCCTGGCGATCTTCGTGATCATGCGCGCGCTCGGCGAACTGCTCACCTACCGTCCGGTCTCGGGCAGCTTCGCCGAGTACGCGCACGAGTTCCTCGGCCGGTTCGCCGGCTTCGCCACCGGCTGGTCGTACTGGGCGGTGTGGGTGTCGACCTGCATGGCCGAGATCACCGTGGCCGGGCACTACGTGCAGTACTGGTTCGACATCCCGCAGTGGGTGACCGCGCTGGTGGTGCTGGCGGTGCTGTTCACCGCGAATCTGATCTCGGTGCGGATCTTCGGCGAGGGCGAGTTCTGGTTCTCGGCCATCAAGGTGACCGCCATCCTGGCGATGATCCTGATCGGTATCGGCGTGCTGGTGTTCGGCTTCGGTCATGCCACCAACCCGACGGTGACCAACCTGTGGGCCGAGGGCGGAGTATTCCCGAACGGCTTCGGCCAGACCCTGCTGGTGCTGCAGATCGTGGTGTTCGCCTATGTCGGTGTGGAACTCGTCGGCGTCACCGCGGGAGAGGCCCGCGACCCGAAGACCACCCTGCGCAAGGCGATCAACACCCTGCCCTTCCGGATCGGGCTGTTCTATGTGGGCGCGCTGGTGATCATCATGTCGGTGGCGAGCTGGCGCAGCTTCCACGCGGGCCGCAGCCCGTTCGTCGAGGTGTTCGAGCAGATCGGTATCCCGGCCGCGGCGGGCATCATCAACTTCGTGCTGCTCACCGCGGCGCTGTCGTCGTGCAACTCCGGCATCTACTCCACCGGCCGGATGCTGCGCAGCCTCGCGTTGCGTGACGAGGCGCCCGGGAAGTTCGCGGCGCTGAGCAAGCAGTCGGTGCCGTTCACCGGCATCTGCGCCTCGGCGGGCGCGATGGTGATCGGCGTGATCGTCAACCTGGTCTCGCCGGACAAGGCCTTCGCCTACATCACCTCGGTGAGCACCGTCGGCATCATCGTCGTCTGGAGCGTGATCCTGGTGTGCCACTTGAAGTACCGTGCCAAGGTGCGGGCCGGGGAGCTGCCCGCCAGCGACTACCGGCTGCCCGGCGCCCCGGTGACCAACTGGGCGGCGCTGGCCTTCCTCGGCCTGGTCGTGGTGCTGCTGCTGTGGACCGACGGCGGGCGCAGCGCACTGGTCGTCGGCGCGGTGTGGGCGGCGCTGGTGTGCGCCGGGTACTACGCGTTCGGCCGTCGTCCGGTGGTCTCGGCGCCGTAGCCCCCGCACACTCCCGTTTGCTGGAAAGCCGCTGGCAGACAAGCGTTTTCTGTCGTACCCCCTCGGTATCGTGGAGCTGTCACGAGAGTCCGGCGCGGGTGTGGCCGGACGGTGCGAGAACGGGGGCACGAGATGAGTGACGAGTACCGCGGCGATTTGCTGCCGCCGCGCCAGCACGGAACCACCTGGCGCGAATCGGAATACCGGGTCCTGGCCGACGATCTGCGCGCGGGCGCCGATCTGGCCGCGACGGCACGAACGGTGGGGCGCACCGAATCGGCGGTGCGCGCCGCCCTGCGCAACTTCGTGCCACCCGAGGAACGGGTGCCCGGTGCCGAGCGGGAGTCCTGGATCCGGGCCAGGCTGGTCGCCGAGCCCGAATGGGATTGGTGGGCGGTGGTGATCGACCATCACCGCCGAACCCGCAGCGGCCTGTGGTTCACCCGGCACGAGCACTGTGCCCGGATCGGCTGGCGCCGCCGCACGCCGATGCCCGCGCTGGCCCAGGAACTGGGCACCTCGGAGCTGACCGCCGCGGAACTACTGCGCTCGCTCGGGCTCGCCGAGAGCATCGAGGACGCGGCCGAACGACTCGGCGCGACGCCGGGTCAAGCGCTCGCCAAACGGGTCGCGGCCCGCCGCGACAACGCGGTCGGCGCGCGCTGGATCCTGGTGATCGACGGTGCCGTGGGGACCACGCGCTCGCGCAATGCCCCGGTGCGCCGCCAGATCTCGCTGCACGAGAGCCGGGTGGCGGCCGAGGCCGAGCGTGACCGGGTGCTGGCCTGGCATGCCAGGGTCGCCGCCGCCGACGCGGACCCGGCCGTATGGTGGACCATCGCCGAACGCGGTCTCGACGGCACCGCCGGAACCACCCGCTGCGGCACCTTCGACCCGGCCGCCGTCACCGGTGGCCGCGTCAGGGCCGAGGCGCTCACCGTGGGTGAGGTGATCCGGGTGCCCGTCCCCGGCGGCGGTTTCCTGCAGGATCGCGTCACCGCCATCACCCAGCGCGGCGCGGGCGCGCCGATCGTCGTCGACCTGGCGCCGGTCGCGAATTCGCGGGTGCGCCGGGTGGTGGAGTTCGCGCCCGGCGAGGTCGTGGAGGTGGTGCGCAGGCCGGGCGAGCCGCTCGGCTAGCCGCCGGACCCCACCGTGATGACCAGGTCGGCCCGGCCGTCCGGTGGGGTACAGCGGACACCGTCCGGAACCGCCTGCCAGCCGGGGTGTTCCGGGCCGGTGACCACCTCCACCCGCAGATCCGCGAGTACGAGCGCGGGCGCACCGCTCCCGGGGAACGGGACCGAGCTGTGCACCGCCGTGCAGCCCTCGACCCGCAGCACGACCCGATCGGTGTCGTGGGCCACGACCTGCCAGACGCCGTCGCGCGCCCAGATCGTGCCGATCGCACCGTCGACGCGGCGGCCGTGCAGCACGAACGGCATGCGCTGCTGGGCGCCGACCCAGGTCGGGGTGGCGGTGGAGGTCTCGACCCCGAACATCCATCGGTCGTCGCGGACCACCGTGCACCGCCGGTCGGCGAGCTCGATAGTCGTTGTGCGTGGCGTGGTGGCGGGGCTCAGGATGGTGGGCCCCCAGCTGTCGGCGAGGTCGGCGATGAGCGGGCCGAGCATGATGTCGTGGCCGTGCGTGGCCAGGTGCGGGGCCTGCTCGAAGGCCGGTCCCACCCGGACGCCGGTCCTGGCCCAGATCCACAGGGCCGACAGCGCCACATAGGAATTCATGTCCGGGAAGTGCGCCCGGCTGTAGGGCCCGGCGACATTGCCGAGCTCGGCGGCGAAGAAGTCGTCGAGCTGGGCCCACAGCGTCTCGCGCAGCTGGTGCGCGGTGGCCGCGATCGCCGCCGAGCCGCTGAGCTCGCACATCAGCGACAGGGCGAACAGGTTGATCCCGTCGTAGGTGGGCGCGTTGAATTCGTCGAAACGCCCGCCCAATGCGTGGTGGCGCTCGGCGATGCGCGCCATCTCGGCCTCGGCCTCGGCCAGCTCGGCGGCATCGCCGCGCCGGGTCGCCGACCAGGCCATGGCGGCGACCTGCATGAGCCGGGGATTGGTGTAGTTCTCCGGAATCCGCCCGGGTGGCTCCGAGCGCACCGCGGTCTCGACGGCGGTGGCGAGCGCGGCGGCCAGCTCGTCGGGCAGCAGCGATTCGAACCGGTGCAGGGTGGCCGCGAAGGCGCAGGCGACGAACTGCCGCCAGTTCGGGTCGTAGTCCCACCACTCGATCGCGGCCTCGGGGGGCCGCTCGGGCCACTCGGCGAACCGGCGGAAGGTGCCGTGCCAGGCCCGGCCCGGATCGTCGAGCTGGAGAGCCAGCACCGCGCGCAGCACGCGCTGCGCCTCGGCGATGTCACCGGTGTCCGCCCTGGCCAGCAGCCCGTAGGCGTACCAGGCGGAATTCGGCACCAGGTGCAAGGTGGCGGGCGGTGCGAATTCCTCGTGGGTCCCCGGCGGATTCATCACCAGGGCGGCATCGGCGTCGTAGAACAGTGCGGAGTAGGCCACCGAGAGCCGCCGCAACCGGTCGGCCCCGGGCAGGGTGTGCTCGCGCTCGAATGTCATCGGAACAGGATCGCCTTCCCCTGCCGCAGCTCGTCGACCATCCGGGTCAGTCTATGCGCGGGATCGAGACCGAAACGCGCGCACTTGGCCGCCACATCGTCGACCAGTAGCCGGGCGAGCGCGGGATTCCCGCGCTCCCGATACGCCTCGGCCAGATACAGTTCCGAGCGCAACACCTCCGGATGCCGGGCACCCAGATCCGCCAGCTGGCCCCGGCACAACGCGGCCAGCTCCCGCAGGACCGTGGCCGACGGGCCGCCGTCGAGGGCGTCGGCGCAGCGGGCATCGATCGCCAGCTGCCAGCGCATGGGTGCCGACATGTCCGGCCGCTGCCCGGCCCGCTCCAGCGCCTCGCGCAGCAGCGCGCGCCCCTGCGTGAGATCGGCGGCCGCGCCGGTCTCGACATAGCGGTGCAGCAGGGTCCGGCCCCGCTCCCGGACCGTCTCGATGATCTCGATCCGGGCGCTGTCGCGGGCTTCCGCCCTGGCCTGGACGCCGGTGAGGGTTTCCAGTGCCTCGTCGAGGAATCCGGCGTCGCGGCGGCACACCGCGTAGTTGTGCAGATCGCGCAGGGTCGTCCAGTGATCGGCGTCCACGTCACCGCCCTGCGCGGCCAGGGTGCGGAACATCGCGGCGGCCTCGGCGTGGTGCCCGAGTTTGCGGTGCAGCCAAGCCACATGACTGGTCGCCTCGCGGGTGGACTGGGAGGCGCCGAGGACGCGGGTGCGCAGCTCCCGCAGATCCTCGGCCTGCGCCATGGCCTCGGTGAGCCTGCCCCGGTCGCGCAGGACGGCGACGACCAGCTGCTGGGTGGCCAGGGTGTCGGGATGGGTCCGGCCGAGCAGGCGCCGCTGGCGGTCCAGCAGCGGCTCGGCGATCGCGGCGGCCCCCGCGAGATCGCCGCGGCGGCGCAGCACCGAGGCCATCTGGTGCTCGGCGCGCGGCAGATCACGTTCGGCGCCGGGTGCCCAGGTGGTCGCCAGCACGTCGTGCAGAATCGCCTGCGCCGCACCGTATTCGCCCTTCACCGCGTGGGTGTAGGCGATATCGCAGCGGGTGGTCAGCAGGCCGGGTGCGTCGGGGCCGAGCAGCGCGCGTTGCCGCTGGGCGACGGAATCGAACCGTCGCAGGGCGGCGTCGGCGCCGACCGCGACCCGTTCGGCGCGCGCGTAGAGCCATTCGATCCGCAGCCGCTGTTCCTCGGGCAGGTCGGTGTCGAGCAGCGGCGCGAGCACGGTGAGCGCGGTGCGGTGCTCGCCCTGTTCGGCCAGCGAACGGGCCCACATCTCGGTGAGCAGGGTGAGCTGCGGGTCGCGGGGCAGCCCGGCGGCCTGCGCGCCCGCCACCGCCGTGCCGCTGATCTCGCCGAGCAGCGGGATGTCGCCGTAGTCGGCGCGCAGCGCGAACACCAACCGGCAGCAGGCCGCCACCAGCGACTCGACGTGCACGTCGTAGCCTGCCCGGGCCAGCGCGACGATCAGCGAATCGCGGATGCCCCGGCGCGGATCCTCCGGCGCCGCCCAGTCCGGATCGTGGGTGCGCAACGCGAGCAGGCCCCGGATCTCGGGACCGAGATCCTCGTCGGCGGCGTCGCGCAGCGCCAGCCCGCGCCGCTGCCGGTCGACGAAGGCGTACACCGGCCCGTCCACCGCGCACAGCCAGTGCCTGCGCACCGCCTGGTCGACGAATCGGTCCGCGGCCGGTGCGGGCAGCAGCAGCGAGAGATCGCACCGCTCGTCGAAATACAGGTTCGCGCGGTGGTCGGCCTCCTCGATCGAGGCCGGAGTGGCACACGCGACGCGGCGCAGGCGATCACGGACCCGGTGATCGAGGGTCGCCCAGGATTCGTCGAGAAACTGTTCCACCCGGCGCGGCAGGTCGTGCAGCAGCCGCGGGTCCAGGGAGCGGGCGGCCAGCGCTTCCCGGGTCCGGCGCAGCCCGCACACCAGCAGCAGCATGTGCAGGTTGGGGTACTGCGCGGCGAGCATGCGGGCCGCGTCGGGGTGCGCGTGCGGCACGAGTTCGCCGATCAGGGCCGCCCGTTCGTCGACGGTCAGCGGTGCCAGCGACGCCCCGGCCGGAAAGCATTGGGCGAGAAGGGGGTCGGGGGTGTGTACCCCGGATTCGGTGACGGTGACCCACCGGTCGACCGCGGGCTCGGCCAGCCGCTGATTGCCCCGCTCCCATTCGGAGGTGATGACCAGCAGCGGCCCGCGTTCCTCGGCGAGCAGCCGTTTGAGCGCGTCGAGCAGCACCGGATGGCTTTCGTGCAGGTCCTCGACGAAGATCACCACCGGGATGACCGCGAGCACGGCGCCGATCTTGCGCAGGAACTCGTCGACGGCGTGCCCGGCGACCGCGCGCAGATCCACCTCCTCCTCGGTGCCGACCCGCCCGGTCAGGTCCCGCTCCGCGCGGATCCGGGCGGCGATGAGCCCACCCAGATGCACCGCGGGCCCCACCCCGGGAATCTGCGCCCCGACGAGTTTGAGCCCCGCCTCGATCCCCTGCACGGCCAGTTCCTCGACCGACATCTTCCCGACCTGCCCACCGAACTCGGCGGCGGCACCGCGCGCCTGCCGGACCAGTCCCGCGCGCCGCTGGACCAGCGGGAAGTGCGCATCGATCTGGCGCAGCTCCGCGCTGAGCTGGATCTCGGGCAGGCCGTCGCCGCGCCTGCCCGAGAAGCCCAGCCACAGATAGCCGGGCAGCGCTCCGGCGGGGCGTTCCCAGGCGGTCGGCCCGGCGACCTTGCGGGGTCCGATCGGCTCGTCCTCGCCGAGGATCGTCGGCGGCCAGTAGGCCGGTCCCTGCTGACCCGCGGCCAGGCGGCGGTAGAACTCGTGGACGATGCGGGTCTTGCCCGCCCCGGGCGCCCCCTCCAGCGAGATCCAGGTCCGGCGGGGGACTTCCGGCAACCGGCCCCACACCGCGCCGAGCCCGTCGACGACACCGGCGCGGCTGTGGCCGGTGAACGCGGGCGTGGTGGACCGGCCCGCCGTGTTGTTCTCCACACGGCCACGATAGTCGCGCGAACGCAACATCGTTGGGCCACTGGGTATTCCGCGTACGGACTACCGGCGGTCGGCGGTGCGGCCCGGCATGGTCGCCGCGGCGGCCGTCATCACGATCGCCATCACGAACATCACCACGAACACCCGGTGGATGCCCGCGGCGAGTTCGGCCGGTGCCGGGTGGTCGGAGTCGGCGATCCCGGCATTGACCACGGCACCGAAGATCGCGACACCGACCGCGCTGCCCAGCGCGCGGGCGAACATATTGGCCGAGGTCACCACGCCGCGTTCCTGCCACGCGGCGGCGGTCTGTGCGGCGATCAGCGACGGGGTCGAGACCAGGCCCATGCCCGCGCCGATCAGGAAGCACGACAGCGCGATCTGCCACGGCGCGGTGCCCGCGTCGATGACGAGCGTGGTCGCGCAGCCCAGTACGGCCAGGATGCTGCCCGTCAGCGCGGTGACCCGGAAACCCCAGCGCAGATACAGCCGTCCGGACAAGCTGGCCGACAGCGGCCAGCCCAGCGTCATCCCGCCGACGGTGAGCCCCGCCACCAGCGCGGTGGTGCCCAGTACGCCCTGGGCGAAGGTGGGCACGTAGGAGGTCGAGCCGAGCACGACCGCGCCGATCAGCAGGGCGACGGTACTGCTGGCCACCACCACCCGGCTGGTGAAGATCCGCAGCGGCAGCACCGGATTCGGCACCCGGGTCTGCGCGACGGCGAACAGCGCCAGCGCCACGGCACCGCCGGTGAACAGGCCGAGCGAGACCGGCGAGCCCCATGCCCACGCCTGCCCGCCCTCGAGCAGCGCCAGGATCACCGATCCGGCGCCCACGGTGAGCAGCACGGCACCGGCCCAGTCGATCCGCTGGGACCGTCGCGGCGCGGATTCGGTGAAGTGGCGCAGCAACATCCAGCCCGCCAGCGCCGCCAGCGGCAGGTTGACCAGGAAGATCCACCGCCAGCTCAGATGATCCGACAGCAGCCCGCCGAGCAGCGGTCCCAGCACCGCCGACCCGGCCCACACCCCGGCCATGTAGCCCTGCACCTTGGCGCGTTCGGCCAGCGTGTACAGATCGCTCGCGATCACCATGGTCATCGGCTGGATCGCGCCCGCGCCGATGCCCTGGATCGCGCGGAACACGATGAGCGCGGGCATACTGGTCGCCAGCCCGCACAGTAGTGATCCGAGCGCGAACACCGTGATGCCGACCAGGATCACCGGTTTGCGGCCCACCATGTCGGCGAGCTTGCCGTAGATCGGCACCGTCACCGCCTGGGCGAGCAGGTAGATCGAGAACAGCCACGGGAACTGGGCGAACCCGCCGAGCGAGTCGGTGATGGTGAGGACGGCCGTGGCGATGATGGTCGAGTCGAGCGCGACCAGCCCGGTCGACAGCATGAGCGACGCGAGAATCGCGCCGCGTTCGGAACGCAGGCCGACGGCCGGATCCACAGTCTCGGTCGCCACCGGTGTTCCTTTCGTTGGCGTATCAACCATCCGGGTTCACCGTAGCCAGGCGACGGCTGTTCCCGCGCGGGGTTTTCCGGTCACCCGGCGGCGGTGCAGCGCAGGTCCGCCGGTGGGGGAGTCAGCTCGACGAGGTAGCGCAGCACCGGCTCGTCGACACAGGCCACGCCCTGGCCGACTACCCCGTGCTGCACGCCTTCGTAGGTGATCAAGGTGGCATTCAGCGCCCGGGCCAGCGCCACACCGCCCGGATGCGGGGTCGCCGGATCGCCGGTGGTGGAGACGACCACCACCGGCGGCAGACCGGCGACCTCGGGGGTGTGCGGTTGCGTGGCGGTCGGCACCGGCCAGAACGCGCACACGTCCAGGGGTGCCTGTCCGGTGGCCCGGCCGTCGTCGAAGATCGGTGCGGCGGCCCGGGTCCGGCGATCGAGATCGGCGGCGACGGCGCGATCGGTCACCCGCGGCTCCTCCAGACACAGCACGGCCGCCTGGAGGTCACGCTCGACGATGCCCGCCGAGGCCATCCGGTCGGCGATCGCCAGCAGCACGTCGCCGCGCCCCCGGGTCAGTTCGGCGAGTCCCTCGGTGATCCCGGGCCAGGCCAGCGGTGAGTACAGCGAATTGGTGAGGGCGCTGAGCGCGTCGGGATACCGCAGCCCGCGCGGATCGGTCGTGGCCGCAGGCCGGTCGACCAGCGGATTGATCAGTGCGCGCAGCGCCTCGGTCGCGCCCGCCGGATCGGTGCCGACGGGGCAGTCCGCGCGCGTCGCGCAGTCGGCGGCGTAGGCCTCGAACGCGCGCTGGAACCCGGCCGAGAAGCTCACCGGGTCGATCATGGGCGCCGCCGGGTCGATTCCGCCGTCGAGGACCATCGCCCGGATCCGGTCCGGGAACATCTCGGCGAGCGTGGATCCGAGCCGGGAGCCGTAGGACCCGCCGAAGTAGTTCAGCTTCGCGTCACCGAGCACGGCCCGGATGATGTCGAAATCCCTGGCCACCTCGGCGGTTCCGACATGGGCGAGCACATCGAGCCCGGTCCGTTCGACACAGCGGGCGATGTAGTCGCGATGCTCCCGCTCGGTCTCGGCGATGCCCGCGGGGGAGAAGTCGTTGTCGAGATCGCCGCGCTGGGCCTGGAATTCGGCCTCGGTCGAGCAGACCACCTTCGGTGTGGAGGCCCCGAGCCCGCGCACATCGACCCCGATCAGATCGAAGCGCTCGGCGATGGGGTGCGCCGCGAACGCCGCGAGGAACCCGAGCCCCGGCGCCCCCGGCCCGCCCGGATTCGACAGCAGCGACCCGACCTTGTCCCCGTCGGCGGGCCGCCGGGAGATTGCGATCAGCGCGGTCCGCCCGTCGGGATCGGCATAGTCCAGTGGCACCAGAATCCGCGCGCATTCGAACCCGGACTCCACGATCGCGTCCCCACCCTCGAACTCCGCGCACGAACCCCAGTCCGGCTTCTGCCCGTAGTACTTGTCCAGCCCGTCGGCGGGTTCGCGGTCGGTGCCCATACAGCCCGTGCCCGCCAGCACCAGTCCTGCCATCAGTGCCGCCCGAAGCCTCCGCCCCACCCTGTGCGTACGCATCTCATCGACCCCCTGTGTAGTGAACTAATCCCGGCGTCAGTCTGCCGGTTGCCGCGCCGCCTGCCAACGTCCTCGCCTGGTATCGGGAACACCTGGATCCGCTTGCCGGACAAGGGGGCACGATCGAGCGGTCGGTCGATCGCGATGGCGAAGGTCGTGGCGTCTCGGCGGGATATCGCCGCTCAGCGTCGGGACCCGGTGACCCACACCGGCCCCGTCAGCAGCCAGATCACCGTGATCACCCCCAGCGTGCCGAACACCCCGGCCAGCTGCTCGCGCTGCTCGGCATCGGCCACGGTGTAACTCAGCGCCAGCGTGAGCAGCGCGGCGATGCCGGCCGCGCCGAGCCAGCGCGCGAAGTCGGCCCATTCCTTGCGGGCCCGTTCCGGGCCGTCCTTCGGCACCTTCACCGGGGCGGGGCCGCCGTCGAAGCGATGGGCGAAACGGGCGTCCAGCCACGCGATCACGCGATGGCCGAACATCACCGTGCAGCCCAGATAGATCCCCGCCAGGCGATGGGCGAAGCTCACTTCGCCGCCGCGGTGCAGGTCGATGGCCACCGCGACGACCAGCACCACGTCCAGGACCGGAACGAGGGCCAGCGTCACCAGACCGGCGCGCCGCAGCCGCGCCACATAGCGCAGCAGCAGCCCGCCCACCACGAGCACCCAGAAGCCGATCTCACACGCGGCGATGGTCAGCAGTACGGGGTTGTTCAGCTCGTCCATGCCTTCACTGTGCCGGGCGCGGTGGTGCGCGGGCGTCGGGCGGAAGGCGCGCGTGCGGTCCGTCTTTCGGGGGACCCTGGCTCGCCCGCGATGTGCTGAAATGAGGCATGCCTCCGCCCCGCTCGCCCCTGGACCGGCTCGCGGACGTCTTCGACAGCGCGACCGCCGCCGCGGTCGGGGTGTTCCTGGTCGGGCTGCTGCTGTGGGCCGCCGGAGGCTGGGCGGTCGTGATCGACCGCGACCTGTATCCGCCCGCCGCGAAACTCGCGCTGCTGGGCGCGGCCTTCGCCATCCAGCTGACCGCGCAGCACAAGCCCGCCCTCGCCTTCGGGCTGATGGTCGCCCTGCTGGCCGGTGACTTCGTGCTCGGTCCGTCGCTGCCGCTGTGGATCGCGCTCACCGATGTGATCTTCCTGGCCGTCAGCACCGGCTCGGACCGCCTCGGCCTGGTGGTCGGCTGGTTCGCGGTGCTGATCACCGCCGGTGGCGCGCTGCTCGCGCTGGCCGTGTTCGGGGTCAGGGCGGCGCTCTACACCGGCCTGATCGCGATCGCGCTCACCTGGTCGCCGCTGGGGTACGCGCGGGCCGTGCGTGCCTCACGGCGGATGGTCGGCGTGGAACGCCACGCCGCCCGCGCCGAACTCGCCGCCCGCGATGCCGAACGCAGCGCCGCCCTCGGCGAGGAACGCCGCCGCGTCGCCCGCGACCTGCACGACACGGTGGCCGGGCACCTCTCGGCGGTGGCCATCCTGGCCGAAGTCGCCCAGAAGGACCCCGGCAATACCGCCGTCATCGGTTCCATCCGCGCGGGCAGCCTGGCCGCGCTCGACGAGATGCGCGCGACCATCGACCTGCTGACCACCCCCGCCGACACCGCCGTCACCGCCCGCTTGTCCTCCCTGGACGGCCTGATCGACGCCGCCCACGCCGCGGGCGGCACCGTGACCCTGCGCGGCACCGACGACCTGACCCTGCCCACCGCCGTCGAATCGGTGATCACCCGGATCCTCGGCGAGACCATCGCCAACGCCACCCGGCACGCCCCGGGCGCGCCGCTGGAGATCGACGTGCGCCGCGAGGCGGCACGGGTCGCGGTGACCGCCTCGAACCCGATCGCGCCGGGCAGTGTCACCGGCGCGGGAAACGGATTGCGCAATATGGCCTTCCGCGCCGAATCGATGGACGGCACGCTCACCGCGCGCGCCGAGGACGGTGTTTGGCGCGTGCGCCTGCGGCTGCCCCTGGAGCAACGATGACGGTGACGGTGGTGGTCGCCGACGACCACGCGACCATCCGGGCAGGCATCACCATGCTGCTCGAGACCTCCGGGCAGATCCGGGTCGTCGGCGAGGCGGGCGACGGCGTCGCCGCGGTCCGCCAGGCCCGCGCCCTGCGCCCGGACGTCGTCCTCATGGACGTGCGAATGCCGCGGGTCGACGGGCTGGAGGCCACCGCGGCGGTGGTCGCCGACACCGACGCCAAGGTCCTGGTGCTCACCACCTTCGCCATCGACGACTACGTCCTCGGCGCGCTCGCCGCGGGTGCGAGCGGCTTCCTGCTCAAATCGGTCGGCGGTGACGAGCTCGTGCGCGCCGTGCTGGCCGTGGCCGACGGCGACGCCGTCCTCGACCCGAAGGTCACCCGCGCGGTGATCGCCGCGCTGCCCACGGCCGCCACGCAGGCACCCGCGCCCGACTTGTCCGCCCTCACCGAACGGGAACAGCAGGTGCTCGCCGGACTGGGCGCGGGGCTGTCGAATCAACAGATCGGCCGTCGCCTGCACATCGGGGAGGCCACCGTGAAGACCCACGTCTCGCGGGTGCTGACCAAACTCGGCGTGCAGTCGCGCGTGCAGGCCGCGGTGATCGCCACCCGGGCCGGACTCGCGCTGTAACCGGCCGCGCCCCACGACCGGGGCGGTCGCGGGGCGCGGTCACGGCGGGGTGGAACTCAGCGTGCTGGATGTGGGTCGGACTGATCCGGACGGATCCGGCGTGATTCAAACCAATAGGTCAGCGACACTGTGGCATAGGACGTCACTACCACTGTTGCGGTCACCAGAAGAAACGCGGCGATCAAGGGAATCAGGAAAGCCATGTGCCCTCCTCGCGGTACGGTAGGCGTGCGATGAAGGTGGTGGTCAGCGCCTCGTCGCGCCGATTCTGGACAAGCCCCGCGTACTCGATGGTAGGGGCCCGGCGCGAGCAGGGCACGGCCCGGCGCGTGTGATCGCGATCATGTCTCGGGCGGAGTGTCGCCTGTATCACCACCCCGGTTCTGAGGTTGAATGTTCCATCGATCTGGGTTCTACCGCGTCACGAGTTCTCGACATCGGCTTCACCACGAATATCCGACGAAGGAGCAACGATCGTGAGCATGATCCTGGCTGTGTTGGACAGCGCCGTTCTCGCGCAAGTCGGCAATCCCACGCCGGAGGCGCCGCCGATGGCGGAGAAGATCCTGCAGTTGGGCCGGTATTTCACCTGGATGATCCTGCTGTCCGGCGTCACCGCCATCACCTACGGTGGCGGCCGCTTCGCCTGGGAGAAGTGGAGCGGCGGCGGCCTGCAGTCCCCGAAGATGATCGCCAGCGCGATGGCGGGCGGCGCGGTCGCCACCAGCGCGGGCACCATCATGAACGCGGTCATCGGCGCGTGAGCGCCGCACCCTGATCCGCCGCCCCGGCTAGGGTCGGGGCGTGCGTATCTTTCTCGCCGGCGCGACCGGTGTCATCGGAACGCGAATGCTGCCGTTGCTGATCGGCGCGGGCCACGAGGTGGCCGGGCTGACCCGCTCCCCGGCCAAGGCGGCCGCCCTCGCCACCACCGGTGCCCAGCCGGTCGTGGTCGACGTCTACGACGCGGCGGCGCTCACCGCGGCGGTCACCGGCTTCGCGCCCGAGCTGGTCATGCACCAGCTCACCGATCTCCCCGACGATGTCGCCGACCTGGCGAACTCCGGGGCGGCCAACGCGCGCATCCGCAGCGAGGGCACCGCGAATCTGCTCGCCGCCGCGGCCGCCGCGGGGGCGAACCGCTTTCTCGCCCAGAGTATCGCCTGGCAGCCGCCCGCGGGCCGGGGCGCGGTGATCGCCGCGCACGAGTCCGCGGTGCTGAACGCGCTGGGTGTGGTGCTGCGGTACGGCCAGTTCTACGGTCCGGGAACCTATTACGCGGACACGCCGCCCGGGCATCCGCGCATCCACGTCGACGCGGCGGCCGCGCGCACGGTGGAACTGCTCGACGCGCCGACCGGCACCGTGGTCATCGCCGAACCCGCATAGCCCCCGCCGCCCGATCGCGGCTGACGGAGGTCCGGCGGTGATTCGATAGCCTCTGCCTATCATGGCGGCATCGTCGTCGAGGCCAACTCGATCAGCGCGCTCGTAGAGCTCACCCGCCGGAGTGTCCTGCCGGGCCGGGCACGTGTTCACCGGTCGTGCAGCCAGTCCGGTGTGCGGTCGAGCCGGGGCAGGCTGTCGGATATCCGGGTGACCAGCTGCCACGGGCGGTTCGTGTCGGTGCTGGCCTTGCCGCTGGTGAGGACGGCACCGGCGAGTCCGCGCTCCGGGTCGGCCCAGCCGTACTGGGTGGTCAGACCGCTGCGGCCGAAGTGGAAGCGGGTGTCGCGGCCGAACTTGGATCGGCGGGCGCCCAGTTCGAAACCCGCGCGGCTGACCCGGCCCGCCGCACCGGGGAGACGGTCGGCCGGTGCGATCGCCGCGCGCAGGGTGGCGGGCTCGAGGATCCGGACGCCGTCGAGTTCGCCGCCGCGCGTGAGGATTTCGTAGAAGCGTGACAGTTCCTCGGCGGTGGTGACGAGATTGCCCGAGGGGAGTTCGGCGGTGAGGAAGGCGTCGTTGTCGGCCTTGGACGCCTTGTCCATCCGCCCGCCGAGCGCCTTGAGGGCCAGGAACAGCGACAGGCGCGAGGGCGGGGGACCGGTCTTCACACTCGGCACGACCTCGCCGATCTCGGCGGGGTCGACGCCGAAGTTGTTCCAGCGGAAGCCGAGCGGGTCGAGGACCTGCTCGGCGAGGTGCTCGCGCATCCGCTTGCCCGTGGCCCGCTGGACCAGCAACCGCTGGATCAATCCGCTGGTCAGCGCGTGGTACACGCGGAACCGGCCGGGCGGCCAGCTCGGCTCGAGATCGGTGAGCGCGGCCAGCGCCAGCTCCTCGTCGGGCACCACCTCGCTGGCCCGGTACCGCGGCGGCATGAACGGAACGCCCGCGGAATGCGAGAGCACGTGCCCGATGGTGATGCGGTCCTTGCGATGCGCCGCGAACTCCGGAATGTACTCGCACACAGGATCGTTGAGCGCGAACACGCCCTGTTCGACGAGCATGGACATCACCGTCGCCGCCACCCCCTTGGCGGTAGAGAAGCCACAGAACGGCGTCTCCGGGGTGACGAGAACCTTCTCCGCGTCCGGTGCGTCACGGGGACCGTTGCCCCACCCGTGTCCGATGGCCCGGTTCAGCACGACGTTGTCGTTGCGGCGCACGCACACCTGGATCGCGGGCGTGGTCCCCATCGCATACCAGTCACACACCGACCCCCACAGCCGCGCGACAGCCTCGGGGGAAGTCCCGGCCGCCGCGGGCTCGTCTTCGTGCCCGACGGTCGTCACCGACTCCAGATCCTCGGCGACCGCCACCACACTCCCGGTTCGTGCGCTCATGGCCCCACCCTAGCGACGCCGCGGATCCCCGACACTGTGACGAACACACCTCGGGCCGCTGACCAGGCCGGACGGCCCACCCAGCCACGCCGCGGCGGCCTCGGTGCATCGGTGGGTGGCCGTGCGCCGGAGCGGGGATCGTGTGGTGGTGTGGCACGATCCCCGGCCGACGGTGCTCATGCGGGGACTTCGGCTCGGGTGGGGTCGGCCGGGGTGCGTCCGGCGGCGACGACGGCGCGGCGAGCGTAGGCGCGCACATCGGCGTCCGGGTCGGTGACGGCGGATTCGAGCGCGTCCACGGCGGCGTCGTCACCCGGCCAGGTCGCCAGGGCGAGCACGGCGGCCTTGCGGACATCGAGATGCCGGTCGGCGAGGGCGTCGGTGAGCGGTGCGACGGCCGACTCCGGGATGGCGCCCGCCAGCCCGCGCGCCGCTCCGACGCGCACCTGCCACGCGGAATGCCGCAGTGCCGCGGCCAGTTCCACCACATCCTCGGCGCCGGGGGACAAGGCCGCGTAGGCGGTCAGCGCGGCGGCGCGGACCAGCGGATCGGGGTCGCCGGTGAGGACCCGGATCACCTCGATCCCGCCCGCGCCGATGGACGCGAGGCCCTGGGCGACAGCGATCCGCACCTCCCGGTTCACATCCGCGGCGATCGACGCCACCGCGCTCGCGTCGTCGAGCGACACCAGTGCACGGACCGCCTCGATCCGCACCCGATGATCGGAGTCACCCAGCGCGGCGCGGTATTCGGCGGCCGAACCGGCACGCAACGCCCGCAGCAGGTCGACGACGGTCGCCCGGACCAGCGGATCGGGGGAGCCGAGGTGACTCGCCAGCGCGCCCGCGCCCGGCAGCACCTCCACCAGCTCCCGCAGGCTCTCGGTCGCGGCCCGCCGCACCGATGCCGCCTCGTCGCCGAGCGCGCGCACCAGCTCGTCGGCGAAGCCCTCGGGCGTGTTCTCGGTGAGCATCGACAGTGCCGCCACCCGCACGACCGGATCCGGATCGGTCAGGTAGCTCGACACCTCCTCGACGCCGGGCGAATCCAGCGCCAGCAGGGTGACCAGGCGCGGCGAGGACGGGGTGGTCGCCACCGGCTGACTCCGCACCGGCGCCTCGTGCTGCGGCGCGCGGGTACCGACCAGCTCGGGCTGGGCGATCACCTCGACGATCGGCTCGGCGGAGGGCACCTCGTCCAGACCCGGCACCGGCACCAGATACGGCGCCACCGAGCGTTTGACGAACTCCATCTCCCCGTCGGCGGTCTTGCGCAGGTTCAGGTGGAAGTTCCACGCGGTGTCGTCGCGGTCGGGCAGGTCGGCCCGGTCGTGGTACAGACCCCACCGCGACTCGGTGCGGGTCAGCGAACTCCGCGCCGCCATCTCCGCGCAGTCGCGGATGAACGACACCTCCGCCGCCCGCATCAGCTCGTGCGGCGTGTGCGCACCGATGCCCTCGACCTCGCCGCGCATCCGCTCGAAGGTCTCCACCGCGATCGACAGCTTGGCCGCGGTCTTGGGCGGCGCCACATAGTCGTTGACGAACCGGCGCAGCTTGTACTCCACCTGCGGCTGCGGCGGCCCGTCCGGCTGACGCAGCGGCCGGTAGATCAGCTCGTGCGCGTCGGCGAGCTGGTCCTCGGGCAGCTCCGCCGGGGCGCTCACCTCCGCGAGGGTGGCGGCCGCGTGCGCACCGGCCAGATCGCCGTAGACGAACGCGCCGATCATGTAGTTGTGCGGTACGCACGCCAGGTCGCCCGCCGCGTAGAGCCCGGGGACGGTGGTGCGCGCGTTCTCGTCCACCCACACCCCGGACGCGGAATGCCCACTGCACAAACCGATCTCGGAGATGTGCATCTCGATATCGTGGGTGCGGTAGTCGTGGCCGCGATTGGCGTGGAAGGTACCGCGGGTGGGCCGCTCGGTGGTGTGCAGGATCGACTCGAGCGTGGACAGCGTCTCGTCCGGCAGATGCGAGACCTTCAGATAGATCGGCCCGCGCGCGGACTCGATCTCCTGCTTCACCTCGGCCATCATCTGCCCCGACCAGTAGTCGGAGTCCACGAACCGCTCGCCCTCGGCATTGACCTGATAGCCGCCGAACGGATTCGCGACATACGCGCACGCGGGCCCGTTGTAGTCCTTGATCAGCGGATTGATCTGGAAGCACTCGATCCCGGACAGCTCCGCACCGGCGTGATACGCCATGGCGTACCCGTCCCCGGCATTGGTCGGGTTCTCGTAGGTACCGTACAGATAGCCCGAGGCGGGCAGGCCGAGCCGCCCGCACGGACCGGTCGCCAGGATCACCGCCTTCGCGCCCACGGCGACGAACTCGCCGGTGCGCGTGTTCAGCGCGGCGGCCCCCACCGCGCGCCCGTGCTCGGTGAGCACCCGCACCGGCATCAACCGGTTCTCGATCCGGATCCGCTCGCGCATCTTCCGCTGGCGCAGCACGCGATACAGCGCCTTCTTCACATCCTTGCCCTCGGGCATGGGCAGCACATAGGACCCCGAGCGGTGCACCCGGCGCACCGCGTACTCGCCGTACTCGTCCTTCTCGAACTTCACGCCGTAGCGTTCGAGCCGCTGCACCATGGCGAAACCACGCGTCGCGGTCTGGTAGACGGTGCGCTGGTCGACGATGCCGTCGTTGGCCCGGGTGATCTCGGCGACGTAGTCCGCCGGTTCGGCCTTGCCCGGGATGACGGCGTTGTTGACCCCGTCCATGCCCATGGCCAGCGCCCCGGAATGGCGCACGTGCGCCTTCTCCAGCAGCAGCACGTTCGCGCCGGATTCGGCGGCGGTGAGCGCGGCCATGGTGCCCGCGGTGCCGCCACCGATGACGAGCACATCGCAGTCCAGCCGGACGCGTTCGGACAGCTCGGGAATGTTCACAGTAGCTCCAGGATCCGGTCGCGCAGCGCGCTGCGGTCCACCGCGGAACGCGGCTCGGGCACCTCGACGACCGCGCGCAGCGAACCCGCGCCGAGCACGGCGATCCGGTCGCCGAGCAGCAGGGCCTCGTCGAGGTCGTGGGTGACGAAAACGATGGTGGTGGGATGCGCGCGCCAGGTGTCGACCAGCAGACGCTGCATCTCGGTGCGGGTCTGGCTGTCGAGCGCGCCGAACGGCTCGTCCATGAGCACCGCGCGCGGCGCCCCGGCCAAGCTGCGCGCCAGCTGCACGCGCTGACGCATACCGCCGGACAGGTCGCGCGGCAGGTAGTCGGCGTAGCCGGTGAGCCCGACCTCGTCGAGCCAGCGCCGCGACCGGGTGGCCCGTTCGCCCCGGGGCACACCCCGAAGCCGCAGGGCCAGTTCGACATTGGCGCGCGCGGTGCGCCACGGCAGCAGCGCGTCGTCCTGGAAGACCAGGGCGCGATCGGCCGACGGCCCGGTCACGGTGTCGTCGTCGGCGCGGATCACGCCGCCGTTGGGCAGGCGCAGCCCGGCGATGGCGCGCAGCAGCGTCGACTTGCCACAGCCGGACTTGCCGACCAGCACCAGGATCTCCCCGGCCGCGACCGCGAGATCGATATCGTGCACGACGGTCTCGGCGCCGTAGCTGATCCGGACCGATTCCAGGTCCAGCCGCATCCCGGTGGACACGGCGGGGGCGAGGGTGGTGGTCATGACGTGACCTCTCTCGGCAGCCAGCGGGTGACCCGGCGGCCTGCCAGTTCGACGATGCCGGAGGTGAGGAAGCCGAGAACGCCGATGGTGATCATGCCGACGAACACGGCGGGGTAGTCGACGATGGTGTAGGACTGCCAGGTGCGGTAGCCGATGCCCAGGCGCCCGGAGATCATCTCCGCGGAGATGAGGCAGATCCAGGCCACACCCATGCCCACCGACAGGCCGCTGAACACGCCGGGCAGGATGCCCGGCACCACGACCCGGGTGAGCACCTCGCGCCGCGAGGCACCCAGGGTGCGGACCGCGTCCTCCCAGATGGTGGGTAGCGCGCGGGTGGCGTGCCGGGTACTCACCAGCACCGGGAACAGCGAGGCGGTGAAGGTGATGAACACGATGCCGGACTCGTCGCTGGGGAACAGCAGGATCGCCACCGGCACCAGCGCGATCGCCGGGATCGGGCGGATCAGCTCGGCCAGCGGACCGAACACATCGGCCAGCAGCCGCGAACGGCCCAGCCCGATTCCGGCCAGCACACCGACCACGGCCGCCAGCCCGAACCCGGTGACGATGCGGACCAGCGACTGCGCCACATCCAGGTAGTACTGGCCGCTGCCCAGGTGCTCGCCGAATTCGGCGACGATCTCGGTCACCGTCGGCAGCGTGTCGAACCGCAACCCGAGACGCACGTCCCCGGCGGTGAGCGCCTGCCACAGGCCGACGGCCACCACGACCGAGGTGATCCGGATGGCCCGCGAGACCCACACCGACCTGTGCGGCGCGGCCGCGGTCGCGTGCTCGTCCGCAGCAGTGCGCGGCGCGCCGCCGTCCTGGGCGGTCCGCACGTCACCGACCGGCGTCGCTTCGCTATCGGTGCCCGACGTCGAGAGGTTGTGCGCGGCAACGGTATCGGTAGCCGTCGCTGCCGCGCTGCGCTGACCGGATGCCGCGCTCATCCGCGGACCTCCGTCATGGCCTGGCGGTAGGTCACCGGGGTCGCACCGGCGTGGGCGGTGCGGTAGCGATCGGCGGCGGCCTGAGTGGTGAACGGCAGGTAGCGGTCGCCGTCGCGCAGCCAGACCGCCTTGTCGGCGAACCAGCGGGTGCCCAGCTCGGCGTCGGGCAGATACACCGCGCGAACGGTCTTGCCTTGCGCCTCGGCGGCCCGCACCGCGCGCAGCAGGCAGGCGGGATTCGCCGCGGGCTGCGGCTTGTCGGCGCCGTCCACCCACACCTCCCCGGCCAGCGCCGGATCGGTGACCGGCACCCCGCACACCGGATCGGTGCCGGTGACCTTGCTCGGGTTGGTCCCCGAGGCCAGATCGGCGTCGTAATCGCCGCGTCCGGTGTAGGCCTCGCGCAGCGGACCGTCCTGGACGAAGCCGTCGATGTCGAGTTCGGCGAAGTCGCCGATGGACTTCAGGTAGTTGACGTCGTCCTTGAAGGCCGCGATCAGGCTCGGCTTGAGCGTGGTGTCGAAGCTGGTGCCGCCGGGACCGTTGTAGAGGTATACCACCTCCTGCGGCAGCCCCGAACCCTCGGCGACGATCCCGGCCGCCTCGAACGGCTTCTCGTTGAGGAACGCTGTCGCGTCGAGCTGTGCGGCCAGGAACGCCTGGAGCACCTCGGGATGATCGGCGGCGTAGGCGCGGCGGGCCACCACGCCATGGAAGGTCGGCACATTCAGTTCGGCGCCGTCGTAGAGCAGCTTGGCCTTGTTCTGCTGCACCAGCAGCCCCGGCCAGGCCACGAACTGCGACAGCGCGCCCACCTGATGCGATTCCAGCGCCGTCGCCCCGACCTGCGGCTGCTGATTGAGCACCTCCACACCCTTGGCCGGGTCGATCCCGGCGCGGCTCAGCGCCTGCACCAGGGTGCCGTGCCCGGCGGAGCCGACGCTGGCCGAGATCTTCTGCCCGGCCAGATCGGTGAGCGAGCGGGCTGGCGAATCGTTGGGCACCACCACCATGTTCAGCGCGCCCTTGGGGTTGTAACCGGTGATCGACACCAGCTCGGTGCGGGCGCGCTCGTTGGCCTGGGTGCGCGAGCCGTTGATCAGCAGCGGATAGTCGCCCATCGAACCGATATCGATCTTCTCCGCCACCATCTGCGCGGTGATCGGGGCGCCGGTGTCGTAGTCCTGCCACTCCACCTGGTACTTCGCGCCGCCCGCGTCGGTGAGCTGCCGCAACCGCTGTTCCAGGTAGCCCTGGGCGCGCAGCAGCGTGCCCGCGGTGACGGTATTGATGGTCTTGGACTGATAGCCGACGACGACCTTCACGGTGCCCTCGGGCGCGGTGTCGCCGCTGTCGAGCGAGCAGCCCGCGGCGGCGAGCGCCACGGCCAGCGCGACGGGGACGAGACGAGTGAGCTTCATGCGTGGATTCCCGGTGTGGTTCAGCGGAGCAGATAGGGCATGTTGACGGTGACGGCACCGGTGGGGCAGCGCGCCGCGCACGGCCCGCAATACCAGCACTCGTCGACGTGCATGTAGGCCTTGCCCGAATCCTGGTGGATGGCAAGGGAATCGAGCGGACACATGTCCACGCACAGGGTGCAGCCGGTGATGCACAGCGATTCGTCGACCGTCACCGGGACGTCGGCGCGCTGGGGGACCAGAGCCATCAGAGGACCTTCCATTCGGGGGCGCTGCGGGTGAGGCTGCCGCGCATGGTGATGCGGTCACCGCGCAGGCGGATGTACTCGAGATCGACGGGTCGGCCGTCGTCGAGGTGGGTGAGGCGCTCGAGCATGAGCAGCGGCGCCCCGGCCGGGGTGTCGAGGGTGGTGGCGGTATGCGGGTCGGCGGCCACCGCTTCCAGGGCCAGCTCGGCGGCCCCGAGCGACTGCCCGGTGACCTGCTCGAGCAGCACGAACACATCGGTGGTCTCGAGATCGTGCGCGAGCACCTCGGCACCGACATCGGGGGCGAGATAGGTCAGGTCCAGGCTCAGCGGCAGATCGGCCAGGAACCGCAACCGCTCGATGTAGACCACGCGCTCACCGGGCGCCAGCTCGAGGCGGCGCGCGACGGCCGGGGGCGCGGTGACGGTGGTGGCCGCCCGCACCTCGTTGCGGACGATGCCGTGCTCCTTGAGAGTCTCCTGCAGGCCCAGCAGCGCGTCGAGACCGTGATCGAACTTGCGCGCCGCCACCCGGGTGCCGACCTTGGGCGCGCGGTCGATGAGCCCTTCGTCGCGCAGCAGCGCCAGGGCCTCGCGCACGGTATTGCGGGAGGTGCCGTGCTCGGCGGCGAGCTGCTGCTCGCCGGGCAGGGTGCCCTCGACCGCGCCCGCCAGGATCTGGTGGCGCAGGATATCGGCCACCCGGCGCGCCCGATCGGCACGCTGGCCACGGATCGGTGTGGCTGCCGTTTTCTCGCTGACCTGCATGAACAGCGACGATAGTGGCGGTTTCGGGTTCCGGATCCCGGCCCGGAACCGCCCTGAATTCAGCGGATGTTTCTACGCCGGGTGGCGCGGTGGGCGACCTGCGCGGATGCGGTCGCGCGCGGCTATTGCGCCACCCCGGCGGGTGCGGGCGACATTAGGATCAGGCCGATCGAATTGTCGCCCGCGGGCGGTGTCTCAGGGCTGGCCGGGCTGCAACATGATGAACAGGCCGTTCGCCTCGGCGCAGAGCCGCTCGCCGTCGTGCAGGGTGGCGCGCAGGTACACCTTGCGGCCCTCCACCCGCTCGGTCCAGCCGCGCACGGTCAGTTCCTTGTTCAGCGGCGTGATCGAGCGGTAGTCGACGGTCAGCGAGGCGGTGCGGGTCACGGCCTCGGTGTGCACCGCCGCGGTCATGCCGAGGACGTCGTCGAAGGCCAGCGCGATGTGCCCGCCGTGCGCGGCGTTGTTGCCGCCCAGGTGGAAGGTGCGGAAGGTCAGCGTGACGGTGACGCCCTCGGGATTCGCGCTGTTCACCGTGTACGGCGGCAGCGTGATGTTGCCGCGCGAGGGCAGATCGGTGCGGGTCCAGCTCGGCGAGGACCACTCGTCCACGACCGCCGACTCCAGGCGGGCATTGAGCTGCTCGAGGGTCGCGATGGTTTCCTTGGCCAGCTCGTCGGACGGACTGATCAGGCGGATGCGGTCCATGAGGTCGCGAGTCTGCTCGACCAGTTCGCCGTAGTGCGGTCCGCCGATGGTGAGGTCCAGCCCGCGCTCCTTGCGCTGCTGGATCAGGTCGGCCACCGGCCGGAACCCGCCCTCGTGGTGCTCGGCGTCCGGCAGCGCGTTGGCGGCCTGTGTATCGTCCATATGCAACACGTTATCGCTGCCGAGCTGGATGTTCGCGTCCGGTGTCCCGGTTCGGCGGGTTGCCGTGACACGGCTCACCACCGCCTGCCCGCCTCTATTAGGCTGGGTGCCGATCACCGAGCAGGTCTGTACGTACGGAGACGGCGAAAGGCTGAGCGCATGGGTATCGCGGCGGTTGTGTTCGACATGGACGGGGTGCTGATCGATTCCGAGCCGGTCTGGGAGCAGGTCAAGCGCGAGTACGTCGAACTCAAAGGTGGCCGGTGGCAACCGGATTCGCAGCACCGGATGATGGGCATGAGCACCACCGAGTGGGCCGCCTACCTGAGCGACGACCTGGGCGTGGCCATGCCGCTCGAGGACATCTCCACCAAGGTGATCGACCTGATGGCCGACCGCTACGCCCACCACGTGCCGCTGCTGCCCGGCGCCGTCGACGCCGTCCAGCGCTGTGCCGGGCAGTGGAAGCTCGGGCTGGCCAGCTCGTCGCCGCGCTCGCTGATCGACCTGGCGCTCGCGAAAGCCGGTCTGCTGGAGTATTTCTCGGCGATCCTGTCGACCGAGGAGGTCGGCCGCGGCAAGCCCGCGCCGGATGTGTATCTCACCATCGCCCAGCGTCTCGGTGTCGACCCGAGTGCCTGTACCGCCGTCGAGGACTCGTCCAACGGCCTGCGGTCCGCGCACGCCGCGGGCATGCGGCTGATCGCCGTACCCCGCCCGGAATACCCGCCGGAACACGACGCGCTGGTCGAGGCCGACGCCGTCCTCGACACCCTCGATCAGCTCACCCCGGAGGTCGTCACCGGCGCCTGAGCCGGTCAGAAACTGCCGGTGACCCCGTCGATCCGCTCCCGCAGCAGATCGGCGTGTCCGTTGTGCCGGGCGTACTCCTCGATCATGTGCAGGTACACCCAGCGCAGCGTGTAGCCGTCGGAGCGCCACGGTACGTGGAAGATGTGGTCGAGCGAGAGCCCGGCGACGGCCGCGTCGCAGGCGGCGACCTCGGCGTGGAAGGCGCCGAACACCGCCGCGGCGGGCAGCCCGTCGAGGTCGTCGAAGTCGGCGTCGGGTGCCTCGGGCGAGCCGTACACCGGTTCCAGGGACTCCCCGGCCGCCGACACCCGGAACCAGCCCCGCTCGACCTCGGTGAGGTGCCGGACCAGCCCCAGCAGCGACAGGCTCGACGGCGGCACCGAGCGCAGTGCGAGCCGCTCCCCGTCGAGCCCACCGCACTTGTTGAGCAGGCTCTGGCGATGAAAGTCCAGCCAGGACTGCAACATCGGGCGCTCGTCCACCCCGACGAGGGTGCGCTCCGGCTGGATCTCGGGTGCGGTCCACGTCATCACTGTGACGCTACCGATCCGCGTCGACGAATTCCGCCGTTCGCGATACGGCGACGGAAATTCCCAGTGGCGGTCCGCGCCTGCACCTGGCCCCGGACCGCCGGTATCCGGCAGACTGGCGCGATGGGTGCTGAGCAGGAGGACCGGCCCGAGGTCATCGTGCACGTCGGTGACGGTGTCGACGTGCCGCGCGCCGTCGATCCGTTCGCGCCGGGGGACGGGCCCGCCGATCCGGCGCCGGACCACCCGTTCCTGCTGCTCACCCGCTCGGCGGGCGAGCGTATCCAGGCGCGCTATCTCGACGACGGCACCTACGAGGTCGAGCACCTCGATGGGGCCGAGCGGCGGCAGCTCTTCACCACCGACGCGCTGCTCGTGCGCGATATCGTCTGGTCGTGGATCCAGCGGGACCACTGGTGGCGCGACACCGTCGCCTGGACCACCGTCGACCCGGCCCTCGCCGAGCTCGACGCGCTGCGTGCCGAACTGACCGGCATGCTCGACGGACTGTCGGTCATGGACTCGGTCACCGGGGAACTCGACCGGGCGCTGGCCCGCGCCGACGAACTGCTCGGCGCCGACTTCGACGACGAGCGGTTCGAGCTGGGCTGAAACCGGGACGCTAGCCGGGCAGCGGCGCCGCGATGTCCTCCTCGCCCTCGCACCAGTCGTCGAAGGCGTCGAACTCGTCCTCGGCCCAGACCGGGACGGAATCCTCGACGGCGTCCTCGATCGGGTCCCAGTAGCGGTCGCAGCCCGCGGGGGCGGGCGGCCAGGATTCGATGTACTGGACCAGCGGTGACGGGGGTGGTTCGGGTTCCTGGGCGGTCGCGAGACCCGCGGTGGCCAGGGTGAGCGCGGCGGCCACGCCCACGGTGGCGGCGATCCGGTGCACGAGACGCATGACATCCTCCTGTCCGAGCCGAACATTGTGATGCCCTGCGATCCTAACGCCGCGGGCATGGACGTCAGCGGGCGCGGGCGCTCCAGCGGCCCTCGTCCCAGCGCACCTCGATGGGATGGGCGAAGGCCGTGGAGACGTGCTCGGTGATGATCACGTCCCGGGCCGGACCCGCGGCGACGGCGTGCCCACCGGCGATGAGCAGGGCGTGGGTGGTGCTGCTCGGCAGCTCCTCGAGATGGTGGGTGACCAGGATCGAGGCGACCTCGGGATGGGTGCGGTCGAGGGTATCGATGGTGCTGAGCAGCTGTTCGCGCGCGGCCAGATCCAGGCCGGTGGACGGCTCGTCGAGCAGCAGCACCCGCGGCGCGCTGATCAGCGCGCGGGCGATCAACGCCCGGCCGCGCTCGCCCTGCGACAGCGTCGGCCAGCGATCCGCGGCCTTGCCGGACAGGCCCAGGGTGTCGATGATCGCGTCGGCCCGCGCGAGATCGCCCGGGGAGGGCGTCCAGCGCATCGGGGTATCGATGGTGCCGGTGATGCCCGTGAGCACCACCTCGCGCACGGTGAGCGGGTACTGGAGGGGATGGCGTGGGTTCACGTGCCCGATCGACCGGCGCAGCCGCGCGAGCTCCACCCGGCCGAACTGCTCGCCCAGTACCCGCACCGCGCCGGTGGTGGGGAAGGTGACCGCGCCGCAGAAGCCGAGCAGTGTGCTCTTGCCCGCGCCGTTGGGGCCGAGCAGTGCCCAGTGCTCACCCGCCCGCACGGTCAGCGAGATGCCGTTGATGATCTTCTTGCCGTCGCGGCGGAAGGTCACCGCGTCGAGTTCGATCACCGGGGTGCCGGTCATGCGAAGGCCTCCCTCAGGGCGGACAGGTGGGTGCGGCTGAATTCGGCTGCCGCCGTGGGGTTCCGGTCGGCGACCGCCTGCGCGAGGTCTTCGTGCGCGGCGTGGTCGGCCTGCTCGGAGGCGACCGGGCGCAGCGCGAGCATGTCGATCATGGCCAGGCGCAGGCGCGGCAGGAAACTGTCGAAGAGCTGAGTGAGCACCGGGTTGTGCGCGGCGACGATGACCGCGCGGTGGAAGGCCATATCGGCGTCGACATGCTCGGCCACGCTCTGCCCCTCGGCGCGCCTGCCCGCCAGGGCCCGGCGGATGGCCCGCACGTCGGCCGGGGTGCGCCGCTGCGCGGCCAGGGCGGCGGCCTCGGCCTCGATGGCGATGCGCGCCTCGATCACCGCGGCGATGGTGGCCCCGCGCAGCACGACATCCCAGTCCTCGCGCACGTCCAGCGCGGTGACGAACACGCCCGCGCCCTGCCTGCTGTCGAGCACCCCCTTGCCCGCGAGCTCCCGGATCGCCTCGCGCAGGGTGGACCGGCCCACCCCCAGCTGCGCCGCGAGCAGCGTCTCACCCGGTAGTCGATGGCCCAGCGGCCATTCGCCCGCGCGGATCCGCGCGAGCAGGAGTTCGGCCGCCTGAGCGGCCAGCGGCTGACGCCGTACCTGCGCTTGCACCGGAATACCTCTCTACTTGTCTGAGGAGTTGTGGTAGAAGTATAGCCATCATGACCAACACCGTGCTGCTCCTCGGCCGCCACGGCGGGGCCTGACCGACCGGCCGCCCCGCCGTGGGGCTCCGTCGTGGCCGGTCGCCGTCGTCTCGTGGCCCGTCGTGGCCAGGAAGCAGAGCACCGTCATGACCACCTTCCCCACCCTCTCGACCCCCGCCGGGAACACCGGCCCGCACGCGTGGAACCGTCAGCGTGCCTCGGCCATGCCCTCGCATCGTTACCGTGATATCCACCGGCGCGTGGAAGTACCCGCCGGACATCGGGATTGGCCGAACGCCCGGATCACCGAGGCGCCGCTGTGGGTGCCCGTCGACCTGCGCGACGGTAATCAGGCCCTGGCCGAACCGATGGACCCGGCCCGCAAGCGCCGGTTCTTCGAACTGCTGGTCGCCATGGGCTACAAGGAGATCGAGGTCGGCTACCCGTCGGCCTCGCGGACCGATTTCGATTTCGTCCGGCTGCTGGCCGACACGGAGATCGCGCCACCGGATGTCACCCTGGTGGTGTTCACCCCGGCCCGCCGGGACCTGATCGAACGCACCGTGGACTCGGTGCGCGGCATCACCAACGAGGTGGTGATCCACCTCTACACCGCCACTGCGCCGGTCTGGCGCGAGGTCGTCCTCGGCAAGGACCGCGCGCAGCTGCGCGAGCTGATCCTCGCGGGGGCGCGCGACGTACTGGAACTGGCGGGCGCCTGGCCGAATGCTGGCCGCTCCTACGACGCGGTGATCCGGGTGAACTCCCAGTCCGGCAAGGGTGGCATCGCCTACCTGCTGCACTCCGGCTACGGCCTGGAGCTGCCGCGCCGCCTCCAGATCGACCTGGCCCGGCGCGTTCAGGCGCACACCGACGACACCGGCGCCGAGATCACCGCGAAGGAACTGCACACCCTGTTCGAGGAGTCCTACACCGTCCGCGACCCCCGAATCACGCTGCGGCAGTGGCGGATCACCGGCGACAGCACCGAGATCACCCTCGCCGTGGCCGGAACCGAACACCAGTCCAGCCACGCCACGGGTCCCGTCGAAGCCCTGACCACGGCCCTGGCCGCCGTGGGGCACCCCGTCGAGATCCTGGGCCTGACCCAGCACTCCCTCGACGCGGGCGCGTCCGCCACCGCCGCGAGCTACCTCGAATACCGCACCCCCACCCGCACGGGGTGGTCCTTCGGCCGCGACACCTCGGTGATCGCCGCGTCCCTGGCGGCGGTGATGAACGCCGCCAACGCCTGAGTGTTCGCGGTGCGGCTACAGACCGCCCAGCGACATGGACGGCACCGTGTTCGTCGTGCAACCGTCGGGCGGGGCCTGCCCCGCCAGACGGTTGTCGAGCCACGTCGTGACCGCGGGTGTCGCGCTGATCGCGAGACTGACGTGTTCGCTCAGGCCGTCCCGGACCTGGGTGATCCACGCCCCGGACGCGCACCACTGGGCCACCGCCCGGTCGGTCTTGGCGATGTCGATGATCTCGTCGTGCACGGCGTTGTAGACCAGCAGTGGCGCGGTCGGCACGGTGGGGCCGAAATCCAGGTCGTCGAACAATGTCCGGGCCTGCTCGATCAGTTGCGTGAAGGGGATCGTCAGGTAGTCGTCCATGTTCACGAAGGCGTGCTGTGCCACGTTCTGCGTCACGCATTTGCTGTCACCGGCCGCGATCAGGGCGTGCCCGGCGGGTGTCAGATAGGTGTCGAAGATCGCCGCCAGGCGGGGGTCGGCGCGCATCATGCCCGGCAGCATCGACGGCAGGAAACCGGAGAACAGGCCGGAGTTCAGCGTCTCCAGGTAGCTGCCCAGGGGTGCGGTCCAGCCACCGAGGGCGACACCGGTGAGCCGGATCTCGGGAGCGTAGTCCGGATGCACCTGCGCGGCCCAGCTGGTCCCGATCGACCCGCCCGAATAGCCCACCGCGGCGACCGGCGTCTCGGTGCCGGGCAGGCCGAGCGGCGCGAAACGTTCGGCGGCGCGCACGCCGTCGAGCACGGTGTACCCCGGCTGCCTCGGGGCGACCAGCGTTCCCTTCGGTCCCTCCCAGTCGGGGACGGAGATCACGTGCCCGGTCGCGAGCAAGTGGTCGATCTGCAGGAGATCCAGTGCGGAGTCGTACTTGTCGGGTGCCCCCTGGCGGAGCACGTACGAGGGCGCGCACTGCGGCGCCGAGGCGTCGGTGGCGGGCTGATAGGAGACCAATCCCCGGACCTGCCCGGTGCGTGGGCGCAGGACCGTCGTCACCGTCGCCAGGGGACGGCCGTCGGCATCGGTCGTGCGATACAGCAACTGCCACGCCTCGGCGTTCTGCGCCCGCGGTCCCATCGAGGCCACCTCGACGGGGCGCGAATTCAGGATGGTGCCCGGTGCCCGGGTGTCCCAGCCCGTCGGCGGGACGTAGAACGGGTCGTGCTGCGGAGTCGGCAGCGGATCCGCGTGACCGACCGCGACGGACGTGCCGGTGCAGCACAACACGGCCGACGCCGCGATCAGCACCGCGCGGAGCGGGCCACGCCTGCCCACCGGATGCGTTGCACCACAGTCTGATACGACACTCACTCGGGTATCCCTCCCTAGCTGGGATCGCCGCGAGCGAATCCCCCTGGAGCCCGTCACGGTACCGGCCCGGATCGCGAGGAATGTCCGAACCGGCGAGTAGTTTCGCGCCGGTTCGAACCGGCGTCAGCACCAGCCGGTGACGTACATCAGGGCCAGGCTCGAGACGCCGAGGACCAGCCCCAGGAGTCCGCCGAGCAGCAACGGCCGGGCGCCAGCGGTGCGCAGCCGGGCGACGCTGAGCGAGGTGCCGATGGCGGCCAGGACGACGGCGATGAGCCATCCGCTGACCGCGCTCAGGGGCTGGGTCAGGCTCGGGGGGAGGATGCCGAGGCCCGCGATGAGGGAGGCGGCGAGGAACAGCACGACGAACAGGGGGAAGACCTGGCGCAGGGATCCGGTGGGGGCGCCGGTCGCGGCGGCGAGACGGCGGCGGCCCAGGTGCAGGCCCAGGCACAGCGGGACGATGGCGAGGCTGCGCACCAGCTTCACGATCACGGCGAAATGCGCTGCCCCGGCGCCGAAGACGACACCGGCCGCCAGCACCGAGGACGTGTCGTTGATCGCGGTCCCCGCCCACAGTCCGAACGCCTCCTGCGACAGGCCGAGCGCCCGCCCCAGCGGCGGATAGATCAGCACCGCCGCGACATTGAAGACGAAGATGGTGCCCAGCGCGTAGGCCACCCGCTGACGATCCGGCCGCAGCACCGCGGTGGCCGCGGCGATGGCCGACGCGCCGCAGATGGTGGTGCCGACGGCGACCAGCGTCGCCGATTCCCGGTCGACCGCCAGCATCCGCCCCACCACGAAGGCCGCCACCGCGCCGACCACCAGGGTGCCCAGCAGCACGATCGCGGTCTCGCGGCCCACGCTCAGCACCGAACCCACCGGCAGCCCGAGCCCCAGCAGCACGATCGCCACCCCGAGCAGCCGCTGCCGCGCCACCTCGAGCCCCGGGTCGACCACCCTCTCTGCGCCGCGCGCCCGCCGCAGCACGGTCCCCGCCACCGCTCCGGCGCCCAGTGTCAGCACCGGGACGCCGACCATCGGCAGCGCCCGGCCCACCGGCGTGGCCGCGGTGGCCAGCAGCGCGGCGAGGAGCAGACCGGGGGCGAGAGTCCGTGCGCGATTCACCCCTCCACCTTCGCCGCGCGACAGATCCCGAGGTAGAGCCCGCTTTCGGAGGAGCTCATAAATACGGCTTATGGCTTGGCGGCCGCGGCGGGACACCCGGATGTGCTTTCCTGGAACAGTGCGGAGAGCTACCCGGCTGACCCTCGGCGCCGGAATCGCAGTGCTGATCTGGGGCGAATGGGCCAACTGGCGCGCCTCACGCCGGTTCGTGGGCGAGGTCCCCGCCGGGACCGAAGCGGTGGTCGTGCTCGGATACCGCAATGCGGGACCCCGGGCCAATGCCATGAACCGCTGGCGGGTGCGCGCGGGCCTGCGCTCGATCGATCCCGCCGCACCGGAATCCCGCCTGGTCCTGTGCGGCGGCGCCTGCGCGGGACCGGTCAGCGAGGCGGCGCTGATGGCGCGCTACGCGACGGAATCACGCGGCTATCGCGGCGAGCTCGTGCTCGACGAGGCCAGCCGATCCACCTGGGAGAACATCGCGTTCGCGCTGCCGCTGGTGAAGGACGCCGACCGGATCAAGATCGTCTCGCTGCCCACCCACGCCGAGACCGCCCGCCGCTATCTGCTCGAGCAGAGCCCGGAACTGGCCCCGCGGCTGGTGCGCGGCCGCGACTACCGCTTCGGCGAGTGGCTGCCGCTCAAACCGGTGTTCGCCCTCTACGGCGTGGTCAAGAACATCCAGCGCCGCACCGGTGGCTGATACCGCGCCCGCGCCCGCGTCACCCATAATCGGCGCATGACCCTGCCGCCCGGAACACCCGACCTCGAGGTGCTCGACCTCCTGGTGACGGTCGCCGAGCTGGGCAGTCTCGGCGCCGCCGCCCGCCGCCACGGCATCAGCCAGCCCGCCGCGAGCATGCGGATCAGCGCGCTCGAACGGCGCCTGCGGGTCAAGCTGCTCGACCGCGGCCCGACCGGTTCGGCCCTCACCGACGCGGGGCAGGCCGTTGTCGGCCACGCGCGCACCGTGCTGGCCGCGGTGCGCGAACTGGTCGACGATGTGGGCAGGCTCCGCGCCGAGCAGGCACCCCGGCTGCGCATCGCCGCCTCGAAAACCATTGCCGACCACCGCATCCCGCACTGGCTCGCGGCTCTGCGCGGCGACCACCCCGAGGTGGTCGTCGCGCTCGAGGTGGACAACTCGACCCAGGTGGCGGCCCTGGTCCGCGACGGCGGCGCCGACCTGGGCTTCGTGGAGGGCCCGCACCCGCCCGCCGGTCTGGGCAGCCGCGTCCTCGGGACCGACGACCTGGTCGTCGTCGTGGCCCCCGACCACCCGTGGGCACGCCGCCACACCCCGGTCACCCTCGCCGAGCTCGCGGGCACCGCGCTGCTGTGGCGCGAGCCCGGCTCGGGCACCCGCGACACCGTCTGGGATCTGCTCAGCACCGCGGGCGCCCCGGCGGGCCCGGCCGCCGAACTCGGCTCGGCCGCCGCGATCGTGGCCGCCGCCCGGACCGGCATGGCCCCCGCCGTCCTCAGCAGGCTGATCGCCGCGCCCGATCTGGCCGGTGGCGCGCTGATCGAGATCCCGTCGGCCGACAGCGCCCGGCTGACACGCAAGTTCCGCGCGATCTGGCGCCGCAACAGCCCGCCCGCGGGTCCGGCCGAACTGCTCGTCGAGCGGGCCGCACGGCTCGAGCACGCCCGATCCGCGCTGCCGGAAAGGTCCGAATCGCCGGGGTGAACCGGTCGGTACAGCGAAATGGTGCAGAAGCGGAGCCGACGGCTCTAGTCTGTTAGCGCTACGCACTGTGGAGGTTGGATCAATGACGGTCGAGATCGTGACCGAACCGGCACCGGAGGACCTGTGGACCGGATCGGCCCGGGCGACCGGGACACCACCCACGTCGATGATCGAGCGGATGACGCTCATCCTCGACGCCTTCGACGCCACCACCCCCACCCTGACCCTGCTCGGCCTGGCCGAGCGCACCGGGCTGCCGCGCTCCACCGTGCACCGCATCCTCGACCAGATGATCCGCCTGCGCTGGCTCGCGCACACCCCCGGCGGCTACCGGCTGGGCCTGCGGGTTCTCGAACTGGGCGGCTTGGCCGCCGAGCAGAACGAACTGCGCGAGGTGGTCGGCCCGCTGCTCTACGAGCTGACCCAGCGCACCGGCCTGATCGGGCACCTGGCCGTGCTCGACGGGCGCGAGGTGCTGTTCCTGGACCGCGCGGGCGGGCGCAGCCGGGTGGCCATCCCCACCCGGGTCGGCGGCAGGCTGCCCGCGCACTGTACGGCGGTCGGCAAGGCGCTGCTGGCCACCCTGGAACCCGGCATCGCGGAGGCGTCGTTGCGCGGCAACACGGTGCCGCGGACCGCGCGCACCATTGTCGACCGGGCCGAACTGCACCGCGAACTCACCCGGATCCGCAACCGGCAGGGCGTGGCCGTGGACACTGAGGAATCGCTGCCCGGGGTGGGCTGTGTGGCCGTGCCGATCCGGGGCCGCGGGGTGGCGCTGGCGGCGATCTCGCTGTCGGGCACCGTCAACGGTGACCGCAGCGCCCTCGACACCGCCCGGCTGGCGCGGGCGCTGGCCGAGGTGGCCAAGGAGGCGGCCCGCACCCTGGCACCCCGGCACGGCCGCCCCCTGCCGTAACTCAGTCGCGCGGAGCCTGTTTCGCCATCGCGCGCCCGGCCGCCCGGCCGGAGAAGATGCACCCGCCGAGGAACGTGCCCTCGAGCGCGTTGTACCCGTGCACACCGCCGCCGCCGAACCCGGCGACCTCACCGGCGGCGTACAGGCCGGGGAAGGTCTCGCCGTCCGGGCGCAGCACCCGCGAATCGAGATCGGTCTGCAGTCCACCCAGGGTCTTGCGGGTGAGGACATTGAGCCGCACCGCGATCAGCGGGCCCTCGGCCGGATCAAGGATCCGGTGCGGTTTGGCCACCCGACCGGCCTTGTCACCGAAGTACTTGCGGGCGTTGTGGATCGCGGCCATCTGCGCGTCCTTGGTGTAGGGATTGCGCACCTCCCGGTCGCGCGCGACGATCTGACGCTCGATCTCGGCCGGGTCGAGCCGCGGGCCGCGCGCGATGGCGTTCATCCCGTCGACCAGCTCGCCGATCGTGTCGGCGACCACGAAGTCCACCCCGTGCTGCTTGAAGGCCTCCACCGGCCCCGGCGCGCCTTTGGCGACCCGGCTGCGCAGCAGCAGCTTGAGATCCTTGCCGGTGATGTCGGGGTTCTGCTCCGAGCCCGAGAGCGCGAACTCCTTCTGGATGATCGTCTGGTTGAGCACGAACCAGGAGTAGTCGTGCCCGGTCGACAGGATCCGGCGCATGGTCTCGTTGGTGTCGAAACCGGGGAAACACGGTGCGGGCATGCGGATTCCGTCGGCGTCGAACCACAGCGAGGACGGGCCGGGAATGATCCGGATGGCGTGATCGGGCCAGACCGGGTCCCAGTTGTTGATGCCCTCGGTGTAGTGCCACATCCTGTCCCGGTTGACCAGCGCCGCCCCGGCCGCCTCGGAGATCCCGAGCATCCGGCCGTCCACATAGGCGGGGACGCCCGAGATCATCGTCTCCGGGCACGGGCCCAGCCGCTCGGTGGGCCAGTTGCGCCGGATCAGCTCGTGCGCGTGGCCGATCCCGCCCGAACTCACCAGCACCGCCGGTGCCCGGACGTCGAACTCGCCCACCACATCCCGGTTCGAGGCGACGCCACGCTCGGTCTCGCTGTCGGCCAGCACGCTGCCACGCACCCCGGTGACGGCGCCGTCGGTGACCACCAGCTCGTCGACCCGGTGCCGGAAAGCGAAGCGCACCAGGCCCTTCGCCTCCCCGGCCAGGACCGGTTCCAGGAACACCCGCACCACCTCGGGCCCGGTGCCCCAGGTGAGGTGGAAGCGCGGCACGGAGTTGCCGTGCCCGTCGGCCAGTCCGCCGCCGCGCTCGGCCCAGCCGACCAGCGGGGTGACCCGTAAACCCAAGGCGTGCAGGTAGTCCCGCTTCTCATCGGTAGCGAAGCGGACATAGGCCTGCGCCCACTGCCGCGCCATCCGGTCCTCGTCCTCGCGGTCGAATCCGGCCGAGCCGAGCCAGTCCTGCAAGGCCAGCTCGTAGGAATCCTTGATGCCGAGCCTGCGCTGCTCGGGGCTGTCGACGAAGAACAGCCCGCCCAGCGACCAGAACGCCTGCCCGCCGAGATTGGCGCGATTCTCCTGGTCGAGCACCAGCACCTTGCGTCCGGCCAGGACGAGCTCGTGGGTGGCGACCAGGCCCGCGAGCCCGGCGCCGACGACAATCGCGTCGGGAGTGAAATCTGCTAGCGGATCAGGCGCTGTGCTCGACATGCCCTGGAACGTAGCATTGGTGGGTCGGGGGTAGGGGAGAAGTCCTGGAAAATGCCCTGACCAGCGATGTTTCATCAAGGGAAGGTCATGATTTCGATGAAGGTCCGTACCCGCACCGGCGCCGCCGTGCTCGCCCTGGCCGTACTGGCCGGGCTGGGCGCCACCTCCTGCTCGAAGACCCGCTGGTGCGAGAAGGATCAGGGCGACGTCCTGGTCGCCAACTCCTACTGCGAACGCGGCGTGGCGGGCTACGAGTGGGAGCCCGACCACGACAAGCCCAAGTACAAGAAGAAGCCGAAGAAGCACTGACTCCGGCGCCTGCGGCCTTGCGCCGCAGGCGATTCCGAGACGCGATCGTGGCACAAGGGATGCCGAGTTCGCGCCTTGTCGATGCGGGTCAGCGGGTATTCCCACGCTGAGCGCACCGAATACCGTTGCGGTGGACGGTGATCGCTCGTTTCTCTATTTCTCACAACGGCGTGAGTGGGTGGGCACGATGACCAACCGGAAGGTATTTCGTATCGGCGTAGGACGTACAGCGCGAGCGCTGTCGGTGTTGCTCCTGGCCGCGGGCATCGGGACAGTGATGTCCCAGACGACAGCGGTGGCGCAGAACTGCGCCGCCATCGATGTCGTCGTCGCCCGCGGGACCAATGAGCCCGGCTACCTCGGGGCGGTCATCGGTGACCCGCTCTACGCGGTACTCAGTACGCAACTACCGGTCGATACGACCGCCCATCGCGTCGAATATCCCGCCGACCTGCTGGTTCCCTCCTCGGTCAGCGACGGCACCCGGGCGATGACCGGGCATGTGATGGCCCAGGCCGCGGCCTGCCCCGGCCAGCGTTTCGTGCTGGTCGGCTATTCGCAGGGCGCCGCGGTGACCCATGGTGTGCTGGGTTCGCCAGCGATGATGCTGCTGCCCGGGATGTACGTGCTGCCCCCGGAACTGTCCTCGCGGGTGGTGGCGGTGCTCCTCTTCGGTGATCCGCTGCGGCTGGTGGGCGCCGGAGTGGCACCGCTCTACGCCGACCGCACCGCGAACTATTGCACCGCGGGCGATCCCGTGTGCGCGGGCGGGATCTTCCCGACCGCGCACGGCGCCTACGGCTGGTCGTTCTCCGCGGCCACCGGGCAGGTGAACGCGCGGCTGTGAACCGGTGCGCCCGTCGCTCAGGCGGCGGGCAGCACCCCGGCCAGGACGGCGCCGATCTGCGCGACCGCGCGATCGACGCTGCCCGTCGGCTGGAACAGATGACTCAGCGTCAGCCGGACCATGATCTCGACCAGGCCGGTGAGCTCGTCGTCGGACAGCTGGTCGAAGCGGTACTGCTCGCGCACGGTGGCGGTGAGCGCGGCGACCGCGCGGCCCAGAACCGGCTCCGGATCGCTGACCAGCGCGGGTAGCAGCGCCGTGTCGGCATCCTGGCGGGCCGAGAGCACGGCCTTGATCAGGGTGTTGTCGCCCGCGGTGCGCAGTGCGTACTCCGCGGCCGCGGTCATTCCGGCGACCGGCTCGGCGTGATGGGTGGCGAGCGTGTCGGCGATCCCGGCGAGGAAGATCCCGAGCTCCCGCTCGATCAGCGCGTCCGCGAGCGCCTGTTTGGTACCGATCTCCTTGTACAGCACCGGCCTGCTGATGCCGACCTCCTTGGCCACCCGGGACATGTTCACCGACCCCCAGCCCTCGGTGACGACCATCGTGCGGGCGGCGTCGAGCATGCGATCGCGCAGCAGCTGACGCATCTCGGCGTGAAAGTTCGGCGATTCGGCCACGAACTCAGCATACATGTGCCGACAGTTCGGCACGTTCGTTAACAATCTGCCAGATGGTGTATCCAATCGGAACACAACGCGCTATGTTGTAAATGAAGGCGACTCCGGGCGGGTGACTGTCCGAGTCTCGGTGATGAGGAGAATGGCAATGACGACATCTCGTATCGGTGACCACGACGCATCGGCCGCGCCACCGCACTGGCGTGATCCCAAGCGCTACCTGTGGTTGTTCGGCCTCATCGCCCCCAGTGCGACGCTGCTGGCGATCGGCTTGGTGTGGGTCTTCGGCCAGCTCGGCTGGCAGGCGGTCGCCCCCGTGTGGTGGTGGCTCGGCCCGATCCTGGTCTATGTCCTGCTGCCGATCCTGGACCGCTTCTTCGGCCCGGACGGGAAGAACCCGCCCGAGGAGGTGATGGCGCAGCTCGAGAACGACCGGTACTACCGCTACTGCACCTACGCCTACATCCCGTTGCAGCTGGTGAGCCTGGTGATCGCCTGCTATCTGTGGACCGCGACCGATCTGTCCTGGCTGGGTATCGACGGTGGCCTGGGGCTGGTCTCGAAGATCGGTCTGGCCTTCACCATCGGCGCGATGGGCGGCGTCGGGATCAACACCGCGCACGAACTCGGCCACAAGAAGGACGAGCTGGAGCGCTGGCTGTCCAAGATCACCCTGGCCCAGACCTTCTACGGGCACTTCTACATCGAGCACAACCGCGGCCACCACGTGCGCGTCGCCACGCCCGAGGACCCGGCCAGCGCCCGCTTCGGTGAGTCCTTCTGGACCTTCCTGCCGCGCAGCGTATGGGGCAGCCTGGTCTCGGCCTGGGAGCTCGAGCGCACCCGCCTGCGGCGGCTGGAGACCAGCGTGTTCTCGCTGCGCAACGACGTGCTCAACGCCTGGCTGATGTCGGTGGTGCTGTGGGGTGCGCTGGTGGCGGTATTCGGGCCTGCGATCCTGCCCTTCCTGCTGATCCAGGCGACCTACGGCTTCTCCCTGCTCGAGACCGTGAACTACCTGGAGCACTACGGGCTGCTGCGTCAGAAGACCGCCTCGGGCCGCTACGAGCGCTGCACCCCGGAGCACAGCTGGAACTCCGACCACATCGTCACCAATATCTTCCTGTACCACCTGCAGCGGCACAGCGACCATCACGCCAACCCCACCCGCCGCTACCAGACCCTGCGGCACATGGACGGCGCCCCCGAGCTGCCCAGCGGCTACGCCAGCCTGATCGGCCTGGCCTACCTGACCCCGCTGTGGCGCAAGGTGATGGATCACCGCGTGCTCGCGCACTACCAGGGCGACATCACCCGGGTGAACATCCAGCCCGCCCAGCGGGCGAAGGTCTTGGCGAAGTACGGAGCGCGCTGATGTCCTACACCTGCCCTGTCTGCGAGTACGTCTACGACGAACGGATCGGCGCGCCCCGGGAGGGTTTCGCGCCCGGCACCGCCTGGGAGTCGATTCCCGACGACTGGTGCTGTCCCGACTGCGGGGTCCGCGAGAAGGTCGATTTCGCACCGACGGAAGAGGTTTCGCGATGAACGACTACAAGCTCTACGAATGCGCCCAGTGCGGTTTCGAGTACGACGAGGCGCTGGGCTGGCCCGAGGACGGCATCGCCCCCGGCACCCGCTGGGACGACATCCCCGACGACTGGTCCTGCCCCGACTGCGGGGCGGCCAAGGCCGACTTCGACATGCGCGAGGTGAGTCGCGGATGAGCGGCCGGATCGTCATCGTGGGCACCGGTGTCGCCGGTGCCACCGCGGCCCAGACGCTGCGGCGCGAGGGCTACGCCGGGGAGATCGTGCTGCTGGGCGCCGAACCCGACCTGCCCTACCGGCGCCCGGCGGTGTCCAAGGAACTGCTCGCCGCCACCGCCTCGGTCGAGCGGGTGCTGCTGAAGCCGGTGAAGTTCTGGGCCGACAACGCGATCGAGCTGCGCCCGGCCATCCGGGTGGAGGCCGTCGACACCGACCGTGCCACCGTGCGCCTGCACACCGGTGAGGTGCTCGGTTACGACAGCCTGCTGCTGGCCACCGGCGCCCGCGCGCGCACGATCGGCGCCGATTCCCCGCGGGTGTACACCCTGCGGACGCGGGCCGATGTCGCGGGTCTGCACTCGGCCGTCGACGCGGGCGGATCGCTGCTCGTCCTCGGCGGCGGCCTGATCGGGTGCGAGGTCGCCGCCACGGCGCGCGGACTGGGCGCGCGGGTGACGCTCCTCGAGGCGGGCCCCGCCCTGCTCGACCGGGTGGTCCCGGCGCCGGTCTCGGAGATGGTGCGCGCGCTGCACCGCGAGCACGGCGTGACCGTCGAGACCGAGGTCAGGACAGCGGAACTCGCCGAAGGTGGGGAAGGTGTCATCGCCACCACCGCCGACGGCCGCGCCTTCACCGCCGCGGCGGCGCTGGTCGCCATCGGGTCGGTGCCGGATACCGCCCTGGCCGAGGCGGCGGGCATTGCGGTCGACGACGGCATTGTCGTCGACCAGCACTACCGCACCTCCGCGTCCGGCGTGTTCGCCGCCGGTGACGTGGCCAGCGCCTTCCATCCGCACCGGGACGCCTTCGAACGGGCCCAGCACTGGAACGCCGCGCAGTCGGACGGCGCCGCCGCGGCCAAGGCCATGCTCGGGCTGCCCGCGGCACCGGCCGAGATCCCGTGGGGCTGGACGGATCAGCACGGGGTGTCGATGCAGTTCGCCGGGTGGGTCCACCCGCACGACGAGCTGGTCGTCGACGGGGATCCGGCGGCGCGGGACTTCCTCGCGGTCGCCCTGCGCGCGGGCCGTCCGGTCGGGGCGGTCGCCATGGCCCGGCCGCGAGAGCTGCGGGCCGCCCGCGCGCTCATCGCGGCGGGTGACCCGTGGGCGGCCGAACTCGCCCGGGTGCGGTGAGGGAGAACGTCTTTCGGTGAAATTCGGGTTCGGTCGGAGCTGAACTATTCTCGGCACCGATGACTGAACCAGACGCTTTCCCCCTGCCCTTCTATCTCTACGACAAGTGCTCGGTCGCGCCGATCCGCACGGTACGGGAGATGCAGATGCTGCAGCTCAGCGCCCACTTGCGCACCAAGCCCCGCTGGGTCGACAAGCGGGACGATCCGCAGATCGTGGCCAGGTGGACGAGGGAAGCGGCCGAGCAGGGCCTCACCGACGCGCAGATCCGATATGTGCTGGATGAATTGGCGCATTACGCCGAGCTCCGGGACGAGCGCACCGGGATCGAGGTGTCCGGCGTCGACGGCGTGTGGCACTCGGACTCGCTGATCGACGACGAGCTGCGTATCCGCCTGGCCGCGGCGGTGCGTCCGCTGGAAGAGGTGCCCGAGGCCGAGCGCGACTGGCACCCGGGTTCCGGCGGCCAGGTGCTGGATCTGGTTCACCCCTCGCTGTACTGCTACGTGCGAGGGGTGAGCCTGCCCGCGGACGCGCCCTGGCCTGGCACCGAGCGGGGGTTGGCGCGGTCCGCGCTGTCGGAGAAATTCCAGTGGTTGCCCACCGAGGTGGAGGTCGGCGCCGACGGGGCGGTCGCGTTCGCCTCCTACATCAACAATGTCCATCCGGAGCGCCATGGCGAGCTCGCGGCGGTGCTGCCGGAGTTGTTCGCCCGGATGCGGCCGCTGTTCGAGAACGTCCTCACGGATCTGCGGCACCCCAGGCCTCCGCGCATCACGGCCGATCCCTACAACTGGTACACCGACGAGCCGGTGTACCCCGGTGCCGACGCGGACGAGGCGACCAAGACGGCCTACGACGAGGCCTGCGAGGACTGGTGGGAGAACCGCCGCCCGGAGGTGCCCGACGCCCCGGAATACCAGGCGCCCGCCCCGATCGAGGACGCGGCACGGGTGGATCTGCGCGGTCGCCGCCTGCAGGTGATCATCAAACTCGCCACCATCCAGCTCACCCCGGACAAGCCCGAATACGCCGGTGGGTCCTGGCATGTCGAGGGCATGATGAACGAACGGATCGTCTCGACCGGCATCTACTACTGGGAGGCGGACAACATCACCGACAGCGCGCTGAGTTTCCGTGCGGCCGTGGATGATCCGGAGTACGAGCAGAACGACTCCGCGGGCATGCGCGACGTCTACGGCCTCGGCGACGAAGACGAACTCAACCAGTTCCTCGGTTCGGTGCCGACCACAGCCGACCGCTGCCTGGCCTTCCCGAATATCCTCCAGCACCGCGTCGCCCCGTTCCGGCTGGCCGACCCCACCCGCCCGGGCCACCGCAAGATCCTCGCGTTCTTCCTGATCGACCCCGCGGTGACGATCACCTCCACGGCCGACATCCCGCCGCAGCAGCCGTGGGCCGAAACCACCACCATGACCCGCGCCGAGGCCGAGCAGTACCGCGAGGAGCTGATGAAGGAGCGCACGTACTTCGTCGACGAAGTCAACGAAGAGCTCTACGCCCGCGAATTCTCGCTCTGCGAACACTGATCCGCCGTGCGCGCGCCGAGGCCTACCGGCATCGGTCCGCGTCTCCGCGACCGCCGTGGCGTGCTGGATCCGGTCGAACGCGGACGGCCCGGACCCCGGGTCATCGCGCGGCGACCGGCGTGGTCGTCCGCCAGGAATCAGCGGAGCAGGTCGGTCAGGTCTCGAACGACGGGGTCCGGAAGGTAGGTCGCGCACCGGGTGATGAGTGTGCGGATGGAACGCGCGGCCTCGGGGGTGAGGGTGGCGTGGTGGAGGATGTCCAGTTCGTTGGCGACGGTCAGCAGGGCGAAGTCGTGGAGGTCGGCGCCGGTGAGGGTGGCTGTTTCGCCGGTGAAGCGGTCGGCGCAGGGGAGGGCGGCCGCGCCCAGATGAGGGTAGGTAGCGGCACGGTCGCAGGCGCCGTAGCGGTAGACGAGGGACTCGGCGGCGACACCGACGGCGGTGCGGAGGCGCAGGCGCTGGTCGGGTGGGAGCAGTGGCTGGGGGAAGCCGTCGGTGCCGTAGGTGGCGTGGGCGAGCGCGCCCAGCCGGGTCCGGAGATCGCCGCCCAGGGTGGCCACCAGGTCGTGGACGCGGTGGAGGTGGTCGAGTAGGTCGCCGCCGGGGTGGTCGAGCCGGTCGGCGCCGAGTTCGCGCAGCAGTGCCAGGATCGGCCAGGTCGCGGTGGTGGTCACGAGGATCCGGGCCAGCGCGGCGGGTTGGTCGCGCGCGACGAGATGCCCGGCCTCGGGCACGGAGACCACGGTGGCGTGCGGGGCCGCGCGCAGCAGGGCGGCGGCATCGTCGTCGGTGACCGTCGAACCGCGACCGCCCCGGATCAGCAGGATCGGCAGGTCGAGCTCGGCGACGATCCGCCGCAGGCGCGCGGCGTGGGTGAAGGTGTCCTCGACGAAGTCCCGGTACCGGTCGAGAATGCCGCCCGCGGACAGGAAGCCGCGGATGCGGTCCGCGTCGGGGGCGGGCGTGACGTCTACGAGGACCAGACCCGTCACCTTCGCCCGCGTGGCCGGATCGCCCAGTGCCGCCACGGCAGCGAGCCCACCCATGGACGCGCCGACGATTACACAGCCGGGTTCGGCGTCGACGAGTGCGGATATATCGGCCGCGCACGGGTCCAGCGCGTTCAGCACGCCGCCGCTGTCGCCGTGCTCACGCTGGTCGAAGGCCACACACCGCAACCCGGCGTCGACGAGCTGGTCGGCGACCGGTTCCCACACCTGCCGTCGTTCGCCACCGGCGTGCAACAGCAGCAGGGTCGGCCCGTCACCCCGTTCGTCGCCGCGCAGCACGGCATCGGGCCGGACGAGTTCCCGGGAAACGTTGTGCTCGCGCATGACTCACCCCTGTCGAGTAGCGCCCGGGATCGGTGCGTGACGGCACGGGCGCCTCCTCCCGACGCTACCGGCCGCGCGGCCGCCGCGGCAGTGGCGTCGGTCACGCGGGTCCGGACGCGGAAACGGCCCGGTGCCGACCGTCGACAGGTCGGGACCGGGCCGTACGTTGTGCCGGAACTACCAGTGCACGCCCGGCAGGATCCGGCTCACCCGGGCCGCGGAGCCCGGCACCACCATGAGCGGGGTGAGCACCGGCGCCAGCGCGGTGAGCGCGTTGCGCGACGGCTCGGCGGGCTCGGCCGGTGCCACCGGCTCGGCCACCACCGGAACAGCGGCCGGTTTGCCCTGCGCCGCGGTGGATTCCCCGAACAGGCGGAACCCGGTGTGCATGATCGTGCGCTTGAGCGAGGGCAGGAACATCTCGACCGCCTGGGCGAAGGTGCCCACGGGGGTGTCGATGCGGTCGGGCCGCTCGAGCAGCGCGCGCACCACGATGTCGGCCGCCCGCTCCGGCGCGGGCAGCGGCAGCGCCCGGTACAGATCGGTCGGCGCGACCATGGGCGTGCGGACCAGCGGCATCCGGATGGAGGTGAAAGTGACTCCGGCACCACGGTTCTCGACCGCGGCGATATCGCTGAAGTTGTCCAGGGCCGACTTGCTCGCGGCATAGGCGGCGAAGCGCGGGACCTTGGTCTGCACGGCGATGGAGGAGATGTTGACGATGTGGCCGAAGTGCCGCTCCCGCATCGAGGGCAGCAGCGCCAGGATCAGCCGCACCGCGCCGAAGTAGTTCACCGCCATGGTGCGCTCGAAATCGTGCATGCGATCGACCGAGTTGGCGACCGAACGCCGGATCGACCGCCCCGCGTTGTTGATCAGGTAGTCGACGTGCCCGTGCTCGGTGAGCACCTGCCGCACCAGCGTGTCCACGCCCGCGGCGTCGGTGATGTCGCACGGGTAGGCGAACGCGGTCCCGCCCTCGGCGCGCACGGCGTCCGCGGCGGCGGTGAGATCCTCGACCCCGCGCGCCACCATCAGCACGATGGCGCCCCGGCGGGCGACGGCGTGCGCGGTGGCCAGCCCGATCCCGGAGGACGCACCGGTGATCAGCACCGTGCGATCCGCCAGCGGATGCGCGTGCGGGGCGGGACGGCCGCGGTGCGGGTCGAGATTGGCGCGCCAGAAGTCCCACAGCGTGGTGGCATAGCTGCCGAAGGCGGGCACGCTGAGCCCGGGCAGCTGGGCCCGGGTCGACTCCGAGACGAACTCGGCGGTGAACCCGACATGCGGCGCGACCTCCGCCGGAATCCCGGCCTGCTCGAACAGGAAATCGCGCACCGCGTGCGCGCCGGGCACATGCCCGAGCCCGGTGAGCGCCCGGGCACTGCCCGGCACCGTGCCGATCCCGGCCGGGCCGCCCGCGGCGGTGGCCAGCGCGCGGTAGATCTCCCCGAACGGCTGCGGCTCCGGGTTCACCAGGTGGAAGGTGCGCCCGTCCAGGCCGGTGCGCCGCACCAGCCGCACCATCGCCTCGGCCACATAGTCGACCGGCACCACGTTCGTCGCGCCGAGATCGGGCAGCGGCAGCGGCAATTCGGCGGGCAGCGCCGCCAGCGCGGAGATGGCGGAGAAGAAGTAGTACGGCCCGTCGATCTTGTCCATCTCGCCGGTGCGCGAATCACCGACCACGATCGCGGGCCGGTACACCCGCCAGCGCAGGTCTTCGGCCTCGCGCACCAGCTTCTCGGCCGCGAACTTGGTGCGGTGATACGGCGAGGTGAGGTTCTGGCCGAGGTCGAAATCCTCCTCGAAGAACTTGCCCCGGTGGTCACCGGCCACCGCCACCGAGGACACGTGGTGCAGCACGGCATCGAGCTTGCGCGCCAACGCGATCACCGAGCGGGTGCCCGCCACATTGGCCGCGTGCGCGGTCGCCTCGTCGGCGGTCATGTCGTAGACCGCGCCCAGGTGCAGCACGTGATCGGCGCGCGGGGCGCCGTCGCCCAGGCCGAGGCCGGGCGCGGTGAGGTCACCGACGAGGGCGAACACCCGATCGCCGTCGGGGTGCTGTGCCGTCAGCTCGGTGAACTTGGCCAGCGATTCGGCACGCACCAGTACATGCACGATCGCGGTGGGGTCGGCCGCGAGCAGCCCCCGCACGACGCGCCGACCCAGAAATCCGGTACCGCCTGTCACGATGTAGGAAACCATCGCCCCTCCTGAAATTCGTGAAGAACGCCTGTCGCGCAACAGTGATCCGGCATGCGGCGGTGGATGCGAGAGACCAGCGGACGAGGTCCGGCTGCGCGGTGGCGGGGAAAAGAGAACCGGGCACATCGTCGTCCCGGGTACGGCTACCGTACTCGCCGGTAACCTAGCCGGGCAAGCGCGGAGCGGCCGATACCCGTGTGGGGTTTGTCACCCGTTGCCGCAGGTCAAAGGGTGTGTGTGACAGACAATTTCAGTAACTCCCGGTTTCGGGCAACATGCCGCTACCGGGTCGGCGCGACCGGTAGCGGCGTCTCGGTCAGCGCAGATCGCGGCGCCGGAAGGCGAACACGCCCACCGCGAGTCCGGCCACGGCCACGGCGAGCAGCCAGCCGATCGGGACCGCGTCGAAGGCCGCGCCGGGCAGTTTCGGCGGATGGACGAACGGCACCAGATCCAGCATCCATTGCGGCAGTCCGCCGAGCGAGCCGAGCAGGAACAGCACGATCATCGCGCTCAGCACGGCCCAGGCCAGCGCGGCGTACTTGGGCACCACGCCGAACAGCAGCATCGCCACCGCCGTGAGCACCCACACCGCGGGCAGCTGCACCGCGACCGCGCCCAGCGACTCGCCGAGCTTGCCCACGACGTCGCCCTCGGTGGCACCCCAGACCAGCCCGATCCCCAGCCCGGACACCAGCAGTGCGACCGCGGGACCCGCCACGGCGAATAGCAGGTGACTCGTCGCGTGCCGCACCCGCCCGACCGCGGCCGCCAGCACGGTCTCGGCCCGCCCGGAGTTCTCTTCCTCGTGCAGCCGCAGGACCGACGACACCGAGTACGCGGCCGCCGCCGCCGCGAGCATGGTGACGGCGTAGCCGATGAACGACTTCTCCAGATCGGCCGAGCCGCCGAGCGAGGTGACCACGTCCTGCAGCGTGCCCGAGTCGTCGAGCATGCCACCGACGCTCTGCACCGCGCCGCCGATCAGCACCCCGTAGAGGCCGAAGCCGACACTCCAGGCGAGCAGCGACCCGCGCTGCAACCGCCAGGCCAGCCCCACCGGACCGGACAGCGCGGGACCCGCGGCCGCCGGACCGGCGCGATCGGCCAGGAGTCCGGCACCGAGATCACGGGTGCGCAGCAGCTGGTAGGCGAGCGCGGTCGCCGCCGCGCCGAAGGCGGCGAGCAGGAGTAGCACCCACCACCGCTCGTCGGCGAACGGACGGATCTGCAGGCACCAGCCCAGCGGCGAGAACCACGACAGCACACCGTTGCCCGCGTCACCGACCGCGCGCACGGCGAACGCGGCCCCCAGCACCCCGAGCGCGACCCCGCGCGCGATCCGGGCCCCGGCGCTGAGCTGCGCGGCCACCGCGGCGACGGCACCCCACACGAAGCCCGACCCGGCCAGCGCCGCCCCGAAGGCGATCGAGCCCGCCACGGGTAGATCGGTGGCCAGTAGCGAAGCGGCACAGGTGATTCCGGCCACCGCGGCGGCGCCGTAGGTGAGCAGCAGCGCGCCGGTGAGACCGGCGAAACGCCCGATGCTGGTGGCGCCCACCAGTTCCGCGCGCCCGGTCTCCTCCTCGACCCGGGTGTGCCGGATGACGGTGAGCACGGCGGCGATGGCGATCATCGCGTACATCGCCCCCGCCTTCCAGGTACCGATCGAACCCAGTGCCGAGCTGAACACCGGTCCGTACATGGCGATCAGCGCGGGACTGCCCGCGGTGGTCGCGGCGAACTGGTCCAGCTGCTCCTGGGTCGAGTAGAGGTCCTTGATGGAGACGACCTGCAACGCGGGCATCAGCCCGATCAGCAGCGCCCACAGTGGGGCGATCACCCGATCGCGGCGCAGCGCCAGCCGCAGCATCTGGCCGGTGCCGGCGAATTCGCGGGTGCTGTGCGAGGTTCCGGTGAACGCGGGCCGGGCGGCGAGGGTGGTCATGCCCGCACCTTCTCCCCGGCGGCGTCCTGGTCGACGTGGTAGTGGCGCAGGAACAGGTCTTCGAGGGTGGGTGGCGCGCTGGTGAGGCTGCGCACGCCCGCGTCACCGAGGACGCGGATCAGTGTGCCCAGGTGCTCGGCCTCGACCTGGCAGCGCAGAGTGGAGCCGTCGCGTTCGACATCGTCGACGCCGGGCAGGGCGGCCACATCGCCGGGATCGCCGGTGAGCTCGGCGGTGATCGCGGTGCGGCTCAGGTGCCGCAGCTGGTCCAGCGACCCGGATTCCACGGTGCGGCCCGCGCGGATGATGGTCACCCGGTCGCACAGATGCTCGACCTCGGACAGGATGTGGCTCGACAGCAGCACCGTCGCGCCCCGGCCCGCCGCCTCCCGTACGCAGTCCTGGAAGACCTGCTCCATGAGCGGATCGAGCCCGGAGGTCGGTTCGTCGAGCACGAGCAGATCCGCGTTCGCCGAGAACGCCGAGACCAGCGCGACCTTCTGCCGGTTGCCCTTGGAGTAGGTGCGCGACTTCTTGGTGGGGTCGAGTTCGAACCGGTCGATCAGATCCGCACGGCGCTGCCGGTCGATCCCGCCGCGCATCCGGGCGAGCAGATCGATCGTCTCGCCGCCCGACAGCGACGGCCACAGCGTGACATCGCCCGGCACATAGGCGATCCGCCGGTGCAGAGCCACCGCGTCGGTCCACGGATCGCGCCCGAACAAGCGCGCGTCACCACCGCTCGCCCGCAGCACCCCGAGCAGCACCCGGATGGTGGTGGACTTGCCCGCGCCGTTGGGGCCGAGGAAGCCGTGGATCTCGCCGGGCCGGACCGTGAGATCCAGGCCGTCCAGGGCGGTGCAGCGGCCGAACTTCTTGCGCAGGTCCCGGACCTCGACGACCGGGTCGGCGGTGACTGTGGGCATCTTCTACTCCTCGGTGAGGGTGTCGAACAGTGTCGAATCGGTGAGCATGCCGTGGGTGTAGAGCTCGAGCGCGGGCATCGTCAGCTCCGCGGACAGTTCGCGGATCGCGGTGCGGTAGTCGAGTTTTCCTTCGCGCTGCAGACGCAGCTGCAACGCCAGATTCATGGCGCCGACATGGCAGAGCACGATGTAGCGGGCGCGCGCGGCCGGATCGCGGCTGGGCTTGAGCATGCCTTCGGCGACCGCCGTCTGCAGGTATTCCTCGGCGTCGCCGATCATGTGCTCGAGCAACGATTCCGCCAGCGAACCGCCCGCCTGGAAGCTGCGCAGCATGTAGGCCACCAGCGGCGCGTACAGCTCGATCTCGGCCATGGCGTCGAGCATCGCGGTCGGGCCCGCGGTGCGGATCACACGCAACTTCTCGTCGCGGATCAGCTCGAGTACCCGGTCGTCGCAGGCCGAGCGCAGGCCGTCCTTGGACCCGAAATGGTGGTTCACCAGGCCCGGTGACACCCCCGCCGCCGCGGCGATGGCCCGCACCCCGACCCCGAATCCCTGCTCGCCGAACAGGTCGATCGCGGTATCGCGGATGCGGGCTGCGGTGTTCAGATCGAGGGTTGAACGCATGTTCAATATGTTAAACGCGCGTTCAATCCCTTGGCAACCCCTCACGTCCCGCTAGGGTCGGACACATGGCTACCGGCACATCGACGACGGCAGAACATCTCCGCGCGGCACTGGACGGACCGTGGCGCGACATCAGGGAACAGGCGCGCGTGCAGCTCGCCGACGACAGCTTCACCGACGATCCGGAACTCGACATCCACGCCGCCCGGGCCCGGGTGCTCGAGCAGATGCGGGCGATCGCCACCATGGGCTACCCCGAGCGCGGCTTCCGGCCCGAGAACGGCGGCACCGGCGATCCGGGCGGCGCGGTCACCGGGCTGGAGATGCTGGCCTACACCGACTTGTCGCTGTGGGTGAAATCCGGTGTGCAGTGGGGCCTGTTCGGCGGCGCGGTGGAGAACCTGGGCACCGAACGGCACCGCGACTACATCAAGCGGCTCATCTCACTGGACCTGCTCGGCTGCTTCGCGATGACCGAGTCCGGCCACGGCAGCGACGTCGCCGACCTGGAGACCACCGCCACCTACGATCCGGCGACCCAGGAATTCGTCATCCACAGCCCCACCCCCTCGGCCCGCAAGGACTACATCGGCGGCGCGGCGGCGCACGCGCGGATGGCCGCGGTCTTCGCCCAGCTCATCACCAACGGCGAGAAGCAGGGTGTGCACTGCCTGCTGGTGCCGATCCGCGACGAGCTCGGCGCCGACCTGCCCGGTGTGACCACCTACGACGACGGGCTCAAGGGCGGTCTGCCCGGTGTCGACAACGGCCGCATCGTCTTCGACCAGGTGCGGGTGCCGCGCGAGAACCTGCTCAACCGCTACGCCGATGTCGCCCCGGACGGCACCTACAGCTCCGAGATCGAGAACCCCAGCCGCCGCTTCTTCACCACCCTGGGCACCCTGGTGCGCGGGCGGGTCAGCGTCGGTGGCGCGGCCGCCGCGGGTGCGCGGGTGGCGCTGAGCATCGCCGTGCGCTACGCGCTGGCGCGGCGCCAGTTCGCCGACCCCGACACCGGCGAGGAGACCCTGCTGCTGGACTACCGCAGCCACCAGCGCAGGCTGCTGCCGCTGGTCGCGAAGTCGTTCGCGCTGGCCTTCGCGCAGAACGACCTGGTCCGCCGGATGGATCTGATCCAGACCGGTCACGAGACCGAGCCGGGCGCCCAGCGCGCGCTGGAGAAGCGCGCGGCCGGGTTCAAGGTCGCCCAGACCCGGCACGCCACCCGGGCCATCCAGGAGGCCCGCGAAGCCTGCGGCGGCGCGGGCTATCTCACCGAGAACCGCCTGGTGACCCTCAAGGCCGACACCGATGTGTTCACCACCTTCGAGGGCGACAATGTGGTACTCACCCAGCTGGTCGCCAAGGAACTGCTCACCGCCTACTCCGACGAGGTCCGCGATCTCGACGCGCTGGGCTGGGTGAAGTTCGCCGCCACCATGGCCGGTGACGTGGTGCGCAAGCGTTCCGGGGTGCGTCAGCTCATCCAGACCCTGCGCGACCGCAGCGACGAGACCGTCGACGAGGGCGACCTGTCCAAGCGCTCGGTGCAGCTGCAGCTGTTCGCCGACCGCGAGGACTACCTGCTGCGCACCGCCGCGCACCGGCTGCGCGCCCGGGCCGCCGACACCGGCCCGTTCGAGGCGTTCAACAACGCCCAGGACCACATCCTGGCCGCCGGTGCGGCGCACATCGACCGCCTGGTGCTCGAGGAGTTCGTCGACGGCATCGCCGCGATCGAGGACGAGCAAGCCAGGGAACTGGCCGAGACCGTGTGCGATCTCTACGTCTACGCCACCCTCGAGGAGAACCTGGCCTGGTACATCATGCACCGGTTCATGTCGGTGGAGCGGGCCAAGTCGGTGCGCCGCGGCGTGAACGAACTCGTCGACCGGCTGCGTCCCGACGCGCTCACCCTGGTCGAGGCGATGGGCGTGCCGGAGACCATGCTGCGCGCCGAAATGCTGCACGACGCCAGCGTTTTCGACCGCCGGTAGGCGTCAGCGGCGGTCCCGCCGGAACCGCGGGGCCGCCGCCACCCAGCACCCACCGATCGCCAGCGCGACCGCCGCCGCGGCCCCGCCGAGCACATCGGTGGGGTGGTGGTAGCCCAGCTCGATCATGCCCGCGGCGCTGGCGGCGAGGGCGAGCAGTGTCAGCACGGCGACGGCGATCCGGGTGCGCGCGCCGGTCACCAGGCAGGCGAATGTCGTCGCGACCGCGACCAGATGGACGGTGTGCCCACTCGGATAGGCGAGATAGTCGTGTAACTGCCTGTCCCACAACGGTTTCAGCACCCAGGTGTTGACCGCCAGGGCGACCTCGGGCACGACCAGCATCGTCGCCGCCCGCCACCACTGCCCGCGCACCGCGAACCAGGCGCACGCGGCGAGCAACAGGATCAGCACCACGGGTCCGTTGCTGGGGGCGACGAGCCAGTGGGCGGCGGCGGGGGAGACCGCGTCGCGCACCGGCTCCGCGACGGCGGTGTCGAACGCGCTGGGCCCGTCGTCGGCGGGCAGCGTCAGCCCGAGCGTGACGGTCGTCGCGGCTCCCGCGCCGACGGCGGCGGCCCGGGCGGCGGTGGGGCTGGCGATCACCGCCGTGACGATAGCGGGTGGCTCAGGCCGGGCCGTAGGTGAGCACCGCGGTCACCACGAACCACAGCACCCAGGCGATGGCGATCATCATCCCGATCGCCAGGGTGATCCGCAGGAACGCCTGGCCGAAGTCGAGATCGCCGCGCACCCGCGGGTAGAGCTTCCACGGGCTGTACCAGGGCGCGACCAGACCGCCGCCGCGCGCCGCCTCCTGCTCGAGCCGGGCCTGCTCCTCGGCATAGGCCTCGGCCTGGGCCTGGGTGGGGCCGCCGTGCCACAGCGTCACGTCCACCGGGCCGAGGAAACCCTCGTTGAGCAGGTCCTGCGGGGCGGGCAGGTAGGGCAGGATGCCCAGGCCGCGGAAGGCGATGGCCACATCGTTGGCCGTCCAGAGATTGTGCTCCTTCTCGGCCAGCAGCTCGAAGTACTCCTCGAGCCGGTGCGGGTCGTCGGTGACGATCACATCGAAGCTCGGGTCGTTCCAGCCCTGGTGCACATCGATCTGCGCGCCCGGCATCGGCACGATCACGCCCAGCCCGTGCACCGCGCGCTGCCCCAGCCCGCGGGCGGCCAGATAGTCCTGCAGGGCGAAGGTGTGCTCGCGCGAACGCTCCAGCGGGGTGGACTTCTCCGCGCCCGCGAAGCGCGCGATCTCGCCGGAGACCATCCACGGGCCGTTGAGCGGGATCTCCAGCACGCCGTCCTGCGGCGCGGTGAACGTCTCGGCCTCGATCACCACGCAGCTCGTCGGCGTCCAGACCACGGCGTCGAAATGGTGCAGCCGGTCATTGTGGAACAGGCCGCAATTGATCGTGGCCACGCCGTGCGGGCTGGCCGGATCCTTCCAGGTGCGCAGCCAGTCGATCAGTGCCAGCTCGGCATCGGTGCCTGCCGCATTCTGCACGCGCACGAGCATGGAGTCCGCCCTTCTGGGTCGTTGGCGCCGCGGGCCGAGAACCGTTGGCGTACATCGTAGCTCGAATACGTCCTCCAGCCGGGAGGATGCGGGGCGGGTGTCAGCTCGGCTCGGCGGCGAGCTCGCCTGCCTCGACGGCGGCGACCAGCTCGGCGTGATCGGCCTCGGTGCGGTCGGCGTAGCGCACCGCGTAGCGGGTGATCGCCGTCTCGAAGCGGTCGTCGCCGTCACCGTCCCCGGCGAGGTACCCGGCCAGGGTGCGTGGATCGAGCGAGCGCGCGTGCGCCCGGGCGAGCAGGGCACCGGCCAGCCTGCCGTAGTCGTCGAGGTCGTCGGCGGACAGCCCGGCCGGATCGATGCTGCCCTTGAGATTGCGGAACTGGCGGACGATGAACGGCAGCGATTCGTCCAGCGCGACGGTCGTCCAGCCGAGCAGGATGTCGGTCTCGGACTGCACGGTGCGCGCGCCCGCCACGATCCGCTCGCCCTCGTGTCCGGCTGGGCGGGCGGGCAGGAACGGGGCCAGCGCCGAGGGCCTGGCCTGCTTGACCTGCAGCACCAGTGCCTCGCCGTCGTTGCCGTGCAGCAGCGCCACATAGCTGTGCAGGCCGACACTGCCCGTACCGACGATCCGGAACGCCACATCGGAGACCGCGAACCGGGCCAGCAGATTGCGCCGTGACTCCCGGATGGTGCCCGCGTAGCGCTCCAGCCCGTCGATCACGGCCTCGCGCACCGGCCCGGCGACCGCGGTGAGGATCGGCGGATCGCTGACGAAGCGGTGCTTGCGGATCCCGGTCTCGTGATCGTCGAGGTGCTCGGTCCACTTCGCCACCACCTTGGCGCTGGTGTTCTTGCGCGCCTTCTTGGCGGCCTTCTTGAAGTCGTCGAGCAGATCCTCGGCCTTGGCCGCGGTCAGGATCGATTCGTCCGGCAGCGCGCTCCAGGACTGCATGAACGGCATCTCGGCCAGCTCGGCCACGGTCTCGCGGTAGGAACGGGCGGCGTCGCGGGCCGCGCGGGCGCAGTCGTCCTCGTCGGCGCCGCTCTCCCGGCCCGCCAGCACCAGACTCGCCGCCAGGCGTTCGAGATCCCACTCCCACGGGCCGAGGATCGTCTCGTCGAAATCGTTGATATCCATCACGATCTCACCGCGCTGGGTGCCGTAGAGGCCGAAATTGGCCGCGTGCGCGTCACCGCAGATCTGCGCGGGCAGACCGCTGTCCGGACCCGCGGCCAGATCGGCGGCCATCAGCCCGGCGGCGCCGCGGAAGAAGGTGAACGGTGAGGCGGCCATCCGGCCGATCCGCAGCGGGATCAGGTGCTCGATCCGCCCCGCGTTGCTCGCCGCCACGAACTCGCGCACCGAGGGCCGGTCCGGGGCGGCGGCATCGCGATCGCGCCCGGTTACCGGGACTCGCGCGGCGGCGGTCCGGCCCCGCGCGAACGCGTCCTCGGCGGAGAGATAGGAACGCAGATCAATACCACTGTCGGACACGACGGTCCACGGTAGCGGGTCCGGCGGCGCTCGGCAGCCCCGTGACCGCGCCGGGAACCGATCGGCTGCGGTGTGTCGGCGTGGCCGGATGGCGCGATCGCGGGTTCGTGCGGTATGCAGGGGCGTGGCAACCGAATCGGGAACGCCGGGCACGCACGACACCGAAACCGGTGGCGTGTTCAGCGACCGCATCCTGACCGTGCCCAATGTGCTGAGCCTGGTGCGGCTGATCGGCATCCCCGTCTTCCTGTGGTTGATGCTGGTCCGGCACGCCGACGGGTGGGCGTTCACCCTGCTGATCGCCAGCGGGGTCACCGACTTCCTCGACGGCAAGCTCGCCCGCCTGCTCGACCAGTCCTCCCGCCTGGGCGCGCTGCTCGATCCGCTCGTGGACCGGCTATACCTGGTCACGACTTTGGTGGCGTTCGTCGCACGCGGGCTGATCCCGTGGTGGATCGCGGTGGTGCTGATCGGGCGCGACCTGGTCCTGACCGCGACACTGTCGGTGTATCGGCGCCGTGAGCTGCCCGCACCCGAGGTGATCTACCTGGGCAAGGCCGCCACCTTCGCGCTGATGTCGGCTCTGCCGTGGATCCTCACCGGGGAGATGAACTGGGCAGGGGCCGGTTTCGGCTGGGCCTTCGGCTGGGCCCTGCTCATCTGGGGTACCGCCCTGTACGTGTGGACCGGCACGCTCTACGCCGGGCTGGCCGTCGCGGTGGCGCGATCGATACCGCCTGTCCCGCACCACGGCCGCTAGTCGATACTGTTACGCGCAACGCTGACGACGAAAGGACGGCTTGTGACCTCGATCCCTGAGGATCTGCGCTACACCGACGAGCACGAATGGGTGCGGCGGACCGGTCCCACCACGGTGCGTGTGGGCATCACCGACTACGCCCAGTCACAGCTCGGTGACGTGGTGTTCGTCCAGCTGCCCGAGGTCGACAAGGACGTGACCGCGGGCGAGAGCATCGCCGAGGTCGAGTCGACCAAGAGCGTCTCGGACATCTACGCCCCGCTGGGCGGCAAAGTCGTTGCGGTGAACGAGGATCTGGTGCAGTCGCCGGAGACGCTCAACAGCGATCCGTACGTCGACGGCTGGCTGTTCGACCTCGCCTTCGATGACGAGTCGGCACTCGGTTCGGCCCTCGATGAGCTGCTGGATGCCGCGGGTTACCAAGGAGTTATCGGGGGCTGAACCAGCCTTCACAGTTCTCCCTGCACGGGTGCGCCCCGGCAGGGTACGGTCAAAGCCAAGCGGATACGTCGGGGAATCGACGCCGGGATCTTTCCTGGCGATGTGATCGCGCCGGTCGTGTCGCCGAATGAAGCACCTGCTTGCATGGATAATCAGGTTCGAGGAGGAGAGAAACGGTGAGCGAGAACAGGGACCCGGGTTACGGGGAGACCGCGGCCGAGACGACATCGGTCTTCCGCGCGGACTTCCTCAACGAGGTCGACGCGTCGCGCTCCGGAGAGCCGACCGGCGAACAGCCGGTACAGGGCGTCGAGGGCCTGCCGGTCGGTGCGGCCCTCCTGGTGGTCAAGCGTGGCCCGAATGCGGGTTCGCGTTTTCTGCTGGATCAGCCGACCACCTCGGCCGGTCGCCATCCCGACAGTGACATCTTCCTCGATGACGTCACCGTCAGCCGTCGGCACGCGGAGTTCCGTCAGGACGACGATTCCTTCCAGGTCGTCGATGTGGGCAGCCTCAACGGCACCTACGTCAACCGGGAGCCGGTGGACTCCTCGGAGCTGCAGAACGGCGACGAGGTCCAGATCGGCAAGTTCCGGCTGGTCTTCCTGACCGGTCCGCGCGCGCAGGCGAACGAGTCGGCGTCCGGCGCGGGGTCGCGATGACCCCTACGGTGCTGGTGTCCTCGATGGGCACAGTGCTGTGACAGGGGCGGCGCAGTGGGCGCGCGGAGGGATGTCGATCGGCTCCGTGCTCGACCTGCTGCGACCAGATTTTCCCGATATCACCATCTCCAAGATCCGGTTCCTCGAGTCCGAGGGGCTGATCCGGCCGGAACGGACACCGTCGGGATACCGGCGGTTCTCCGTCGCCGACTACGACCGGCTGCGTTTCGTACTGACCGCGCAACGTGATCAGTACCTGCCGTTGAAGGTGATCAAGGAGCAGTTGGAAGCGATCGACAGCGGTGCGGCGACGCTGGGCGTGCGTGAAGCGCGCGCCCGCGCGCACCACCACAGCGCCGCGGAGGCCGGGCAGTCGCTGCCCGGCCCCGCGCGCGCCGGTGACGACGGCGCCGTGCCGTCGCCACCCCGGCGATTGGGTGTCGTGCCCGGCGAGATCACTCCGGACGAGTTACGCGTCGAGGTGGGGGTCCGGCTCACCCGGGCCGATCTGCTCGCCAAGGCGGGCATCGACGACACCTTCCTCGACGATCTGCTGCGCGCCGGGCTCATCGTCCCCGGCGCGGGCGGCTTCTTCGAATCCGACGCGGTGACGCTGGCCCTGGCCGCCAAGTCGATGGCCGAGTTCGGGCTCGAGGCCCGGCACCTGCGCGCGTTCAAGCTCGCGGCCGACCGGGAGGCGGCGTTGGTGGCCCAGATCGCCGCGCCGATCGCCAAGAGCCGGGACGCCGACGCGCGCGCCCGCGCCGAGGAGACCGTCCGCGAACTGGCGGCGCTGTCGCTGAACCTGCACGCCGCGCTGGTCAAAGCCGCGGTGCGGACGGCACTGGGCAACTGACCACACCGCCCCGGGGAACCGGTATCACCCCGGCAACACGCCGATTTCGGCCCGGACGTCGCCGTTGCCCGCCCAGGAATTCGCCTAGACTCGTGGTACGGCGAGCTGGGCAGCGGTCGTGCCGGCCGGCGGCGAGTATGGGAGGCAGGACAACTCATGAGCGAGATGCGCGTCATCGGCATCCGTGTCGAGCAGCCACAGAACCAGCCCGTGCTGCTGCTGCGGGAGGCGTCGGGGGAGCGCTACCTCCCCATCTGGATCGGGCAGGCCGAGGCCACCGCGATCGTGCTGGAGCAGGAGGGGGTCACCCCGATCCGGCCACTCACCCACGATCTGATCAAGATCCTGATCACCGAGCTCGGGCACACCCTCAAGGAAGTGCGGATCGTAGATCTGCAGGAGGGCACCTTCTACGCCGACCTGGTCTTCGAGGGCGACCTGCGGGTCTCCGCGCGGCCCTCGGACTCGGTCGCCATCGCCCTGCGGGTCGGCTGCCCGATCTTCGCCGAGGAGCCGGTGCTGGCCGAGGCCGGGCTGGTCATGCCGGACGAGCGCGAGGACGAGGTGGAGAAGTTCAAGGAGTTCCTCGAATCGGTGTCCCCGGACGATTTCAAGGCCACCGACAGCTGAGCTGACCTGGGCGATCTTCTACACCTTAAGTAGAGGTCTAGGGAATCGCCGCGCGCGGTGCTTGGTGCGACGACTGTGCAGGTCCGACAATGTCAGGAGTAACCTCGAAAGTCGGGCAACATCGGTCGTGTCTGGCGCGACTTCGGATCGTCGGCAAAGGCAAGGAGCGGTCAGTGGAAGAGCAAACGCAGGATGTCGTGCAGCCTGGCTTGTTCCCGGACGACTCGGTGCCGGACGATCTGGTCGGCTACCGGGTACCGAGCGCGTGTCAGGTCGCGGGGATCACTTATCGCCAGCTCGACTACTGGGCCAGGACCGGTCTGGTGGTCCCGTCCATCCGGGGCGCGGCGGGTTCGGGCAGTCAGCGGCTGTACTCGTTCAAGGACATCCTGGTCCTCAAGATCGTCAAGCGGCTGCTGGACGCGGGCATCTCTTTACAGAACATCCGCATCGCCGTCGACCACCTACGCAGCCGCGGCGTGGGCGACCTGGCCGGGATCACCCTGTTCTCCGACGGCACCTCGGTCTACGAGTGCACCTCGCCCGAGGAGGTCGTCGATTTACTGCAGGGTGGGCAGGGCGTCTTCGGGATCGCGGTCAGCGGCGCCATGCGGGAACTGACCGGCGCGATCGCGGACTTCCCCGCCGAGCGGGCCACCGCGGTCACCGACCGCCCCGAGGACGAGCTGTCCTTCCGGCGCAAGGCACGGGAGAGCCGCAAAACCGGCTAGGCGCGCCGTCGGCCGCTGCGTGACGAGCGCTACACCGCGGGTGGCGGGGTGGGCTCCGGCATGCGATTAGACTGGGTGGGCGTCGCCGCCGTGCGGGAGAGTCCCGGGATCTTCGGAAACCGGGCGCCGAAGGAGCAGCACCTCCCCGTCAATCTCTCAGGCAACAGGGACCGCCCGGTGATTCGACGCCTCTGGAAAGCGGTGGCATCCGGCTGCCCGCCCACGGGGAAAGGGGCACGGCTTCGCGGCCGCGTCACCGAATCTCTCAGGCGCACAGACAGAGGGGGAGGGCTGGTACCCGTCGACCCCGTGGTCGACCCGCCCGACCTGGAGCTGCCGTGACCCGTTCGTTCGCCGACCGCCACATCGGACCCGATTCCGGTGAACTCGCCCGGATCCTCGCGACCGTCGGCGTCGAATCCGTCGACGCGCTGGCCACCGCCGCGCTGCCCACGACGATCCTGGACGAATCCGGCCTGGCCGCGCTGCCCGCGCCCGCCTCCGAGCACGAGGTGCTGGCCGAACTGGCCGCGCTCGCGCAGGCCAACACCGTGGCCACCTCGATGATCGGGCTGGGCTACTACGACACCCTCACCCCGCCGGTGCTGGTGCGCAATCTGCTGGAGAACCCGGCCTGGTACACCGCCTACACCCCGTACCAGCCCGAGATCAGCCAGGGCAGGCTCGAGGCGCTGCTCAACTTCCAGACCATGGTCTCGGACCTGACCGGCATGGACGTGGCCAACGCGTCGATGCTCGACGAGGCGACCGCGGCGGCCGAGGCGATGACGCTGCTGCGCCGCGCGGCCAAGTCCAAGTCGGCACGGCTGCTGATCGACGCCGACCTGTTCCCGCAGACCAAGACCATCCTCGCGACCCGGGCCGAGCCGCTGGGCATCGAGATCGTCGAGGCCGACCTCGCGCGCGGTGTGCTGCCCGAGGGCGACTTCTTCGGCGTGCTGGTGCAGACCCCCGGCGCCTCGGGCCGCATCGTGGACTGGACGCCCGTCTTCACCGCCGCGCACGAGCGGGGCGCGCTGGTCGCCGCCGGTGCCGACCTGCTGGCGCTGACCCTGATCACCCCGCCCGGTGAGCAGGGCGCCGACGTCTGCTTCGGTACCACCCAGCGCTTCGGTGTGCCGATGGGCTTCGGTGGCCCGCACGCGGGCTATCTGGCCGTGCGCACCGCCTTCGCGCGGCAGCTGCCGGGCCGCCTGGTCGGCGTGTCGGTCGACGCCGACGGCGCGCCCGCCTACCGCCTCGCACTGCAGACCCGTGAGCAGCACATCCGCCGTGAGAAGGCCACCTCCAACATCTGCACCGCGCAGGTGCTGCTGGCCATCGTGGCCGCGATGTACGCGAGCTACCACGGTGCCGACGGCCTGCGCGCCATCGCGCGCCGGGTACACGAGCACGCCGCCGCGGTGGCGACCGGTCTCGGTGGCGCGGTCGTGCACGGGGCCTACTTCGACACCGTGCTCGCGCAGGTGCCCGGCGGCGCGGAAGCCGTGGTGGCCAAGGCGAAGTCGAAGGGCATCAACCTGCGCCTGGTCGACGCCGACCATGTCGCGATCGCCTGCGACGAGGCCACCACCGACGCGCACGTCGCCGCGGTGATCGAATCCTTCGGCACCGCACTGACTCCCGAGTCCGGCGCGGGCACCGAGCCCGCCGTCATCGAGACCCGCGCCTCGGCGTACCTGACCCACCCGGCGTTCACCCGCTACCACACCGAGACCGCCATGCTGCGCTACCTGCGTTCGCTCTCGGACAAGGACATCGCGCTGGACCGCAGCATGATCCCGCTGGGCTCGTGCACGATGAAGCTCAACGCCACCGCCGAGATGGCGGCCATCACCTGGCCCGGCTTCGCGCGGCTGCACCCGTTCGCGCCCACCGAGGACGTGCCGGGCATCCTGAGCCTGATCGGCGATCTCGAGGGCTGGCTGGCCGAGATCACCGGCTACGACGCGGTGAGCCTGCAGCCCAACGCGGGTAGCCAGGGCGAATACGCCGGTCTGCTGGCGATCCGCCGCTACCACCTCGATCGCGGCGACGATCACCGCGACACCTGCCTGATCCCGTCCAGCGCGCACGGCACCAACGCGGCCTCGGCGGCGATGGTCGGCATGCGCGTGGAGGTGGTCAAGTGCCGCGCGAACGGTGACGTCGACCTCGACGACCTGCGCGCCAAGATCGCCGACCACGCCGAGCGGCTGGCCTGCATCATGATCACCTACCCGTCCACCCACGGTGTCTACGAGCACGAGGTCGCCGAGCTGTGCGCGCTGGTGCACGACGCGGGCGGCCAGGTCTACGTCGACGGCGCGAACCTCAATGCCCTTGTCGGCCTTGCCCGTCCGGGCCGCTTCGGTGGCGACGTCAGCCACCTGAACCTGCACAAGACCTTCTGCATCCCGCACGGCGGCGGCGGCCCCGGCGTCGGCCCGGTGGCGGTGCGCTCGCACCTCGCGCAGTACCTGCCCGGCGACCCGCGCGAGGCGGGCTCGCACGCGGTGTCGGCCGCGAACTACGGCTCGGCCTCCATCCTCCCGATCACCTGGGCCTACATCCGGCTCATGGGCGCCGAGGGCCTGCGCGCGGCCACGCTGACCGCGATCGCCTCGGCCAACTACATCGCCCGCCGCCTCGACGCCTACTTCCCGGTGCTCTACACCGGCGAGAACGGCATGGTCGCGCACGAGTGCATCCTGGACCTGCGCGAGATCACCAAGCAGACCGGCGTCACCGTCGACGATGTGGCCAAGCGCCTGGCCGACTACGGTTTCCACGCTCCGACCATGAGTTTCCCGGTCGCGGGCACGCTGATGGTGGAGCCGACCGAGAGCGAGAACCTCGACGAGCTCGACGAGTTCATCGAGGCCATGATCGCCATCCGCGCCGAGATCGACCAGGTCGGCGCCGGGGTCTGGCCGGTCACCGACAACCCGCTGCGCGGGGCCCCGCACACCGCGGCGAGCCTGGTCGGCGAGTGGGACCACCCGTACAGCCGCGAGATCGCCGTCTACCCGCGCGGTCTCGGGCACACCCGGCCCAAGGTGTGGCCGCCGGTGCGCCGCATCGACGGCGCCTTCGGCGACCGCAATCTGGTGTGCTCCTGCCCGCCGCTGGACGCCTACCAGGACTGACCACCGGACCGGTCAACCATCGATTTGCGGGCCCCGCCGATTCGTTCGGCGGGGCCCGCTGTCGTCGGGTCACCCGGTCTCGCCATCTGAAATGCTCGATATCCGAATAGTCGGCCGATAACGAACTCTGCGTCTTTTTAGAGTGCATTGAGTGAATGTCCAGTACGGCGAATGCGGAAAACAATTCTTCGGTATTTACGGCGAGGTGAATCGACGTGTAACGATCGGGCAGCAGTGGGTGGACTCGAGGTTTATCGACTTCGCGAGGTATGTCGTATTCGACCGTCTCTACGCGCGTAATTGTTACTAGCGTGTTCCCTGTCATTCGTATGCCCGGTGTTTGCTGGCAGGCTACTGTCGGGGTGAGGTTTCGTCGGTGAATCCGCTGGGTACAGGCCCGCGGGTCCGAAAATACGGCAAGGGGAAAAAGTATGGCTGATCGGCTGTAGGCAATCCGCGTCCACTGGACAGTGTGATACAGGTGGATATGCGGCAATGGGGTCGAATAGTAAGTCGGTAGCCATGCGAGGGGTCGGGTAATCATGGAGTCTGTCGATAGTCGCGTCGGAAATCAGGATCTGATTCCGCTTTCGTCCGCTCAATACGGCATGTGGTTCGCCGACAGCGCGTACAGTGGTCCGGCTACGAATATCGCGCAGTATGTCGAGATCGACGGGCCGATCGACGTCGCCGCCTTCAACCGCGCGGTCCACCTCGCGGCCGAGGAGACCGAGTCGCTCATGGTGCGGCTGGTGGAGGTCGACGGCGTCCCCTATCAGCTGGTCGATCGCAGCATCACCTTCAACGAGCTGGTCCTCGATGTGGGCGCCGATCCCGATCCGATGGCCGCGGCGCTGGACTGGATGCGCCGCGACTACACCCGCCGCGTCGACATCACCCAGCATCAGCTGGCCGTCACCCGGTTGATCCGCGTCGGCGAGAACCGGCATCTCTGGTACGCGCGCGCCCACCACCTGGTGATCGACGGCTACGGCGCCTTCAGCATGCTGAGCCGGGTCGCCGAGCACTACAACGCCCTGCGGGAGGGCCGTGAGCCCGCTCGGCTGGTCGCGGCCGCGCTGCGCGATATCGCCGTGGAGGAGCAGGCCTACCGGGCGGGATCGCGGTTCGAGGCCGACCGCCGGTACTGGCTGGACAAGGTCGCCGGGCTGCCCGCGCCCGCCGGGCTGGCCGGACGCGCCGCCCGGCCGGGGACCGTCGACCGGGTGGGGGCCCGGCAGCTCCCGCCCCCACTGTGCGACCTGCTGGATCGCCGTGCGGCGGCCCTCGACGCCTCGGCCGCCCAGGTGGTGGTCGCCGCGTTCGCCGCCTTCTTCGCCCGGATGACCGGCGCCGAGGACGTGGTGCTGTCGGTGCCGATGAGCGCGCGGGTGACGATGCGGCTGCGCAATGCCGCGGCCATGCTCGCCAATATGGTGCCGATCCGCTTCGCCATCGACGACACCACCACCGTGGCCGGGCTGGTCGGCGCGGCCACCGGCGAGCTGGTCTCGGCCCTGCGTCATCAGCGCTACCGCTTCGAGGACCTGCGCCGGGAGTCGCCCTCGATCGACAATTCCGCGACCACCTACGGCCCGGTCGTGAACATCCTGTTCTTCGATTCCGAGATCCGCCTCGGGGACGCGGTCGGTCACTATCACGCGCTGACCTCCGGCGCGCTCGAGGACCTGCAGCTCAACCTGTACCGGACGGGACCGGACGCGCCGCTGCTGATCGAGCTGCACGGCAACGACACTCTCTACAGCGCGCGCGAGATCGACACGCACGTCGCGACGTTCGTGGAGTTCCTGGAGCGGTTCGCGTCGGCGGACGCGGACACACCGATCCTGGACCTGCCGATGGACGCCACGGCACCGGCCCTCGATGCCCCGGCGGGTCTCGCGCCGGACGGGACGCTGGTGGACGCGCTGGCGCGGCAAGCCGCGGCGACGCCGTTCTCCGGCGCGGTCACCGCCGGGGGGACCACGCCGAGCTATCAGGAACTCGACCACCGGTCCACCGGACTGGCCCGGCGGCTGATCGCCCGCGGTGCCGGGCCCGGTGCGCTGGTGGCGATCGCGCTGCCGCGCGGTGCCGAGCTGATCGTGGCGATCCTCGCCGTCGTCAAGTCCGGGGCGGGCTTCGTCCCGCTGGATCTCACGCATCCGCGTGAGCGGCTGGACTACGTTGTCGGGCAGGCGGATCCGGCCGTCCTGCTGGTCGACCCGGAGACGGTCGCGGTGCTGCCCGCGCACCCGGAGCGGACGCTGGTGCTGGCACCGGGCGCGATGCCCGACGACACCGCCCCGATCACCGACGCCGAGCGCACCGCACCGCTGCGCCCCGACGACGCCGCCTACGTCATCTTCACCTCCGGCTCGACCGGCAGGCCCAAAGGGGTGGTCGTGAGCCACCGGGCGGCGGTGACCTATTTGGCGAATTCCACGGCCGCCCTGGGCATTCACGCCGGTGACGTGTGGACGTGGCTGCACTCGGTGGCCTTCGACTACTCGATCTGGGAGGTCTTCGGGCCGCTGACCACCGGCGGCCGGATCGTGGTCGTCGACGGGCTCACCGCGCGCGCACCCGACGAGCTGGTCCGCCTGGTAGCACGCGAGGCGGTGACCGTCTTCAGCCAAACCCCGTCGGCGTTCTACCAATTCGCCGCCGCGGACCGCCGGTATCGCGCGGCCGGGGTGCCCGAGGGTGTGCCGTCGGTGCGGATGGTGATCCTCTCCGGCGAGGGCCTCGATCCGGCGGCGCTGGCGCCCTGGTACGAGGACAATCCGCTCACTCCCGTGCTGGTCAACAGCTACGGCATCACCGAGACCACGGTCTTCGTCACCCACCTCGCCCTGGACGCCGCCCGCGCGGTACCGGGTGCGCCCAGCGTGATCGGCTCGGCGCTGCCCGGCCTGCGCACCTATGTGCTGGACCGGCGGTTACGGCCGGTGCCGGTCGGGGCGTGGGGCGAGATCTATGTCGCCGGAGCGCAGGTGGCGCGGGGCTATCTCGGGCAGCCCGCCCTGTCGGCGGGCCGGTTCGTCGCCGATCCGTGGGGGTCGGCGGGGGAGCGGATGTACCGCAGCGGTGATGTCGCCCGCCGCACCGAGGACGGCGGACTCGAATACCGGGGCCGCGCCGACCAGCAGGTGCAGCTGCGCGGCTTCCGGATCGAACTCGACGAGGTACGCGCCGCACTGCTCACCCATCCCGCGGTGGCCGCGGCGGCCGTGACCGTGCATCGCGCGGGCACCGATACCGCCCGGCTGGCCGGGTATGTCGTGCCGGTCGAGGGCGCGACCGTCGACGGGGAAGCCGTTGTCGCGCAGGCGGCGACGCGGCTGCCGCACTACATGGTTCCGGGCGTGGTGTCGGTGCTGACGGAGCTGCCGCTGACGGTCAACGGCAAACTCGACCTCCGGGCACTGCCCGCACCGGACGAGACGGCGCCGACGGAGTACGTCGCCCCGCGGACCGAGGTCGAGCAGTGTGTCGCGCGGGCTTTCGCCGAGGTGCTCGGGGTGGAGCGGATCGGCGCGTTCGACAGCTTCTTCGACGCGGGCGGCAATTCGCTCACGGCCACCGCCGTGGTGGTACGGGTTGCCGAGGCGACCGGTAGCGAACTGTCGGTGCGTGATCTGTTCGCCGACCCCACCGTCGCCGGTCTGGCCGACCGCGTCGGCCGGGCGCGCCGCCGGGTCCGCCCCGCGCTGGCGCCCGTTCCGCGCACGGCGGCGCTGGCGCTCGCGCCCGCCCAGCAGCGGATGTGGCTGATCAACCGGGCCGATCCGGCCTCCGCCGCCTACAACATCCCGCTCGTGGTGCGGATGACCGGGCGGCTCGATCCCACCGCCCTGCGCGCCGCTCTGGACGATGTGCTCGACCGGCACGAGTCGCTGCGGACCCGCTATCCCGCCGTCGACGGCACCGGGGTCCAGGAGATCCTCGCCACCGACGACGTGCTGGCCGAATTCCCTTGCACACCGGAGTATGTCGAGCCGGACCGGCTCGACGAGCGGGTGCGGGCCCTGGCCGCCGAGGGATTCGATGTCGCCGCCCGGCCGCCGCTGCGGGTGGCCGTGCTCGGCACGGGTGCGCCGGACAGCCACGTGCTCGTCCTGGTGCTGCATCACATCAGCTGTGACGGTGCCTCCCTGGCCCCGCTGGCCGCCGATGTGGCCGCCGCGTACGCCGCGCGCGCCCAAGGCCGCGCGCCGCACCAGGATTCGCCGGTGGTGCAGTACGCCGACTACGCCGACTGGCATCGCCGCCTGCTCGGTGCGGACACCGACCCGGACTCGCTGCTCACCGAGCAGCTCGGCTACTGGACGGCCCAGCTGGCCGACGCCCCCGCCGTGCTCGAGATCCCAGCCGACCGTCCCCGGCCCGCGCAGCGCTCGCTAGCGGGCGGGATCGTCACCACCGAGCTCACCGCATCGACCTACGCGGGCGTCGAACGGCTCGCGCGGGCCGCCGATGTCACCCCGTTCATGGTCGTGCACGCGGCGCTCGCGGTGGTGCTGTCGCGGGTGTCGGGCGCCACCGACATCGTCATCGGCGCGCCGCTGGCCGGTCGCGGCGACGCGGAGCTGGCGCCGCTGGTGGGGATGTTCGTCAATACCGTGGCGCTGCGCACGCCGGTCCGACGCGCGGAATCGTTCACCGCGTTCCTCGAACGGGTCAAGGACACCGACCTCGACGCGTTCAGCCACGCCGACGTACCGTTCGACCGGGTCGTGGAGGCGCTCGACCCGCAGCGCACGACCGCCTACGCGCCCGTCTGCCAGGTGTATCTGTCCTTCGACAACACCGAGATGCCCCGGCTGACGCTGCCCGATCTCGAGGTCGAGGTGCTCGATCCCGGCGCGGAACCGGCCAAGGTCGACCTCGTCGTCACCGTCGCCGCCCATACCGCCGACACCGGGGCCGTGGCCCTGCGGATGAACTACGCGACCGACCTGTTCGACGCGGCCACCGTCGAGCGGCTGGCCGCCCGCCTGGTGCGGGTGCTCGCGGCCGTGGTGGCCGACCCGTCGGCCCCGGTCGGTGACGTGAACCTGCTGACCGATGCCGAACGGGCCGTCCTGGCCCCGGTGCGCGGCGCCGAGGCCGTGCCCGGCGTGGCACTGGCCGAACTGCTCGGGCGGGGCGTGGCGCTCTCGCCGCACGGTCCCGCGGTGGTGGCGGGTGAATCGCGGCTGGACTTCACCGAACTGGACCAGCTGTCGAACCGTTTCGCGCGGCGCCTGCTCGACCAGGGCGCGCGACCGGGCGAGGTGGTGGCCCTGGTGCTGCCCCGGTCGGTGGACTTCGTCGTCGCGGTGTGGGCCGTCGCGAAAACCGGTGCCGCCCTGGTCCTCATCGATCCGCGCAACCCCCGCGAGCGCATCGCGGCCATGCTCGCCGACAGCGCGCCACGGGTCGTGCTGACCAGTGCCGAGGTCGGCGACCGGGCGCCGGAGGGGCCGTGGTCACTGCTGGTGGTCGCCGATCCGGTGTCGCGCAGCATCACCGAGGGCTATCCGTCCGCACCGGTGACCGATGGCGACCGGGGCAGGCCGGTGCATCCCGGCGACGTCGCTTACGTGATCTACACCTCCGGCACGACCGGCGTGCCCAAGGGCGTCGAGGTCACCCATCAGGGGCTCGCGAATTTCGCCGCCGAACAACAGGATCGCTACGAGGTCGACCCCACCGTGCGCGTCCTGCAGGCCGCCGGACCGGGTTTCGACGCTGTAATGCTGGAAGTGCTGCTGGCGCATCCCGGGGGCGGCGCGCTCGTGGTCTCGCCACCGGATGTGTACGCGGGCGCCGACCTGGCGGAGCTGATCCAGCAGGCGGAGGTGACGCACGCCTTCCTGACCCCCACCGTCATGGCCTCGATGTCACCTGCCGGGCTGGACTGCCTGCGCGTGCTGGTCGCCGGTGGCGAGGCGCTCACTCCCGAGCTGGCCGCCACCTGGGCGCCGGGACGGCGGCTGCACAACGGCTACGGCCCGACCGAGACGACGATCATGGTCGCGATCAGCGACCCCGTGCCCGCCGACGGGCCGATCACCCTCGGCGGTCCCATCCGCGGGATCTCCGCGCAGGTACTCGACGCCCGGATGCGCCCGGTCCCGGTCGGGACGGCGGGCGAGCTCTACGTCTGCGGTGTGCAATTGGCGCGCGGCTATCTCGGCAGGCCCGCGCAGACCGCGGCGAGCTTCGTCGCCGACCCCTGCGGCACGGGCACCCGGATGTACCGCACCGGCGACCTGGTCCGCTGGACATCGGAACTGACTCTGCAGTACCTGGGCCGCGCCGACCATCAGGTCAAGATCCGTGGCCAGCGCACCGAACTGGGCGAGATCGAGGCGGTGCTCGCCCAGGATCCGGCGGTGGCGCACGCGGTCGTCGTGGTGCGCGAGGACGCCGGTGCCGATCGTCTGGTCGGTTATCTGGTCGGTGCGGGCGTCGACGCCGAGCGGGTGCGGGCCGCCGCGCGGGACCGGCTGCCCGCGCACATGGTGCCGGATGTCTGCATGGTGCTCGACCGGTTCCCGCTGACCGCCAGCGGCAAACTCGACCGCGCCGTGCTGCCCGAGCCGGTGTTCCCCGGTCCGGTCGCCGATATCGCGCCCCGCACCGCCACCGAACGGGTGGTGGCCGGGGTGTATCGCGAGGTACTCGCCGCCCCGCGGATCAGCGCGCTGGACAACTTCTTCGACCTCGGCGGGAACTCGCTGACCGCCACCAAGGTCGCGGCCCGGCTGTCCGGCGTGCTCGGTGTCGAGATCCCCGTACGCACCCTGTTCGAGGCACCGACCGTCGATGCGCTCGCCCGCGAACTGGACGCCACCGGACCCGACCGGTCCGGCGGCGAACGCACCCCCTTGGGCCCGCAGCGGCGCCCCGAACGGATCCCGCTCTCCCCGGCGCAGACGCGCATGTGGTTCCTCAACCGCTTCGACCCCACCTCCGCGGTGTACAACGTGCCGGTCGTCGTCCGTATCTCCGGACCGCTCGATATCGACGCTCTCCGTAGCGCACTGGCCGACGTGGTCGCCCGGCACGAGACCCTGCGCACCCGGTATCCGGACAGCGACAGCGGGCCGTGGCAGGAGATCCTGCCCGCCGACGGCCCGGCACCGGAACTCACGCCGATCGCCGTGACCGAGGACGCACTCGCGGACCGGATCGCCCACGAGACCGGCGCAGGATTCGATGTCAGCGCCGAGGTTCCGGTCCGGATCGCCCTGTTGCGCACGGCGTCCGAGGAACACACGCTGGTGCTGTCCGTCCATCACATCGCCATGGACGGATCCTCGCTCGGCCCGCTGGCCGCCGATATCGCCCGCGCCTACCGTGCCCGCCGCCACGGCGAGGACCCCGGCTGGGCACCGCTGCCGGTGCAGTACGCCGACTACACGCTGTGGCAGCGCGAAGTGCTCGGCGCGCCCGACGATCCGGCGGGCCCCACCGCCGAGCAGATCCGGTACTGGAGGGCGGCCCTGGCCGAGCTGCCCGAGGTCCTCGATCTGCCCACCGACCGGCCCCGGCCCGCGCACCAGTCCTTCCACGGCGCCGCGCTGAGCGCGGTCCTGCCCGCGGACCTGCACCGCGACCTGACCGCCCTCGCCCGGGCACACGACGCGACGGTGTTCATGGTGACGCACGCCGCGTTCACCGTCCTGCTGGCCCGGCTCTCGGGCACCGGCGACATCGCGGTGGGCACACCGGTCGCCGGGCGCGGCGAACCCGCGCTGGACCCGCTCATCGGCATGTTCGTCAACACCCTGGTGCTGCGCGTACAGGTCGATCCGGCGGCCTCGTTCCGCGAGATCGTCGACCGGGCCAGGGACGGCGATCTCGGCGCCTTCGACAATGCCGCGATCCCGTTCGAACGCCTGGTGGAGGAACTCAATCCGCCCCGCAGCACCGCCCACGCGCCGCTGACCCAGGTCGGCTTCTCGTTCCAGAACATCGACATCCCCACGCTGAGCCTGGACGGTCTGACCGTGGCGGCCGACCTGGTCGACCCCGGGGTGGCCAAGTACGACCTGCACCTCAACCTCGTCGACACCCTCGACGCCGACGGCGCACCGGGCGAGATCGGTGTCGAATTCGGTTATGCGACAGACCTGTTCGACGAACACACGGTGGCCGCGATCTTCGCGCTGTTCGAGCGGGTGCTGCGGGCCGTCGTCGCCGATCCCGGCCTGCCCGTCGGTGACCTGCCGCTGCTGGACGCGGCGGACCTGGCCGAACGCGGTGCCCGCGAGACCGGACCCGCCCTGCCCGACGGCGCGGCGACCCTCGTCGACCTGTTCGCGAACCAGGCGGCAGCCACCCCGGAACTGCCCGCTGTCATCGACGGCGACACCGGCGAGGTGCGCACCTATCGCGGCTTCGTCGAGGAGGTGAACGCGCTGGCCCGGGTCCTGATCGGTCGCGGTATCGGACCGGGAAGCCTGGTGGCGGTGGCGATCCCGCGGTCGGTGGAGCTGCTGCGGACGCTCTACGCCGTGCACGCCGCCGGTGCCGCGTATCTGCCGCTCGACCCGGACCACCCCGTCGACCGGGTGCGGGCCGTGCTCACCGAGGCGATGCCGGACGCGGTGGTGACCCGCGACGAGCTCGACCTGCCCACCGGGGCGCCGATCTGGCGCCTCGCGGAACTGGCGACGACCGGCGCATCGGCCGCGCCGATCACCGACACCGATCGGCCCCGGCCCCTGCGCCCCGCCGACCTGGCCTACGTGATCTTCACCTCGGGATCCACCGGTGTGCCGAAGGGTGTCGCGCTCACCCATGAGGCCGTCGCGAACCAATTGCGCTGGCTGCGTGCGCACTACGGGTTCGGCACCGACGACGTGCTGTTGTTGCGCACGCCGGTCACCTTCGACCTGTCGGTGTGGGAACTGTTCGCCGCGACGGCGTCCGGAGCGGCTTTGGTCGTGGCCGGGCCCGAGGACCACACCGATCCGGCGGCCCTCGCGCGGCTCGTCACCCGGTACGGCGTCACCGTCGCCGATTTCGTGCCCTCGCTGCTGGCCGCCTTCCTGGAACACACGACCGACCTCGCCACGCTGCGCCAGGTGCTGTGCATCGGTGAGGCCCTCGACGCCGTCACCGTCGACCGGTTCCGTACCGTCGCCACCGCCCGGATCGACAACCTCTACGGGCCCACCGAAGCCGCCGTGAGTGTGACCGCCCACCGGATCGGCGAACTCGACGGCGCCGTGGTGCCGATCGGCACCCCTGAGGCGAATGTCGTTGTCCGGGTGCTCGATACGCGGCTGCAACCCGTCCCCGACGGGGTCACCGGAGAGCTCTACCTCGGTGGCGTCCAGCTCGCCCGCGGCTATCACGGGCGCCCGGACCTGACCTCGGCCGCCTTCGTCGCCGATCCGTACGCCCCCGGCGCCCGCCTGTACCGCACCGGCGATCTCGTCCGGTGGGACCGCTCCGGGGAACTGCGCTATGCCGGACGCCGCGACACCCAGGTCAAGATCCGTGGCCTGCGCGTCGAACTGGGCGATATCGAGGCCGCCCTGCTCGCCCAGGACCGGATCGGTGCCGCCCTCGCCCGGGTCCACCCGGTGGCGGGGGAGCAGGTGCTGGTGGCCTATGTGGTCGGCGAGGACCCCCTCGACACCGACGCGCTGCGCGCCGCCCTGCTGGACCGCCTGCCCACGTATATGGTTCCCGCGCAGGTGATCCGGATCCCGGCCGTCCCGCTCACCGCCAACGGCAAGATCGACTACCGGGCCCTGCCCGCACCGGACCCGCACGGCACCGCGACACGGTACCGGGCGCCCAGCGGCCTCGCCGAGGAGACGATCGCGACCGTCTTCGGCGAGCTCGTCCAGGCAGCCTGGATCGGCGCCGACGACAACTTCTTCACCCTCGGCGGCAATTCGCTGCTGGCCACCCGCGCGCTCAGCCGCATCGGGGAGGTGCTCGGCGCGAGCATCCCGGTGCGCGCGATCTTCGAGGCGCCGACGGTGACCGAGCTGGCCCGGTGGATCGAACGGCAGCGCACGGCCGCCGCGGTCAGCGGCCCGGTGGCGGGGCCGCGGCCCGAGCGGATCCCGCTGTCCCCGGCGCAGAGCCGGATGTGGCTGCTCAATCAGCTCGACCCGGACTCGGCGAGTTACGTTGTCCCGCTCGCCATCCGGATCGACGGCACCCTCGACACCGGCGCACTGGCCGCGGCCGTGCGCGATGTGCTCGAGCGGCACGAGATCCTGCGCACCACCTATCCAGCTCACGACGGCACACCCGCCCAGGTCGTGCTCGGGGCGGGCGAGGTCGTCGCGGCCTGCGACACGACGGTGCACCCGATCGAGGAGATCGACCTGGGGCCACGGCTGCGGCAGTTCTTCGGCACCGGATTCGACGTCAGCGTGGGCGCGCCGGTGCGGGTCGCGGTGCTGCGGCTGTCCCCGTCCGCGCACGTGCTCGCGCTGGCGGTGCACCACATCAATTGCGACGGCTACTCCGTCGCGCCGCTGGCCGCCGACATCCTCGAGGCCTACCGGGCCCGGTGCGCGGGCGCCGCACCGGCCTGGGCGCCGCTGCCCGTGCAGTTCGCCGACTACGCGCTGTGGCAGCGTGCCGCGCTCGCCGCGCCCGATTCGGCCGCCGCCCACGACCTCACCTACTGGCGCACCCAGCTCGCCGGTATCCCGGACGTGCTCGGTCTGCCCACCGACCGGCCGCGGCCGCTCGAGCAGTCCCACCGCGGCGCCACCGTGCACGCCACCGTGCCCGCCGAGATCGCCGCCGCCGTGGCCGCGCTGGCCCGGCGCAGCGGGGTGACCCCGTTCATGGTGGTGCACACCGCGCTGGCCGTGCTGCTGGCCGAGCTCTCCGGCGGCGACGACATCACCATCGGCGTCCCGTACGCCGGGCGCGGTGATCGCGCGCTGGACCGGCTCGTCGGCATGTTCGTCAACACCCTGGTTCTGCGTACCCGGGTCCGCCCGGACCAGCGCTTCCTCGACCTGCTCGACCTCGCCCGGCGCACCGATGTCGAGGCCTTCGAGCACGCCGCCGTCCCGTTCGAGCAGCTGGTCGAAGTCCTCAATCCCGCCCGCTCCACGGCCCATTCGCCGCTGTTCCAGGTGATGCTCGCCTACCAGAACATGGCGCGTGCCCGGCTCGAACTGCCCGGCCTCGACATCGAATCCGTCGATATCGGCGCCGAGGCGGCGATCTGCGACCTGCTGCTGATGGTCACCGAGGACCGCGGGCCGCAGCACGAGATCACCGGCATGACGCTGCGCCTGACCTATGCCACCGACCTGTTCGACGAGGACTCCGCGCAGCGCCTGACCGATCAGTTCGTCCGGGTCCTCGCCGCCGCCACCGCCGACGCCACCGTCGCGGTCGGCGATATCGACCTCGCCGACGAACTCCGCGAGGACGCCGACGAGATCACGGCGACGGGACGCACCCTGGTCGATGCCTTCGACGAGCAGGTCGCCCGCACGCCCGAGGCCGTCGCGGTGCGGGTCCCGGGTGGTCCCGCCCTGACCTATCGCGAATTCGACGAGCGGGTCAATCGGCTGGCCCGGCACCTGATCTCGCTCGGCGCGGGCCCCGAGACTCCGATCGCCGTCGCCGTGCACCGCTCGATCGAGCTGATCACGGCCGTCTACGCCGTGGTGAAGACGGGCGCCGCGTTCGTGCCCCTCGACCCGGAGCACCCCACCGCGCGCCTGGTCCATGTGCTGCGCGTGGCGCGACCACTGCTGGTCGTCACGACAGCCGAGGACGATCACGGCCTGCCCGCGGACATCGACCAGGTGCGGCTCGACGACCTGGATCTCGGCGCGCTGCCGTCCGGTCCGGTCACCGATGCCGAGCGCATCGCACCGCTGCGGGCGGACAACACCGCCTATGTGCTGTTCACCTCCGGGTCCACCGGCGCGCCCAAGGGCGTCGCCCTGACCCATGCGGCGACCACCCACCAGCTGGCCTGGGCGCAACGCGAGTTCCCACACGACGGGTCGGATGTGGTGCTGCACAAGACACCGATCACCTTCGACATCGCCGTGTGGGAGTTGTTCTGGCCGTTGCGGACCGGCGCGCGGATCGTCGTCGCCGAACCGGGCGGCCACCGCGACCCGGCGTATCTGGCCGGGCTGATCGCGGCCGAAGAGGTGACCACGGTGCACTTCGTGCCGTCGATGCTCGATGTGCTCCTGGAATACCCCGGCGCCGACCGGTTGTCCTCGGTGCGGCAGCTGTTCCCCGCTGGGGAGGCGCTGGCCCGGCGGACCGTCGAGCGAGCGTTGCGGGTGTTCGACACCGCCGAGGTGGTCAACTGGTATGGGCCCGCGGAGGCCGAGGTGGTGACCGCCTACCGGTGCGCGGCGAATTCCGCACTGCGCGGCGGTGTTCCGATCGGTGACCCGGTGACGGGCATGCGGCTGCACGTGCTGAACCCGCGGTTGCGGCCGGTGCCGGTGGGTGTCGTCGGCGAGCTGTACGTGTCCGGTCCCCAGCTCGCCCGCGGCTATCACGGGCGGCCCGACCTCACCTGCGGAGTGTTCGTCGCCGACCCGTTCGGGGCGCCGGGACAGCGGCTCTACCGCACCGGCGACCTGGTCTCCCGGAGCCGGTCCGGGGCGCTGGAATACCACGGCCGCAGCGACTTCCAGGTGAAGTACCACGGCCAGCGGGTCGAACCGGGGGACATCGAGGCGGCATTGCGGTCGATCGACGCGGTGGCGCGCGCGGTCGCGGTCGTCACCCCGGACCGGATCACCGCCTTCGTCACGGCCGCCGCCGGTCTGACCCTCGACGGTGCCACGGTCCGCAAGCAGCTGACCCGCTTGCTGCCCGCCTACCTGGTCCCCGCCGCGGTGCGGGTCGTCGACACCCTGCCGCTCACCCCGACCGGCAAGCTGGACCGGGCCGCGCTCGCGCGACCGGTACTCGACGACACCGACGAGAGCGCCGACGGCCGCCCCGACCGGGCCGCGTTGCGGGCCAAGATGATCGCCGAGTACGTGGCCCGGACCGATCGCGAGGTGGTGCTGGCGAATATCGTCGCCGAGATCGTCGGCGCCGAGCACGTGAGTGTGGCGGCCGACCTGTTCGACATCGGCCTCAACTCGTTGTCGGCCGCCCAGCTCGCGGCCCGCGCGGAAGCGGCGCTGCGGGTGCGGGTGCGAGTCCGCGACGTCTTCGAGGCGCCGAGTATCGCCGAATTGGCGGAGCGGATCGCTTTGCGCGACCGCTATTCCGGCGTTCCCCTGGTGCGCGGGCACGACCGCGACGAGGTCCCCTTGGCGGCGGCGCAGCGGCGCATCTGGATCCTCAACCAGCTCGATCCCGGCTCCGGCGCCTACAACATCTGCTTCGCGGCCCGGCTGACCGGCCCGCTGGACCTGCGCGCGCTGCGCGGCGCCATGGCCGACGTGGTGACCCGCCACGAACCGCTGCGCACCATCTACCCCGATGTGCGGGGCACACCCCATCAGCTCGTCCGCGAGACCGCGGTGGGGCTGCCCGAGCTGGAACCGGTCGAGATCACCGACCCCGCCCGGCTCACCGACGAGCTGCGCACCGTCGTGGCAGCGGGATTCGACCTCGCCCGGTCCGCGCCGGTGCGGGCCCGCCTGTACCGCACCGGGCGCGACGAGCACGTGCTCGTCGTCGTGGTGCACCACATCGCCGCGGACGGCGCGTCCATGGCACCGCTGGCCCGGGATGTCTTCGCCGCCTACCGATCCCGCCGGTTCGGTGGTGAACCCGAATGGCCCGCGCTGCCGGTCGACTACGCAGACTACGCGCGCTGGCAGCAGCGGACTCTCGGCGCCGAGGACGACCCGGCGTCGATGGCGGCCCGGCAGCTCGCCTACTGGCGGGACGTGCTGGCCGACGCGCCGGAACTGCTCGAACTTCCGACCGACCGCCCGCGGCCCGCCGTGCTGTCCAGCACCGGTGCCCGGGTGCGGTTCACGGTCGAACCCGGCCTGCACGAGGCGATCGTCGAGCTCGCGCTGCGCGAGGGCGTCACCGTCTTCATGGTGGTGCACGCCGCGCTGGCGATCCTGCTCGGCCGCACCGCCCACACCGGCGACGTCTCGATCGGCACCCCGGTCGCGGGCCGGGGCAGGCCCGAACTCGACGATCTGGTGGGCATGTTCGTGAACACGGTGGTGCTGCGCACCCGGATCGACGAGGACCAGCCGCTGCGCGAATTCCTCGGCACGCTACGCGAGATCGACCTCGACGCCCTCGCCAACGCCGACCTGCCCTTCGACCGGCTGGCCGAGGTGCTCGACCGCGCCCGGTCCACCGCCTATTCGCCGCTGTATCAGGTGCTGCTCGGCTTCCGCAATGCCGAGACCACCGCGTTCGAACTCGACGACATCAGCGTCGAGGTGCTCGACCCGGGCGCCGCGCAGGCCAAGTCCGATCTCACGGTGCTGATGAACGAACGGGGCGCGGGCACCGGCATGGACGGCGAGATCGTCTACGCGACCGACCTTTTCACCGACGCCACAGCCACCCGGTTCGCCGACCGCTTGGTGCGGGTGCTCGCGGCGATCACCGCCCGGCCGGAGGAGCCGATCGGCTCGATCGATCTGCTCGGCGAGCAGGAATCGGCCCAGCTGCGGCCCGCCGGACAGCCCGCCGCCGTCCCGGCACGGACGCTGCCCGCTCTGCTCGCGAGCGCGGCCGTCGACCCGGCCGCCACCGCCCTGGTCGGTGCCGGGGAGACACTCACCTACGGCGAGCTCGACGCCCGCTCCGATCGGCTGGCGGCCCTACTCTCGGTCACCGGTGCCCGCACCGGAACCTTTGTCGCGCTGGCACTTCCGCGCTCGGTGGAATACCACGTGGCGCTGTGGGCGGTGGCCAAGACCGGTGCCGCCTTCGTGCCGATGGATCTGCGTTATCCCGCCGACCGGCTGGTCCACATGGCCGAGGATTCCGGAGCCCGGCTCGGCCTGACCGTCCGGTCGGCGCAGGCGGGCCCTGTCAGGCTGCCCGCCACGGTGGAGTGGCTGTGCGTCGACGACCCCGAGGTACTCACCCGCGCGGACGACGCGTATCGCGACGGAACCACGGTGCCCGCCCGGCCGGTCCGGCTCGACGACGCGGCGTACCTGATCTACACCTCCGGCTCCACCGGTCTGCCCAAGGGCGTGGTCGTCACGCACGAGGGGCTGGCCGGGCTGGCCGCCGAGCAGGACGAGCACTACCGGATGGATCGCGCCTCCCGGGTCCTGCAGGTCGCCTCGCCCGCCTTCGACGCGGTGCTCATGGAATCGCTCATGGCCTATACCGCGCACGCCACGCTGGTGATCTCGCCCGCGGAGGTGTTCGGTGGGCCGGAGCTGGCCGACCTGATCCGTACCCAGCGTGTCTCGCACGCCTTCCTGACCCCGAGCGTGCTGGCCACGATGGCACCGGCGGGCCTGGAGACGCTGTGCATGCTGACGGTCGGCGGCGAGGCGGTGCCCGCCGAATTGATCGCCACCTGGGCGCCGGGACGGCGCTTCCACAATGTGTACGGCCCCACCGAGGCGACGGTCGCGGTGTGTGTCAGCCCGGAGCTCGCGCCCGGCGACCCGATCACCATCGGCGCGCCCATGCGCGGCGTGCGGGCGATGGTGCTGGACCGGCGGCTGCGCCCGGTCCCGATCGGGGTGGCGGGCGAGCTGTATCTGGCCGGGACCTCGCTGGCGCGCGGCTATCTGAACCGCCACGGCACGACGGCGACGGCCTTCGTCGCCGATCCGTTCGGCACGCCCGGCACCCGCATGTACCGCACCGGTGACCTGGTGCGCTGGACCGGTGAGCACACCCTGGAATACCTCGGCCGCGCCGACTTCCAGGTGAAGATCCGTGGTCAGCGCGTCGAACTCGGCGAGATCGACGCCGCGCTGATCGCCTGCCCCGAACTCGCCGCCGCGGTCACGGTGAGCAGGCGCGGTGCCGCCGGACAGCCGACCCTCGCCGCCTACCTGGTGGCCGCCGACGGCGCGACGATCGACGTCACGGCCCTGCGCGAACGCCTCGCGGCGGCACTCCCGGAGCACATGGTGCCCGCCACCTTCACGGTGCTCGACGAGATGCCGATGTCGGCGACCGGCAAGATCGACCGGCGCGCCCTGCCCGAGCCGGTCACCGAACCGTCGGCAACGGCGACCGCTCCGGCCACCGAGCGGGAGGCGACCATCGCGGCGATCTTCGCCGACGTGCTCGGCCTGGCGACGGTCGGCACCGAGGACTCCTTCTTCGCGCTCGGCGGCGACTCGATCATGTCGATCCAGCTGGCCGCCCGGTTGAAGACCGCCGGTGTCCTCGTCACCGCCCGCGACATCTTCGAGCACCGGACCGTGCGCGGGCTGGCGAGTGTGGCCGAGTCCGCGGGCCGGGTGACCCTGGCCGAGCTCGACGGCGGCGGTGTCGGCGCGGTGGCGCGCACGCCGATCGTGTCGTGGTTCCTCGGCAGGTCGGGCGGCGACCGGTTCGCGCAGTCCCTGCTGGTCGAGCTGCCCGGGGACGCGCGCCGCGACGATGTGGTGGCGACCGTGCGGGCCGTCCTCGACCGGCACGACCTGCTGCGGGCCCGCCTCGACACCGACCACCTCGAGGTCCTCCCGCGCGGTGCGGTCGACGCGGACGAAGTGGTGTCGGTACGCACCTTCGGTCCCGGAAGTGTGCCCGGCAGTGCGGGATTCACGGCAGCGGCCGAGGCGGCGCTGGCCGAGGTGTCGGCGCGCTTGAACCCGGCCGCGGCCGTGCTGATCCAGGTCGTGTGCCTGCTCCCGGAGCCCGGTGTCTCGGCTGCCGCGCGGGCCTTGCTCGTCGTCCACCATCTCGCGGTCGACGGGGTGTCGTGGCGGATCCTGATCCCGGATTTCGTCACTGCCTGGCAGCAGGTCACCGAGGGGCGGCCGGTCGAACTCCCCGAGGTGGGCACCTCGATGCGCCGGTGGGCCGAGGCGCTGGCCACCGCGGCGCCGCAGCGCGCCGGGGAACTCGGGCTCTGGCAGGAGATGGGCGCGCGGCCCGAACCGCCGCTGGGCGCCGAGCTGTTCGACCCGGCCGTGGACGTGCAGGCGACGGTGGCACGGACGACACTGACCCTGCCGGTCGCGCTGACCACCGCGCTGCTCGCCGACATTCCCCGCGCCGCCCACGCCACCACCGACGACGCGCTGCTCGCCGGACTCGTACTGGCACTGGGCCGTTGGCGCCGCAGGCGCGGCGTCGCCCACACGGGCGCGCGGATTCTGCTGGAGAGCCACGGCCGGGAGGAACAGCTGGCCGCCGGTGCCGACCTGTCGCGCACGGTCGGCTGGTTCACCAGCGCGTACCCCGTCGATCTCGTCGTCGACGACACCGACCCACGGGCCGCGGTGAAAGCGGTGAAACAGCGGCTGCGGACCGTGCCCGACAAGGGCATCGGCTACGGCCTGCTGCGCTACCTGCACGCCGAGACCGCGGAGGTGCTGGCGGCCCTGCCCGAACCGCAGATCGCTTTCAACAATCTCGGCCGCGCGGGCGTCGACCTCGCCGCCCTGTCCGGCGTCGCCTGGGTGCCCGCCGCCGACGGTTTCGACCGGCACGCGGCCTTCGACCCCGCTATGCCCGCCGCCACCGCGCTGACGATCGACACGACCATCGCCGACACCCCGGACGGGCCGGAACTGTCGGCCCAGATCGGCTATGCCACCCGAATTCTCGACACCAACGAGGTCGAGGATCTGCTCGGTGAGTGGCTGACCGTGCTCCGCGAGATCGCCGAGGCCGCGACCCGCGACACCGAGTGGGGACTCACCCCGTCCGATGTCGCGCTGGTCGCGGTGACTCAGCCGGACCTGGACGAGCTCACCGCACGGTACGGGCCGCTCGAGGCGGTCTGGTCACTGGCGCCCTTGCAGAGCGGGCTGCTGTTCCACGCCGAACTCGCCGAGGGCGCGCTCGATGTCTACACCGCGCAATCGGCCATGACCCTCACCGGCACGCTCGACCAGACCCGCCTGCGGCGCTCGGCCGACGCACTGCTGCGGCGGCATCCGAACCTGCGGGCCGCCTTCACCCGCACCGCGAACGGGACCGCGGCACAGGTGATTCCGGTCGACGCCCCGCCGCACTGGCGCACCGTCGACGCCCCCGCCGCGGCACTGCCGGGCATCCTCGCCGACGAGCGGGCCGCGGCCTTCGACCCCGCCGACCCGCCCCTGGTGCGGTTCGTCCTGGTCACGGTGTCGCCCACCGAGTTCCGGCTGATCCTGACCGCGCACCACCTGCTGCTCGACGGCTGGTCGCTCCCGCTGCTGCTGCGCGACCTGGTCGGGCTGTACGCGGCGGACGCGCAGGCGGCCCTGCTGCCCGGCGCGCCGTCCTACGGCGAGTACCTGCACTGGGTCGGACGACACGACACCGCGGCGGGCGTCGAGGTCTGGCGGGACGCGCTGAGCGGCTTCACCGAACCCACGCTGGTGGCCGGTGCGGGCGGTGCGGCGACCGTCGACATCCCGGTAGACCTGAGCATCGACCTCGACGCCGATCTCGATCGCGCGCTGACGGACTTCGCCAGGGCGCGGGGCGTCACGACCGCGACCGTCGTCCAATTCGCCTGGGCGACCGTCCTGTCCGGCCAGCTCGGCCGCGAACGCGTGGTGCTCGGCGAGACCGTGTCCGGCCGCCCCGCCGACCAGCCCGGTGTCGAAGCCATGATCGGCCTGTTCGTCAACACCGTGCCGGTTCCCGTGCGGGTGCGCCCGGACCGCACCTTCGCGCAGGCCCTCGAACGGTTGCAGGCGGACAAGACCCGTGTGCTCGACCACCATCACGTGGCGCTGTCCGACATCATGGCCGCGACCGGCGGGGGTGCTCTGTTCGACACCCTGGTGGCCTTCGAGTCCTACCCGGTCGACAGCAGTGGCCTCGGCGACGCGGATATCGACGGGGTGCGGGTCACCGCCGTCGAGGGCACCGACGCCGCGCACTATCCGATCACCGTGCAGGCTCACCACACCGACACCCTGCACATCCGGGTCCGCTACCAGCGCTCCCGGGTCGACGCGGCCACCGCCGCCGCCTTCACCGACCGGATGCAACGGGTCCTGCGCGCGATCGCGACCGATCCGGACACCCGCGTCGGCGACGTGGACCTGCTGACACCGGCGGAACGCGCGGCCCTGGTCCCGGCCCGGGGCGCGGCGAGCGTGCCGCCCGAACCGCTGACCGAACTGCTCCGGCGCGGGCGCGCCCTCCGCCCCGACGGCGTGGCGGTCGTGTGCGGTACCGAACAGCTCACCTTCGCCGAATTGGATTCCAGGGCAAGCCGGTTGGCCGACCACTTCGCCGCGCACGGCGTCGGACACGGCGACACGGTCGGCGTGGTCATGCCGCGCTCCATCGACCTGATCACCACGATCTGGGCGGTGGCCGAACTCGGCGCGGCCTGCGCGCTGCTCGACCCGCGCAACCCCGCCGAGCGGCTCGCGGTCATGCTCTCCGACTGCGGCGCGCGCGTGGTGGCGACCCGGACAGGCACGAGTGACGGTGTGCCCGAAGGGGAATGGCACCGTCTCCGCGTCGACGAGCCCGGACCGCGTTCGACGGTGGACCGTGGCCGGTCCGTTCCGGTGCGGGCCGCCGACACCGCGTACCTCATCTACACCTCCGGGACCACCGGCACACCCAAGGGCGTGGCCGTGACCGGGTCCGGCCTGGCGAACTTCGCCGCCGAACAGCGCGAGCGCTACCGCGTCGACGCCGATTCGCGGATCCTGCAGTGCGCCGCACCGGGTTTCGACGCCGTCCTGCTCGAGGTCCTGATGGCGCATCCGCACGGCGCGGCGCTCGTGGTGTCCCCGCCCGACGTCTTCGCGGGGGAGGAGCTCGCCGCGGTGATCCGCGACCAGCGCGTCACCCACGCCTTCCTGACCCCGACCGTGCTGGCCACCATGGCACCGGAGGGCCTCGACCGCCTGCGGGTGCTCGTCGCGGGCGGCGAAGCGGTACCTGCCGAACTCGCCGCTGTGTGGGCACCGGACCGGGAACTGTTCAACGGCTACGGGCCCACCGAGACGACGATCATGGTCGCCATCAGCGATCCGCTGCGGGCGGGGGAGACCGTCACCCTGGGCGGCCCGATCCGCGGGACCTCGGCGCTGGTGCTCGATGCCCGGCTGCGGCCGGTCCCGGTCGGGGTGACCGGCGAACTGTACGTCGGCGGTGTCCAGCTCGCCCGCGGATATGTGGGGCGCGCGGGCGCCACCGCGGCGAGCTTCGTCGCGAACCCCTTCGTGCCGGGGGAACGGCTGTATCGCACCGGCGACCGGGTCCGCTGGACCGCCGGACACACCCTCGACTACCTCGGCCGCGCCGACCATCAGGTCAAGATCCGGGGCCAGCGCATCGAACTCGGCGAGATCGAGGCCGTCCTGGCCGGGCACCCGGACGTCGCGCACGCGGTCGCGGTGGTCCGCGCCGACGCGCACGGCACCGAGCGGCTCGTCGGCTACCTCCTCGGCGACACCGTCGACCCTGAGCAGGTCCGGACCTGGGCCAGGGGCAGGCTGCCCGCCGCGATGGTGCCCGAGCGCTGCGTGGTGCTGCCCCGGCTGCCGCTTACCAGCACCGGCAAGCTCGATCGCGCCGCCCTGCCGGTCCCGGTCTTCACCTCGGGCGCGGGCTATCTGGCCCCGGCCACCGAGACCGAACAGGTCGTGGCCGACATCTGCGCCGAAGTCCTCGAACTCGACCGCGTCGGCATGCGCTCGGACTTCTTCTCCCTCGGCGGCAACTCGCTGACCGCGACCCGGGTGACAGCCCGGCTCAGTTCCGCGCTCGGCGTGCGGGTCTCGGTCCGCGACCTGTTCGAATTCCCGGTGCTGGCCGACCTCGCCACCCACCTGACCGGCCGCGACCTGGTCGGGCGCCCGGCCCTGGCCCGCCGGACCGGGGACGCGCCGGTGCCGCTGTCGCCCGCGCAGCTGCGGATGTGGTTCCTCAACCAGTTCGACACCTCGGTCGGCGCCTACAACGTGCCCCTGGTCATCCGCCTGACCGGTGACCTCGACCTGGCCGCCCTGCGGGCCGCGTGCGCGCTGGTCATCGGCAGGCACGAATCGCTGCGCACGAAATTCCCGGTGGTCGACGGCATTCCACGCCAGGTCGTCGTCGACGCCACGGAGGTCGTGCCCGCGCTGCGCCCGGTCGTCATCGAGGAATCGGTGTTGCCCAAGGCGGTGGCCACGGTGGTGTCGGCCGGATTCCGGGTGACCGAGGCGCCGCCGGTGCGGGCCGAGCTGTTCGACGTGGGCCCCGACGATCACGTGCTGGTCATCGCGGTGCACCACATCTGCGCGGACGGCCTGTCGATGATCCCGCTGGCCCGCGATGTCGCCGCCGCCTACCACGCCGCGACCGCCGCGACCGAGCCCGCCTGGCCCGCGCTGCCGGTGCAGTACCCCGATTACGCGCTGTGGCAGCACGAAGTCCTCGGCGCGGACAGCGATCCCGAGTCGCTGCTGTCGCGCCAGCTGGACTACTGGCGGACCACCCTGGCCGGGCTGCCGGAACTGCTCGAACTCCCCACCGACCGGCCCCGCCCACCGGTGGCCTCGATGCGCGGGCAGGCCTTCGAATTCACGATCGGCGCACCCCTGCAGGAGCGGATCGGCGCGTTGGCCCGCACCGCGGGCGCGACGCCGTTCATGGTCGCGCACGCCGCGCTGACCGTGCTACTCGCGCGGCTGGCGAACACCGGCGACGTGGCGGTCGGCACGCCGATGGCCGGACGCGGGGAACGCGAACTCGACGATCTGATCGGCATGTTCGTCAACACCGTCGTCCTGCGCACCCCGGTGCGTTCGGGCGATCCCTTCGAGACCCTGCTGGCGCGGGTCCGGGCCGCGGATCTGGCCGCCATGGCGCACGCGGACGTCCCGTTCGAACAGGTCGTGGAGGCGATCAACCCGCCCAGGTCGACCGCGCACCTGCCGCTGTATCAGGTGACCATCGACTACCAGAACCTCGACGAGGCGGTGCTGAACCTGCCCGGGATCGCGGTGGAGCCGGTCGAGAACTTCTTCGAACAGGCCCAGTCGGATCTGAACGTGAAACTGGTCGAACGCTACGACGCCGACGGACATCCACGCGGCATCGTCGGCCGGTTGACCTACGCCACCGACCTGTTCACCGACGAGTCGATGGAGCGCTTTGCCCGCTGGTACGTCCGGATCCTGGAGGCGGTCACCGCCGATCCCCGAGCCGTGGTGGGCGATATCGAGTTCCTGGAGTCGCGGCAGCGACGCGAATTGCTCGATGCCGCAGGCGAACCGGGCACCCAGGTACCCGCGACGACGATCGGCGACCTGTTCGCGCGCCGGGCCACGCTCGCACCCGACGCGGTCGCGGTGACCGACGGCGCCACGGTGCTGACCTACCGCGAACTCGATGAGCGCGCCCGCGCGGTCGCCGCCCGGCTGAGCGCGTGCGGCGCCGGGCCGGACACCCTGGTGGCCGTGGCGCTACCCCGCACCACCGACCTGGTGGTCGGGCTCCTTGGTGTGATCCTGTCGGGGGCGGGCTACCTCCCGCTGGACGTGGCGTACCCGGCCGACCGGCTCCGGTTCGTCCTCGCCGACGCGGACCCCGTCGCCCTGCTGACCTGGTCCGGAGTTCCCGCCGGGCTACCCGAATTCGACGGTCCCCGTGTCGATCTCGACCACAGCACCGTCCTCGCGGAGGCGACTCCGCGCGCGCCGCGGCCCGACAACCTGGCCTACATGATCTACACCTCCGGATCGACCGGCCGTCCGAAGGGCGTCGCCGTCACCCACCGGGACGTGGTCACCCTGCTCACCCACACGAGCGAGAGATTCGAGGTCGGCGCCGACGATGTGTGGACGCTGTTCCACTCCTACGCCTTCGATTTCGCGGTCTGGGAGATGTGGGGCGCGCTGCTCACCGGCGGCCGGGTCGTGGTCGTCGACTACGAGACCTCCCGGACACCGGACGCCGTCGTCGACTTGGTGGCCCGCGAGCGGGTCACCGTGCTGAGCCAGACACCCTCGGCCTTCTACGGATTCGTCGAATCCGAACGGCGATACCGGGAAGCCGGTGGCACGGAACTGGCCGTGCGCTACGTCGTCTTCGGCGGCGAGGCCCTGGACACGGCCCGGCTCAGCGGCTGGTTCGCGGCCCATCCGGTCGACGCGCCACGGCTGGTGAACATGTACGGCATCACCGAGACCACCGTCCATGTCGGTTTCGCGGAGGTCGACGGACCGGGCGCGCGCGGAATCGGCACCGCACTGCCGGGGCTGACGGTCCACGTGCTCGACGACCGCCTGCGGCCGGTCCCGGTCGGCGTCGCGGGCGAACTGTACGTCGGCGGTGAGCAGCTGGCCCGCGGCTACCGCGGGGCCGCCGCGCTGACGGCGGGCCGGTTCGTCGCCGCGCCGTTCGGCGGGCCGGGCGCCCGGATGTACCGCGCGGGCGATCTCGGCCGGTGGCGGCGCGGGCCCGGCGGGCTCGAGCTCGAGTATCTGGGCCGGGCCGACACCCAGATCCAATTGCGGGGCTTCCGTATCGAATTGGGTGAGGTGGAAGCCGCGCTGCTGCGGCATCCCGCCGTGGCGCAGGCGGCGGCCGCGGTGCACCGGCACGCCAGGGAGGTCGACCAGCTGATCGGTTACGTCGTCCCGGTGGCGGGGCGCACGGCCGATCCGGCGGAGATCCGGCAGTCGGTGACCGAGGTGCTCACCGGATATATGGTCCCGTCGGCCGTCGTCGTGCTGCCCGCGCTCCCGATGACGATCAACGGCAAACTCGACCGGAAGGCCCTGCCCGCCCCCGATTTCGACCACGGCACCGACGAACCGCAGACACCACGGACACACTCCGAGGCGGTCGTCGCCGAGGTCTTCGCGCAGGTCCTGTCGGTGCCGCGGGTCGGCCCAGCCGACGGCTTCTTCGACCTGGGCGGCAACTCGCTGCTGGCCACCATGGCGGTCACCGAACTGTGCGCCCGGGGCGTCGCGATCGAACTGCCGTGGATGTTCGACGACGCCACCCCGCGCGCCCTCGCCCGCCGGGCCGACGAGACCGACGGCGCCTCCGGCATGCAGGTGCTGCTGCCGCTACGCCCCGCGGGTGACGCGGCACCGCTGTTCACGATTCACCCGGCGGGCGGCCTGGCCTGGTTCTACGGCGGCCTGGCCGGGCAGTTGCGCGCCGACCGGCCGGTCTACGGGTTGCAGGACCCGCACGTCGTCGCGGCCGAACCGGTCGCCGGGTCGATCGAGGAACTCGCCCGGCGCTACGCCGAGGAGATCCGGCGCGCCCAGCCGGACGGGCCGTACCACCTGCTCGGGTGGTCGTTGGGCGGCGAGATCGCCCACGCCGTCGCGGTTCTGCTGCAAGAACAGGGCGAGCTGGTGGCGCTGCTGGCCATGATGGACAGCGCCGCGGGCACCCCCGCAGCCGCCACGGGCGCAGAGTCCGCGCCCGGCGACCTGATGGCCGATCTGCTCGGCGGCTGGCGCGAACTGTTCGACCTCGGCGACGCGGCGACCGCGAGCACGCCGGAACAGGCCTGGCAGGTCATCCGCGAACAGATCACCGGGACCGGCCTGTTCACCGCCGAGCAGGTCGACCGCGTGATGCGCAGCTTCGACACGGCGGGCACCCTCGCCGAGACCTACCGCCCCCGGGTCTTCGACGGCGACCTGGTCTTCTTCACCGCGGGCAAGGACCGGCCCGACCCGGACGCCATCGCCGATACCTGGCAACCGCATATCACCGGCGCCGTGCACAACACCGTGATCGACGCACGGCACCTCGAGTTGACGCACCCATCCGCGCTGGCCGTCATCGGCCCGATCCTCGAAGGATTCATGACCTCATGACCGCATCGCAGAACCTCCGCCTCGCCGACGGCCGCACCGTGACCTGCACCAGCCCGGCCGAAGCCCGCATGCTCTGGAACGAGATGGTCGCCGACGGGTTCTACCGGCAGGCCGCGGCCACACTGCGCCCCGGCGACCTCGCCGTCGACATCGGCGCCAATATCGGCCTGAGTGCCATGATGTTCGCCGACACCAACCCCGAGGTCCGGGTGATCGCCGCCGAACCCGCCCCCGCCACCTACGACTGCCTGCGCCGCAATATGGCCGCGCACGTGCCCGACGGCGTCGCCCTCGAGGTCGCCGTCGGCGCCGCGCCCGGCGTGCTGCCGTTCACCTGGTACCCGAAGGCCACCGCCAATTCCAGCCTGTACGCCGACCGCGCCGCCGACGACGAGGCGACGAAGATCTTCCTGCGCAACAGCGGCCTGCCCGACGACGCCATCTCCCTGATCACCCGGGGCCTGCACGACGGCGAACAGATCGACGTGGAGGTCACCACCGTCTCGGCGATCCTGGCCGCGCACGACACCAGCGCGGAGATCGGGCTGCTCAAGGTCGACGTCGAACGCGCCGAATTCGATGTGCTGCTGGGCATCACCGAATCCGACTGGTCCCGGATCCGGTCGGTCGTGGCCGAGGTCCACGACCACAACGGGCGCCTCGACGAGTTCTGCAAGCTCCTCGACGCCCACGGGCTCAGCCCACGCACCCGCCAGGACCCGTCCCTGGCGGGCACCGAACTGCACGAGGTCTACGCCGTCCGTGTCTAGTCCCGCGCCGCCGTCGCCACCGTGACGGCGGCGTCCGCGGCCCTGCGCGCGTCCGCCGCGGTGACGGGCTCGTGGGTGACGAAGAGCCGATGGAACACCGGGGCCAGCGCGAAACGGATGATCTCGACCGGATCGGGCACCGGTGCGAGTTCGCCCCGGGCGACGGCCCGCTCCACCAGCACGGCGGCCTCCCGGTGCCTCGCGGCGTAGAAGGCGCGCAGGGCCGCCGCGGCATCGGGATGCTGCATGCCCGCCGCCACGAAAGCGGTGGCGACACTGCCGGATTCGGGATCGGTGAAGCCGGTGCGCAGTAGCTCGGTGAGCGCGCGCAGATCCCCGCGCAGACTCCCGGTGTCGGGAATCGGCCAGGACTGCTCGCTCGCGCGGTCGAGCGCGTCGGCCACCAGGCCCTCGGGCCCGCGCCAGCGGCGATACACCGTGGTCTTGTGCACTCCGGCGCGCTGCGCGACGGCCTCCACCGTGAGCCCGGGATACCCGTGCTCGGCGAGCTCGGCCGCGGTGGCGTCGAGCACGGCCTCCCTGACCCGGGCGCTGCGTCCGCCGGGACGTCGTTGCGGTTCCAAAAACAACTCCTGTTGCGTTAGCTGCCGACTCTTTGTAGGGTTAAAGCTACACAAGTTGCGATTGGAGCATTGTTTGACCACTCAGCTGTCTCTGCACGGCGTCTCGAAGTCCTACCTCGGCAGGCCCGTGCTCGACACCGTGTCCGCGACCGTCCGGCCCGGCGAACGGGTCGGGATCGTCGGGGAGAACGGGTCGGGAAAGTCGACGTTGCTGCGGCTGCTCGCGGGGCTGGAGACCGCCGACTCCGGCGCGGTCACGGTGACCGCCGACGGCGGCGTCGGGCATCTCGCCCAGACGCTGTCCGGCGCGACCGTCGGCGCGGCCGTCGACGCCGCGCTCGCCGAGCTGCGCGCACTCGAACGCGGCATGCAGGACGCCGCCGAAGCCCAGGACATGGCCCGCTACGGTGCCTTGCTCACCCGCTTCGAAGCCCGCGACGGCTACGCCGCCGACGCCCGGGTCGAGGCCTCCCTGCACGGCCTCGGCCTGGCGGGCATCGACCGGGCGCGCGAGCTCACGACCCTGTCCGGCGGCGAGCGGGCCCGGCTCGGGCTCGCCCGCCTGCTCGCGGCCTCCCCGGAGGTCCTGCTGCTCGACGAGCCGACCAACCATCTCGACGAGGCCGCGCTGACCTGGCTGGAGAACCGGCTGCGCGCCCACCGCGGCACCGTGGTCGTGGTCTCGCACGACCGGGTCTTCCTCGATCGCGTGGTGACCGCGATCGTCGAGGTCGCCGACGGCACCCTCACCCGCTTCGGCGGCGGCTACACCGGCTACCTCGACGAGAAGGCCGCCGCCCGGATCCGCTGGGAACAGGACTACGCCCGCTGGTGTGACGAGATCGCCCGGCTCGAGGAGTTCGCCGCGACCACCGCCGTGCAGGTGGGCCACGGCCGCGCGATGACCGACAACAACAAGATGGCCTACGACCGCAACGCGGGCCGGGTGCAGAGCTCGGTCGCCTCGCGGGTGCGCCGCACCGCCGAGCGCCTGCGCAGGCTGCGCGCGGACGCGGTGCCGTGCCCGCCGGAACCGCTGCGGTTCCGTGGCCGGTTCGCGGCGGCGGGCGCCCGAACGGCGTTCGCGGTCGGTTCGCTGACGGTCGGTCCGCGCGACCGGGTGCTCATCCACGGCCCCAACGGCGCCGGGAAATCGACCCTACTCGACGCCGTGCACGCCGCGGCGCCCGGCCGGGTCGGCTATCTGCGCCAGGACGAACGATTCGATCCCGACCGCAGCGTCGTCGACACCTACGGCTTCGGCCGGGACGCCCTGCGCGCGACCGGCCTGTTCGACGCGGACCAGTTCGACCGCCCGGTGGGTACGTTGTCGGAAGGGCAGCGGCGCAGGCTCGCCCTGGCCCGGGTGCTGGCCGGGGAATACGACCTGCTGCTGCTCGACGAACCGACCAACCACCTCTCGCTCACCCTGGTCGACGAGGTGGAACGCGCCCTGCACGACTACCGCGGCGCGGTGGTGGTCGTCTCGCACGACCGGGCCCTGCGTCGTCGATTCCGGGGACTACAGAAGGGAATTCAGGACTGTGCCTGAGCTCGTGAACGTCGTCGAGGTCGACGGCGCACCCTACGGCATCACTGTCGGACCGGACGGCGCGCTGTGGTTCACCATGGCCACGCAAGGCGCGATCGGACGCTACCGGGACGGGGTCGTCGACATGATCACCCTCGACCCGGTCGACGGCCAGCCCACCGTCCTGGTGACCGGCCCGGACAACGCCCTGTGGTTCACCGAGTTCCGCGGCGGACGCCTCGGGCGCCGCGCGGCGGAGGGCACCGTCACCAGCATCGAACTCGACGGTCCCTACGGGCTGTGCGTCGGGCCGGAAGGGTTGTGGTTCACCGAGTTACAGCGCGGGCGGGTCGGGCGGATCGCGGCCGACGGACGGATCGACCGGGTCGAGATCGACGGGATGCCCTCGATGATCACACCCGGCCCCGACGGCGCGCTGTGGTTCACCATCAACCAGGGCAATGCGATCGGCCGGGTGGACACCGACCTCGCGGTGACGGTGTACCCGCTGCCGACCTCCGGCGCCGCGCCGGTCGGCATCACCGCCGGACCCGACGGGGCACTGTGGTTCACCGAGATCGGGGCGGGGGCGATCGGGCGGATCGCCGTGGACGGCACCATCACCGAATACCCACTGCCCGACCCGGCGGCCCGGCCGCACGCGCTCGTCACCGGCCCGGACGGGGCCTTGTGGTTCACCGAATGGGCGAGCGCCCGACTCGGCAGGATGACGACCGAGGGTGCCGTCACCCACCTGGACCTGCCCGGTGCCGAACCGCACGGCCTCACCGTGGACGCGGCCGGTCACCTCTGGATCGCGCTGGAATCCGGTGCGCTGGTGGAGGTCTCGCCCTGACCGGACTCAGGGCGTGGTGAGGGCCTGCACCACGGCGGTACCGAAGCCGAGATCGTTGCTCGTGGTCATCCGGGTGTAGGTGCCGCCGGTCTGCTGGGCCAGCGCCTGCAAGGTCTGGGTGCCCTCGCCGCCGATCACGATCACATCGATACGCACCGGCTTCCCCGAATCGGTGGCGGCGGTGATCTCGCTGACCAGCGCCGTGCCGGTCAGCGAGGAATCGTCGTCCGGGCCGTCGGTGATGAGCAGGATCGAATTCGTGCGACCGGGGGAGTAGGCCGCCACGGCGGCCCGATAGGCGGCCAGCAGGCTCGGATACGCCTGATCGGCGCTGATCTGGGTCGCCGAGGTCGAGATGATGGCCTGGCCGAAGGCATTGCGCTGGGAATCGGTGAGCAGCGCCGTGGGAACCTGGACTTCGTAGGGGTTGGTGCCGTCGATGTTCTTGCCGAAGGTCCACAGGCCAAGACCGAAGTCCGGGGGCATCACCTGCAAGGTCGAGACGAGCGCCGCGCTCGCGTTCGCCAGCCGGGTGGCCGACCCGTCGGTGGTGCTCATCGAGGAGGACACATCCAGCAGCACGGTGGCGTTCACGCCCAGCACCGGGTTGGCCAGCGTCGACTGCACCTTGTGCAGCGCGCCCTTGGGCGGATTGGCCGGTGCCGAGCCGATCGCGGGGCCGAACCCGTCTGCCGCCAGCGCGGCCGCCTGCTCGGGGGCGCGCAGGAAATCGATGAACCGGGAGGCGATGAGGTTCTGGGTCTTGTCCACCCACGGGCCCGACAGCAGCGCCGCCGGGTAGTCGGCGATCGGGGCACTGCCCGCGGGCCGGTAGGCGGTGAGCCCGCCGGTGCCCAGTTGCTGCTGGGTAGCCGCCACCGCGTGCACGGCGTCGCCGGTGGGGTCGGCGCTGATCTCGGACATGGCCGTCATCAGGTCGGCGGGGGTGGGGGCGCCCGCGGCGAGCCCGGAGATCGCCGCGACGACCTGTCCGTCACCCGCGGCCTGCTCACTCAGCGGTTCGGTGCCGGAGACGGCCGCGCCGATCGAGGCGGCGGCCGCGGTGGTGGCGTCGCCGGAGGGCAGCGCCATTCGCAGCCCACCCCAGCCGGACAGGCCGAGCTCGTCGAGCGAGCCCTGCTGCAACCGGGGCAGATCCGCCCAGGTGATCTGGTGCTGCTCGAGCGCCTGGCGCAACGCGTCGGGCACCCCGAGCACGATCGGGCTGGTGGCGATCGAGGCGGGCGAACCCTCGATCAGACCGGGCACCCGGACCAGGTCGATGGACCGGCTCGAATCGGCGATCCACAGGCCCGGCTTCGGGCCCAGCGCCGGATCCCACTGCGTGGTGTCGGCCAGCCCGGTGACCAGCGCGGCCGACGGGCGCGCCGATACCTTCACCTGCGCGCAGTGATCACGCACCCGCGGCTTGGTCGCGTTGTAGGCGTCGGCCGCGGCGCGCACCGGACCGGCGATGGCCGGATCGACGGTGACATCGAGGGCCGCGGGCCCCTCGACGCACTCGGCGGCGGCGGCCACATCGGTCGAATCGGCGCGATCACTGAACTGGAACCAGGCGAACACGGCCACCAGGACGAGCACGAGTACCGACGCCGCGATAACCGGACCTTTGCTGATACTCCGAGATCTGGTCCCGCTGCGATGTGTACCCACGCGGCAAGTTTAAGGACCCGTGACCAGACGGCAGCAGCCGAGCGTCCCGACCGGTATCCGCCCAGCTCACAGCATCGGGGCCGGGTGTCGAGACGGACGCCCGGCCCCGGCCGGTCACTCGCGGATCACCCGGCCGCGGTCGAACTCACGGCCGCCCCAGACTCCCGACTGACCGGTGCTCGCCGCGTACTCGGTGCACCCCGCGAGCAACGGGCAACCGGCGCAGATCCGGCGGGCGTAGTCGAAGTCCTGCGACGGGTACGGGAACCACGCCTCGTGGTTCGGGTCACCCCGGCAGGCGGCGCGGTGCCACTGCCCCGAATCGGACAGGGTCAGCAGGTCGGTCAGGGCGAGGTCGGTGGTGGTCACGGCGCGTACTCCTTCCAGATCCGGCGCTGGGTGCGGGCGAGCGGGTCGGGAGCCTTGGGCTCCCACAGCAGCCGCATCCCCGCCTCTTCGGGGGTGCGGTCGGCCTTGGACGTATTGCAGGGGGCGCAGCAGGCCACGAGATTGCCCCAGGTGTTGGGGCCACCCCGGCTGCGCGGGCGGATGTGGTCGACGGTCTGCGCCCAGTCCGCGCAGTAGCCGCAGCGGTGCTTGTCGCGGCGCAGCACCCCGGCCAGGGTGGCGCGGCTGGCCTCGTCGACCGGGGCGACGTGGCCCAGGTAGACGTAGCGCAGCAACCGGATGGTCTCCGGCAGGCCGATGACCAGGTGCTGGGACCGGATCGGGAACCGCGGCGCCCGCTCGATGACGGTCTCCGCGGCACCGCTGATCAGCAGTGTCACGGCCCGGTCGGCGGTGATCTCGTCGAGGGCCTCGTAGCTGGCGTTGAGCACGAGGACCCTGGTGCGTATCCAGGTGTCGGAAGTGGGCGCCATCGGGTCGACGGCATGACGGATCGTCATGGGAATCACCATGTTTTCCAGAGAAGTGAACGAGAAGCCGGAGTGGAGGGGCTGTCGCGTCAGTGCGCGAACCGGAGACGGGCCATGCCGCTCACCGCGTCCGCCGCGTAACGCGACTCGATGCGGGCCTTACCGTCGCCGCGCGCGCGGGACTTCGACTGTCGTTGTGGCGCGGGATGTTTCATGGCCGTCTCCTCCTCTCCCAGGGTCTCGTCGCTACCGGTGCAAAATCACCGGCGTGGAATTCATGGTGGCAGAACGGGCGCCGATTGTCGGCTGATTTTTTTCCCGGCCTGTTTCCCGGCCACCGCCGCGGCACGCTCGCGCGGGCCCTTGAACGCCGACAGCGAGCCGGGCGCGCGGCCCTCCTTGCGGATCATCGACACCGTGCCCCGGCAGATCGCCTCCTGTGACAGCTTGTGCCGCAGACCACAGCCCAGGTCAGAGATTGCCCACTTCGCGGTCGAAGCGGCGGGCCACCAGATCCCGGGCACTCTCGCGCAGCGCGGGCCGGAAACCACTGGGATACACCGGATCCGCGGGGGAGTACTGCTTGAGGACTTCCTTGGCGAGCGTGATCTTGTGGACTTCGGTGGGCCCGTCGGCGATGGCCATCACCTCGGCGTAGGTCGTCATGTCCAGGAACGGCAGATCGGTGCTCACCCCCATCGCGCCGTGCAGGTGCAGGGCGCGGCGGGCGATATCGTTCATCACCGTCGGCATGGCCACCTTGATGGCGGCGATGTCCTTGCGCACGGCCCGGTAGTCCTGGGCCTGGTCGATGCGCCACGCGGTGCGCAGCACCAGCAGGCGGAACTGCTCCATCTGGATCCAGCTGTCGGCGATGCGCTCCTGGGTCATCTGGAACCCGCCCAGCACGCCCTTGCGCGCGGGCCGCGACACCGCCCGCTCGCACATCATGTCGAAGGCCTTGCGAACCAGCGCCACCGTGCGCATCGCGTGGTGCACCCGCCCGCCGCCGAGCCGGGTCTGCGCGACGATGAACCCCGCGCCCTCCCGCCGAGCAGGTGATCGGCGGGCACCCGCACATCGGTGAACCGCAGGTGGCCCTCGTGCTCGCTGAACCCGGGCACGGTGAAGTTGCGCACCAGCTCGATGCCGGGGGTGTCGGCGGGGACGATGAACATCGACAGCCGCCGGTGCGGTTCGGCGTCGGGATCGGTCACCAGCATCACGATGTGGAAGGTGGCGAACTCGGCGACCGAGTTGAACCACTTCTCGCCGTTGATGACCCACTCGTCCCCGTCGCGCACCGCCGTGGTGCGAAACGCCGTCGGATCCGAGCCGCCGGTGGGCTCGGTCATCGCGTAGCAGGACCCGATCTCACCGTCGAGCAGCGGCCGCAGGTACTTCGCCTTCTGCTCCTCGGTGCCGAAGTGCGCCAGGATCTCGGCATTGCCGGAATCCGGTGCCTGACAACCGAACACGAGTGGCGCCCACATCGACGTGCCGAGTACCTCGTTGAGCAGCGCCAGCTTCAGCTGACCGTAACCTGGTCCGCCGAGCTCGGGACCCAGATGGCAGGCCCACAGCCCACGATCCTTGACCTGCTGCTGCAGCGGCCGCATGAGCGCCCGGATCTCCGGATCGGTCCGGTCGTAGGGATTGGGGTAGAGCAGATCCAGGGGCTCGACCTCGGTGCGGACGAACTCCGCCACCCAGTCGAGCTCGCGCTGGTACTCCGGATCGGTCTCGAAATCCCACGCCATGGTCAGCCTTTCGTGTTGTCGTCCGCGGCCACCAGCCCGGACAGGACGGTCTCGGTGAGAATGTCGGCGATCTCGGCGGGGGAGTGCGCGCCCCGTTCGCGATACCAGAGACCGAGGGAATTGAGCATGCCGAGCAGACCGTTGGTCACCACATGATCGGCGCTGCGCAGCTGTCCGGCGGCGTGACCGGCGTCGATCACGTCCTGCCAGAGCCCCTGCAACCGGTCGCGCAGCTGCTGTAGCTCGGCCGCGCGGTCACCGGTGAGCGCGGCGGCGTCGCGCAGGTGCACCGCGACCGCGCGGCGATGGGCGATGATCAGCTCCACGTGACTGCGGATCAGCAGCCGCAGGATCAGGACCGGCTCGGCGTGGGTGGCGACGATCCGTTCGGCGTCGGCGAGCAGCAGCCGCGTGTAGTCGCCGAGGATCTGCCACAGCAGCTCCTCCTTGGACCCGATGTGGTAGTACAGCGCCCCCCGCTGCACATCGGCCCGCGCGCCGATCTCGGCGACCCCGGTGGCGTGGAAACCGCGCTCGGCGAACAGCGCGAGCGCGGCGGCGCGAATACGGGCGGCGGTGTCGGCGGCACCGCGCGCGGCGGCGGGTGGACGGCCGCGACGGCGGACCGGGGAACCCGGCTCGCCGGGGTGCGCGACGGTCACCGTGCCTCCGCTCCGGCGGGGCGAGTGGCGCCCGTCACCGAGTAATGTTCCGATCAGTACATTAAAACGCGCCCCGCCTACAATCAAGGGGTGGTCCGCCACGCCCACCTCACCGGTCGGTGAATCGGCGTGGCGGAATGGATATCGCCCGCTGGGCGTTCGAACCCACACGAGGTGTCACCACTACCCACGGGTAACATGACATCGACTTTCCCACCCGGCTATCTCAAAAGTGAGGCAGTAGATGACAGAGCGGATTCAGGTCGGCGGGCTCCAGGTGGCCGGCGTTCTCCACGATTTCATCGTGAACGAGGCGCTCCCCGGTACCGGCGTGGACTCCGCCGCGTTCTGGGCAGGCGCCGAGCAGGTCATCAACGACCTCGCTCCGCGCAACCGTGCACTGCTGGCCGAACGCGACGAGATCCAGGGCAAGCTCGACGCCTGGCACCAGGAGAGCCCCGGCACCGGTTACGACAAGGGTGCCTACAAGCAGTTCCTGACCGAGATCGGTTACCTGCGCCCCGAGCCCGCCCCGTTCCAGATCGGCACCGGCAATGTCGACGCCGAGATCGCCACCACCGCGGGCCCGCAGCTCGTGGTGCCGGTGATGAACGCGCGCTTCGCGATCAACGCCGCCAACGCACGGTGGGGCTCGCTCTACGACGCGCTCTACGGCACCGACGCCATCTCCGAGGCCAACGGCGCCGAGAAGGGCACCGGCTACAACCGCGTGCGCGGCGACAAGGTCATCGAGTGGGGCCGTAACTTCCTCGACGACGCCGTCACCCTGATCACCGGCTCGCACATCGGTTCGTCGTACTACAAGATCGTCGACGGCGAGCTCGAGGTCGGCCTGGAAGACGGCACCGACATCAGCCTGGCCGACCCGTCGCAGCTGGTGGGCTACCTCGGTGACCCCGAGGCCCCGACCTCCGTGCTGCTCAAGCACAACGGCCTGCACATCGAGATCCAGATCGACGCGAACTCGCCGATCGGCTCGACCGACACCGCGGGCGTCAAGGACATCGTGCTCGAGTCCGCGCTGACCACCATCATGGACTTCGAGGACTCGGTCGCCGCGGTCGACGCCGAGGACAAGGTCGTCTGTTACCGCAACTGGCTCGGCCTGATGAAGGGCGACCTGGCCGAAGAGGTCACCAAGGGCGGCAAGACCTTCACCCGCACCATGAACCCCGACCGCGTGTTCACCGCGCTCGACGGTTCCGAGCTGGTGCTGCACGGCCGTTCGCTGCTGTTCGTGCGCAACGTGGGCCACCTGATGACCTCCGACGCGATCATCGACGCCGAGGGCAACGAGGTCCCCGAGGGCATCATGGACGGCCTGATCACCTCGCTGATCGCCATCCACTCGCTCAACGGCGACACCCAGCGCGCCAACACCCGCACCGGCTCGGTCTACATCGTGAAGCCGAAGATGCACGGCCCCGACGAGGCCGCGTTCACCAACGAGCTGTTCGGCCGGATCGAGGACGTCCTCGGCCTGACCCGCAACACCCTCAAGGTCGGCATCATGGACGAGGAGCGCCGCACCACGGTCAACCTCGCCGCGTCGATCGAGGCCGCCAAGGACCGCGTGGTGTTCATCAACACCGGCTTCCTGGACCGCACCGGCGACGAGATCCACACCTCCATGGAGGCCGGGCCGATGGTCCGCAAGGCCGAGATGAAGACCCAGACCTGGATCACCTCCTACGAGGACTGGAACGTCGACACCGGCCTGGCCAAGGGCCTGCCCGGCAAGGCCCAGATCGGCAAGGGCATGTGGGCCATGCCCGACCTGATGGCTGGCATGCTCGAGCAGAAGATCGGCCACCCGAAGGCGGGCGCCAACACCGCGTGGGTGCCCTCGCCGACCGCCGCCACCCTGCACGCCACCCACTACCACCAGGTGGACGTGTTCAAGCGGCAGTCCGAGATCGCCAAGGGCGGCCCCCGCGCCACCGTCGACCAGATCCTGGAGATCCCCCTCGCGCAGTCCACCGACTGGTCCGACGAGGAGAAGCGCCAGGAACTGGACAACAACTCCCAGGGCATCCTGGGCTACGTCGTCCGCTGGATCGACCACGGCGTCGGCTGCTCCAAGGTGCCCGACATCAACGACATCGGCCTGATGGAAGACCGTGCCACCCTGCGCATCTCGAGCCAGCTGGTCGCCAACTGGCTGCGCCACGGCATCGTCACCGAAGCCGACGTGATCGCCAGCCTCGAGCGCATGGCCCCCGTCGTCGACCGCCAGAACGCCAACGACAAGGCCTACACCCCGATGGCCCCGAACTTCGACGCCAGCATCGCCTTCCAGGCCGCCAAGGAACTGGTCCTCGAGGGCACGAAGCAGCCCAACGGCTACACCGAGCCGATCCTGCACCGCCGCCGTCGTGAGTACAAGGCCGCCCAGAAGTAGTGCTATCGACTGCATGGGAAAGTAGCTGCTAGCAGCACTTTTCGCTTGCGGCCCCGCCCCGGAGCAATCCGAGGCGGGGCCGCTGTCGTTACGGGGATGATCGCGGATGCCGGGTTGTCATCCTCAAAAGGTCACACAGGGAACACCCAGACATCAACCAAGGAAGTGGGTCTACCAGCGGATTCACGTCTCTCATTCGGAACTGTCCGGCGGCGATTCTCCTCCGGGGGTGGAGACGAAGGAATGACAAATGAGCCGACGCCGCAGCGGATCGTGAGCAGGATTGTGCCGTTGCGTGGACTAGCGAATTCTCGTGCAGGGGATTGGTTCCGCCGAACAGCACACAGGGTTGACCGAATGCCTGGACGTCGTCGCTCGAGGTGTGCTCCTGTTGCCGGAACACCGCTCAGACCGAGGACCGGTGCTCGACCGGGTCCGGGCGCGTATGTTCGCAACTACTTGACCGGGTGCGAACGGAAGGGGTTCGAGATGGCTCAGCGGGTGCGGGTGCAGAATTTCATGTTGTCGGCCGACGGGTTCGGGTCGGGGGAGGGGCAGAGCCGGGAGCGGCCGTTCGGGCACGCCGATCCGTCGAAGCTGGCCGCCTGGGCGGGGGCTACCGCGCACTGGCCGAATCGTGCCGAGCCGGGTGGCAGTGAGGGGCTCGACGACTACTTCACACGCGACTTCCACAACAATATCGGCGCCGAGATCATGGGCCGCAACAAGTTCGGGCCGCAGCGCGGGCCCTGGGAGAACTACGACTGGCAGGGCTGGTGGGGCGATGAGCCGCCGTTCCACACCCCGGTGTTCGTCCTCACACATCACGTGCGGCCCTCGTTCACCCTGGGCGACACCACGTTTCATTTCCTCGATGCGTCACCCGAGGATGCACTGAAGGAGGCGTTCGCGGCGGCCGACGGCAAGGATGTGCGCATCGGCGGCGGTGTGGCGACCGTGCGGGAATTCCTCGCCGCCGACCTCATCGACTCCCTGCACTGCGCGATGGTCCCGGACGTGGTGCTCGGGCGGGGTGAGCGATTCTGGGAGAGCCCCGACGACCTCACCGACCGGTTCCATCTGGAGAAGGTCCCGAGCGCGAGCGGAGTCGTCCACCACTTGTTCTGGCGGAAGTGAGCCGATCCGATCGTCGACGGCGAGCGGTCCTGTGACACCGGGTTCGGTGTCGGACGATCAGAGGGCGACGCCGAAATCCCTGGCGATGCCTTCCAGTCCGGAGGCGTAGCCCTGGCCGATCGCGCGGAACTTCCACTCCGCGCCGTTGCGGTACAGCTCGCCGAAGACCATGGCGGTCTCGGTGGAGGCGTCCTCGGACAGGTCGTAGCGTGCCAGCTCCTCGCCGTTGCTGCGGTCCAGCACGCGGATATAGGCGTTGCGCACCTGGCCGAAGGACTGGCTGCGGTTCAGGCCGTCGTAGATCGAGACCGGGAAGACGATCGAGTCGATCGTCGGCGGGGTGTTGGCCAGGTCGACGTTGATCACTTCGTCGTCGCCCGCGCCTTCGCCGGTCCGGTTGTCACCCGCGTGCTCGATCGCGCCTTCGGGGGACTTCAGGTTGTTGAAGAACACGAAGTGCCCGCTCGACACCACCTTCTTGTCGCTGCCGAGCGCGATGGCGCTGGCATCGAGATCGAAGTCTGTCCCGGTGGTCGTCCGGAGATCCCAGCCGAGGCCGACGGCCACCGCGGTGAGGTTCGGCGCGGCCTTGGTCAGTGACACGTTGCCGCCCTTGGACAGGCTGACACCCATAGCGATTCTCCCATCGAACATCCCGGCACGAGCTGCGCCGATCCTTCGCACACTAACACGTGCCACCGGACGATCACCTCGCCTCGCCGCACCAGCGAAGCGCTCGAAAAGGAGTGGCAGACAAGTGAATTGATGCGAGCGAAGACGTGTCTCGAACAGTGGGCGGAGGCAGGGAAGTTGCGGTGAGCACGGTCTTTGCGGCATCTTTACACCCAGGTGCGCCGGGAAGTCTGGTCGGCAACCCGTCTCGAACACCGTCGAGCCGGGTTCGATCGCTCGTCGAGGAGCACTGTATGAATGGCGTTGTTCCCCCTGCCCGCCCCGTCCCGCTCGCGCACGTCACCCTCGGGCTGGGCTGGGATCCCGTCCGCCGCGGTGGGTTGTTCGGCCGCCGTGGCACTGAGATCGACCTCAATGCGGCCGCGTTGGCCTTCACGGGCGAGCAGTTGATCGATGTCGCCTTCCACGAGCAACTGTCCTCTCGGGACGGTGCCATGCGGCATCTCGGTGACAGCGTGACCGGCGATGGTGACGGCGACAACGAGGTCGTCGTCGTCGACCTGACCAGAATCGCGGCCGAGGTCACCACGGTGGTGTTCGTGGTGACCTGCTACACCGGGCAGCAGTTCGAGCAGATCGAGAACGGCTTCTGTCATGTCACCGACAATGTCACCGGCGCCGAGCTGGTGCGGGTCGATCTGTCGATCGCCCGTTCGCACACCGGCGTCGTTCTCGGCAAACTCCATCGCCCCCACCACGATTGGGAGTTCACCTGGATCGGGGAACCGATCTGGGCCCAGCATGTGGTGGATGCCGTTCCCCAGCTGACCGGTCACCTCCGGTGATGCTGCGCAGGTTGCTGGACCCCGGCGAGCTCTCGCCGGGCGGGGTTGTCCAGCTGATCATGTGGCCGCTGGCGCTGGTCACCGTCGCGGACATGGTGTATTCCAAGGCGCTGCCGGGCCATCACACCAACGACTTCACCCCGGTCTACACCGCGCTGGCGGCGTTTCTGCGGCACGAGCCGGTCTACACCGCGAATCTGTCCTCGGTGGATCCGCATTACCTCTATCCCCCCGGTGGCACGATGCTGCTGGCGGCGATGGCGCTGTTCGACGAGGCGACTGGACGCACTGTGTTCCTGTTCCTGAATCTGTTCGCGGCGATCTTGGCGATGCATCTGCTGTTGCGGATGTTCGGTTACAGCTGGCGGTCCCCGCTCGCGCCGGTGGCCTACTTCGCGTTGTTTCTGTCCGAGGCGTTGGTCAACACGCTGACCTTCGGCAATGTCAACGGATTGTTCTTCCTCGCCGAGGTCGGGTTCCTGATGCTGCTGTTGCAGCGGCGCGATGTCGCGGCGGGTGTGGTGCTCGGTCTGACGATCGCGATCAAACCGATTCTCGCGCCGCTGCTGCTGCTACCCGCCGTGCGCAGGCAATGGTCCACGGTCGTGATCGCGGTGGTGCTTCCGATCGCCGCGACGGGGATCGCGTGGCCGTTCGCCGCCGACCCTGGCCGCTATTTCGTGCACAACCTGCCCTACAGCCTGAGCGTGCGCGACTATTACAACTCCTCGCTGTCGGGGTTCGGCGTCTATTACGACATCCCCGCGGGCGCGATCCTGTCGGCGCGGGCACTGCTGGCCGGGATGGTCGCGGTCAGCCTGTGGCTGCTGTGGCGCTACTACCGCGATCAGGAGCTGTTCTTCGCCACCACCGTCGCCGGTGTGCTGCTGACGGCGGAGTTCGTGCTCAGTTCCCTGGGGCAGCAGTACTACTCGATGTTCCTGTTCCCGTTACTGCTCACCGTGGTCCAGCGCAGCTCGCTGGTGCGGAACTGGCCCGCATGGCTGGCGATCTTCGGCTTCGCCAGCTACGAGACGTGGCTGTTGTTCCGCTGGCCCGCGTTCGGCCGCGACCTCGAGTACTCCCGCGCCACCTTCGGCTGGTCCCTGCTGCTGATCGTGGTGTGCTGTGTCCTGGCCGACCGCTACCTGCGTGCCCGCCGCGAGCGACGACTCGCCGCCGGGATCGACCCACCGGAGCTCGCGCCCGACTTCCCCGGCCCGGATCGCGCTCCGCTGCCCGTGACTCGTCAGAACGTGAGTTCCGTGCCGGTCGTCGGCCCGTAGGTTTCCCAGATGGTGCCCGACTGCTCGCGCTGCCCGCTCGGCGCGGCGTAGCCGTTAGACGAAGCCGGATTCGTAGGCGACGATGACCGCCTGGGTGCGGTCTCGGGAGCCGAACTTCGCCAGGATCGAGCTGACGTGGGTTTTCACCGTTTCCGACCCTACATACAGCTCGGCCGCGATCTCGGCGTTCGACAGTCCTTTCGTCATCAGGCGCAGGACCGCTACTTCTCGTTGGGTGAGGTCGGCGCGCGCCAGGATCGCGCGGGCGGTGTCGTTTCCGCGGCCTGCCGCGAGCGATCGGACCGCGGCCGGATAGAGCACCGAATCGCCCTGGGCGACCGTGCGTACCGCGTTCGCGATCTCGGTGGGGCGGGCGCGTTTGAGCAGGAAGCCGTCGGCGCCAGCGCGCAGTGCCTCGTAGACGTAGTCGTCGTTCTCGAAGGTGGTGATGATCAGGATCTTCGGTGGGTCCGGGAGCGCTCGAAGGACCGCTCGGGTGGCTTCGATGCCGTCCATGAGCGGCATCCGCACGTCCATGGCGATGACATCCGGGCGCAGTCGCTTGACCTCGCCGACCACCGAGACGCCGTCGGCCGCTTCGCCGATGACCGTAATTCCTTCTTGCGCATCGAGAATCGTCCGCAGCCCCGCCCGGGCGAGCGGTTCGTCGTCTACCAGCAGCACCGAGATGGTCACCGGATCAGCCTAGGCCGTGGGTCGGGAGCCGGACCCATGTCCGCCACTGCCCGTCCGCCGGGCCCATGTGGGCATCGCCGCCGAGGAGTTCGGCGCGTTCCCGAATCCCGCGCAGGCCGCTGCCGGGACCGGCCGGGACCGCTCGATCGGCCGATCCGGCGGCCGGGACGGGATTAGACACCTCCAGCTCGAGCCAGTGCGCGTCCGCGTGCACCCGAACCCGCACAGCGACACGGCCCGCGTGCCGCAGGGCATTGGTGAGTGCTTCCTGCAGGATCCGGTAGCCCTCGCGCGAGATCGGACCGGAGACCCGCTCGATCGGGCCGGTGATATCGGCATCGATGGTGGCTCCCGCCGACCGGGCCGAGTCGAACAGGCGGGCGGCCGCGGTCAGCACCGGACGCTGGTCCACGGGCGTGCTCGGTTCCCGCAGCACCGCGAGGACGCGCTCGAGATCCGCCAGCGCGGTGCGGCCGGTGTCTTCGATCGCGGCGAGCGCGGTGCCGGTGAACTCGGGCTTACCGGCCGCGCGGGCCGCACCGGCCTGCAACACGATCGCGGTGAGCGAGTGGCCGATCGAGTCGTGCAGTTCGCGGGCGATGCGGTTGTTCTCCAGCAGCCGCTCGGTGCGTTCTTCCAGCGCGTGCAGCCGGGTCGAGGCCGACGGGCCGAGCAACCACCGCGCACCGGCGGTGACCAGCTCGCCGAGGCCGACGAGCACCGCGAGCAGCAGCAGCATCGGTAGCGGCGCGACCAGCGCGTACCACCAGCGCGGACCGGCGAGGCGGATCAGCGTGTCCCCGGTCGGCCCGGCGCCCAGTGCCGCGCGTACGAGATCCGAACACAGCAGGATCGCCGGTACGCCGATGGCGAACAGCGCCGTGCTCGCCAGCAAGCGGATCTCGAGCCACAGCACGGTCCGCCAGCGATCCGCCCAGTCGGCGGCGGGCGCCACGGCGATCGAGGCATCGGTGGCGCCGCGTTCGTGCGGGGTGAGGAACAGTTGCGCCTGGATCGCCTCGGCCAGCCGCACGCCCGGGATCAGCCCGATCGGCACGGCCAGTAGCGCAGGCACCCAGGGACTGTCCTTGTCGATGAACATCCACAAGGCCACTGCCGTCATCGGCAGGGCCAGATGCAGTCCGCGGGTGTAGGTCACCGAACGCGCCAGTGGCCGCAACAGTGTCGTGAACACAGGTCGATCGTGCCAGCGTTCGGTGGCCGGCGATTCCCCCGCGCGGGGGAGGCGATACCCGCTCGGTGGGGAAGTTCTGGCCGCGCGACCAGGCGATGGTGGGAATATGACCAGTATCGAAGTCCGCGAACTCAGCAAGATCTACCGGCGTACCAGGGCTGTCGACGGGATCGACTTCTCGGTCCGCCCCGGGCGCGTCACCGGATTCCTCGGCCCCAACGGCGCGGGCAAGTCGACCACGATGCGGCTGATCCTCGGCCTGGACCGGCCGAGTTCGGGGACGGCGACCGTCGGCGGTCGCCGGTTCCGCGATATCGACCGGCCGCTGCGCACGGTCGGCGCCCTGCTCGATGCCGCGGCCGCGCATCCGGCCCGCACCGCGCGCGATCATCTGCTCGCGCTCGCTGCTGGCAACTGCATTCCGGCCGGGCGGGTCACCGCGGTCCTCGAGGAGGTCGGGTTGGGGGCCGTGGCGGGGCGCCGGGTTCGCACCTATTCGCTCGGCATGCGCCAGCGCCTCGGGATCGCGGCGGCGCTCCTGGGTGATCCACCGGTGATCATGCTCGACGAACCGTCCAATGGGCTCGATCCCGAAGGGATCATCTGGATCCGGGAAACGTTGCGCCGCTGGGCGGGCGAGGGCCGGACGGTGCTCGTCTCCAGTCACTTGATGGGGGAGACCGCCGCGTTCGCCGACCACCTCATCGTGCTGGGCCGCGGCCGGGTGCTCGCCGATACCGGGTTGCCGGTCTTCATCGCCGATCATGTGCAGTCGCGGGTGCGGGTGCGCACGACCGACGGAGCGCGGCTGCGAGCGGTAGTGGCCGGTGCCGGAATCGAGGTGGTCGAGGACTCCGGGAGCTGGTTCATCCCGGGGCAGCGTCTCGACCGGATCGGCCCGCTGCTCGTGGACGCGGGCGTCCCGGTGCTCGAACTCGCCGAAGAGCGGGGATCGCTGGAACAGGCATACCTCGAATTGACCTCGGCCGACGGTGAATACGTGGCCACCACCCCCGCACTCGAGAAGGCATGACCATGACATTCACCCCGGTCCTTCGCTCGGAATGGATCAAGGCTCGATCGCTGCCCTCGCTGAACGGCATCCTGGTGCTGTTGTTCGCGGTGACGGTCGGGCTGTCCCTGCTCGGCAGCGCCACGCTCGCGCACGAAGACAAGGGCACAGCGGATTTCGATCCGGTGCTGCTGTCGTTCTTCGGAATCAACTTCGGGCAGGTCATCGCCATCGCGTTCGGTGCGGCCTGCGCCGCCGGACCGTACCGCGACAACGGTATGCGGGTGTGGCTGACCGCCGTGCCACGGAGGGGGCTGCTGTACTCCGCCAATCTGGCCGTGATCGGTGCGCTGACCTTCGCTGTCGGGCTCGTCATCGGCGTCCTGTGCCTGCTCGTCGGGCGGCCCCTCATCGGTGACGGCGCGATCGGGCTGGACGATCCGGTCGCCTGGCGGGCCGCGTTCGGCTGCGCGGTGTACCTGACGCTGATGGCGCTGATGGCCGCGGGGATCGCCACCCTGGTGCGCAGTTCGGCCGTCACCATGGGTGTGCTGATCCCGGTCGTGCTGATGCTGTCGTTCGTGCTCGGCGATGTCACCCGAGGAGGCAGCGTCGCGGAGTACCTGCCGGACCGCGCGGGCCGCCAGGTCCTGGTGTCCGACCCCACCGGCGTCCTCGGCCCATGGACAGGTCTCGCCGTCAGCGCCTGCTGGGCAGCGGCGGCCATCGGAGTGGGCTGGCTGGCCCTGCGCCGCCGCGACTGCTAGCCGGAGCCGCCGGGCAGCGGTTCCGCCGAACCGCTGCCGAGCCGGTTGTCTGCGGTGGCCTCGATGACGAGGGCCGCACAGTGACGGTCGGCTCCAGGTCGACCTACCTCGAAAGAGCACATGCACACGTGCTGGGGTGCCCGATCCGCGAGCTGGGCAGGTGTGGCAGGAGGCATTCGGGCGGGAATACGGTGGGGTGGGTGGGGGTTGGGTTCGGCATGACGAAGGTTGCCGGGACGTACGGTGTGTGGCGTGGGTACCAGGGGGTTACCCCGGGGGATGCGCGGGAGATCGAAGGGCTGGGGTTCGGGGCGGTGTGGTTGGGGGGTTCGCCGCCTGGGGATCTTGCGGCGGCGGAGGGGCTGCTCGCGGCGACGGAGTCGTTGACCGTGGGGACCAGCATCGTGAATATCTGGACGGCGCCTGCCGGGGTGGTGGCGGAGTCGTTCCATCGGATCGAGCGGCGGTTTCCCGGGCGGTTCCTGCTCGGGATCGGGGCCGGTCATCGGGAGGCCAATGGCGCGGACGCGATCAAGCCGTATGACGCGCTGGTGAGTTATCTGGACGAACTCGACGCGGCGGGTGTGCCGAAACAGAGCCGGGCGCTCGCGGCGCTCGGGCCGCGGGTGCTCGAGCTGGCCCGTGATCGGAGTGCCGGTGCGCTGCCGTATCTCGCCCCGCCGGAGCACACCCGGAGCGCGCGCGGGGTCGTCGGTGCGGACGCTCTGCTCGTCGCGGAGCAGAAGGTGGTCGTCGACGGTGATCCCGAACGAGCGCGTGCTGTCGCCCGGACGATGATCCCGATGTATCTGGGGTTGGTGAACTATGTCAGCAATCTGCGGAGGCTCGGCTTCAGCGAAGCGGACCTGACGAGTCCGGGCAGTGATCGGCTCATCGACGTGCTCGCGCTGCACGGCGAACCCGAGCGGGTCGCCGCGGGGCTGGCCGCGCACCTGGATGCCGGGGCGGGGCACGTCGCGATCCAGGTCTTGGGTGAGGATTACCTCGCGGCCCTGCGTGCCTTGGCGACAGTGCTGCCTCTCGCCCGGTGAGGTGAGGGGCGCCCACCCGGGACCCGTTGCCGATGTCGCGCGACAACGGGATTCCCAGTGGGCGGGACTGTCTCGGTCGATTGTCCAATTTGCTGGGTGGCGGGTCCGTTCGGCGGCTACGGTGCCGCGCATGTCTCGTACTCACCGCATCCTCGCCGCCGCCGCGCTGGCCGCTGTCCCGCTCGCCGTCGCGGCGCCCGCCCCGGCGGCACCGGTCGTGAACAAGGTCGTGGTCATCGGTATCGACGGCACACTGTGGAGTGAGGTGTCGGCGGCCGAGGCGCCGAACCTGGACCGGCTGGCCGCGGAGGGCACCCTGGCGCGAACCTCCATCGCCCCGCACACCACGATGTCGTGCGTCTCGTGGGCGACGGCGCTGACCGGGGTGTGGGACACCAAGCACGGGATCCAGGACAACGGATCCACCTGCGACGCCGGACCTTTCGCGCAGTATCCGACGGTGTTCACCCAGGTGGAGCGCGCGCATCCGTCGCTGTCGACGGCCTCCATCGGGACCTGGGACACGATCGGCATGATCGCGCGCACCGGCAGCCCGCGGGCCGACCGGGTGACCGTCACGCAGCTCGATCCCACCGGAGCGGGCGTCTGTGAGACGACCGCCGACGCCACGGCCACCGCGCAGGCCGTCGCGGCCATCACCGACGACGGGACCGATCTGCTGTTCACCCACCTCGACCAGGTGGACATCGTGGGACACACCCTGCGCGGAATCTGGCCGCAGGCGTATCGCGATGCCATCGGCCGCGCGGACGGCCTGGTCGGGAAGATCACGGACGCGGTGGACGCGCGCGCGGCCGCGCATCCGGGCGAGCGCTGGACGATCCTGGTCACCACCGATCACGGGCACAAGCCGGAGGGTGGGCACGGTGGGCAGAGCGCCTACGAGACCGCCAGTTTCGTGATCGCGCGCGGACCGGGGTTCGCGGCGGGCGCGCAGCACAACGGATACACCCTGGCCGACATCACCCCGACCGTGCTGGATCTGCTCGACGTCCCGGCCCCCGCGCATCTCGACGGCGCGTCCATGGTGACCGGCGGCTCGGGCGACCCGGCGGCGCCGGTGCCGAACACACCACCGGTCGACGCCGGGATCACCGGGTCGTCGTCGGGTTCGGCGCAGGCCGCCATGGTGGCGAATCCGCTGTGCGTGCTGGGGAGCGGATCGGCGGGCGGTTCGTCCGATCGATGATCTCGCCGCGCGGGGTTGCCGCGCCGCCGGACATGTCAGGGGCGGGCTTCGGCGCGGTCGAGTTCCTCGTCGAGGGCCTGGGCCGCGGCGATGAGGGCCAGGTGGGTGAAGGCCTGGGGGAAGTTGCCGAGTTGTTCGCCGGACGGGCCGATCTCCTCGGCGAACAGGCCGACATGGTTGGCGTAGGTGAGCATCTTGTCGAAGGCGTAGCGCGCCTGCTGGACCCGGCCGGTGCGGGCGAGCGCTTCGACGTAGAGGAAGCTGCACAGGTTGAAGGTGCCCTCGGTGCCCTGCAGACCGTCCGGGGACGCCTCCGGGTCGTAGCGGTAGACCAGGCTGTCGCTGACGAGTTCGCGGTCCATCGCGTCGAGGGTGCTCAGCCACATCGGGTCCGACGCGGACAGGAAGCCCATGCGGGGCATGAGCAGCAGCGAGGCGTCCAGGACCTGGGTGTCGAAGTGCTGCACGAAGGCCCGGCGTTCGGGGTCGAAGCCCTTCTCGACGATCTGGTCGAAGACGGCGTCGCGTTCGGTGCGCCAGCGGATCAGGTCGGCGGGCCGGGCGTCGTCGGTGGCGAGGCGGATCGCGCGGTCGAAGGCGACCCATGTCATCAGGCGGCTGTAGGTGAAGTTCTGCCTGCCGCCCCTGGTCTCCCAGATGCCTTCGTCGGGGCGGTCCCAGTGGTCGGCGAGCCAGTCGACGAGCCCGGCGAACATCTTCCAGCCGTCGATGCCCGCGACGCCGGTGGCCTGGGCGAGCGCGTCGGCGGCCTCGCCGTAGATGTCGAGCTGGATCTGGTCGGCGGCGCCGTTGCCGAGCCGGACCGGCGCGGAACCCCGGTAGCCGGAGAGGTGGTCGAGGATCTCCTCGGTGAGCTTCGGGTCGCCGTCGACCCGGTACATGATCTGCAAGGGCTCCCCGGAGGCGGTGCCGCCCGCCCCGACCCGCTCGCGCAACCAGTTGCGGAAGGCCCAGGCCTCCTCGGTGAAGCCGAGGTCCATCAGCGCCCGCACCGACAGCGACGCGTCCCGGATCCAGGTGTAGCGGTAGTCCCAATTGCGTTCGCCGCCGATCTGTTCGGGCAGGCCCATGGTGGCGGCGGCGATGGGGGCGCCGGTCGGGGCGTAGGTGAGGAGTTTGAGGGTGATGGCCGACCGATTGACCATGTCGCGCCAGCGGCCGCGGTAGTTGGAGGTACGCAGCCAGTTCTGCCAGAAGCGCCTGCAGCGGTCGAATTCGTCGCGCACGCCGTCGGGGGTCGACCGTTCGGTCAGTGCCGTGCCCGGGCCGGTGGTGGTGAGGACGACGCCAGCCACGTCACCGGCGGTCAGGGTGAACGAGGAGACGGCGTCGGTGCCGTCGGCGCGCAGGACGATGTGGGACGAGGTCTCGAGGTGCAGGCCTGCTCCGGGGGAGTCGAAGACCGCGGCGTGGTCGTCGAGCAGGTCGAGGGTGTGGGTGGCCCGGCCGTAATCGAAGCGGGGACGGCAGGCCAGGGTGAAGGTGAGGGTGCCGCGCACCACCCGGATGACGCGCACGAGCCGGTGCCGCTCGGCCGGTTCGTCACCGGTGAGCGGTTCCATGAAGTCGGCGACCTCACCGACCCCGTCGGGCCCGCTGAACCGGGTGAGCAGGATGGCGGTGTCGGGGAGGTAGAGCTGGCGGACGGTGGCGGTGTGGGAGGTGTCGATGGCGACCTTGCAGTATCCGCCTTTCTCGCTGTCGAGCAGCGAGGCGAACACGCTCGGTGAGTCGAAGCGGGGCGCGCACCACCAGTCGATCGTCCCGTCCGACGACACCAGTGCCGCGGTCTGCAGGTCCCCGACGATGCCGTGCTCGTCGATCGGTGGGTACTTGGTCACGAGTTCCAGCGAACACGCGCACCCGGCGCCCGTCCTCACCCGGAGCGGGTGATTACCAGTAGTGCGGGGTCAGGCCCCAGGACGCCAGCTCGGCCGTGACCTGCTCGCGCAGGTGCGCGCGGGTGGGGAATCGGTCGGGGTCGGCGCCGGTGATCGCCAGGGTGACGGTGTCGCCGTCGGTGCTGAACGACAGGTTGACGCCGACCTCGACGCGCCGGAACATCGCCGGATCGTTGGCGCAGACCACCGGGCGCATGAGGACGGCGGCGGCGCGGTGTCCGGCGAGCTCGGCCACGCCCAGGGCGGTGTCGCCGAGGTTGGTGCACAGGCACTCCGGCGCCTTGGCGGTGCGGGCGAACCGGCGCAGGACCACCTGGGGCAGCACCATCTGGAGCGGCTGCAGGTGTTGCAGGGCCGGGGTGGTGGCGGGGTCGCGGTAGGCCGTGGCGGCGCGTTTGACCGCCGCGCGGACGGCGGCCAGGTCGATGTGTTCGCCGGTGCGGTAGGTGACCGAGATCGGTAGCCCGGTGGTGGCATTGGCGCGGGGATCGCCCGGACCGCGCAGCGAATGCGGGACGTCGACGCGGATCTCGGCGGCGTCCCCGAGGCGGCCGCTGCGGCCGAGCAGTCCGGCGCCGAGGGCGATGAGCAGGCCGTTCGTGGTGCCGCCGTGGCGATGGGCCGCGGTGTTCCACTGCTCCAGATCGATGCGGGCGACGAGATCGGCGGGTGCCCAGCGTGCGGTGACGGGGAGTGCGGGCAGCGCGGGGCGCGGGTTGCGGGCGGGCTCGGTGACGGCGCGGGCCGCGAGCGCGGCGCGGATACCGCGGACGATGGCGCGGGTCTGTCCGGCCGCGTCGGACAGGTTCGCGGCGAACGGGTTCCGCGGTCGTGTGCCCACGAGCCGCCCGGAGCTCGCGGACCGGTCGGGTGTCTCGTCGGCGGCGAGCCGGGCCAGCGCGTCGCCGACCGCGAACAGCACCGCGCCGCCGTCGGCGGCGACATGCGAGGTCACCAGCGAGACCAGCGTGCCGCCCGAGACGGTCGGTGCCGCCGAGAGCCGCCAGACCCGCCCGCTCGCCGGGTCGAAGTCCACCCGGCTCTGGGCGAAGAACCAGTCGAGCACCTCGTCCTCGGGCACCGGGTCCGGATCGGTGTCCAGAGGCAGGGCCGCCGTGGCGGGCAGCCAGTACGGGCGGGCGAACGGCAGCCGGACCGGCTGCACGCGCCGGGCCAGGAAACCCTGGGCGAGGTGGGCGTGCAGCCGGGTGAGCACCGCGTGCGGCACGGGTTCGTCGAAGCGCCAGGCGAGCTGGTTGACCAGGGCGTTGCCGTAGAGGCTGTGCAGTTTCAGGAACAGGTCGTCATCGGCGGTGAGCCGGTTGACGGCGGCGGGCGCGACGAGGGTGGGCGCGGGGGCGGTGCGGGTCATGGGAGCTCCTCAGCGGGCGCGCAGCGTGCGGACGGTCAGGGGCGCGAAGACGGCGGCCACGACGAGCGAGGCCACGATCGACCACAGCGCGTCGGCGCCGACGGCTCCGTCCTCGGCCAGGGCGCGCACGGCGGAGACGAGATAGGACACCGGGTTGTAGTCGGAGACGAACGCCAGCCAGGTGGGCATGGATTCCTCGGGCACCAGCGCGTTGGAGGCGAAGCTGAGGAAGGTCAGCACCAGCATCGACATCCCCTGCACCGCCGCGGGCCGCGACACGGTGACGCCGATGAACGCGAACAACCAGCTGATCGCGGTGGTGGCCAGCACCACCAGCACGGCCCCGGCGACGAAGCCCAGCGGATGCGCGGGCCGGTAACCCATGGCGAAGCCCACGATCACCACGGTCGTCGCGGCCAGCACATAGCGGGTGGCCCCGGCCAGCAGCGCGCCCGCGACCGGCGCGGAACGGGCGATCGGCATGGCCACGAACCGGTCGAACACCCCGGAGCGGATGTCCTCGGAGAGCTGCACGCCCGTGGCCACCGACGAGGTGAGCACGATCTGCACGAGCACCCCGGGAATCAGGATCGGCAGGTACGCCTGCATGCTCCCGGCGATGGCAGTGCCGAAGATGCTGCCGAACAGGACGGGTCCGACGATGGGTAGCAGCAGTGCGTCGTAGAGCAACTGTGGGCTGTGCCGGAAGGTGAGCAGGCCGCGCCAGGCCATCATCAGCGCATGGAACAGCGCGGCGCGCGGCCCCACCCGGGTGACGCGGGGACTTCGGTCGATCGTCGCGGGCGCGGTGCGCGGGGCGATCTCGGCGGTGGTGACGGTCATGACGGCCTTTCGCGGGATCAGGCGGCGGTGCCGGTGAGGGCGAGGAAGACCTCGTTGAGATCGGGACGGTCGACGGCGAAGCCGCGCAACGGGATTCCGGCGGCGCGGCAGGCGGCGACGATATCGGCCGCGGTGCCCGCGTCGGCCAGGGCGACGGTGAGGGTGCCTGCGGTCGAGCCCTCCGGGATCTCGCCGGTGAGGTCGACGACCACGGCCTCGGCGCGGGCGGAATCCGCGGGATCGGCCAGATCCAGCCGCAGCACCTGGTCGCCGATGGACGCTTTCAGTTCGGTCGCCGTGCCCTCGGCGACGATCGCGCCGCGGTCGATGACGGCGATCCGGTCGGCCAGCGCGTCGGCCTCCTCGAGGTACTGCGTGGTCAGCAGCACGGTCGCGCCCCGGGCGACGAGGCGCCGGACGACACCCCACATCTTGTCGCGGGTGTGCGGGTCCAGGCCGGTGGTCGGCTCGTCGAGGAAGATCAGCGGTGGGTCGGTGATGAGCGTGGCCGCCAGGTCGAGCCTGCGCCGCATGCCGCCGGAGAACTGCGAGACCGGACGGTCGGTCGCCGCGGCCAGCTCGAATTCGTCGAGCAGCTCCGCGCCGCGGTCGGCGGCACCGCGGCGGGAGAAGCCGAGCAGGCGGGCGAACAGGCGCAGATTCTCACCGGCGGTGAGGGTTTCGTCCACCGAGGCGTACTGGCCGGTGAGCCCGATCATGGATCGCACGGCGGTGGCGTCGCGCGCGATGTCGTAGCCGAAGATCTCGGCACTGCCGCGATCGGGGCGCACGAGGGTGGCGAGCATGCGGACGGTGGTGGTCTTGCCCGCGCCGTTCGGGCCGAGCAGGGCGAACACCGAACCGGCCGGGACCGTGAGGTCCACCCCGCCTACGGCGGTGAAATCGCCGTAGGACTTGCCGAGACCGGTGGTGCGGATGGCGATGTCGGTGCTCATCGGAGCCTCCTGAGCGAAGGGGTCGGGGCGGCCAGGGCGGCGACGGCGTCGGCGGCGCGGTCGACGCCGTCGCCGGTGAACTCCCCGGCGTACGCGGCGGCGCGCAGGATGGTCTCGGGGTCGGCGACGCGGTCGAGCAGGTCGGCGAGGCGGTCGCCGGTGAGGTCCTTCGCGGGGACGGTCGCGGCCAGGCCGAGGTGCCGCAGGGCAGCGCCCCAGTAGGGCTGGTCGGCCTGCACCGAGCAGATCACCTGCGGTACACCGGCTCTCAGTGCCGCGGCGGTGGTGCCCGCGCCGCCGTGATGGACGGCGGCGACACAGCGGGGGAGCACGGCGGCGTGGTCGACGTGGGTCACCACCGCGACCGTCTCGTCGATCGCCGGGGTGAGCGGGCTCCAGCCGCTGACGAGCAGCAGCCGTCGTCCGCGCCGTGCGCACACCTCCCGCAGCATCGCCGCGAAGGCGTGCGGGTCACCGACGTCCATCGAACCGAAGCCGACATAGACCGGGGCGCTGCCCGCGGCGAGCCAGGCGTCGAGATCGGGATCGGGTGGCGGCCGCAGCAGGCCGTCGCGGTCGGTCGGGAAGCCGGTGAACGGTCCCGGCAGCTCCGCGCGCAGGCCGGGGAACAGGTCCGGGTCGTAGGCCTGGATCCGCACGGTCGCGGTGGGCGCCTCGGCGCGGGGCAGGATCGGGGCGAGGGCGGCGGCGCGCAGACCCGTGAGGAGCGTCCAACCGAGCCGGTGCACCGCGCCGGGCAGCCGCCGCGCCCACGCCGCCGGGACGACCGGGACGGCCGCACTGGGCTGGATCGGGAAGAAGTGCAGCGCGGCGAACGGCAGTCCGTGCGCTCGTGCCGTGGCGGCCGCCGCCTCCTCCCCGGCCATCCCGGCCACGACCACATCGTGGCCGGGCACGAGCGCGCGCAGATCGCGGACCATCTCCGGCACCCCGCGGCGCTGGAGATCGATCATCGCGCGGAACCGGGCCAGGGGGTCGCGGCTGCCGAAACGGGTGTCGGTGCGCTGCGCCAGCAAGAGCGCGGCGCTGTCATAGCCGTACGGCACGGCCGGGACGCCGTGTGCCTCGGCAAAAGGGACCAGGTTCGGTGCCAGCGCGAGCGTCACCTCGTGACCGCGCTCGCGCAGCGCGTGGGCCAGCAGGATTCCGGGTTGCGCATCGCCCCGGCTGCCGGTGAACGCCAACAGTGCCCGCATCCGCTCACCCCACCTGGGCCGCACCGGCCAGGGGATCCGAACCCCGGTCCGGTGCCGCCGACGGTGTGAGCGCGTAACCGGCTGCCGCGGTGTGGTCAGCCGGTGCGGCTGCCCCCGCGGTGATCGCGCGCAGAGCGTGGCCGAACGCCGTGAGGAATTCGTCCATCACCTCCGGCGGGAATCCGGCCGGGTAGCGGGTCGAGACGTAGAGTCCGTCGGCGGCGCGAACCACCCACAGGAACACCTCGTCGGGGGAGTACGACTCGGCGCGCAGGGTGCGTCCGCGCAGGTCGGCGACGAGTTCGTAGCCGGGGAGCACCCGGATGTCGAGGAAGGAGACGCCGAAGCGAGGTGTCTCGGCTACCTCGAGCAGTTCCAGGACGCGGTTCCAGGAGGCGTCCCCGGCGGTGCGGGCGCGGCGCAGGGCCGCGCGGGCGTGGTCGAGCGCGGCGGCGATGTCGTCGGTGTCGTCGAGGGCGATATCGACGGGCACCACATTGACGAACCAGCCCATCGATTCCAACCAGCGCAGATCCGGCCGGGTCGCGATTGGCATGACTGTGCGCAACCCGCCGCCGCCGAAGCGCTCCCGGTGGGCCAGCGCCAGCCCCGCGAACACCGCCACCGACAGCCGGTGCCGCACCGCGTCGAGCGCGGTCTCGACCCGCTCCAGCTCGGCCAGGTCGAGCACCCGGCGCGACACGCTGGGCTGCGGCAGACCCGCCTCGACCGGCCGCTGGGCGTGCGGGGCGAAGCGCGGCATGGACCCGTCGGCGAGGAAGTCACGCCAGGTCGTGACGGCGGGGCCCGCCGGATCGAGCGCGGTGGCGGCCGCCCGCTCGAGCACCGCGAAGTCGGCGGCACTGCCGAAGGTGGCCGATTCCCGTGCGGGCAGACCGGCCACGGACTCGGTGTAGAGGGCACGCAGCTCCAGGATGAGGATGGCCTGGGAGTAGGCGTCGAGCACCGAGTGATCGGCCGCGATCAGCACGGTGAAATCGGCGGTGCCGGGATGGTCGACGGTGGCGGCCAGGCAGTGCGGCCACACCAGCGGCGACAGGCGCAATTCCAGTGCGCCACGGAGGAATTCGTTGATCTCGGCGCCGCAGGTGAGCCCTTCGATGGGCTGTTCGGCGATGACGAGCTCCGCCGCGCCCGCGGTGCGCCGGGTACGGGCGGAGGCATCGACGGTGGTGCGCAAGCCCTCGTGCCGCGCGTGCCAGCGCCGCAGCGTCTCCCGCCAGGCCGCGGCGTCGAACGGGGCGTCCATCTCGAACGCGGTGCCGATCCAGCGGCCCCGGCCGGGCAGTGGGTCGGCGGGATCGACCCCGGCGCAGTATCCGGCGTGCACGCTGGTGAGCGGGCGATCGTCGGGCTGCCAGGCATACTCGGGCAGTTCGGCGGTCCAGATCGACAATGTCCCGGGACGGATCTCGAATTCGGACAAATGGGTGTATTCCATGACCGGGTTCACCTCGTGACGAATACAGGCCGAAGCGGCGCAAGACGGATTCGAAAAAGGGGCACGTCGATGTGACACCACTGTTGCTCTGGATCTTCGACGGCGGATATTCCGGTGAAGCCTCGGCGGGTTAGATGCTATAGCCAGAACGCTGGAATTCATGCCTGTGAGTGCGGTCACTGATGCGCTGAACAAAAAGGGCGACGCGAGGGAATGTGCTGGTGGTTCGGTGGATAGTCGCTGGCGCGCAGAATGTTTCGGACGGAACAATCTGTGGACGTGACTGTCCGCCGAGAATTTTGTTCACCGGCGGCGGATATTCGGTGTCGGCGTCGTCACAGCCGGGAAGAATCGTCGTCCGGTGCCGTTTTCCGTCCGTTCACCCGGAACGAATCGAATCAGTGGGTCAACGCGACTTTGATCGCCACGATGGTGGTGGCCACGCAGGTTAGCAGGACGGCGGCGGCCAGGGTGGACCGGTCCGGCCGCACGCCCTGGAGCCTGCGGATGACGAAGACGATCCCGCCGATGCGGATCAGCATTACCGCCTCGGCGAGCACCTGGGCGGTGCGCGGCTCGAGCCAGCCGAAGGCCGCGGCCGCGAGGATCACGCACGGCAGCACCGCCGAACTGAGGATGGGTAGCGAGTCGCGCAGATCCGTCCAGCGTTCGAGCCCGGTCGGGGACTGGTCGGTGCGCACCGACCGGCCGACGTTCTCGGCGAAGGTGTGCGCGACGAAGGTCGACGCGGCGGTCCCGAGCACGACGAGGATGCCGACGTTCTCCGCCGACGGCGAGACCGGGATGAGCGCGGCGAGGATCAGGATGTTGCCGTAGATATAGGCGCTGATCCGGCTCGCCGCGTTGCGCCGGTCCAGCGGGACCCGCGAGAACAGGGGCCCGTGCAGGAATCTGTGCCTGTTGCCGTCCATCGGCCCTCACCGTCGTCGTCGGGTGACACGCCTCGAGAGGAACTATATTCGCCGCCGACCGGCGTTATCCCGGTGTTATCGCACCGTTGCGCAGTCGGCGCCGGTTGCTAGGGTGGCGCGGAAGTTTGTTCGTTCGACCGTGAGGAAGACCATGGGAAGCACTGCCCTCGACGTCATCGCGCTGCTCGTGAACCGCGCTGCCGAGTTCTGGAACTGGATGGCGACCGGCTCGTCGGGTTTCCCGCCGCTGTGATCGGCTGACACCACACGCGCGAAACCCCCGGGACGCCATCGGCTTCCGGGGGTTTCGCCGTCTCCGGACCGGCTCGGGGCTCGGGCGCGCGGTCCGGCGGTTCGGTGCGCCGTTTCGTGTCGGACCCCGGCGTTACCGTTGTCGCACAGCCCATATCGAGGACAGGGGTGGCGATGACCGACAACGACGACGCCGCGCGGGAACGCGCCCGGCGCCCGGAAGATCTGAGCAGGCTCGTGGTCGAACGGCTCAACGCGGGGGATGTGGACGGTCTGGTCGAGCTCTACGAGTCCGACGCGGTCCTCGCGCTGCCCGACGGTGTGGTCGCGACGGGGATCGAGGAGATCAGGGCCGCCTATACCCGGCTGGTCGCGTCGCGGCCGGTCTTCCAGCCGGGGACGCAGTCGCCCGCGCTGCGGGCGGGGGATCTGGCGCTCACCTCGTCGCGGTTACCGGGCGGGGGCGGGGCGACGGTGGAGGTGGCGCGCCGCCAGCCCGACGGGAGCTGGCGCTGGATCCTGGACCAGCCGAACGTGCTCGGCTGAGCTCAGTTCTGCTGCAGCCCGGAGTCGAGCACGACCACGACCTTGTCGGCGGTCACCTCGCTGACCCGGACATCGACCCCGTCGGCGGGCTGGGACTCGCCGACGGGCACGGTGATCTGCTGACCGCCGATGCTCAAGGTGACCAGATCGCCGTTGACGGCGACGAGCTCGGCGTCGATCCCGAGCACCGAGGCCTTGGCCTGCACCCCGCGCTCGAAGGTGACGGTGCATCCGCTGACGGTGCACTCGGAGGTGGTGCCGGGGCCGGTCATGGTGCAGGCGGCGGCGACCAGGGGGAGCAGGAGGGCGAACGCGGAACGCGTGATCAGCCGACGAACAGGCATACCGGACAGTGTAGAGCGCGGCGCCACGCCGGGGACGGCAAGCGAGGACTCGGGATCGAAGGTGCAACGGAACGGTCTCGTCGTGTTGCGGGTCCCTGCCACCGGTAATACCGTCGCTGACAGGTAACTGGCATCGCAGCACCGGTGTCGATCGTTTCGGTGTTCGTCGGGGTGAACTGGCCGTCTCCGCCTGGGCGCGGACGATCGGCCCGGCCGCCCGATGGTCGCTGGGGGCGTCGGCCGAGATCGGGAGGTGGGACCATGATCGCGAGCGAGACGACGGTTGCCAGCCGCTGGTGGTGGCGGCCGGGGTGGACACCGGGGCGTTCCTTCTACGACTGGCAGATCGTGCCGACGCAGACCGTCGCCGACAAGCTGGTCGAGATCTTCGCACCGACCCTGTCCCGGCTGCCGGGGCTCGAACAGGTCGACACCGCGCGCCTGCGGATCGGGGTACAGGGCATCGGTTTCGTCGACGGCGTGAAGGGCGTGCACCTGGCCGCCCTGGTCGCGGGGGCGCGGGAACTGCTGGCCGAGCACGCGCCGTTCCAGCTCACCTTCGGCCCGCCGCTGGTGGCCGAGGATTCGATCCGGCTGCCGATCGCGCTGCCCGAGGAGCTGGTGCGGATCCGGGAGGACCTCACCCGCGCGCTGAGCGAGGTGTGGATCCGCGAGCGCATCCCCGACTTCGGCGAACCGCTGCGCCCCTACCTGGCCGTGGCCCACGCGACCGGCCCGGTGCCGCGCGCGGAGGTCGGTGCCGCGCTGGCCGCGGACGGCTTCCTCGACTTCACCCTCGACGACACGGTCTCGGCCGTCTCGATGGTCGAATTGCTGTGCGAGAACGGCCGATACGACTGGTCGGAGGTGAGCACCGCCGAGCTGCTGCGCGATCCCACCCCGGTCGTCGAGCCGACCGTCTTCGACGATCCGCTCTTCGGTCCGCTGCGTGCCTCGGAGCGGGATCGCGTGCTCAGGAGCTGAGCCGTGGCGGCGGGGTGCCGTGCGGCAGCCGCGGCCCGACCGCGACCCGCGCGCCCGGGGTGCGGCCGTGGCCCCAGCCCAGCTTCTCGCGGTAGCGCCCGATGTGCTCGGCGGGCACCGCCGCCCCGGCGGGCAGCGGCGCGGCCTCGGGGGCCACGTAGAGCGCGTCGACCGGGCAGTACGCCTCGCACATGAAGCAGGTCTGGCAGTCGGATTGCCGGGCGATGACCGGGATTCCGCTGTCGGTGCGGTCGAACACGTCGGTCGGGCAGGCGTCCACGCACTTGTCGCAGCCGATGCAATCCTGCGCGCGCAGCAGCTCGATCATGACGCCACCACCAGAGTCCGGGTGGGTGCCGGGCCGGTCCACGGCTCGTCGAGGCCACCGGAGTACAGGTGGTGGTGCTGGGCCGGGTCCAGCTCGGGGTGATCCGCGCGTTTGCTCATGCCGCGGGTTTCCGTGCGCGCCAGCGCCGATCGGTACATGAGCCTGCCGACGGCGGTGATGGCCGCGGCCTGGCGGGCTCGCATCCGCTCGTTCCCGGACACGCCGCCGAGTCCGTCCGCCGCGGCCGACCACAGCTCGTCGAGCCGGGCCAAGGCCGGGCGCAGGCGCTCGCCGTGGCGCAGGAAATTGTGCTCGATCGGCAGCAGCTCGGCCTGGGCGGCGGCCACCACCTCGGCCGCGGTCAGCGAGCGCGCGCCCGCGGGCCGCAGCCCGACCCGTCCGAGGCCGCGCACCGTGCCCACCGCACCGGCCGCGCGCGCGTACCGGGCGGCGCCCGCGCCCGCCCAGCTGCCCGAGGACATCGCCCAGGCGGCATTGTGGCTACCGCCGCCGGTGAAGCCGCCGCAGATCCGTTCCCTGGTGGCCGCGTCACCGGCGACGTAGAGGCCGGGAACCGTGCTGGCGCAGTCGTCGTCGACGACGTCGATGCCGCCGGTGCCGCGCACCGTGCCCTCGGCGAGCAGATCGATCTCGAAGCGCTGGGTGAACGGATCGATGCCGCGCCGGTCGAACTGCAGGAAGAAATTGGGCTGCCCCAGCCGCATCTGGGCCTGCACGGTCGCATCCGCACGATCGAGCTGGGCGAACACCTTCTCCCGCAGCAGCGTGCGCGCGATCACCGAGCGGCCCCGCGCGGACCCGGCCTCCTCGAGCACCCGCCCGTCCTCGCCGAAGAAGGTCGCGTAGCTGTAGTAGGCGGTCTTGGTGATGGTCGAGTCCTTGGGCACGATCCCGTAGGCGTTGGAGAACTCCATCCCGGAGAACCGGGCCCCGGCCTCGGCGGCCATGAGCGCCCCGTCACCGGTGTCGACATTGGTGCCCAGCGCCCGGGAGAGGAACGCGCACCCACCGGTCGCGAGCACCACCGCGCCCGCGGTGATCCGGTAGTCGCGGCCGCGCTGACGCTGATGACCGGCCGCGCCGCGCACCGCGCCCGTCTCGTCGACGAGCAGTTCGAGCGCCGGGCTGTGATCGTGTACCCGCACGCCGACCCGGGTCAGCCAGGCCCGCATCCGGCGCATGTATTCCGGACCCTGGACACCGGTGCGCAGCGGGTCGCCGGTGGCCGGATCGACCGGGAACGGATACCGGCCCTCGACGGCGAGCCGGTTCATGTTCGCGTAGGTCTGGTCCAGGACCCGGTCCATCCAGTGGTGATCGGCGAGATAGCCACCCAGCGCCTCCCGGCTCGCCTTCGCCGCGGCCCGCGCCTCGGCCTCGGGCGCGACGTACCAGACGCCGGTGCCCGAGGGGGCGGTCGCGCCGCTGGTGCCGCAGTAGCCCTTGTCCACCAGGGTCACCTCGGCCCCCGCCTCGCGGGCGTGGACGGCGGCCCAACAGGCCGCCGGGCCCCCGCCGATGATCAGCACTTCGGTGCTCGCTCGCCATATCTCACTCATGGACTGCTCCTCGGATTCGGGGCGGGTGGTCGAAGTAGACGAGGTGGTGCCCGACCGGAGCCGGGCACCACCGGGGGGATCAGGCGCCGGTGAACTTGTCGCCTGCGATCGGGCGGGACGGCTCGCCGTCGACGCCGACCGGGATGTCGCCCTCGAGGGTGGTGCGGTAGAGCACGCGGGTGACGTCGAGGTGGTCGAGGTCGCTGGGGGCCAGGTGGGCGGTGGCGCGGTTGTCCCAGAACGCGATGCTGCCCTGCTCCCAGCGGAAGCGCACCGTGTAGGCGGGGTGGGCGAGCTCGTCGAAGAGCAGTTGCAGCAGGGCGTCGCTCTGCGGCGGGGTCAGGCCCAGGATGCGGGTGGTGAAGCCGGGATTGACGAACAGCGCCCGCTCGCCGGTCACCGGGTGCACGCGCACCACCGGGTGCTCGGTGACCAGCGGCGCGGCGGCGATCTTGCGGGCGTACGGGCTGTCGGCCTCCCACGGCGGGATCCGGCCACCGAAGCGGTGTTCGGCGCGCAGCCCGTCGAGGAAGGTGCGCAGCGATTCCGGCAGGGCCGCGTAGACCGCCGCCAGGTTGGTCCACTGGGTGTCCCCGCCGATCTCCGGGGCGATCTCCGCGCGCAGGATCGAGGCCGCGGGCGGGTTGATCAGCGGGGAGACATCGGTGTGCCACTTGTTGGTGTAGCTGAACTTCTTGCGGCCGAACTTCTTCTCGTAGAGCCTGCTGTCGACGGCCAGGATCTCCGGGTGCTCGGTGGGCGCGTCGTCGTCGTACGGGTGCGACGGGGTGACGGCGCCGAAACGGCGGGAGAACGCGATCTGCTCGGTGTGGCCGATCCGCTGATCGCGGAAGAACAGCACCTTGTGCCGGTGCAGCGCCGCGGTGAGCTCGCCGACCTGGGCCTCGGTGAGCTCCTCGCGCAAGTCGAGGCCGGTGACCTCGGCGCCGATGTGGCCCGCGACGGGCGTGACGGTGACGGTGCGGGTGTTCTCGATGGTGGTCATGTCGATGGTCCTTCGGGTGGAGCCGGTGGGGAGGTGAGGTGGTGCGTCATCCCGGACAGGCGCTGCTGATCACCCGCATGAGTTCGAGGTCGAGGCGGTGGGTACGCATCAGGCGCTGACCCGCGTCTCCGCCGGGGTGAAGCGGCTTTCCACCGGGTCGAGGCCGTAATGCCCGCGCAGTGTGGTGGATGCGTAGTCGGTGCGGAACAGGCCGCGCTCCTGCAGGATCGGCACCACCCGGTCCACGAAGTCGGCCAGTCCGCCGGGCAGATACGGCGGCATGATGTTGAAGCCGTCGGCCGCGCCCGCGTCGAACCAGCGCCGCAGTTCGTCGGCCACCTGCTCGGGTGTCCCGGCGAAGGTGCGGTGCCCGCGACCGCCGCCCAGTTTGCCGATGAGCTGCCGCACGGTCAGCTCCTCGGTCTCGGCGAGCTCCTTGACCAGCGTGAACCGGCTCTTGCCGCCCTCGATCTCGCTCTCGGCGGGCAGCGGTGGCAGCGGGGCGTCGAGGGCGTGCGCGGTGAGGTCGACACCGAGCATGGCCGAGAGCTGGCGCAGCGCGTAGTCGGGCGAGATGAGGTCGGTGAACTCCTGCTCGAGCGCCCTGGCCTCCTCGGCGGTGTCGGCGATGAACGGCACCAGCCCCGGCAGCACCTTCAGCTCGTGCTCGGCGCGGCCGTATCTGCCCAGGCGCGCCTTCAGATCCCGCGCGAATCGCACGCCCTCCTCGAGGGTGCGCTGCGCGGTGAACACGGCCTCGGCGTGCTGGGCAGCGAATTCCTTGCCCGCTTCCGAGGATCCGGCCTGTACCAGCAGCGGCCGACCCTGCGGGCCGCGTGGCGAGTTGAGCGGGCCGCGCACCCGGAATCGTTCCCCGGTGTAGTCGAGGGTGTGCACCTTGGCCGGGTCGGCGAAGACGCCGGTCTCGGTGTCGAGCACGACCGCCCCGGATTCCCAGCTGTCCCACAGCGCGAGCGCCACGTCGACGAACTCCGCCGCGCGTTCATAGCGGCGCGCGTGCTCGGGAATGGCGTCGAGCCCGAAGTTGTAGGCCTCGTCCACACTGCCGGAGGTGACGATGTTCCACCCGGCCCGCCCGCCGCTGATGTGGTCGAGCGAGGCGAACTTGCGGGCCAGATTGAACGGCTCGTTGTAGCTGGTCGAGGCGGTGGCGATGAGCCCGATCCGCTCGGTGACCGCCGCGATCGCGGCCAGCAGCGTCACCGGCTCGAACACTGTGAGGGCATTGCGTTCCACGCGCGGGCCGACGGCGAGGGTGTCGGCGAAGAACACCGAGTCGAGCTTGCCGCGCTCGGCGATCCGGGCCACCTCCTGGAAGTGGCGCACATCGAGCACCCGGTGTTCCTCGGTGCGCGGATGCCGCCAGGCCGCCTCGTGGTGGCCGACGCCCATCAGGAAGGCGTTGAGATGAAAGGTCCTGCGGGACAAGGAATTCTCCTGATCAGACGTGGGTGGCGGTGCGCCAGCGGGAAAGGCGGCGTTCCAGGGCGACGAGGGCGACATTGAAGCCGAGGCCGATCAGCGAGATCGCCACGATCCCCGCGTACATCTGCGGGATCTGGAAGTTCTGCTGGGCGGCGGTGATCAGGTAGCCCAGTCCGGCCCGGGCGCCGATCATCTCGGCGGCGATGAGAACCAGGATCGAGCCCGAGGCCGCCATCCGGATGCCGGTGAAGATCGACGGGACCGCTGCGGGCAGGATCACCTTCTGGAACAGCCGCAGCGGCGAGAAGCCCAGTGACACCGCTGATTTCACCAGCAGCGGATCGACGGTGCGCACCCCAGTGATGGTGTTGAGCAGGATCGGGAAGAAGGTGGCGTAGCCGATCAGCGCGATCTTGGAGGTCTCGCCGATCCCGAGGATGAGCACGAACACCGGCAGCAGCGCCAGGGCGGCGGTGTTGCGGAACAGTTCGAGCACCGGGTTGAGGAAGTCCGAGACCGGCTTGTACCAGGCGATGGCGATCCCGGCGGGCACCGCGATCACCAGGGCGAGGGAGAAGCCGGTGACCGAGCGGGTGAGGCTGGCCGAGATGTGGTCGCCGAGCTGGCCGTTGGCGGCCAGCTCCACGAAGGCCTGCACGACCACCGAGAACGGCGGGAGGAACACCTCGTCAACCAGGCCGAAGCGCGGCGCGAGTTCCCAGGCGCCGAGCAGCAGCGCGAAGGCCAGCAGCGGCTTGGCGATCCGGATCAGCAGCCGTCCGGTGGCCCCGGCCGCGCGGGTGACGACCTCGGGAACCGCGCGGGCCGGGACCGCGGCGGGTGCCGGTGCCGGGGGCGTGCGATCGGTGGGCCGGTCGAGGACCGGGACGGCGCTAGACATGGGCGGGACTCCTGTCGGTGGATGCCGCCGGGGCGGTGCTGTCCTCGGTGGCGGCGAGCTCAGCCCGCTGGGCCCGGCTCACCTCGCTCTGCAGTTCGGTCCAGATGCGATGGCGGTACTCGCGGAACGGCTCACTGGAGCGCACATCGATGTCGCCACCGCGCGCGATGTCGATATCGATGACGGCCTTGATCCGGCCGGGTCGTGAGGTGAGCACCGCGACGCGCTGGCCCAGGTAGACGGCCTCGTCGATGCCGTGGGTGATGAACAGGATGGTCTTGCCGGTGGCCTCCCAGATGCGTAGCAGCTCGTCCTGCAACGACTCCCTGGTCTGGGCGTCGAGCGCGGCGAACGGCTCGTCCATCAGCAGTACTTCCGGGTCGAAGGCGAGGCTGCGCGCGATCGCGACGCGCTGCTTCATGCCGCCGGACAGTTCGTGCGGGTACCGGTCACCGAAGCCGGTCAGGCCGACCAGTTCCAGGTAGTGATCGGCGATCGCCTTGCGTTCCTTGCGCGGCACGCCCTTGGCCTCGAGCCCGAACTGGATATTCGCGCGGGCGGTGCGCCACGGCAGCAGCGCGTACTGCTGGAACACCACGCCACGGTCGAGGCCCGGACCGGTGATCGGGGCGCCGTCGAGCAGGATGCGGCCCGAACTGGGCGTGCTCAGCCCGCCGAGCAGATCCAGCAGGGTCGACTTGCCCGAACCGCTGGGCCCGACCAGGACGAGGAACTCGCCCGCGCCGACCTCGATCGAGATGTCGTCGATGGCGGTGAACCGTTCGGCGCTGCCCCGGACGGCGAACTGCTTGCCGACGCCCTGGAGCGCCAGTTTGACTGCGGTGCCGGTCATTTCGCGGCCACCACCTCTCCGGTCGGGCCGCTCTCGGGCTGGTAGGTGCCGTTGGCGTACGGGTTGTCCTTGTTGGTGAACAGCTCGGCGGCGGTGATCTTGCCGCGCTCGAGCTCGCCGTTGCGTTCGAGCCAGTCGATCCAGATCTGGATCTCCCGCTCGGCGATCACCGCGCCCGGCACCGGGATGCCGGAGCTGCGCCAGTAGTCGAGCAGCTTGAGGTTCTCGTTGCGGCCGCGCTTGCTGATGATCTCGGTGAACTCGGCGACCACCTCGTCGCGCGGGGTGACCTGCAGCCAGCGGGTGGCGCGAGCGGTGCCCTGCACGAAATCCTCGACCGCCTCGGGGTTCTGGGCGATGAAGTCCTTGCGGAAGACGTAGGTGCCGTAGTCGAATTCGCCGAAGATGTCCTTGTCGGTGAACAGCGCGTGCAGCCCGCCGCGCGGCACCGCGGTCTCCCGGTAGACACCACCGAGCGCGCCGACATCGATCTGTCCGCTGCGCAGCGCCTCCTCGGTATTGATCGGCGGCACCACGATCAGCTGCACCTGCTTGATCTCGTCCTCGGTCAGGCCCTGCTGGTGCAGCCATTCCCGGGTGACGAACTCGTGGTGTGCGCCGAGGGTGTTGATCCCGACCTTCTTGCCGATCAGATCACGCGCGGTCTTGATGCCCGCGTCCTCGCGCACGAAGTAGCCGGTGTAGGACTTCGCGTCCGAGCCGTAGGAGCTCAGGACCGCCTGTACCGGGGCGCCGCCCGCGGCGAGCTTGACCACCGCGCCGTTGAACGCGCTGCCGAATTCGACCTGCTTGGTGGCCGCGGCCTGGATATTGGCCGGGCCGCTGGTGGTGTCGCTCTCCCACCGCAGGGCGATCGAGCGGAAGTAGCCGAGGTGGTCGGCGAGTTCGAAGGGCGTGACCAGACCGGTCTGGCCCTGGTAGCGCAACACGGTCTTGCCGTCGGCGGTCGTCGGTGTATCGGTGGCGCCGCACGCGGTGACCACCGCGAGGGCGGCGGGAACGACGAGCGCGGCGGCGAGCGCACGCAGCGGACGTCGTCGCAAGAGAGTGGACAGCATGGTTGGCGAATCTTTCGATGGCGTGCGGGATCGCGCGACGTGCCGCACGAGGGCACGCCGCGACGATCCGCACGGAACGGACTGACGGGAGAGAAAGAGGGCTGGGCGACGCGGGGAGGCCGCCGGGAGATCAGCGGCGACAGAATCCGGGCGACAGGCGCATGAGGTCCACCGTCCTGCGGCGGACGAGCGCGGGGGTGTCGGTCATGTCGGGACTTTCCTGCCGGGGGATCGGCGAGCTGCTCGCCGTCTCGAATTCCTATGGTGCGGTGCGTGATACGGGTTCGGCAATGCTGTTTTCACATCGTGGAAATCACGGTGCGCCGAATTCGGCACCGGCGGCGGTGTGGAAGTACGGGCCGATTCGCACCGCGATCTGGTGCATGGCGGGCACCACCGCGCGCACCAGATCGTGATCAAGGCGCACCGCGCGCGCCTGCACACCCAGCGCGCCCCACACCTGCTTGTCCGGCCCGAGCACGGGCACGGCGACGGCGCGGATCGGTTCCGCGCTGTCGATCTCCTCGACTGCGAAACCGCGCCTGCGCACGGTGTCGAACAGTTCGCGCCGTTCGGCGCCGGTGGCGGTGTGCGCGAGCAGGGCGTGGCCGACGGCGCTGCTGTGCAGCGGGCTGCGTTCGCGGGGAATCTGGTTGTGGCAGAACGAGACCGGTGGACGGGCCTGGAAGACGGTGAGCGCCTCGTCGTCGTCGGGCACGCTGAGACTGACGGTGATCTTGATCCCGGCGGCCAGCGCGTAGAGGTGTGGCGCGGCGGCGTCGAGCCCGAGCCGGGAGAGCGCGGGCCGGGCCAGGCAGGCCAGCCCGTGCCCGATCCGGTAGCGGTCGGTGGCGGTGTCCTGCTCGAGCAGCCTGCCGCGCACCAGCGCCTGCGCCAGCCGGAAGGTGGTACTCACCGGCAGCCCGGCGCGGTGCGCGAGCTCGCTCAGCGACAGCTCCGGATCGCCGCCCTGGAAGCAGTTGAGGACATAGACGGCACGGTCGACGGCGCGGGCCCCGGAACGGGGTGCTTCGGTGGCGGTCATGGGCGGCTCCCTCTCGGCGAAGTGCCGTGAACTATCCGCGACCCGCACCCCGGCCGCAATGGTTCGCCCACCGCTGAGCCGAACTCCCCGCAGGTCAGTCCCGCGCGTCGTCCTCGGTGGGCCGAGCCGCCCCGGACACCCGGATCACCCCGGCGTCGAGATCGAGATCCACCCGCGGCCGGTGCCCCTGCCCATCACTGTCCCCACTGCCCTCGTTCTGCAGCTTCTGCCCGGGAAACAGCTCACCCATGATGCCCACGCCTCCACCATAACCAGCTCAGACGGGCTGGGGGAGCAGCCCGGCGGTGACGAAGCCGGTGATGTAGCGGTGCAGGACGGTGGTGTCGACGCGGGGGCAGGTGACGTCGGTGCCGGTGAGGGCGGTGCGGGTGGTCTCGTCGTCGATGACGAGGTCGCCGCCGCCCGCGCCGAGGTAGTTCTCGGCGATGAGAGCCGCGCGCATGAGGTCGGCGTGGTCGCCGATGCGGTCGGCCAGGCGATGCGCGGCGTCCTCGATGGCGACGGTGTCGACGGGGTAGCCGTTCTCGCGCACGATGTCGAGGATGGCCGCGACGGGGGTGGGTTCGCGGTTGACCAGGTGGTAGATCTCGCCGTCGGGGTGGCGGGCGGTGGCCAGGGCGACGATGGCGCGGGCGACGTAGTCGACCGGTGCCAGGGTGACCTTGGTCTCGCCGATCTCCGGCGCGACACCCAGGTGCGCGGCCGAGCGGATGAGGGTCCAGAAGGCGTCGTCGCTGTTCACGGTGCCGTTCGTGGTGGCGCCGGAGACCAGGCCGGGCCGGTGCACGGCCACCGGCAGACCGCGCCGGGCGGCGGCGAGCACCAGCTGTTCGGCGACCCACTTGCTGGCCATGTAGCCGTTGCGGGGCACCTCCGCGGCGGCGATGGTGGCGGCCTCGGTGACGATGCCGGTGTGGTCGATGCCGACCGCGGCGTTCACCGTGGACACGAAGTGCAGCGTCTTGACCCGGGTGGTCACCGCCAGCCGCAGCACCTCCACGGTGCCGCCGATATTGGCGGGGCGCAGCACCTCGTACGGTTCGAGATGGTTGACCCGGGCGCCGTTGTGGTAGATCACCTCGATCTGCCCGGCCAGGGTGGCCCAGTCGGCCTCGGACAGGCCGAGGCGCGGGGCGGCCAGGTCACCCGGCAGCGGGACGACCCGGTCGCGCAGGTCGGTGGAGTCGAGCCCGAAGCGGTCCATGGTCGCGGCCAGGCGCTGATAGCCCGATTCGATGTCGTCGGCGCGCACCAGGCACCAGACCGTGGCGGGGGTGTGGTCGAGGAGTTCGCGCAGCAGGTGGATGCCGACGAACCCGGTCGCGCCGGTGAGCAGCGCGGTCGCCGCACCGGCCGGTGCGTGCTGGGGCACAAGCAGGTCGGGATCGAGCCGGGCGTCGGTCTCGAGCATCTCGATCCAGCGCCCGTCGGCCGCCTCGGCGGCCCCGGCGGACACGGCCGCGGTGACCCCGCGCGGGGTGGCGGCCTCGAACAGCGTGCGGGCCTCGACATCGAGCCCCAGGCGCTGGGACAGCTCGGAGCGCAGGCCGAACACCAGCAGCGAGGTGCCGCCGAGGTCGAAGAAGTTGTCGTCCACGGCCACCGCGTCCACGCCGAGCACATCGGCGAAGACCTGGGCGACGGCGAGTTCGCGCACGCTCGGGTGGTAGTCGGCGTCGGCGTCCACGCCGGTGGCCGCCGACTCGGCGATCCGGTGCCGCGGCAGGGCGAGATCCGGGTCGCGCAGCTCGGCGAGGGTCGCGTCCGGGCGGGCGGTGACCGCGCGCAGGACACGGAGGTACTGCTCGGCGAACCCGGTGACGGTGTCCGCGTCGAACAGGTCGGTGGCGTAGCGCAGGCTCGCGACATAGCCGTGGCCGGGGCGCTCGCGCAGGGTGAGGGCGAGGTCGAAGTGGGTGGTGTCCTGCGGGAGCTCGATCAGGTCGACGGCGAGATCACCGAGGGCGAGATCGGTGGTGGCGGGTAGGTTCTCGAAGGAGAACACCGCCTGGAACAGCGGATTGCGGGTGTCGTCACGCGGCGGGTTGACCGCTTCGACGATGTGGTCGAACGGCACGTCGCCGTGGTCGAGCGCGGCCAGGGTCACCGCGCGCGAGCGGGTCAGCAGCGCGGTGAACGGCTCGTCCGGGTCGAGCGTGGTGCGCAGCGGCAGCGTGTTGACGAACATGCCGACCAGGCGGTCCAGCGACGGATGCCCGCGCCCGGCGACCGGGGTGCCGACGGTGATGTCGGCGCTGCCCGAGAGCTGGTGCAGCAGTACGGCGAAGGCCGCGTGGCCCGCCATGTGGGCGGTGGCCTGGTGGTCGCGGGCCAGCGCGGTGAGCGCGTCGGCGGTGGCGGCGTCGACGGTGAAATCGATCGCCGCGCCCGCGCCGTCGGCGCCGGTGGTGCGCACCCGGTCGACCGGCAGGGTCAGCCGGTCGGGGGCACCGGCGAGAGTCGCTACCCAGTAGTCGAGTTGGCGCGCGGCCAGGGAGGTGGGATCGGTGCGGTCGCCGAGCCGGTCGAGCTGCCAGAGGGTGTAGTCGGCGTACTGCAGCGGCAGCGGTTCCCAGTCGGGGGTGCCCCGCTTCGCCTGGGCCGCGTAGGCGAGGGACAGATCGGCCACCAGCGGGCCGTGCGACCAGCCGTCGGCGGCGATGTGATGGGCGACCAGGGCCAGCACGTGCTCCCGGTCGTCCAGGCGCCACAGGGTGAGCCGGAACGGGATATCGGTGGTGACGTCGAAGGGCGCGGCGACCTGTGCGGCCAGCGCGTCGGCGAGGGCGTCCGCGGTCAGGGCGATCGGCGTGAAATCGTGTCCGGCCAGCGCTTCGTCGGTGTCGAGAATGCGGGGGCGGGGGCCGGATTCGCCCGTGGGATAGACGGTACGCAGGACCTCGTGCCGCCGCACGACCGCGCGCACCGCGCCGACGAGCGCGGCGTGGTCGAGATCGCCGCGCAGGCGCAGCGCCAGCGGCAGGTGGTAGGCGGCCGACTCGCGGTAGAGCTGATTGAGCAGCCACATCCGGGTCTGGGCGGGCGCGAGCGAAAGCTGCTGCGGCCGTGGGCCCGCCACGGGCTCGGCGGTGGTGACGGCATCGCCGAGAGCGGCGGCGAGGGCGGCCACGGTCGACGCGTCGAAGATCGCGCGCACCGACACGCCCAGGCGGGCGGCGACCTGGGTCGCGGTGAGCGAGGTGCCGCCCAGATCGAAGAAGTCGTCCTCGGCGCCGACCTGTCCGGCGTCGAGCACCGCGGCGAAGGCGTCGGCGACCGCGCGCTCGGCGGTGGTCGCCGGGGCCCGGAATCCGGTGCGGCCGAAGTCCGGCGCGGGGAGCTTGCGGGTGTCGAGTTTGCCGTTGGGCGTCAGCGGCAGGGTCTCCAGCACGATGTAGGCGCTGGGGCGCAGGTAGGAGGGCAGCAGGTCGGCGATCCGGTCGCGCACCTCGGCGGTGTCGAGCGGGTGGCCGGGCTCGGGCACCAGGTAGCCGACCAGGTGCGCGCCGCGCCGATCGGTGTGCGCGGTGACCACCGCGCGCGCCACCCCGGGCAGCCCGGCGAGCGTGGTCTCGATCTCGCCCGGTTCGATGCGGTGCCCGCGGACCTTGATCTGGAAGTCGCTGCGGCCGTGGTAGATCAGCTCGGGTTCGGCGCCCGCGGTGAGTGTCACCAGGTCGCCGGTGCGGTACAGGCGCCCGCCCGCCGGACCGAACGGGTCGGCGACGAAACGCGCGGCGGTGAGCGCGTGCCTGCGGTGGTAGCCACGGGCCAGCGCGGGCCCGCCGAGGTAGAGCTCGCCGATCGCCCCGGGCGCCACCGGCCGCAGGGCCGCGTCCAGGACCACGGCGTGGAAACCGCGCAGCGGCGCGCCGATGGTGACCGGGGTGCCGGGGGTGAGCTCGGCGATGGTGGCGATATCGGTGGCCTCGGTGGGCCCGTACCCGTTGCGCATCAACCGCTTCGGCGACCACGCGTCCACCAGATCGGCGCGGATGGCCTCGCCGCCGACCCCGAGCACCGCCAGCTCGGGCAGGGCGGCCGGGTCCAGGGTGGCCAGCACGGCCGGGGTGATGATCGCGTTGGTGATGCGCTCGCGCCGCATCAGATCCGACAGGTCCGGGCCCGCCATCACAAAGCGGGGCGCGATCACCAGCGTGGCGGCACCGGCCAGCCCGCACAGGATCTCGCCAACGGCCATGTCGAAACCGGGGGAGGCGTGGTGCAGGGTGCGCGCGTGCGGGCCCAGGTCGTAGCGGTCGCGGCGCTCGGCGGCGAGGTTGGCCAGGCCGCCGTGGGTCACCAGCACGCCCTTGGGCAGGCCGGTCGAGCCGCTGGTGTAGATCAGATAGGCCGGGTGATCGACGCGCAGGGCGGTCGGCCGGTCGGCGTCGGTGACGGGATCGGCGCGGTGGCCCGCGGTGGTGGCGGGCTCGTCGAGCGGCAGCCACTGGAGGGTGCCGGGCAGTTGGTCGCGGTGCGCGCCCGTGGTGACGCCCAGGGTCGCGCCGCAGTCGCCCAGGATGTGTGCGATGCGCTCGGGCGGATAAGCCGGATCGATCGGGACGAACCCGGCACCGGTCTTGGTGATCGCCCAGACCGCGGCCACGGATTCGGCGGAACGTTCCACCGCCATGGCGACGAGTGTCTCCGGTCCCGCGCCCGCGGCCAGCAGCGCGCGGGCCAGGCGGGTGGTCTCGGCGTCGAAGTCGCGGTAGGTCCACTGCCGGTCGGCGTAGACGATCGCGATGCCGTCCGGGTTGGTGGCGACCGCGGCCGCGATGAGCTCGGCCAGGGTCGAGGGCGCGACCGTCTCGGTGCCGCGCCACGGGACCAGCCGCGCGGACTCGGCGTCGGTGAGCAGCGGCAGGGCGCCGATCGGGGTGTCCGGATCGGTGGTGGCGAAGGCGGTGAGGAAGCGCAGGAACCGGCGCAGGTGGGCGTCGAGTTCGTCGGCCCGGTAGCGGTGCCGGTTGCCCTCGAGCTCGACCCGCACCCGGTCCGCCGAGCCGGGGTACAGGTTCAGCGCCAGATCCTCGACCGGCCCGGTCGAGAGCAGGTGCAGGGTGCCGTGCGCGGCACCGAGACGCACCTCGGGCTGGAAGTTCATGATGTTGACCGCGGGGCCGAAGCTCAGCGAGCGGGTCGGGCGCCCGGCATCGCGCCACATGTCCGCGCCGCGGTAGCGCTGATGCCGTAGCGCGCCGGTGAGCTGTCCGCGCGCGGCGGCGACGGCCGCCGCGACGGTGTCGTCGGCGGGGCAGCGCAGCGGCACGATATTGGAGGTCATGCCCGCGCAGCCGCGCAGCGCGGCGGTGGTGCGCGCGGTCATCGGCAGGCTCAGCGCGACGGCGTCGGTGCCGGTCATCCGCGCCAGATAGGCGGCGAAGGCGGCCACCAGCACCGGCGCGTGACCCGGGCCGTCGGCGCGCTCGCGCAGCGCGGTCACCAGCTCGTCGGCCAGGTCGGCACCGGCCAGGCGGGGCAGCGGGTCCGGGTCACCGGCGCGGGTGGCCAGGGTGACCGGCTCGGGCAGCTCGGTCAGCTGGGCCCGCCAGTATTCGCGGTCGGTCTCGTGGCGGCGCGAGGCACGGTAGTCCAGATCGGCGGCGGCCAGCAACCCGGGCGAGTCGACGGTGCCGGTGGGCGGTTCGGTGCCCTCGACCAGGGCGGCGTAGTGCTCGGCGAGCCGTTCGTGCACGCGCATGCCACCGTAGCCGTCCAGGGCGATGTGGTGGGCGCGGGTGTAGAGGAACCGGCGGTCCTCGCCGATGAGCAGAATCGTGGTGTACATCGGCGGGTCGACGGTGACGTCCAGCGGCGACTGCTGGTCGGCGCGCATCCACGCGAACGCGGCGGCCTCGGGGTCGTCCTGCCCACGCAGGTCGACCACCTCGATGTCGTCGCGAACGGTGAGGTCGTGGGTCTGGCCGGGTTCCCCGTCGACGACCACGAAGCGCTGATGTATGCCCAGATCGCGCCCGGTGCGGCGCGCGGCCTCCTGGTGCGCGACCACATCCAGCGGTCCGGCGAGGTCGACGTACTGGGCGATGGTGAGCGGCACCTCGCCCAGCAACTGCTGGGCGAACCAGACCTCCCGCTGTGCCGCGCTGAGCGGCCGGACTTCCTGCGCGGGGCCGAACGAACTCATGGTGCCACTGCCCTTCAGACGAAACATGCAGAATGAAGGTTAGCCTAAGCTTGTGGCGGGTACCTATCCGAGTCGGTTCTCACCAGAACCGTGGACGGAGCCCCCAGGCCGCGAATTCGGCGGAGAGCAGCTCCTGGAGCGCCGCCCTGGTGGGGAAACGGTCGGGATCGCCGCCGGTGACGACCAGGGTGACGGTGTCGTCGTCGCAGGAGAACGCGAGGTTCACCCCGACCTCCACCTGCCGGAACAGCTCGACCGGACCAGGGTTCACCACCGGCCGCATGATGACATCGCGGGCCCGGTGCGGGCCGAGGACCGCGATGTTCTGCGCGGTGCGGCCCATATTCGTGCACAAGCACTCCGGGGCCTTGGCGGTGCGCGCGAACTTGTGCAGCACCACCTTGGGCAACAGCATCTGCACCGGCTGCAGGTGCTGGATCGGCGGGATCGTCGCCGGGTCGCGATAGGCCAGGCCCGCCGCCTTGAGCGCCGCGCGGATGGCGGGCAGATCGGCGCGCTGTCCGGCGCGGTAGTCGACGCTGATCGGCAGGCCGGTGGTGGCATTGGCGCGCGGATCGTCGGCCTCGCGCAGGGAGTGCGGGATGTCCACGCGGACCCGCGCGCCGTCGGCCACCCGGCCGCTGCGCCCGAGCAATCCCACCGCGACACCGATGAGCAGGCCGTTGGTGGTGCCGCCCTGCGCGGCGGCGACGGCGTCCCACTCGGCCAGATCCAGCTGGACGATGGTCTCGGCCGCCTGCCAGGTCTCGGCGTGCGGCAGGCGCGGCTCGGCCGGACGCGGATTACGGGCGGGCTCGCTGACCCCCTTGGCCCGCCGCGCGGCCCGGATGCCGCGCCCGACGGCCCGCAGTTGTCCGCGCGCGTCGGCGAGATCGGCCGCCCAGCGGCCCGCCCCGGCGACCGGGCCGACCAGCCGTCCGGCACTCGCCGCGCGATCCGGTGCTTCGCCCCGGCCGAGCCGGTCGAGCGAGTCGACGATCGCGTGCATCATCCCGCCGCCGTCACAGGCCACGTGCGAGGCCACCAGGGTGACCACCGTGCCGCCCGAGGTGGTGTGCGCGCCCGCGAGCTGCCAGACCAGACCCCGTTCGGGATCGAACTCCACCGCCGCCTGCTCGAGGAACCATTCGAGGACCCGGTCGTCGGGAATCGGGCTGTCCGACCAGACCAGCGGCAGCGACTCGGTGGCCGGTTCCCAATGGGCGCGCGCGATCGGGAAACGCGTGGTGACCACCCGGCGGGCGATGAAGCCGGTGGCCAGGTGCGCGTGCCAGCGTTCCAGCAGCTCGCGGTCCAGCGGCTCGTCGAAGCGGTAGGCCAGCTGGTTGACCAGTGCGTTCGGGTAGAGACTGTGCAGTTTGAAGAACAGGTCGTCGTCGGCGGTGATCCGGTTGAGGCCGGTCGGCCCGGCGGCCACCGTGGCGGCGGGGGAGGTGACGGTCATCGGGGGACTCCTAGCGGGAACGGAGAGTGCGCACGGTCAGCGGCGCGAAGACGGCGACCACGACCACCGAGGCCACCAGCGACCAGCAGGCATCGCTGCCCACCGCGCCGTCGGCGGCCAGCGTGCGCACCGCCGAGACCAGGTAGGACACCGGATTCACGTCGGAGACGTGCTGCATCCAGGTGGGCATGGACTCCTCGGGCACCAGCGCGTTGGAGGCGAAACCGAGGAAGGTCAGCACCAGCATGCACATGCCCTGCACGGCGGCGGGGCGGGCGATGGTGGCGCCGATGAAGGCGAACAGCCAGCTGATGGCGGTGGTGGCCAGCACCACCAGCACCGCGCCGGCCAGGAAGCCCGCGGTGTGCTCGGGGCGATAGCCCATACAGAATCCGACGATCACCACCGTGGTGGCGGCGAGGAGATAGCGCACCATCCCGGCCAGCAGCGCCCCGGCGACCGGGGCGGAGCGCGCGATCGGCATGGCCACGAACCGGTCGAAGACCCCGGAGTGGATGTCCTCGGACAGTTGCACGCCGGTGGCGACCGAGGAGGTCAGCACGATCTGCACCAGCACGCCCGGGATCATGATCGGCAGATACGCCGCCATGCTGCCCGCGATGGCGGTGCCGAAGATGCTGCCGAACAGGACCGGTCCGACGATGGGTAGCAGCAGCGCGTCGTAGAGCAGCTGCGGGCTGTGCCGGAAGGTGAGCAGCCCGCGCCAGGCCATCATGAGCGAATGGGCCACGGCGGCAACGGGTCCGATGCGGGTCACACGCGGGGCGCGCACCACCCGGGTGGGCGCGGGAGTGGTCTCGGTGGTGACGGTCATGAGTTCTCTCCTCAGGCGGCGGCGCGCGCGTGGCCGGTCAGTGCGAGGAACACCTCGTTGAGATCGGGCCGGTCGACGGCGAAGCCACGCAGGCCGATCCCGGCGGCGCGGCAGGCGGCGACGATGTCGGCGGCCACGGCCACCTCGGTGAGCGCGACGGTGAGCGTGCCGCTCGACGACCCCTCGGGGATCTGGCCGGTCATCTCCTGCACGAGCGCCTCGGCGCGGCGCAGATCGGCGGTCTCCGGAATGTCCAGGCGCAGGACCTGATCCCCGATCGAGGACTTGAGTTCGGCGGCGGTGCCCTCGGCGACCAGGGTGCCCCGGTCGACCACCGCGATCCGGTCGGCCAGCGCGTCGGCCTCCTCCAGATACTGGGTGGTGAGCAGCACGGTCGCGCCGCGCCCGACCAGTCCGCGCACGATGCCCCACATACGATCGCGGGTGTGCGGGTCCAGACCGGTGGTCGGTTCGTCCAGGAAGATCAACGGCGGCACCGTGATCAGCGTGGCGGCCAGGTCGAGGCGGCGGCGCATCCCGCCGGAGAACGCGCTGACACTGCGCCGCGCTACGTGGGTGAGCTCGAACTCCTCGAGCAGCTCGTCACAGCGGCGGGCCGCGGCCCGCCGGGACAGGCCGAGCAGCCGGGCGAACAACCGCAGATTCTCTCCGGCGGACAGGGTCTCGTCGACCGAGGCGTACTGGCCGGTGAGCCCGATCATCGAGCGCACCGCGGTCGCCTCGCGCACCACGTCGTAGCCGAAGACCTCGGCGCTGCCCCTATCTGGGCGCAACAGGGTGGCCAGCATCCGCACGGTGGTGGTCTTGCCCGCGCCGTTGGGGCCGAGCAGGGCGAAGACCGAGCCTGCCTCGATGTCCAGATCGACGCTGCCGACTGCGGTGAAATCGCCGTAGGACTTGCCGAGCCCGCGGGTGCGGACGGCGATGTCGGTGCTCATTGCGGCCTCCCCGCGTGGTCGAGTTCTGGTGCCGGAATCGACAGCGGCAGCAGCGATTCCACCGCGTCGGCGGCGCGCGCCACCCCGCCGGTGGGGAACGCGCGCGCGTAGGCGGCGGCCTTGGCGAGGACGGCGGGTTCGGCGACCCGGTCCAGCAGCGCCGCGAGCGCGTCGGCGTCGAGCTCGGCGGCGGGCAGGGTGGCGGCCAAGCCGAGGCGGGTCAGTGCCCGGCCCCAGTACGGCTGGTCGGCCTGCACCGAGCAGATCACCTGGGGCACTCCGGCCCGCAGCGCGGCGGCGGTGGTGCCCGCCCCGCCGTGGTGCACCGCGGCCACACAGCGCGGGAACACCGCGGCGTGGTCGAGCTGTTCGACGACGGCCACCTCCGCCGAGAGCTCGGGGGTGATTCCGGCCCATCCGGCGGCGAGCAGCAACCTGCGCCCGCGCCGGGCGCACACCGCGCGCAGCATGCGCACCAGCGCGGCCGGATCGTCGACGGCCATCGACCCGAAACCCACGTAGACCGGCGCGGGCCCGGCGTCGAGCCAGGCGGCCAGGGCCGGATCGGTGCGCCCGGCGAGGAATCCGCCGGTGTCCACGGCGAACCCAGTGACCGGATGACGGCCGGGCAGCTCGGCGGCCAGCCCCGGGAACAGGTCGATGTCGTAGGCCTGGATCGAGACCCGCCCCGGCAGCGGATGCTCGACGATCCCGGACTCGGCCAGCGGCTGCGCGAGCGCGGCATCGCGCGCCCACCGCAGCCCCGACCAGATCCGGCGATTGAGCCCGCCCGGAATCCGGGCACCCCAGGCGGCGGGCACCACCGGCACCGCACGGCTCGGGTGGATCGGGAAGAAATGCACTGCGGCCAGCGGTATTCCGACGCGGCGGGCTACCTTCTCGGCGGCTTCCTCCCCGGCCATCCCGGTCACCAGCACGTCGTGGCCGGGCGCGAGCGCGAGCAGATCGCGCACCGCCTCGGACACGCCACGCCGCTGCAGATCCAGCACCGCGCGCATCCGCTGCCGCGGGGACGGGCTGCGGAAGCGGCGGTCCTCGTGCTGGGTGCGCAGCAGCTCGGCGCTGTCGCGGCCGAAGCCGACCGCGGGAATGCCGTGCGCGGTGGCGAAGCCGGCCAGGTTGGGCGAGAGGGCGAGGGTCACCGCGTGCCCGCGAGCCCGGAGCTCGCGGGCCAGCAGGATGCCGGGCTGCGCGTCGCCGCGGCTCCCGGTGAAGGCCAGCAGTGCGCGCATCAGCCCGCGATCGTCGCCGCCGCGGCGTCGACGGCGGCGGCGATATCGGCGACGGGCGCGGCGAGGGTGGTCACCGCGTAGAGGGCACGGGCGAACTCGCTGAGGAAGCGATCCATCACCTCGGCGGGCAGACCCGCCGGATAGCGGGTGGACAGGTAGAGACCCTCGGGCCCGCGCACCACCCAGAAGTAGACCTCGTCGGTGGAGTACGACACCGCCCGCAGGGTCCGTCCGCGCAGGTCGGCGACCAGTTCGTAGTCCGGCAGCATGCGGATGTCGAGGAAGGAGGCGCCGTAGACCGGGCCCTCCACCGCGCCCACCATGGCCAGCGACCGGCCCCACGAGGCGTCGTCGCACAGGTGTGCCCGCTTGAGCGCGCCCCGGGTGACATCCAGCGCGGCGGCCATATCGGCCCCCGCGGGCAGGGTGACATCGACCGGGACGACATTGACGAACCAGCCCATCGACTCCAGCCAGCTCAGATCCGGCCGGGTCGCGATCGGCATGACCGTGCGGAAACGGTTCTCCCCGAAGACTTCCCGGCTGGCCACGGCCAGCGCGGCGAACACGGTGACCGAGAGGCGGTGCTTGATCCGGTCCAGCGCGGCCTCGACCTCCTCGAGCTGCGCGAGGTCGAGCAGCGTGCGCGAGACGCTGGGCTGGGCGTGCTCGCCCGCGAGGTCGGCGACCCGGCCTTCGGCGAAGCGCGGCATGGGTGAGCCCGGGGTGCCGAGGAATTCGCGCCAGACCCCGACGGCGGGGGAGTCCGGGCCGAGTTCCTCGGCGGCGGCGCGTTCGAAGACCGCGTAGTCGGCGGCGGAGCCGAAGGTGGCCGAATCGCGGATCTCGCCGCCGGTGGTGACCGCGGTGTAGAGGGTGCGCAGTTCGAGGATGAGCACGGCCTGGGAGTAGGCGTCCAGCACGGAGTGGTCGGCGCCGACCAGCACGGTGAAGTCGTCGGTGTCGTGCGCGACGGTGGCCACCAGCAGATGCGGCCAGATCAGCGGCGAGAGGCGCAGTTCCAGGGTGTCGGCGAGGTACTCGTTGATCTCGTCGCCGTCGGTCAGACCGGGGACCGCGGTGGCGGTGACCCGCACGGTGCCCGGCTCGGTGGTGATCCGGTGGTAGCCGCCGTCACCGGTGGGGGCCACGGTGGTGCGGAAGCCCTCGTGCCGGTCGTGCCACAGCTCGAGGGTGCGCGCCCACGCCCGCGCGTCGAGCGGGGCGTCCATCTCGAAGATGGTGCCGATCCAGCGGCCCCGGCCCGGGCGCGGATCCTCGGGATCGAGGAAGCCGAGGTACTGCTCGTGCACGCTGGCCAGGGGGCGGTCGTCGTCGCTCCAGGCGTCGGCGGCGGTGACTTCGGGGGTCCAGAGCGAGAGTTCGCCGGAACGGATCTGGAATTCGGAGAGATGGGTGTATTCCATGCGGACTGACCTCATGACGCACTGCGAGCCGCAAACGGCGCGAACGGGGATGCGGTGAACGCGGTTGCGTCACCGGGAGTATTGCTCTGGATCCCGCACCGGAGATGGCCGGCGAACCCTGGGCTAATCCGGAGTCTATAACTCTGAGAGATTTCTGAAACGGTTCTTAGTCAGAATTTAGAGATGTGAAGAAGCTCACCTTCTGATTGTTTCGGAATGCCACCCTAACCCCGGGCCCCTGGAGTAGGGGGCGTTTTGTTCAGCGGGCCCGATCGGCGCCGGTCACGCCGGTGCGCTACCGCCGTACTCGGCCAGGACGGTGCCGTGACGGACCACGCCGGACAGGCCGGGGACCTCGCGCGGCGGGGTCCAGGTGCGGAAACCGTCATAGCTGTCGCTCATCAGATAGCGACCTTCGGTGTAGGCGTCGAGATAGAGGCGGTAGCCGCCGTCGGCGAGACGCACCACCGACTGGCCCTCGCGCGGCCCACCCCAGCCCGCCCAGTCGCCGCGCGCGATCACGGTGTACGGGCCGAGCGGGCGATCGGCCACCGCCAGCTCGACGAGTTTGGTGTCCTCGTTCTTGGCGAAGGCGAAGATCCGGCCGTCGCGGCGGACCAGGGTGGTGTCGATATAACCGAGCGAGCCCGGCCCGCCGGGACCCAGGCCGAGCAGCGGCAGCGGCGGTGCCCACTGGGTGAGCCCGGCGTCGACGGGGATCAGCAGGTGCGGGGTGAAGCCGTGACCCCAGGTCAGCGAGACGATGATGCCGACCCGGCCCGCGGCGTCGGCGTACCACTCCGGCGCCCAGGCGCCCTCGAGCCTGCCGGGCACCAGCATCGGCACATTCGCCAGGAAGGTCCAGCTGATCCGGTCCCGGCTGCGGGCCAGGCCGATCGCGGTGGCGTCCCCGGCGATCGTGTAGGTGAGGTAGTAGCAGCCGTCGGCGTGCAGCAGCACACTGGGATCGCGGACCAGCCCGCGCGGTGGGGTGAACGCGTACTCGCTGACCGGGGTGAAAGCGGTGCCGTCGAAGGACTCGTACACCGCCAGGCTGGTATCGCTGTCGGCGCGGAAGCCGGTCATCGTGTAGCGCAGCGGCGGGCGGTCGGGTTCCGGGCCGACACCGGGCCCGAGCGAGGACTGCGCGCGCACCGGCGCGGCCGCGAGCAGCGGCAGCCCCGCGAGCAGGGTGAGAACCGATCTGCGCCGCACGGTGATCGCCATGACCGGGGATTATCCGGCCGGGCGCGGGCCGCCGACGGCAGGCGCGCCGGGTCAGCGGGTAACGGCCACCGGCTCGGCCGCGGGCGCGAGCGGGTCCAGCTCCACCGGCATCCGGGCATCCACGAGCAGGCCGATCACCCCGATCGACAGGCAGATCGCGGAGACGGTGACGGCCACCGGATGGGTGTCCCCGGCCAGCGACCCGGCCAGCACCACCGTCGCGATGGTGCCCGGCGCCGACCCGACCACGGTCGCGACCAGATAGGGCAGCACCCGCACCGAGGACAGCCCGCAGCAGTAGTTGACCACCGAGAACGGCGCGAACGCGATCAGCCGCAGCGCGGCCACGGCCAGCCAGCCCCGCCGGGCCAGGCGCGCGTCGATCGCGCGCACCGCCGGATGTGTCAGATGCGCCGCCACCCGGTCCCGGCCGAGTACCCGCACGCCGAGCAGGGCGATGGTGGCGCTCACCGCGGTCGCGGTCAGCGCCAGTAGTGAACCGAGCACCGGACCGAACAGCACTCCGCTGGTCACCGTGAGTACCGTGCGCGGCACCGGTGCGACCGCGACGACGGCATAGAAGAGGAAGAACAACACCGGCAGCAGCGGTCCCGCGTCCCCGGCCCAGTCCCGGATCTGCTGCGGGCCGGGCAGCGGCACGAGCATCGCCACCACGAACAGCGCGGCGACCCCGGCCAGGGCCATGAGCAGGCGCGGGGAGCGGATCAGTCGGGACACCCGGGTAAGCGTACCGGCCGGTAGGGGATGGCCGGAGTGGGTAGACACGGTGTCACAGATAGCATCGTCACGCGGTCGTCGACTGGAAGAGAGAACGCAGCTATGCCGAATGGTTCAGAGTCCGGGGCCGGGCTCGCACCGGATCCGGTGCCCGAGTACCCCGCATGGCGCAAGGGTGTGGCCGGTGTGCTGGCCAAAGCGCGACGGGTCGAGGCGTCCGAGCTGCCCGCGGAGCCGGAGCATCTGCTCGACGAGACCACCTACGACGGGCTCACCATCGCCCCGCTCTACACCCGCCGCGACGAGCTGCCCGAGCAGCCGCTGCCCGGCGCCTTCCCGTTCGTGCGCGGCGGCGACGCCACCCGTGACCCGCAGCGCGGCTGGTTCGTCGGCGCCTTCGCAGGCTCGCCCGACGCCGCGGCGACCAACCGCACGATCCTGTTCGGCCTGGAGAACGGCGTCAGCGCCACCTCGCTCGGCATCGGTGCCCACGGTGTCGCGCCCGCCGACATCCCCACCGCGCTGACCGGGGTGCTCTTCGAACTCGCCCCGCTGACCCTGGTCGCCGGCGCCGATGTCGAGGCCGCCGCCGACGCGGTCTTCGCCGTGCTCGACGGCTACCCCGTCGACGACCGCGCGCAGATCCGGCTCGGTCTCGGCGCCGCCCCGCTGACCAGCGCCTTCGCCGGGACCGCCGATATCGACCTCGAGCAGGCCGTCGCCCTGGCCGCGCGCGCGATCGCCCGCCCGGAGACGGTGCGCGCCCTCACCGTCGACGGCACCGCCTTCCACAACGCCGGTGCCGCCGACGCCCAGGAACTCGGCGCCGCGGTCGCCGCCGGACTCGCCTACCTGCGCGCGCTCACCGCCGCCGGAGTCGATATCGCCGACGCCTTCGGTCAGCTCGAGTTCCGCTCCGCGGCCACCGACGACCAGTTCGCCACCATCGTGAAGTTCCGGGCCGCCCGGCGCCTGTGGGCCCGGGTCGCGCAGGTCTGCGGCGCGCCCGCCTTCGGCGCCGCCCCGCAGCACGCGGTCACCTCGGCGGCCATGATGACCCAGCGCGATCCCTGGGTGAACCTGCTGCGCACCACCCTGGCCGCCTTCGGCGCCGGTGTCGGCGGCGCCGATTCGGTGACCGTGCTGCCCTTCGACTCCGCGCTGCCCGCGGGCGAACTCGGTGTCTCGCAGTCGTTCTCGGACCGGATGGCCCGCAATATCCAGCTGCTGCTGCTCGAGGAGTCGCGCCTGGGGCACGTGCAGGACCCGGCCGCTGGCTCCTGGTACGTCGACGCGCTCACCGACGAACTGGCCGCCAAGGCCTGGGAATTCATGCAGGAGATCGAGGCCGCGGGTGGCTACCAGGCCGCGCTGGCCTCGGGTCTGCTGGCCGAGCGGATCGCCGCCACCGCGGCCACCCGCGCCGCCGACATCGCGCACCGCAAGACCGCGGTCACCGGCGTCAACGAGTTCCCGAATCTGGCCGAGACCCCGCTCTCGGAGCAGGCCCGCGCCGATGTCGCGGTCGCCCGCTACGGCGCGGCCTTCGAGGCGCTGCGCAACCGCTCCGACGCCTACCTCGCGTCCGAGGGCGCCCGGCCCAAGGCGCTGATCGTGCCGTTGGGCCCGGTCGCCGAGCACAACGCGCGCACCATCTTCACCGCCAATGTGCTGGCCTCCGGCGGGATCGAGTCGGTCAACCCCGGCCCGCTCACCGTCGACGGGATCGCCGCCGCCGCGGCCGATGCCGGTGCGCGCCTGGCCGTGCTCTGCGGTGCCGACAAGCGCTACGGTGAGGAGGCGGGCGCCGCGGTCGAGGCCCTGCGCGCCGCGGGCATCGACACCGTGCTGCTGGCGGGCCCGGAGAAGTCGGTCGCGAACTACAGCGGTACACAGCGTCCCGACGGATTCCTGACCCTGCGCATCGACGCGGTCGCGGTCCTGTCGCAGCTGCTGGAGAAGGTGGGAGCCTGATGACCACATCGAATATCGAGCACGTGATCGGTAGTTTCGCCGAGGTCCCGCTCAGCGAGCACGCCCCGGAGGCGGCCGCCGTGGACGACGCGCAGGTCAAGGAGTTCGTGGCCGAGGCCGCCGCGGCCAACCACACCACCGCCGATCAGCTCACCTGGTCGACCCCCGAGGGCATCGATGTGCCGCCGGTGTTCACCAAGGCCGATCGCGATGCCGTGGTGGCGCAGGGCTATCCGCTCGACACGGTGCCCGGTGTGGCGCCGTTCCTGCGCGGTCCCTACCCGACCATGTACGTCAACCAGCCGTGGACCATCCGCCAGTACGCGGGCTTCTCCACCGCCGCCGACTCCAACGCCTTCTACCGCCGCAACCTGCAGGCGGGCCAGAAGGGCCTGTCGGTCGCCTTCGACCTGGCCACCCACCGTGGCTACGACTCCGATCACCCGCGCGTGCAGGGTGACGTCGGCATGGCCGGTGTCGCGATCGACTCGATCCTGGACATGCGCCAGCTCTTCGACCAGATCCCGCTGGATCAGGTGTCGGTCTCGATGACCATGAACGGCGCGGTGCTGCCCATCCTGGCGCTCTACGTCGTGGCCGCCGAGGAACAGGGCGTCACCTCCGAGCAGCTGGCCGGAACCATTCAGAACGACATTCTGAAAGAGTTCATGGTCCGCAACACCTACATCTATCCGCCCAAGCCCTCGATGCGGATCATCTCCGACATCTTCGCCTTCACCAGCGCCAAGATGCCGAAGTTCAACTCGATCTCCATCTCCGGCTACCACATCCAGGAAGCCGGTGCCACGGCCGATCTGGAGCTGGCCTACACCCTCGCCGACGGCGTGGAGTACATCCGCGCCGGGATCGCCGCGGGCATGGACGTGGACAAGTTCGCGCCGCGCCTGTCGTTCTTCTGGGCCATCGGCATGAACTTCTTCATGGAGGTCGCCAAGCTGCGCGCGGGCCGCCTGCTGTGGAGCGAACTGGTCTCGAAGTTCGAGCCCAAGAGCGCGAAATCGCTGTCGCTGCGCACCCATTCGCAGACCTCCGGCTGGTCGCTGACCGCCCAGGACGCCTACAACAATGTGGCGCGCACCTGCATCGAGGCGATGGCCGCGACCCAGGGCCACACCCAGTCGCTGCACACCAACGCCCTCGACGAGGCCCTCGCCCTGCCGACGGACTTCTCCGCCCGCATCGCCCGCAACACCCAGCTGCTCATCCAGCAGGAGTCCAACACCACCCGTCCGATCGACCCGTGGGGTGGCTCGTACTACGTGGAGTGGCTCACCCACCAGCTCGCCGAGCGCGCCCGCGCGCACATCGCCGAGGTAGAGGCGCACGGCGGTATGGCGCAGGCGATCTCGGAAGGCATTCCGAAGCTGCGCATCGAGGAGGCCGCCGCCCGCACCCAGGCGCGCATCGACACCGGCCAGCAGCCGGTGATCGGCGTCAACAAGTATCAGGTGGAAGAGGACCAGCAGGTCGAGGTCCTCAAGGTCGAGAACTCGCGCGTGCGCGCCGAGCAGATCGAGAAGCTGGAACGCCTGCGCGCGGAACGGGATCCGGCCGCCGTCGAGGCCGCGCTCGCGAACCTCACCCGCGCCGCCGCGGCCACCGAGGGCGGCATGGAGAACAACCTGCTGGCCCTGGCCATCGAGGCCGCCCGTGCCAAGGCCACCGTCGGCGAGATCTCCGACGCACTCGAGAAGGTCTACGGCCGCCATCAGGCCGAGATCCGTACGCTCTCCGGTGTGTACCGTGACGAAGCAGGCAAGGCCTCCAACATCGGCGCCGCCATCGCGCTGGTCGAGGAATTCGCCGCAGCCGAGGGCCGCCGCCCGCGCATCCTGGTCGCCAAGATGGGCCAGGACGGCCACGACCGCGGCCAGAAGGTGATCGCGACCGCCTTCGCCGACCTGGGCATGGACGTCGACGTGGGCCCGCTGTTCCAGACCCCCGAAGAGGTGGCGCGCCAGGCGGCCGACAACGACGTGCACATCGTCGGTGTCTCCTCGCTGGCCGCGGGGCACCTCACGCTGGTGCCCGCCCTGCGGCAGGCACTGGCCGATGTCGGGCGCCCCGACATCATGGTCATCGTCGGCGGGGTCATCCCGCCCGGTGACTTCGACGAGCTGTACGAGGCGGGCGCCGCGGCGATCTTCCCGCCCGGCACCGTCATCGCCGACGCGGCCATCGATCTGCTGCGCAAGCTGGGCAGCTCGCTCGGCCACGAGATCGGTGGCGGCGCAGCGGAATGAGCGAGGCCGCACAGACCACCGGGGGTGCCGCGCACCCCCGGCTCGGCACCACCGCGGGTGTCGGTGCCCCGCGCAACGAGGGCCGCACCGTGGCCAGGGCCGCCCGCACCATCGATGTCGGGGAGCTCGCCGAGGGGATCAAGGACGGGCAGCGCGCGGCGCTGGCCCGGGCCATCACCCTGGTCGAGTCCACCCGCGCCGATCATCGGGAACTGGCCCAGCGGCTGCTGCTCGAGCTGGGTACCGAAGCGGGAACGGTGGTTTCCAACCGGGTCGGCATCACCGGCGTGCCCGGGGTCGGCAAGTCGACGTTCATCGACGCGCTCGGCATGTACCTGCTGGGCAAGGGTCACCGGGTGGCCGTGCTCGCGGTCGACCCGTCCTCGACCCGCACCGGCGGGTCCATCCTCGGCGACAAGACCCGCATGGCCCGGCTCTCGCTCGAGGCCGACGCCTTCATCCGGCCCTCGCCGACCGCGGGCACGCTCGGCGGCGTCGCCAAGGCCACCCGCGAGACCATCGTGCTCCTGGAAGCCGCGGGCTACGACGTGATCCTGGTGGAGACCGTCGGGGTCGGCCAGTCGGAGGTGACCGTCGCCAATATGGTCGACGTGTTCTGCTTCCTCACCCTGGCCCGCACCGGAGATCAGTTGCAGGGCATCAAGAAGGGCGTCCTCGAACTGGCCGAGCTGGTCGCGGTGAACAAGGCCGACGGCAAGCACGAGATGGAAGCCAAGAGCGCGGCCCGCGAACTCCAGGGCGCGCTGCGCCTGATCCACCCGCACGACGCCCTCTGGCGCCCCCCGGTGCTCACCATGAGCGGCCTGGAAGGCCAAGGGCTGGACAAGTTCTGGGACACCGTCCTGGAACACCGCCGCGTGCTCACCGACGCGGGGGAGTTCGCCGAGAAGCGCCGCAGACAGCAGGTCGACTGGACCTGGACCATGGTCCACGACCAGATCCTGCGCCGCCTGGCCGACAATCCGCGCGTCGCCGCCGTGCGCGCCGACATCGAATCCGCCGTCCGCGAGGGCACCCTCACCCCCGCCCTCGCCGCACAGCAGATCCTCGAAGCCTTCGACTCCTGAGGATCCCGCGGTTTGCTGGACCGGTCGATCGCGACGATCCACTGGGTCTTCGATCGACTGTTTTGCCAGCTGATCCGTGTATCGAGGCATGATAGATCCCGCTTCCAGAATTTGCCAGCTGTTGTCTGAGGTGGAATTCGGGGACCGTGGAGGGTGGAAGGGAAAGCCTGCGGTCTAGGAGGCAGTCATGGCGATCTTCCACCGGGATCGAACGATCGGCAGCGATCGCACCCCCGAGCGCGCGACCCAGGGCCCGGACGGCTGGTGGCGCCTGACCTGGCTCCCCGAGCGCCCCCTCACCCGCGACCAGGCCATCGCGGGCCTGCGCCTGGACGAGATCCTCAGCGACCCCGCCCTGGTCGACGACCGCATGGCCATCGCCGAGGCCACGAGCTGCGCCGACCGCATCGGCATCATCCTCGAACAGGCCGTCATCCGCCTCTGGAAGCGCACGTTCACCGCCCTCACCCTGTGCTCCCTGGTGCTGACCCGCCTGCGGCTGAAGCCCGCCGTCTGGGGCTGAACCCGCCCCGGCGGTGTCAGCCGTGATCCATGGCGCTCATCGCCCTGGGGGCGGGCTGTTCGCCCGGGGCGAGGACGAGGAACTGGCCCATCATCCCTTGATCCTCGTGGTGCAGCAGGTGGCAGTGGTACATGTACGGGAATGTCGGGTCGGCGTGGTCGGTGAAGCGCATGGCGAGGGTGTAGGTGCGGTAGGGTTCGGTGTAGACCGTGTCCTTCCAGCCGGACAGGGCCGGGGGCGGCGGATTCCCGTCGACGGCCACGATCTGGAACCGCACATCGTGGATGTGGAAGTTGTGCGGCCAGTTGTCCTTGTTGCGGACCGTCCAGACCTCGGTCGACCCGAGCGGGATGGTCATGTCGATCCGGTTCATGTCCATGCGGCGGTTGTTGATCATGAACCACCGCAGGTCGAAGGACCGGGTCGGCGCGGTATCGGGGGCGACGAGGGGGAGCAGTGGCACCAGCGTCGTGGGGAGAGCCGGTGACGGGCGCAGGGTTTCGGCGGCGCGCAGCACGAGGACGTCGAAGATGTCGTCGAAGCCGAACTCGCGGGCCCGATCGATGCCCGCCCGCTCGGTGATCGGCAGCGACCGTACCGTGACGTTCTCGCCGGGAGTCATCGCCACCACGATCTCCGCCCGTTCCCCCGGGCTCAGCCGGATATCGGTGAGCCGCACGGGTTCCGGGAGCAGGCCGCCGTCGGTGCCGACCAGGTCGAAGGCGCGGCCGTCGGCGAGCGCGAACCGGTACAGCCGCCCCGAGGACCCGTTGAGCACCCGCAGCCGGACCCGCTCGGTGGTGACATCGAGATGCGCGCCCGCGATGCCGTTGGTGATCACGGTGTCGCCGAGCAGGCCGACATCGGTCGGATCGGATTCGTCCAGGGCGCCATCGGCGGTGAAGCGGCGGTCCTGGACGACCAGCGGAATGTCGTCCACGCCGTACTCCTGCGGGAGGCCCAGCGCATCGGCGTCCTCGTCGTCGAGCAGGAAGAAGCCGGAAAGCCCCCGCTGGACTTGCTTCTCGGTGACACCGTGCGGATGCGGGTGATACCAGAGCGTCGCCGCGGGCTGCTCGATCGTCCACTCCGGCACCCACGTCGCACCGGGCGCGATCATCTGATGCGGACCGCCGTCGCAGCGCGCGGGAACATGCATCCCGTGCCAATGCACCGAGGTCGCCTCCGGCAGCGCGTTGGTGACGGTGACCGCGACCCGATCCCCGCGCCGAGCCCGCAGCGTCGGCCCGAGAACATCACCGCTGTAGCCCCAGGTCGGGGTGCGCGTGCCCCGCACCATCTCGGTGCTGCCCGGCTGGGCCCGCAAGGTGAAGCGGCGCACCCCGTCGGCGCCGACCGCCCCGGTGGCGAGCGGCGGGAGTGGCAGCGAACGCGTCGTCGCCGGGCGTGCCGGGGTGCGCGTCGCGCATCCCGCCGCGGCGATCACCGGCGCCAGGGCCGATCCGATGAGAAATCCTCGTCGCGAGACCACGCGTACTCCTTCGGGTGCGGGACAGTTCGGGGCTGGAAATTCCAGCCTCGACCAGGCGCGGCGCCGCCGACTCCACCCGCCGGGCTCGGATTCCGGCCGGGATTGCGCCCGCGCGGCCCTTGCGGACGCGCCGATCGCGTGCTAGCTCGCGGTCCGGGTCCGCCGGTCACCTACCGTGGGGGCGTGATCGACGCCCTGCCCCGCCGCGCGCTGCGCGGGCTGCCGCTGGTGCTGATCCCGGTCCTGCTGCTGGCCAGCACGTATCCGGGCCAGTACCGGGTGCCCGCGCACTACTGGATCCTGGCGCTCACGGCGGGCGTGGTGATCCTCGCCGGGGCGCGACGGCCGCTGGCCACCTCGCTGGTGCTGTCGGCACTGGCCGTGCCGATGCTGCGCACGCCCGCGTGGGGTGTGTCCGGTCTGGTGCCGTATCTGGGCGCGGTGGCCCTGGTCGACGTCCTCGCGCGCACCCACCGCACCTCGACGGTCTGGGTGGCCACCGCCGGGTGGACCGCCGCGGTGGTCCTGGGCCGGGTCGGGCTGCACGACACCTCCATCGGTCGCGCGTCCACGGTGGTCGAGGCCGCGGCCTACGTGGGCCTGCCGCTGCTGCTCGGGCTGTACCTGCGCGGGCAGCGCGATCTCGCGGAGAACCTGCGAATGCGCGCGGCCGAGGCCGAGGCCCGCACCCGCCTCGACGAACGCGCCGCGCTGGCCAGGGAACTCCATGACGTGGTCGCCCACCACATCGCCTCGATCATCCTGCGGATCTCGGTGGCCGGACACGTCGTCCGCACGGCGGACCCGCGCCTGGTCGCCGTCCTCGACGATGTCCGCGCGACCGCCGCCGACGCCCTCGCCGATATCCGCGGACTGCTCGCCGCCCTGCGCGACCCCGCCTTCGGCACCGTCGCCCTCGTCGACGCCGACTCGGTCGACACCGAGATCGCCGCCGTTCTGGCCCGCACCCGCGCCGCCGGATTCACCGTCGACGCCGCGATCACCACCGACCTCGGCGGACTCGACGCCATCACCCGGCTCACCCTGCTGCGGCTGATCCAGGAATCCCTGACCAATGTCATGAAACACGCGGACCCCGCGGTGCCGGTGCGGGTGTCGATCGACGGCCGCGACGGCGGCCTCGCGATCGATATCGTCAGCGGCGGCCACGCGCCCGCCACCGTGGCCGGGCACGGGATCGTCGGGATGCGCGAACGCGCCGCCTTGGCCGGGGGCACGGTCTCCGCCGGGCCCGACGGACGACACTGGACGGTGCGCGCCCGGCTGCCCGGCCGCCCCCGAGACGAGGAGCTCGCATGATCACGGTCCTGCTGGCCGACGACCAGCGCCTGGTCCGCGCCGGACTGCGCATGCTCATCGAGGACACCACCGACCTGACCGTCGTCGGCGAGGCGGCCGACGGCGTCGAAGCGATCCGGCTCCACGCCGAACTCGCGCCGGACCTCGTCGTCATGGACCTGCGCATGCCCGGACTCGACGGTATCGCGGCCACCCGCCGGATCCTCGCGACGGCACCGCGCGCGAAAGTCCTGGTACTCACCACCTTCGACGATGACGACCACCTGTTCCCGGCGCTCGCCGCCGGAGCCGCGGGCTATTTCGTCAAGGACACCGAACCCGCCGTGCTGCTCGACGCCATCCGGCGCACCGTCGACGGCGACCTGCTGTTCTCCCCGGCACTGCTGCGCCGCCTGATCACCCGTGCGCTCGAGGCGCCCACCGCCGCCGAATCCGCCCCGGCCCCACCGGATCTGACCGCCCGCGAACGCGACGTGCTGCGGCTGGTCGGGGAGGGGTACGGCAATCAGGAGATCGCCGGACGGCTGCACCTCGGGGTGAGCACGGTCAAGACTCATGTCGCGAACCTGCTCGACAAGACCGGCACCGACAATCGCGTCCGTTTGGCGGTGTATGCCGCCGATTCCTTTGTGACCCGCCACAGAAACCGTTATGACGGTGACGAATCGGTATGAAACAGGTAACGGCCATGTGACCTGACCCGATATTGTGACCGACCGCACTGAGCGGTCGGTTTTCGGTGTGTGGAGGTTCGATCGATGAGGTGCCGCAGCGCGGTGTCGGTGGTGGCAGCGGTGATGGTGGCGATGGGACCGGCGGTGGCCGGGTCCGCGCTGGCCGAAGGTCCGGGATCCGGTGTCACGGTGTCGAATCGGGCCGTCGCCGTCGACGGCTCCCGCGCCGAGGTGGTCTCGACCTCCGGCCGTCAGGTGACGGTGCGCATCCACTCGGCGGCCATGGGCCGCGACGTCTCGGTGAAGGTGCAGCGCCCCGCCGACACCTCCGTTCCGCGCCCCGCGCTGTACCTGGTCAACGGCGCGGGCGGCGGCGAGGACACCGCCACCTGGGAACACAACACCGACGTGGTCGACTTCCTGGCGGGCAAGAACGTGAATGTGGTGATGCCGATCGGCGGCGCCTGGAGCTACTACACCGACTGGCGCGAACCCGATCCCACACTCGGCGTGAACAAATGGCGCACCTTCTTCCTCGATGAACTCCCCGCCCTGATCGACGCCATGTTCCACACCACCGGCCGCAATGCCATCGCCGCCAACTCGATGACGGTCACCTCGGTGCTGCAGCTGGCCATCGCCAAACCCGGCCTGTTCCGCTCGGTCGCCGCCTACAGCGGCTGCGCCCAGATCAGCGACCCGGTGGGCAGGCAGTTCGTGAACGTGGTCGTCGGCACCGGCGGCGGCGACGCCTCCAATATGTACGGCCCGCCCGGCGATCCGGCCTGGGCCGCCAACGATCCGGTGGTCAATGCCGAGGGCCTGCGCGGCACCAAGCTCTACATCTCCAACGGCAACGGCCTGCCGGGCGAATACGACAAGCTCGGCGACCCGCACCTGATCACCTGGGGCCCGGTCGGTCTGGCCAATCAGATCGTGGTCGGCGGGGTGATCGAGGCCGCCACCAACTGGTGCACCCAGAACCTGCAGGACCGTCTCGCCGAACTCGACATCCCGGCCACCTTCGATCTGTCCACCCAGGGCACCCACTCCTGGGGCTACTGGCAGAAGGCCTTCAAGAACTCCTGGCCGCTGCTGGCCGAGGGCATGGGGATGCCCGCCTGATCAGTCCAGCGCGAACAGCCGCGCCGCATTGTCGTGGCACACTCCGCGCAGCCACTCCGGGCCGAGGTCCAGGCGTTCCAGCGCGGTGATCGCCTCGGCGTACGGGTAGGGGATGTTCGGGAAGTCGCTGCCGAACAGGATGCGGTCGCCGAAGCGGAGCAGCCGGTCGCGTTCGGCGGGCGGGAACGGCGCACCGCCCTCGCTGAAATCGGTCCACACCATGGTCGTATCGAGGAACAGGTCCGGGTACTGCTCGGCCAGGTCGAGGAACTCGGTGTACTCGGGCGTGCCCATGTGCGCGATGATCAGGCGCAGCGCCGGATGGCGGCGCAGCAGCTCGGCGATCGGGGCGGGACCGGTGAATTCGCCGGGCGCGGGCCCGGATCCGCAGTGGATGACGATGGGCGTGCGCGATGCGGCCAGGATCGCCCACACCGGATCGAGCAGCGGATCGAGCGGGGAGAACGCGCCCACCTGGATGTGCACCTTGAACACCCGCGCGCCCCGGTCCAGCGCCGCGCGGACATAGCCGGGCGCCGACGGCTCCGGATAGAACGTGGCCGTGTGCAGGCAGTCGGGGGTGCGGGCGGCGAACTCGGCGGTCCATTCGTTGAGCCAGGCGCCCATCTCGGGCTTGTGCGGGTAGACCAGCGAGGTGAACGCGCGAACCCCGAACTCGCGCAGTGTCTTCAGCCGGACCTGCTCGTCGTCGCGGTAGGTGATCGGCCAGGGCTTGCCGGTGAGCGGGCCCGCCGAGTCGAAGTAAGCCCACACCTTGCGCATCACCTGATCGGGCATGAAGTGGGTGTGTACGTCGACGATCGCGGGCAGGTCCAGGCGGCGCCGGAAGTCGGCGAGGTAGGTGGCGGTGTCGACGGTCATGCGGGCTCCTGGCTCAGGCGGCGGGCGAGCGCGCCGACGCGGGTGACGAGGCGGTCGAAGAAGACCGCGGGATCGGTGCCGATCACGATGTCGGCATTGGGTTCACGGCCCCACATGCCCGCCCAGTCGGCCACCGTGGTGGCGCGGGTGAGCGTGCCCGTCAGCTCGACGTCGACGGTCGCGGGGCGGGTCACGGCCAGGGCCGGGTCCAGCGCGACGGCGGCGGCGAACGGGTCGTGCATGTGCGCGAGATAGCCCAGGTCGTAGAGCTGGTGGAAGTCGAAGTAGAAGCGGACCGCGTCGGTGAGGTACCGGATGACGGGATCGCTTGCCGCCGAACGCCATCCGGGGTGGTGGCCGGGCCCGACCGGTTCGATCGGCGCGCTGCCCGCCGCGCGCGCCAGCGCCTCGAGGTGCGCGGGCCGCATCTCGATGGTCTCGGTGATGTCGAGGGCGCACACCAGCGGCCGCCGGTCCGCCGGTGCCGCGGAGAACGCGTCGAACACCTCCTTGGCGGCCTCGGGGTCGACGTGGATGTTCCACTCGTTGGTCGGGGTGGTGTTGCCGGGGTGGTTGAACGCGCCGCCCATGACGACCAGGCGGCGCAGCAGCCGGGGGAGGGCGGGTTCGAGGCGCAGGGCGAGCGCGAGATTGGTGAGCGGGCCGGTGCACAGCCCGATCACCTCGCCCGGCGCCGCGCGCACCTTCTCCACCCAGAGCTCGGCCGCGGTGCGCGCCGAGAGCGGACGCGCGGAGACGGGCAGTTCGGCGTAGCCCAGGCCCTGCGGGCCGTGCGTGTCCTCGGTGGTGCGCAGCGGGATCGCCAGGGGCTCGGCCGCGCCCAGGGCCACCTCGATCGGCGGTGCCCCGCCCAGATCCAGGATGGCCAGGGTGTTCGCCGCGACCTGTGCCGCGGGCACATTGCCCGCGGTCGCGGCGATCCCGGTGATCCGCGCCTCGGGTGAGGCCAGCAGGTACAGCACGGCCAGGGAATCATCGATCCCGGTGTCGACGTCGAGGAAGATCTGCTGGGGCACGCACCGAGGGTAACCGGGCGTGCCCGGCTCCCCGCTCGGGGTGATCAGTAGGTGGGCAGGGTGAACTCCTCGGTGTGGCCGAAGAAGATCTTCTTGGTCAGCGGACGCATCGGGCGCGACATCATGATCCGCACATTGACCTTCGCCAGCGCGGCCATCACCCGGGTGTTGGGCAGCATGGTCTTCATGCTGCCGCCCGGGATCTGCTTGGCCTTGTCCAGGAACGGGGTGATCACGTCCTGGTAGCGCCGCTGCGCTCCGGCGAGATCGTCGGGGGTGGCGGCGATCTCGGCGGCCAGCACGTAGGCGCCGACGAGTGCCATGGCCGTGCCCATGCCGGTCAGCGGCGAACCGCAGTAGCCCGCGTCGCCGATGAGGGTGACCCGCCCGATCGACAGCTCCGGCACGTCGACCCGGGCGACCTCGTCGAAGTAGAAGTCGGTGGCCGAGTCCATCGCCGCCAGGATCTCCGGCGCGCGCCAGCCCGCGTCGGCCAGCCGGGCGCGCAGCAGCGCCTGCTGCGCCTCGGGGTCGCGGCGCAGGGCCGGGTCGACCTCGGCGCGCACGGTCAGGATCGCCTTGCTGGTGGCCGGATCACCGTCGGGCCGGATGCCGACCATGGTGCCGGGCAGCATCCGCATGTGGAACCAGCCCGGCTCGATGTCGTCGGGGCTGGGCATGGTGAAGAACGCGCCGTACCCGCCGAGGTTGGTGCTGAACTGCTCCTCGGGACCGAAGACGAGCCTGCGGGTGGCCGAGTGCACGCCGTCGGCGCCGATCACCAGGTCGAAGCGTTCGGTGCTGCCGCCCGCGAAGGTGACGGTGGCGCCGGTGCCGTCCTGGTCGATGCGCTCGATCCACTCGCCGTAGCGGTAGTCGAGCAGGCCGGTGTCGGCGGCGGCCACCGCGTCGAGGAGGACCTGGTTGAGGTCGCCGCGGGTGATCTCGATATCGGCCACGATCCCCGCGCCGTCGAAGTCCTCCATGGCCATCCGCGCGTAGGGCTCGCCGTCGGCGCCGATGTAGGACATGCCGCGCTCGTCGAGCTGGTGCTTCGCGATCCCGGGCAGCAGCCCCATCCGCTCGGCGGCGTCCTTGCTGGGCCCGCGCAGGTCGACCGCCTGGCCACCCGGGCGGGGGGCGGTGGCCCGCTCCACCAACGTGGTGCGGATTCCGCTGCGCAGCAACTGGAGTGCGGCCGCGTTGCCCGCGATCCCGCCGCCAGCGACCAGAACGTGCGGGGAGGTGGTGGAGGCCATGATGTGGTTCCTATCTGACGAACGAATGTCTTAGACATATGTCTAACACGGCGATGGCACATATGTCTAGAACAAATGTCTAAGACGGTCGGGTAGGGTGACGCTCATGGGCAATCGAGAAGATCTCCTGGCCGGTGCGCGCAAAGTGATCCTGGAGCGCGGTGTCGCCAAGGCGACCGCGCGCGATATCGCCGCGGCCGCGGGCGTGAGCCTGGCCGCCATCGGCTATCACTTCGGGTCCAAGGACCGCCTGGTCACCGAGGCGCTGGCGGACGCGCTCGGCACGGCCATGGGCGACGGGATGGACGCGCTCATCGCCGCCGGTGCCGGGCAGGCGCCGCTGGCCGGATTCGCCCAGCTGTGGAACGGGATGCCGGAGGTGTTCGCGAACAATCACGAGGCGATGCTGGCCAGCCTGGAGAACATCGTGCGGATCGTGCGCTCGGCGGAGGCGCGGGCCCAGCTGGGCGATCAGCTCGGCGGCGCGGTGGCCGACATCGCCGCCTCGGTGCGGGCCGCGCATCCCGAACTCGACGAGAACCAGGCAACCGCCATCGGCAGGCTGTATTTCGCGCTGGTGCAGGGGCTGGGCGTGCTGTGGCTGCTGACACCGGGGGAGGGACCCGACGGCGATGAGCTGGCTACGGCGGTCCGGGCGCTCGCGGGGACCTGAGCGGGTCGGGCGCACGCTCACCCAGCATGCGCGAGTCCGATCGGGGCGGCCGACACGGGTTGTTCCGTGCGCGGCTGGCACGGGCCGTGGCAGTACCGACGCGGCAGCCGATCAGTGCCGGAGGCTCGCGGCGTCGATCCAGAACGGCTGCGCGGATCCGTAAGGCGGTGCGGGCCATCGGTAATCGTCGTAGCCGACCAGCGCGGGTGCCGCTGTCGTCGTCGCTCCGTGGGAGACGGTCGCGGCCGGGCTCGGCGCGGCCGGTTCCGGATGCCCGGGATCGCGTCCGCCCGCGGCCAGCAGCCAGGACGCGGTGCGGGCCAGCGAGACCCGGACCGTGCGGCCGAGACCGTCCCCGGCGCGCGCGGCCAGCGCGTCGATCACGCCCGCGGCGAGCAGATACCCGGAGCCGTGGTCGAGGGCCTGCGCGGGCAGCGCGCCTGGACGATCGGCGCTCCCCTCCAGGAGCGAGATGCCGGACGCGGCTTGGACGATGCTGTCGAACCCGCGCCGATCACCCCACGGTCCCGTGGTGCCCCACGCCGAGACCGAGGCCTCGATGAGGTCGGGGCACCCGACCGTGCGGACGCCCGCCGCCGCGAGCGCGCCCGGACGGTATCCGGTGACCAGCACATCGGCAGCGTCGAGCAGGGTCTCGAAACTCGCGAGATCGGTGCGCAGGTCCAGCAGGGTCGACCGTTTGCCCTGGCAGGTGTCGAGGAACTGCCAGTCGATCTCGGGGAGCCGGGGCGGATCGACGCGCAGCACATCGGCGCCGAGCAGCGCCAGGGTGCGGGTGGCGACCGGTCCCGCGAGGACGCGCGTCAGATCGAGGACACGCAGACCACGCAGCGGCGCGGGCGAGCTCGGCGCGTGCCGTTCGGGCCAGGTGATCGGCGGGTCGCCTGCGGCACGCGGTCGCGTCGCCGCATGGTCGCGGCGGTCGACCGTGACGAGCGGGCCCGCGGCGGCTGCCCGGCCCATCGGGCTCCCGGCCCATTCGGCCTCGGTGCGCACGCGCACCGCGATAGCACCGGCCGGTGCCGCGGCCGTCTCGATGTCGGCCGCCGCGGTCGTGCGCAGCCGCGCGCGGACCTGCTCCGCGGTCGCGTCGGCGGGAAGATCGAGGACCGCGGCCAGCCGGTCCCGGTGGTGGGGATAGTTGGCATGGGTGCGCACCCAGCCGTCCGCGGTCGGGAAGAAGCCGGACAGCGCGGCGAAGACCTGGGGCGCGGCGTCATGATGCCGCATCAGCCGCTCGCTCGCGAACGCCGCGGCGATCCGGTCGGGATCGAGGCGAATCGGCACGTCCGGCACACCGCGTGTCGCACGCAACCGGTTGGCCGCGGCCTGCACCGCGCCGACCGAGCCCGCGGCCAGCGCCCACACCGGTAGCGTGGCGGCCAGCCGGGCACCGGGATCGGGCTCGTCGGCCAGCGCCGACGTGGGCACGCCCAGCCCGGCCTCGTAGGCGTGCAGAAGCTCTCGCGCGGCGGTCACCTCGACCAGCCTAGCGACCGCGACAACGGAACAGGAGGGTGAGGTGGGCGTGAATACCGCTGCCACGGAATGGGTTCGGGTACTGCGGCCGGAACCGGCGCCGCACCGGCGACTGGTGTGTTTCCCGCCGGGTGGCGCCTCGGCCCCGTTCTACCGGACGCTGGGCAGGCACATCGGGCCGGGCATCGAGGTCAGCGCCGTGCAGTACCCGGGCCGCCAGGACCGCCTCGGCGACCCGTTCGTCACCGACCTGCACCTGCTGGCCGACCGGATCGCCGCCGACATCCTCGGCCAGCCGGGCCCGGCCCGCGTGCTGTTCGGACACAGCATGGGCGCCACCGTGGCCTACGAGACCGCGCGCCGCCTCGACGCGGCAGGCCAGCCGATCCGCGCGCTGATCGTCTCCGGCCGCCCCGATCCCTCCTTCGCTGAGACCGGCAGCCTGCACCGCGGCACCGACACCGCGTTGATCGACGACCTCGAACGGCTGGCCGCCGACCCGGCCTCGGTCGGTGTGCTGCGCACCGAACCGGGCCTGGCCGAACTGGTGCTGCCCGCCCTGCGCGCCGACTACCAGGCGGTGGAGACCTACCGGCAGCAGCCGGGTCCGGTGTTGCGCTGCCCGGTCGTCGCGCTGGTCGGCACCGAGGACCCGACCACCACGGTGGCCCAGGCCGAGCAGTGGCGCGCGGTCACCGACGGCGATTTCACGGTGCGTACCTTCCCGGGCGGGCACTTCTACCTCGATGAGCAGCCCGCCGCCGTGGCCGCGGAGATCACACGGCACCTGAGCTGAGGTGGCGATGCCGGTGGTGCAGGCGGACATAGCCGATCCAGGACGCCAGCACCGCCGTCGCCGCGAGCAACCGGACCAGACCGAGCGCGCTGTCGGGATAGATCACCCCGGTCAGATAGTGGTCGATGAACCCGGTGGGCGGCAGTTCGGCCACCGCCGCCTGCCTGCGCGCCCAGTTCTCGGCATGGGTCAGCGGGCAGTCGAAGCCGATCAGAATCGTGCCGAACCCCCAGGCCACCGCGATCACATGCGCGCCGATGGTGCGCGGCCACCGCCACGCCAGAAAACCACCGGCGACCACGTACGCGATGAACGCGACGTGGGTGACGGCGATCAGATCGGCCAACACCCGGTACGGCACGTGTTCAGGATATGTGCCGCGTCACCGACCGGAATCATGATCGACATTCCGGTTCGGCATCGCTTGGATCGCGCTCACCAGGGGGAAGGACGGTAGTCCTTGAGGAAGCAGCCGTACAGGTCGACCCCGTTCTCGCCCTGCACGATCGGGTCGTAGACCCGGGCCGCGCCGTCGACGAGGTCGAGCGGGGCGTGGAAGCCCTCCTCGGCCAGGCGGATCTTGGTGTAGTGCGGGCGTTCGTCGGTGATCCAGCCGGTGTCGACGGCGGTCATCAGGATCGAGTCGGTCTCGAACATCTCCAGCGCGCTGGTGCGGGTGAGCATGTTCAGCGCGGCCTTGGCCATATTGGTGTGCGGGTGCCCCGGACCCTTGTAGCCGCGGCCGAACTGACCCTCCATGGCCGAGACGTTCACCACATACTTGCGCCTGCCCGCCGCCGCGGCCATCGCGGGGCGCAGCCGCGACACCAGCAGGAACGGCGCGACCGAGTTGCACAGCTGCACCTCGAGCAGTTCGGTGGCTTCCACCTCGCCGACGGTCTGCACCCAGCTGTTGGTGTGCGCCAGATCGGGGACCAGCCCGCCCGCGTCGATCGCCACTCCGTTCGCGATGCGCTCGGGCGTCGCCGAGCCCGCGACCAGGGCGAGTTCGGCCACGTCGGCGGCCGACAGCGACGGCGTCAGCGACGCGGTGAGCGCGGTCGGATGCGCCTGCATGGTCTTGCCGAAGGTGACCATCTCCGGCAGCGCGCCCGCGGGCAGCGGCGCGGTCTCGGCGTCGACCAGGGCGCTGTAGGCGCCCACCGAACGGCGCACGGTCTGGGCGGCGTTGTTGATCAGGATATCCAGGGGGCCCTGGGCGGCGACGTCGTCGGCCAGGGCGACCACCTGCGCGGGATCACGCAGGTCGATGCCGACGATGCGCAGCCGGTGCAGCCAGTCGGCGCTGTCCTCCATGGCGGTGAAGCGGCGGATCGCGTCGTTGGGGAAGCGGGTGGTGATGGTGGTGTGCGCGCCGTCGCGCAGCAGGCGCAGGGCGATGTACATGCCGATCTTGGCGCGACCGCCGGTGAGCAGCGCGCGCTTACCGGACAGGTCGGTACTCGCGTCGCGCTTGGCGTGGCTGGCGGCGGCGCAGTCCGGGCAGAGCTGGTGGTAGAAGGCGTCGACCTGGGTGTAGCGCTGCTTGCAGATATAGCAGGGCCGCGCCTTGAGCAGCGTGCCCGCGCTGGCGCCGCTGGTGGCCGAGCTGATCGGGATGCCCGCGGTCTCGTCATCGATGCGCTGCGGCGAGCCGGTCGCGGTGGCCGCGATCACGGCCCGGTCTGCACTGGCCACCTGCTCGCGCGCCTCGACGCGGCGGCGCTGCTTGAGCTTCTTGAACATGTGCCCGACGGCGCGCTGCACCGCGATCGAGTCGGGGTGCTCCTTCTCCAGGCGCCCGGCCTGCTCCAGCACCCGCAAACAGGTCGCCAACTCGTCCGGATCGATCGTCTTCTCGGTCATCGGGGACTGCGGCATTCCTTCGTGCGGGGGCGTGGGCGCCCTCTATTGTCGCATTGGCCGCGTGCCGTACCCGCTGGGTATCGTGGTCTGCCGCCGCCGCGACCCCGCGGCACCCCGACGAACGCGACGGAGCAGCCCGATTTCCCCGCTGGATACCGACACCGCAGACGCGCCACGCAGGCGCAGGCTCGAACCCGACGAGCGCCGCGCGCAGATCCTGGCCTGTGCCATCGACATGTTCGGGGAGCGCCCGTACGCGGCGGTGTCGACCGCGGAACTGGCCCAGCGCGCCGGGGTCGCGCGCGGCCTGATCAACCACTATTTCGGCAACAAGCGCGACCTGTACCTGGCGGTGGTGCGTCGCATGGTGACCCTGCCGCGCGCGGAGAAGGTGTCCATCCCGGAGGGCACCCCGCGCGAACGGGTCGACGCGATCGTGGGCTGGCTGCTCGACACCATCGCCGAGCACGGCAGCACCTGGGTGAAGGTCACCAGTCACGAGGGCGTGGGCGACGACCCCGAGGTCCAGCAGATCCTCGACCAGGCCGACGACGCCGCCGCCGAACGCATGCTGATGATGCTCGGGCACGCGGATCTGGCAGACGATGCACGGTTGCGCGCGCTGATCCTCGCCTACGCGGGCATGGTGAAGGTGGCGGGCCGGGAGTGGATCACCCGCGGCAGCCTGACCAGGGACCAGGTGCACCGGCTGCTGGCCGACACCCTGCTCACCGTGATGACCGAGACGATGCCGCGCGTGCGCGGCTAGCGGCCGATGCCCCGCACCCGCGGGTGCGCGGGCATGGCGATCTCGCGCGCGCTGTAGCGCTGCGGCCCGAGATGGCCGGGCGCGTGCCCGCTGCGGCCGTAGGCCAGCTCGATCTGCTGTTCGCGCCGGTGCTCGAACAGCAGCGCGGCCGCCCCGCCGAGCAGGAACACCGCGGTGCCGATCGCGCCGAGCACCGCCCAGCCGGTATTGCCGGAGCCCGCGGCGACCAGCGTGCAGGCCAGGCCCACGATGCCGATCGCGCAGGCGATGATCCCGGGGACGTTGTAGTCGTCGGCGAGCAGGTCGCCCGCCTGGGCGTGCCAGACCCGCCGGTCTGCCGAAGTGGTGCTACCGGACATCGGGCCCTCCTCGCGAGCTCGGGATGCGCGCTGTGGTCCCCCTGATGACCAGCATGGACCCGGACCGGCTGGTCAGGCAAAGGTGTTTGCCGCTTCGTTACCCGTGCCGACGCCCCCGTAACCGGGGGCGGGGTCGCGCGGACACATTTGCCGGTTGTGCTGAACCGCTGCCCCGGAGTCCTTATCCTCGTCGCGTAACCCGGCGTCGCGAGCGGGCTCGTTCGCGTGTCCGGGGGCAGATTTCGACACGAGGGACCCGGGGTTGATGGCACGGTACGAGCAATGGGACGACGACCCCGAGGAGGATGTGGACGATCGCCGGTGGAACGGCCAGCGCTGGCCGCACGCGAGCACCGACGACGGCCACGGGGGACGCCAGGCTGAACTGCCGCGGGTGAACCCGTACGCCATGGTGGCGCTGGCGGCGGCCCTGGTGCTGCTGTTCCCGATCGCGATCGTGTTCGGGCTGCTCTCGTTCGGGCATCCGCGCGGACGCGGGATCGCCGTGCTGGCGCTGCTGCTCGGCGTCGCCGAGGTCGCCGCGGCCGCGGCGGTGGGGATGGCGCTGGTCGGCGGCTTCGACGTGACCCTGCCGACGCTCGCGCAGGACTCCACCACGACCGCGCCCACCCCCGTGGTGTCGGCGCACGGCACACCCGAGGCGACCGGGGTGGTCCCCGCGGCGAGCTCCAGCCCGAGCCCGGCGCCGGGCGCGGTGGTCATGAAGGGCACGCCGTGCGCGGCCGAGCAGGCCGGGCTGATCGGGGTGGCCGCCGACGGCGCGACCCTGCTGTGCCTGCGCACCGCGGACGCCTACGGCTGGTCGGGCCCGTTCCGGGTCTCCGGTTCCACCTACGAGACGGGCGCGAGCTGCGATCCGTCGGTGGACAAGTCGGGCCGCACCGCGGGCGATATCGCGCTGGTGTGCGAGGGCAAGGGCAGCACCGGCAGCTGGGTGCCCTGGACCGAGTAGTTCAGTCGGACTTCTTGGCCCGGCTCGGCTGGACCCGTGGCGGCTCGTTGGGCATCTTCGGATACTGCGGCGGCCAGGGCGCGTCCATCAGCCCGGCGGCCAGGTCGCGTTCGGACATGGCCAGCAGCGGTTCGATCGACTGCGGGGTGCGGTCGGCCCACGGGTCGCCGTGCTCGGCGAGCCGGGCGGGCACCGTGGCCAGGGTGAGTTCGTCGGGGACGACGGTGTCGAGCTCGGCCCAGTCGATCGGCGTGGAGACCTGCCCGCCGACCTTGGGGCGCACCGACCACGCCCCGAACACGGTCTTGTGCGGGGCGTTCTGGTTGAAGTCGACGAACACCCGCGAGCCGCGTTCCTCCTTCCACCACTGCGCGGTGATCTCCTCGGGATAGCGGCGCTCGAGCTCGCGGGCCATGGCGACCGCCGCGGCGCGCACCTCGTAGCCGTCCCAGCGCGGTTCGAGCGCGGCGTAGATGTGCAGGCCGCGCGAGCCCGAGGTCTTGACCCGGCAGTCGATGCCCAGTTCGGTCAGCAGCTCGCGGGTGCGGACCGCGGCGCGGCGCAGGTCGTCGAAACCGATGCCGGGCGAGGGATCCAGGTCGATCCGCAGTTCGTCGGCGATCCGCAGATCGGGAACGTGGTTGGGCCACACGTGGAAACCGAGGCAGCCCTGGTTCACCGCCCACAGGATGTGCGCGAGATCGTGCGCGACCAGGGCGTCGCTGGTGGTGCCGTTGGGCGTGGACACCTCCACCGTCCGCAGCCAGTCCGGCGCCGATTTCGGCACCCGCTTCTGGAACCAGGACTTGCCCGAGGCGCCGTCGGGATAGCGCTCCAGCAGCAGCGGCCGGTCGCCGATCACGCGCAGCAGCGGTTCGGCGACGGCCTGGTAGTAGCGCACCAGATCGAGCTTGGTCTCGCCGCGCTTGCTGAAGTACACCTTGTCCGGATGACTGATCGACAGCGTCTGCCCGTCGACCTCGAGCTCGGCCGCCGCGCTCATCGGTGCGCCCCGAAGATGGCGTCGAGTTCGGCGGGGGCGACCTCGTCGAGCTGGGCGTAGGTGCACGACTCCGGGGTGCGGTCGGTGCGGAAGCGCACCAGCCTGCCGCCGTGCCGGAACCGCCCGGACTGCACGTGCTCGTAGCGCACCTCGGCCACCAGTTCCGGCCGCAACGCCACCCACGACAGATCTTTGCCGCCGGTCCAGCGGCTCACCCCGCCGGGCATCTTGCCGCCTGCCTCGGCCTGGGCCATCGCGTCCGCCCAGTCACGCCACGGGTGATCGTCCAGCGCGTTCTCTCGTAACGGCGCGAGCTCGCCGAGCAGTTCGCGCCTGCGCGCGGCGGTGAAGCTCGACGCCACGCCCACGTGATGCAGGTTCCCCTCGTCGTCGAAGAGCCCGAGCAACAGCGAACCCACCCCTTCTCCGTCCTTGTGCACGCGGTACCCGGCGACCACGCAGTCGGCGGTGCGCTCGTGCTTGATCTTGAGCATCACCCGCTTGTCCTGCAGGTAGGGCAGGTCGTCGGCCTTGGCCATCACCCCGTCGAAACCGGCGCCCTCGAACCGGGTGAACCAGTCCTGCGCGATATCGGGGTCGTGGGTGATCGGTGTCAGGTGGATGCGGCCGGGCGCGGCGTCGAGCAGCGATTCCAGGGCGCGGCGGCGTTCGGTGAACGGGGCGCCGGTGAGATCGCGGTCGTCGAGGGCGAGCAGGTCGAAGGCGACGAAGCTGGCCGGGGTCTCGGCGGCCAGCTTGCGCACCCGCGAGGCCGCCGGGTGCAGCCGCTGCTGCAGGGTGTCGAAGTCCAGGCCCTGATCGGTGACCACCACGATCTCGCCGTCCACCACACACCGCGGCGGCAGCGCGGCCTGCAGTAGCTCGGCCAGTTCGGGGAAGTACCGGGTCAGCGGGCGGTCGTTGCGCGAGCCGAGCTCGATCTCGTCCCCGTCGCGGAACACGATGCACCGGAACCCGTCCCATTTGGGCTCATAGCTCAGGCCGGGATCGCGGGGCAGCGACGGCGTGGATTTGGCCAGCATGGGGCGCACTGGCGGCGGCACCGGTAGATCCATCGATTCTCCTCGCGGGTGGGTTCACCCGTGTCGACGATGCGAGCACGCCCGATTCATCGGTGTGGTCCGATCGTAGGTGGAGGGACCGACAAGCGCCGGGACATCCGTCCCGGGGCGCTCAGCTGTCGAGCCAGCCGTGTTCGTCGGCGAAGGTGGTGAACCGGTCGCGAATGGTGATGATCTCCGCCGCGGTGAGTGCGGGGGACGCCTCCAGCAGCAGCTCGGTGATCTGCTGACGCATCTCCTCCGACCCCAGCCGCTGCCCGCGATCCTTGCGCGCCTTGGCCGCCGGTGTCTGCCCGACCGCGGTGAGGTTGACCGCCTTGGGCCCCCGGTCACCCTCGGTGACGTCGAAGGCGAAGATCCGGCCCTGGCGCAGCTCGTCCTCGTCGAGGCCGATGTCGTTGACGTGGACGAACACATCCGGCCCGCCGTCGTCGGGCCGGATGAACCCGAAACCCCGTGACCCGTCGAACGACACCAATTTCCCGATGGACACCAACCAGCTCCTCAGCTCCGCTTCCCGACGCCCACTCTATCGCGGCATTTGGGCGTTTTACCCGGAAAATGGTCACCGGAAGGAGCACGGTCACAATCGGGTAACTTTGCGTTAATCTCCACTCGTTAGCGTTCCAAATCTGTTCGGCGGTGTGGAGGTTGCGGCGAGTGTTCGACCCCGGTGCGGGGATCAGGTCGGGGGGATTCGACGCCGGTCGCGGCGTACTCGTTGCCACGCAGCGCGGTGGCGCGCCGTGTTTCCGGCCGCCCGTGCCGCCGGTGGTCGCGCTGGGACCCCAGCCGCGCCCCGCGCAGGTCCCGCTGGCGCCCGCGCAGGAGCGGATGTGGCATGCCGCGCGCCTGGGTCGGTCGGCGGACTGGAATGTCGCGCGGGCCATGCGATTACAGGGCACGGGCATCGACGTGGCCGCCCTGCGCGCCGCGCTGCGGCACCTGGTGATCCGGCACGAACCGCTGCGCACCCGCTATCCGATGACCGCGACCGGCCCCGCCCAGGTGGTCGCCGACCCCACCGATCTCGTTCTCGACGTGGCCGAATCCGCCGTCACCGAGGACGATCTCGCGGCGGCGATCGCCGAGCAGGCCGCGCACACCTTCGACCTCACCCGTGACCTGCCGGTGCGGGCCCGCCTGCTGGTGCTCGGCCCCGAGGAGGTCGTGCTGGTCCTGGTCGTGCACCACATCTCCGTCGACGGCCGCTCGCTGGGCCCGCTGATCCGCGATCTGGTCACCGCCTACCTGGCCTGCGCGGCGGGCACCGACCCGGACTGGCCGCCGCTGCCGCTGAGCTACACCGACTACACCCTGTGGAAGCACGCCCAGCTGGGCGAGTTCACCGACGAGTGGAGCCGGGCCACCCACCAGCTGCGCTACTGGGCCAACGCGCTCGCGGGCCGTCCCGCGCTGCTCGATCTGCCCGCGCGCGAACAACTCTCGCCGTCGCCGGACCCGGCGGCGGGCGCGCTGATCCCCGTCGGCTTCGACGCGCGCACCCACGCGGGCCTGCTGCGCCTGGCCCAGGACGGGCGGGCCAGCCTGTTCATGGTGTTGCAGGCGGCGTTCGCGGTGACCGTGGGCGCCGTCGCGCGCAGCGCCGATGTCACCGTGGCGACGGCGGTGTCCGGGCGGGAGCACCGCCTGCTCGACGACCTGGTGGGCAACTTCGCCGATGACGTCCTGATGCGGGTGCGCCTGGACCGCGCCGGGGACGTCGCGGAGCTGCTCGACCAGGTCCGCCGAGTGGCCCTGGCCGCCTACGCCCATCCCGACACCCCGAACCCCCGGCTCAAGCGCTGCCTGCTCCAGGACGCGGCGCTGCCGCTGTTCCAGGCGACCCTGATCCTGCAGCGCGCCGAGGCACCCCACGCGCCGGACCCCGCGTCGGCCTCGGTGCTGTCCATCACCGAGCTGCCCACGGGTGTGGTGCGGGCCAAGCACGATCTCGAGTTCGGCCTCACCGACCACTACGACCGGTGCGGGGCGCCCGCCGGGATCGACGGCGCGTTCTGCTACCCGATCGCGCGCTTCGACGAGGAGACCGCCGCGCAGTTCGTCGCCCGCTTCCGCGCGGTGGTCGCGCTGCTGGCCGACGGCTATCGCGGCCCGCTGACCGCGCTGCTGGCCACCACCGCCCGCCGCCGCTCGGTGAGCACCGCGCGCCGGGCGGCCCGGGTGCTGCTGTGATCAGCCCCGCTCCAGCGGCAGGCCCGCGTCGCGCCAGGCGACGATGCCCCCGGCGAGGCTGAACGCCTGGTAGCCCGCGCGCCGGGTGACCGCGGCGAAGCGCAGCGAGGTCTCGCCGACCGGGCACACGAACACCACCGGTCGTGACCGGGCGAACGGAATGCCCTGGGCGAGCAGGTCGTCGAGCTGGTCGTCGCGGATATTGACCGCGCCCGGCACGTGTCCCACCCGGTAGGCCATCGCGCCGCGGGTGTCGACCACGGTGGGTCGTCCGGTGCGGTCGAGTTCGGCCAGCTCGGCGGGGGACAGGGCCGGGGCGGCATCCTCGGGTCCCGGGGCGGCGGGCGCGGCGGGCCTGCCGAACAGGTCGGGTCTGCGCTTGGCGAGATAGGACAGATACGGCTCGAGCCGGTCGCAGACGATGAGCACGGCCACCAGCGGCCCGTCCTCGGGCCGGGGCGCGGCCGCGAGCGTGCGCAGCGCGGCGGCATAGCCCGCGCCGCTGGTCGGCCCGGCGAGCACACCGAAGCCGCGCGCCAAGGTCAGGGTGGCGTCGATCGCGGTCGCGGAGTCGACGGTGACGATCTCCTCGTAGAAGCCCGGCTGGAACAGCCCCACCTCCCACATCTCGCGTTCGGACCGGATGCCGGGGATGAAGTCGAAGCGGTCGGAGACCACCCCGACGGTGCGCAGCGCGGGATGGTGGGCGCGCAGGGCGGTGGCGGTGCCGCGGGTGGAGCCGGTGGTGCCCAGGCCGCCGATCAGATAGTCGAGCCGGGGGATGCCCGCCGCGGCGAGGTCGGTGGCGATCTCGGTGCCGGTGCCGTCGTGATGGGCCGCGATATTGCGTTCGCTGGTGTACTGCGAGGGATGGAACCAGCGGTCCGGGGCCTGGCCGATGGTCTGCTCGATGACCGCCGAGACATCGTCGGCCGCCTGCGGATCCGGGCATTCGGACAGGCCGGGCAGTTCGACGATCTCGGTGCCGAGCAGCTGCAGCAGCTGGCGCACCTCGTCGACCCGGATCCGGTTGGTGACCGCCCGCAGCGGCACCCCGCGCAGCCCGCCGAGCAGCCGTAGCGCCTTGGCGGTATTGCCGCTGGACGCCTCGATGAGCGACTGCCCGTCCCCGGCGATCCGGTCGAGATCGTCGCGGAGCATCGCCCACGCCACCCGGTCCTTGACCGACCCGAACGGATTGTGCGACTCGAGTTTCGCGTACAGCTCCACCCCGTCGAGCCCGTGCACCGCCGGGTCGAGCCGGAGCAGGGGAGTGTCACCGATCAATTCGGTGATGTGGGAGTAGATCACGGCCGCTCCCCGGGCCGGTGGTCCGCGTCCGGGCACAGCACGAATTCCGTGCCCCGCCGCACCACCGCCACCTTCGCCGGGGTGGGATGCATGCTCGCCCCCGCCGCCGACAGATCCGTGTGATAGGCGGCCGTATTGGCGAAGACCACCGGGTCGCCCGGCTCGGGCAGCTGCGGGACCCGGACCTGCCGCTGGGTCACCAGATCCCGTTCCAGGCACAGCCGCCCGGCGAAATACACCCCGGCCGGGCCGGACCCGGTCGCTGCGGTGAGCACGATCGGGTCGATGAGTACCTCCTGATCGGCGGCGGTGACGGTATCGCGACTCAGATCCAGATGCACCAGCGTCGCGCCGCCACCGGTCCGCTTGACGAATTCGACCCGGGCCACGGTGATCCCGGCCCGGTCCACCAGGGCCTTGCCGGGTTCCAGCCACAGTTCGAGGAGATTGTCGGCGAGGACCTTGCCCAGCGCGCGGCCACCGTGCCCGGGCAGCGGCGCGGCCAGCAGCTCGGCGAGCAGGGCCGGGGCCGGGTCGGTATTGGCGTACTTGTGGAACACCGCGCTCCCGTGCACGGCACCGTCGGCCACGTGATACCCGAATGTGCTGGTGCCCCAGTGCAGCGCGGGGCCGTGGCCGAGCAGCCCGGCCCGCAGCGCGGCGTCGTAGGCGTCGTACCCGGCGGGGTCGGCGGTGAACACCTGACGCAGCCCGCCGCCGATATCGAGCACCGTCGGTGTCAGCCCGCGCGCGTAGGCGCGTTCGATCAGCTCCAGGCAGTCGGCGACCGCGCGCACCCGCTCGGCGGTCGAGGCGGTGTCGAGGTGGAAGGCGAACCCGCGTAACGGCACCCGGTCCCGGTGCCGTACGAGCATTTCCAGCGCGGTGTCGATGTCGGCGAGGTCGACACCGAACCGGCTCGGCGCGCTGCCCGCGAACCCCGACACCCGCACCAGGACCGGCGCCGGTCCGAGTGCGGCGAGGGTCTCGAGCTCCCAGAGATTGTCGACATTGACCGTGACCCCGGCGTCCACGGCGGCAACGAGCATGGCCCGGCCCTTGGGACCGGTCACCTCGATCCGGTCGGCCGGGAACCCGGCGGCCCGCGCGGACCGCAGCTCCGGACCCGAGGCCACATCGATGCCGATGCCCGCGTGCGCCGCCGTCGCGGCGAAGGCCGCCGACCGATTCACCTTGTGCGCGTAGCAGATCCGGTACCGCAGACCCGCCCCGTCGAGCACGCCGCGCAAGGCCGCCAGATTGGTCTCGAACACCTGCGGGAACACCAGGTGCACCGGGGATCCGAACCGCCGCAGCGCGTCGCGCACCGCCGCGCGATCGGCGAGGAACGCGGCGACCGGCGGGGCGAGGGCGGCGGGAACAGCGGGCGGGGTCATCCCACCGACGCGCCGGGCAGCGTCGCCGGCGCCTCGTCGACGGGGTTGTAGCCGCCGTCGCGCAGCGCCTCGAACACCCGGAGCCGGTGGCGCGGGCTGCGGATCCGCGCCACCACCCGCTTGGACTCCAGATCGATCTCGCGCACCGGGATCCGCATCGACTCCAGCAGGGCGGTAATGGTCCGCACACAGTGCTTGCAGCTCATATCGGGCACGAAGAAGACCCCGTCGTCGCCCGACGCGGCACCGCCCGGCGCGGCGTCGGAGATGTCGACGACGAGCTCGACCGAGCCCGCCAGCGCGGCGAAGGTCTCGACGAAACGGTCCACCACCGTCGCCAGCACGGGCGTGCCACCGGTGTCGACCGCCGCCGGACACGCGGGCGCGGTCCTCGGCGGCAGCAGCGCGTACTGCCGCGAGATCAGGTCGAGGTCGTCGTGGTACTTGGCCACGGCGGCCTCGGTATCGAGCCCCTCCTCGGTGGTCGCGCGCCGCATGACCGCGTGCGCGTCGGCGATCGTGGCCTCCTTCATCGCCCGCAGCAGGGCCAGCGATTCGGCGGTGTAGCGCACCCGGCCGTCGGGCAGGGTTTCCAGCCGCACCGGGATCATCCCGCGCCGGAAGGTCGAGGCCTGTAGCTCCCAGAACCAGCGGGTCGCGACCGCGGTGAAGATCCCGGAATCGCGTAGGCCCGTGGCGAATTCGGTGATGCCGCGATAGGGCGTGTCACCGGCCACGAGCCCGTGCTGCACCAGCGCCCGCCCCGCCGCCTCGATCCCCACCCGGACGATCTCCACCGGCTCGTGATCGGTGGTGGTCGCGGCCAGCACCGCCCGGTCGGACGCGGGCAGCGCGTCGGCCCGCGCGGCCAGACCCGAGTCCGCCACTGCCCGCCACAGCGCCAGCACGGTCTCCCGCGCGACCACCGCGAGTTCGGGCCCGGCACCGGCGGTGTGGCAGTAGCCGGTATTGGGAATGCCCGCCGAGTCGGTCCAGGTGAGCCGATGTGTCGCGCTGGTGACCTGCTCCGGGCGGCACGGCCGCATGAATCGCTCCAGGTACAGCCGCTGCGACTCGGTCAGCGTCCGTCCCGGCTCGGGCCGTAGTGCCGTGGCCCGCACGGTGATCCGGACCGGCGCGACGGGTTCCGGGGCGGCGAACAGCCCGGGCGCGGCCAGCCCGGCCAGGATCCGGGCGGTGGCCCGGCGATCGTAGTGCTGCGCGGGAGGCGTGCCCATCAGTGCTCCTCGGCTCGGGGGACAGGTCGTGGCTCACCGGCCGTGCCCGGCGAGGCCGGACACGCAGGCGACGAAGCGATCGATCTCGTCGAGGGTGGTGTAGAGGTGGGTGCTCACCCGCACCGAACCCGCGCCGTCCTCGGCCCCGGGCACACAGTGCGCGCCGGTGCGGACCAGGAAACCGGCGTCGGCCAGCACGAACCCGAGATCGGCCGCGCCGATCCCGTCGAGGGTGAACGAGACGATCCCGTAGCCCACCGCGCAGTCCGCGTAGGCGGGACCCGGCAGGAAATCCAGCCCGGGAACCGGGCGCAGACCCGCGATCAGGCGCAGCGTCAGGGCACGATTGTGCGCGGCCACGGCCGCGAGACCGACCTCGTCGAGCAGGTCGAAAGCCGGTGCCAGCGAGAGGATTCCGGGCAGATTCGCGGTGCCGCCCTCCAGCAGCGCGGGCATCCCCGACCCGGTCAGCCCCGTCTCGGTCACCCGCACCCCCGACCCACCGCCGGGCAGGAACGGGCGCAGCCGGTCGTGCACCCGCCGATGGCAGTACAGCAGCCCGACGCCGGGCGCGCCGAACATCTTGTGCCCGGCGAACACGGCGAAATCGGCCCCCAGCTCGGTGACGTCGACAGGCAGATGCCCCCCGCTCTGCGCGCAGTCGAAACACAGCAGGATCTCCGGATCGATCCGCCCGCGCAGCTCCTCGAGCGTGGTGAGCCCGCCGTACACGTGGTGCAGATGCGAGGTGGTGATCAACCGGGTGCGCGGCCCCACCTGGGCGAGGATGTCGTCGGTATCGGCCTCACCGGTGCGCGTACTCCGATAGGGGCGCAGCACGATCCGGCGGCCGAACCGGGCCAGGGTGTCGCGCAGGTGGTGCCAGGGCAGCACATTGGCGGCGTGATCGGCGGGGTTGTAGAGGATCTCGTCGCCGTCGTCGAGGGTGTGCAGCCCCCAGCTGTGCGCGATGGTGCCCAGCGCCGCGGTGGCCCCGGCGGCGAACACGATCTCGTCGGGATGGCGCGCGCCCAGGAATCCGGCCGCGCGGCTACGGATCGCGGCGACCCGGGCGGACAGTGTCGTGGCCCAGCTGTAGGTGCCCCGGCCCGCGTTGGCGGTGTGCGCGCGGTGGTAGCCGGTCACCGCGGCGATGACCGATTCCGGCTTCTGCGCGGTGGCGGCACTGTCGAGATACACCACGGCATCGTCGGCCAGCGCGGGGAAACGGGCGCGGAGGGTGGCGGGTACCGGGGCAGGCGCGTGCCGGGTCGCCGGGACGGCGGCGAGCTCGGGCCGGACGGGGTGCACGCGATCAACGATACGCGCGCACAACACCTTTCGGCCGCGACAACGGTCGAGGCGGTCAGTACCTGCCCTGCAGATAGTCGACCAGATGCCCGCGTTCCTCGGCGAGTTCGGTGATCTCGCTCTTGACCACGTCGCCGATGCTCACGATCCCGACCAGCCGGTCCTCGCGCACCACCGGCATGTGCCGGATCCGGTGTTCGGTCATCACGTGCCGCAGCGAGGAGACGTGATCGTCGGGTCCGCAGGTGCGCACCTGCGCGGTCATGATCTCGGCGACGGGGCGGTCGAGCAGCCCGGCGCCGTCGGCGTCCAGGCGGCGCACGACATCGCGTTCGGAGACGATCCCGCTGATCGTCGCACCGTCGGGGGAGACCACCACCGCGCCGATATTGTGCTCGGTGAGCACGCCGAGCAGGGCGCGCACCGTGGTCTCCGGTGGCACGGTCGCCACCGCCGTTCCCTTGTTCCGCAGGATCTCCGCTATCCGCATGGGCCACTCACTCGGGTCGCACCGGCCGTACGACTACCAGCATGCCTCGCGCGCGGGGCGCTGACCAGCACGGAGACGTCACGGCCTATTCGTCGTCGAGGCCCGCCGAGAGATAAGCCGCCGCGGCCAGCCACTGCCTGCACTGCGGACCGTGCACGTCGTGCTGGCGCAGCATCTCGCGGGCCTGGCGATAGGTCAGCCCGTGCGGCTCGTCGCTACAGGCGGTGGGCGGCGCGAGCGGCGCGCCGAGGTGTCGCGGGATCTCCAGGCCGGCGGTACCGGCCGAGATCCGGCGGGGTGTTCGAAACGGACTGCTCATCCGAGGCCCCTCGCATCCGGCGCCGGTGGGTCGGGACGGCCGGTGTGCCGTCGACCTTCCGGTGATCTCGAGCGCTGAGTCTACGGTCGGTTCGTTTGCAGATGCAAGAACATCTGCACGACCGTCGACGGCGTGTCGCGGGACCGAACGACTTGTGGCGCTTGCGAATTCAGGGGGCTGGACAGGCTTGTGGGCGGCGGCTGCCTGGTCGTGACGCCGGGTAAGTACCGACCGGTGCGCGGTGCCCTGCCCCGTGTTAGTGTCCGCGTCGAATCATGCAGATGCAAGAACGTTTGAGCGTGCATCTGCAATTTTCGTACCGATGGGCATCATTCGAGAACGAGGAGTGTGGCGTGTCCGGAATCCAGCATGATCAGCGCGAACGCCCGGGCGTCGGCGCGTGGCGCAAGAGCACCTTCAGCAACCCCAGCGGCAACTGCGTCGAACTCGCCGAGGCGACCGACGGTTCGGTGGCCGTGCGCAACTCGCGCGACCCGCAGGGCTCGGTGATCTTCTACACGCGCCCCGAAATCGACGCGTTCATCCGCGGCGCGAAGGCCGGAGAGTTCGACTATCTGACCCAGTGATCGGTAATATCGGCGTCCATGACGGCTGAACCCGACGAGATCGGTCGCGTACAACCGGTTGTCGACCGTGGCCCTACCGTGCTGCGCATCGCACTCGGTGGTCAGTTGCGCAAGCTTCGCGAAGGCAAGGGCATCACCCGTGAGGCCGCGGGCGACGCGATCCGTGGCTCACACGCCAAGATCAGCCGACTCGAGTTGGGCCGCACCGGCTTCAAGGAACGCGATATCCGCGATCTGCTCACCCTCTACGGCGTGCACGACGTGGCCGAGCGGGAGTCGTTCTTCGAACTCGCCCGGCAGGCAAGCGAACCGGGCTGGTGGCATCGCTACAGCGACCTGCTGCCCTCCTGGTTCAGCACCTACCTCGGGCTCGAGCAGGCCGCCAGCCAGATCCGTACCTACGAGGCACAGCTGGTGCCGGGTCTGCTGCAGACCCCGGAGTACACCAGGGCCATGGTCACCCTCGGATTCGACGACGCCGAGACCGAACGCCGGGTCCAGGTCCGCCAGCTGCGCCAGGACATCCTGCGCCGGATCGACCCGCCGGTGGTGTGGGCGGTGATCGACGAGGCCGTGCTGCACCGCCCGGTGGGTGGGCGCGAGGTGCACCGCGCGCAGCTGCGCTATCTGGCCGAGCTCTCCGAGCTGCCCAATGTCACCGTGCAGGTCCTGCCGTACGCGGCGGGTGGCCACGCGGCGGCGGGTAGCTCGTTCTCGATCCTGCGCTTCGCCGAACCCGAACTGCCCGACATCGTCTACCTCGAGCAGCTCACCAGCGCGCTGTATCTCGAGCGCAGGCAGGACCTGGCGCTGTACAAGTCGGTCATGGACCAGCTCAGCGTGCAGGCCGCCCGGCCGGACCGCTCGCGCGAGATCCTGCTGGAGTACGCCGAGCGCGACTGAGCGACGGCCTACCCACTGACGCCGACCGGCCCGGAGCCGGTCGGCGTTGTCGTCAGTAGCGGATGCAGCCGGCGGCGATGCGCCAGAACGTATCGGGAGCCAGCGTCTGCAGGTCCCAGTCGTCGGCCATCTCGTGTGCGGTGGTCACGATCCGGTCGATGTCGAAATCGTTGCGGGTCGCGGCGCCGGTGGACTCCACGGCATCGATGACGAACGCGATCGCGGTCTCCCGCGAGAACCCGGCGGTGACCGGGAAGGTGGTCGCCGCGCGATCGGCGAGGCCGAAACGGCCCTTGGTGTTGTTCATAGTGAGCGCCCCTGTGTTTAGGCAGTGGCAAACCCAGGGCAACTAATACCCCGGGTGAGCCGCTCGCGGCCTCCCCTGACTATCCCCTGAATTGTGTTGCGGCCCTGAGTTTAGGACGGCAACACTTTCAGATGCAAGCACATCTGCACGATCGATTCCGTCTCGATGCGCCGCTTTTCCCGGCTTCTGAGCGGCGAATCCGCGCCGGTCACGCCGCCCTCGGCGGACGGCTGTCGTGCGCGACGGCGTGACCGGCGGTTCGTCGGCGAAACCGCGTCCCGGGGTGTTACGCGTGGGATTCCGAAATGGCGCGAACAGGTGAATTGGGTTGCGATAGTTAATTTTCGGCTATCGAAATGTCGGCGACGGCCGTGTCGACCGGCACCGGGCCGGACACCAGCTCGAGGGTGTGCCGAAAAGTGTTGTCCGCGACCAAGATCGACGCGAGGACTGCGGCGACGTCGGCGCGGGGCACCTCGGCCCGCGGAATCGGCGGCGGTCCGAGCGTGACCAGACCGTTGCCTGCCGCGTCGGTCAACCGGCCCGGCCGCAGGATGGTCCAGTCCAGCGCGCGGGCCCGCAGATCCTGCTCCGCGCGGGTCTTGGCGTCGAGGTAGGCGGCCCACACTTCGTCGGTGCCCGGCGCGGGCGGCTGCCCGGCACCCATGGTGGAGATCTGCACGAACCGGCGCACCCCGGTCCGCTCGGCGGCGTCGGCCAGCTGGACCGAGCCGTTCAGGTCGACGGAGTACTTGCGCTCCACGCCGCTGCCCGGGCCCGCGCCCGCGGCGAAGACCACCGCCTCGGAGCCGTCGAGCGCGGCGGCCAGGTCGTCGGTGGTGTCGCGTTCCATGTCGTAGATGACGGGCACGCCGCCGGTGGCGGCGATATCGGCGGCCTGGGCGGGGTCGCGGATCAGCGCGTGGACCTGATCACCGCGGCGGGTGAGCCGCTGGGCGAGCAGCAGAGCGATCTTGCCGTGTCCACCGGCGATGACGATGCGCATGCGAGTGCTCCTTTCGGGCGGTCAGCGTTCCGGGCCGCCGGGGTTGCAGTTGGCCGCCACCGTGGCCGGATAACCGACATCGGGGCGCCACGGCTCGATATTCCAGCTCGGTTTGTCCGGCGCCACCATCCTGGCCCAGACCCAGTGGCAGCGGAACTGGTCGAACATGCCGGGGCTCTCGGCGGTGGCGTCGAGGGCGAGGACCTCCTGCCAGGCGAGCTGGTCGCCGTCGGCGACCGCGGTCTTGCGGCCCGCGACGGTCGGGTAGACCTCCAGGCGTGGACCGTCGATGTTCTCGGTCCAGGTGAGGTGATCGATCAGCGGCTGCCCGGCATAGGGATCCACCGTGGTGGTCGGCGGCGCGATGGTGGCGGGGGTGCGGGCGGTGGTGCTCGGCGCGACCGGCGTCGTCGTGGTGGACGCGGACGCGGGGGGTTCGTCGGCGGGGCCGCATCCGGTGAGCGCGAACACCGCGCTCACGACCAGCACGGGCCGGTGATACCACCGAGTCACGGACGCCTCCTGTTCCCGCGGCGCAGACGCACGCCGCCCGGCCAGCCTAGTGCGGCGGGCCGGGCGGTGGCCGGTGGTCGGGATGACTCAGTGCCAGAGCGAGCGGCAGGGCAGGCGGCGTAAACCGGGGCCGACGTGGCCGTCGACGGTCACCAGCAGCCCGGCCGCGACCGCCGCGGAGGTGAACTCCCACGCCTCGGCCTGGGTGGCCGCGTAGCGCAACACCAGCACGTCCGCGGGGGTGGGGCCGTCGAAGTACACCGTGATCCGCCGGGTGGGTATCTCGGTCCGGTCGACCGGCTGGGCGGTCGCGGCGCTGTTCTCGTCGGTGCGGATCATGGCGTGCTCCTTCTGCCCCGGCGCTGGTGAGCGCCTTCCTACTCGACGGTAGGGCCCCGGCCATCGAGTGGAACATGTTCTGGTAATCGCCTGGAGATCTCACAGTTCCCGTCGGCCCGGCGCGGTGGGTCCACCCCAGCGGGGCGGCCGGCTCGAGTCCGGGCACAGCCTCGCCGAGTGCGGATTGTGAGCCGCGCCGATGTTGCCGGAAAGGGGTGCCGACGGGCCACGGTACCGGTCAGGATCGGCATCGACGGCAGCGACACGGGAGGGACAGCCGGATGACCTGGATTGCCGCGGCACGACAGACTCGGCCGCGCCGCACACTGCTCGCGACGATGGTGACGGCGCTGCTGGCGCTCGTCCCCGCCGCCGCGGGACACAGCGCCCCGCTCTATCCGACCCCCGACCCCGACCCGATGTACCAGCAGCCCGCCGACCTGGCCGAACACCGCCCCGGTGACGTGCTCGCGGTCCGGTCCATGCCACCGCTGGCCATGTTCCCGGACACCACAATCACCCTCGTCCAGTTCCGGTCGACCAACTCCGCGGGCGAGCCGATCGCGGCCACCACCACGGTGCTGCAACCGAACAACCAGCCGCCCGACGCGCCGGTGCTGTCCTATCAGCACATCATCAACGGCCTCGGCGTCCAGTGCTCGGTGTCGAAGGTGCTCTACACCGACGACCCGAATCTGATGGTGCGCGAGGCCGTCTTCTGGAATGTGGCGCTGCGGCGCGGCTGGACGATGGCCCTGCCCGACCACCTCGGCCCGAACTACGCCTACGGCGCGGCGAAGCTGGGCGGTCAGGTGACCCTCGACGGGATCCGGGCCATCCGCCAGGTCGAGCGGTTGCGCGTCGAGCACAGCCGGGTGGCGATGGCGGGCTATTCCGGCGGCGGCATGGCGACGGCGTGGGCGGCCGCTCTGCAACCCAGCTACGCCCCCGAACTGGCGATCGCCGGGGCGGCGATGGGCGGGGTGCCGATGAACCTGGTCGCCATGCTGGAGGGCCTGGGCTTCGGTTCGCATCCGGTCTTCGGGCTGGCGCTGGCCGCGGGCATCGGCCTGGAACGCGAGTATCCCGAACGCTTCCCGATCAGCGACCAGATGAACGCCCGCGGCCTGGCCGCGCGCGCCGCCATCGCGAACGCGTGCACCAACGACATCCTCAGCACCGGCGCGGGCCACGGTATCCTGGACTTCGCCGCGACCACCTCGCTGGTCGACGATCCGCGGGCGCGGGCGGTGGTGGAGGAGAACAGCCTCGCGCTCTACGACGGCGCGCCGAGCATGCCGGTGTTCGAATGGCATTCGCCGATCGACGGGCTGATCCCGGTCGACGCCATCACCGACACCATGCGGCGCTGGTGCGCGGCGGGCGCACCGGTGGTCACCGAATCCACTCCCACCCCGGATCATCTGACCGCGGCCGTGCTCGGCCTGCCCGCCGCGGTGGGCTGGCTGGACGCGCGCCTGCGCGGGGAGCCCGCACCCAGCACCTGCTGAGCCGCCGCCGCGATCGTATTGCGATCGGGACGCGGTGCGCACACGAGTCGGGCACGACGGGGGAGCCCGCGCGGCGGCGCGGGCTACCGTGAATGCACTGACGGCGGGCGTTCTTGGGGGAGATTCGACGGAATTCGAAGCACCGCAACGCGTCACGTCTGTCGACGATTCCGTCGCCACCCGAAGGCGTGTGTGCCATGAGATCTGTGCGTGTTCTCGTCAGTTCGATCGTCCTGCTCTGCTCGTTCGCCGTCGGCACCGCCGCGGCCGATCCGCCGCCGACCCCGGAACTGCCGGTGCCCCAGCCGGGTTCGCCCGGTTTCCTGCCCGATATCCAGCGCTGGATCGATCAAATCCTCCCGTCCCCGATCCAGAGCGGCGCCGCGGCGGGTGACGCCGAGGCCGAACTCGCCGCGCTGCACGCCGCGGTACTGCCGTCGCCGGTGGGGGACACCATGTTCGACGAGTGGCCCGAGGGTCTGGCCGAGCGGGTGCCGGGGGAGCTGCTCGCGGTCCGCGACATCACCGCGACCGCGGGCCCGCTGACCCTGGTCCCGCTGCGCTCGGCCACGCTGCTGAAGTTCCGCACCTCCGACGCGCAGGGCAGGCCCTCCTTCGCCACCGCGACCCTGATCGTGCCCGCGGCCGACTGGACCGGGCCCGGCGACCGTCCGGTGCTGGTCAACAACCTGCCCATCGACGCCCTCGGCCGCGCGTGCACCCCGGGATACACGCTCTCGCACGGGCTCACCCTCGATACGAACATGACCGACTTCTTCCCGCCCACCACCCAGCTGGCCGCGCTGCGCGGCTACGCCGTGCTGGTGCCCGACCACGAGGGCCCGTGGATGGCCTACGCCGAGCCGTATATGGCCGGGCACGCGGTGCTCGACTCGATCCGGGCGATGCGCGGGTTCGATCCGGCCTCCTTCGGCGCCAGCCCGGTCGCCATGACCGGCTATTCCGGCGGCGCCATCGCCACCCACGGCGCGGCCAAGCTGATCGAGCCCTACGCGCCCGAGCTCGCGGAGGTGATCGTCGGCGCGGCGCTGGGCGGGGTGCCCGCCGATTTCGAGATCCTCTCGCGCAGCATGAACGCCAACCTGGCCTCGGGCGTGTTCATGGCGGCGACCTTCGCGATCGGCCGGGAACGCCCGGAGATCCTGGCCGCCATGAACAATCTGGCCCGCTGGGTGGCCACCTCGCCGATGAAGGACCAGTGCATCAGCGTGTTCGCCCTCCCCGGCGCGCTGCACCTGCCCATCGACATCGGCGCCAACATCACCGACCCGCTGCGCTCGGAACTGGCCACCGACATCTACGAGATCACCCGGATGGCCGGGATGCGCTCGGCCACCCCGCTCTACATCTACAACGGCGAACAGGAGTTCTGGATCCCCGCCGCCGGGGCCCGCAACCTCTACAACGAGCAGTGCTCGCTGGGGGCGAACGCGATGTACCGCAGCGTCTTCGGCGAGCACGTCATCGGGGCGGTGACCGGCTATCCGGAGGCGATGCTGTGGCTCGACGAGCGCTTGCAGGGGGTCCCGGCGCGCAGCGAGTGCTGAGACGCTAGACCGGGAACAGCCCGTGCTTGCGGGGATTCGGCCGCACCACCGCCTCCTTCTCGCGCAGCAGGTGCAGGGCGTGCCGGATCTCCAGCCGGGTCGTTGCCGGTTCGACGACGGCGTCGATGTACCCGCGTTCGGCCGCGATCCACGGGGTGGCCACGGTGGCGTTGTACTGGTCGATCATGAACTGGCGCGCGCCCGCCCGGTCCGCGGCCGGAACCTGCTCGAGCTGGCGCTTGCCGACGATGCCGACCGCGCTCTCCGCGCCCATCACCGCGATCCGCGCGGTCGGCCAGGCCAGGCTCAGATCGGCGCCGAGCTGCTTGCAGCCCATCACCGCGTACCCACCGCCGTAGGCCTTGCGCACCACCACGGTCACCATCGGCACGGTCGCCTCGATCACCGCGCGGAAGAACCGGCCGCCGCGCTTGATCACGCCATTGCGTTCCTCGTCGACACCGGGCAGCACGCCGGGGGTGTCGACGACGAAGACCAGCGGAATCCGGAAGGCGTCGCAGATGCGGATGAAATGGGTGGCCTTGTCGGAGCATTTCGCGTCGAGGGCACCGCCGAGCACCATCGGCTGATTGGCCACCACCCCGACCGGTCGGCCGTCGACCCGGGCGAACCCGGTGATCAGATTGGGCGCGGTGGCCGCGGCGATCTCGTGGAAATCGCCGTCGTCGAACAGGCGCAGCAGGATGTCGTACATGTCGTAGCCGGTGCGATCGGCGTCGGGGATGATCGTGTTCAGCTCGCGGTCGCTGTCGGTGAGCTCCGGCTCCAGCCCGGGGTTCACGATCGGCGGCACCTCGTTGCAGCTGCTGGGCAGATAGCTGAGATATGCCCGCGCCCAGGCGAACGCGGCCGCCTCGTCGGCGGCGATGTGGTGGATGGTGCCGTTGTCGGCCTGCACCCGCGCGCCGCCGAGCTCCTCCATCGTGACCGATTCGCCGGTGACCTCCTTGATCACCTCGGGCCCGGTGACGAACATGTAGGACTGCTCGGTGGCGATGAGCACATCGGTGTTCACGGGCGCGTAGACCGACCCGGCCGCGCACTTGCCCAGCATGATCGACACCTGCGGCACCAGGCCGGAGAGCTGTTCCTGGCGGCGGCTCATCAGCGCGTACCAGGCCAGCGAGGTGACCGCGTCCTGGATCCGGGCGCCGCCCGAATCGTTGATCGCCACCACCGGGCAGAGGTTGGCCAGCGCGAAATCCAGTGCGGCGGCGACCTTCCGGCCGAACATCTCGCCGACCGAACCACCGAACACGGTCTGGTCGTGGGCGATCACCACCACCGGCCTGCCGTCGATCTCCCCGCGGCCGGTGACCACCCCGTCGCCGTACATGGCCTCGGCGCGGCCGGGCTGGCGGACCAATTTGCCGATCTCGACGAACGTGCCCGCGTCGAGTAACGCACGCACCCGTTCCCGCGCGCTGGGAATATCCTTCGTTTTGCGTTTCGCGATACCGACCTCGCCCGCCGGTTCCTCGGCCAGTTCCAGCAGGCCCCGGAGTTCATCCAGTTTCTCGCGCGTGACGCTCATCGGTGGTGCGACCCTTCGAACATTTCTCCGCCGTCGTTGGCGACGGTCACGAGACTAGCCCCCGAAGACTGTGAAGTGTGACCATTCCACTCATTTTGCCAGGAAAGTTCCTGTTGGTAGGGGGCCTGGGTGGCCCCGAAAGATTCCTGTGTGCGGTCATGGGGGTCGTCCGCGAGGTGTGGTGACCTGCCCAGAACACACGTGAGGGCCCGGGTCGCGTGAATTCCGCGACTTATGTTCGTTCCGGTTTCGACAAGCCATTCACTCGCCCGCTCCGGAAAAGGGGCGAGGGAATTATCGAATCGCACAGGAAGATACTCCAGACGATGAAATCTCCCAGTCGCAGACGCGCGGTGCAGACAGCGGTATTCGCCGGTGTCGGCGCGCTCGCCGTCGCCCTCAGCGGGGCGGGTGCGGGCGCGTCGCCCGGGTCCGCGCCCACCGAACACGATCTCGCCGAGGTGATGTCGGGCAGCCCGATCGCGGGCACGGGCTCGGCGTGCACCTCCGGCAGCGGCGCCGGTTCGGGCAACGGTTCGGGCAACTGCTACGGCGGATCCGGTTCCAGCTCAGGCTCTTCCGGCGGCAAGTCCACCGACACCGTCGGTGTCGGTCCCGAACAGACCTCGTTCCTCGGCGCTTTCGCCTACGGCCTGGCCAACGGTGACGCCGCCCCGCCCGGCGCCAACGACTGGAACTGCAAGCCCACCGCCGACAAACCGCGCCCGGTGGTGCTGCTGCACGGCACCTGGATGAACGCCTACAACGGCTACGCCTTCATGGGTCAGCCGATCAAGGACGCCGGGCTGTGCACGTTCACCTTCAACTACGGCCGCTCCGGCCTGGTCGAGGGCGGCGGCCTGGGTTCGGTGCTGCCCGGCGTGATGGGCACCGGCTACATCCAGGACTCCGCCGACCAGCTCGCCACCTTCGTCGACCGCGTGCTCGCGGCCACCGGCGCCGACGAGGTCGACATCGTCGCCCACTCGCAGGGCGGCGCGATGGCCAACTGGTACACCAAGTTCGACGGCGGCGCGGCCAAGGTGAAGAACCTGGTGACCTTCGGCGCCACCCATCACGGCACCAGCCTCGACGGCATCGGCGCGCTCGGCCGCGCGATCAACAACCTCGGCATCGATGTGCTCGGCCTGGTCGAGATCTTCGTCGGGCACGCGGGCATCCAGCAGACCATCGGTTCGGACTTCGTCAACGAGCTCAACGCCAACGGCGACACCGTGGCCGGGGTGGACTACACCGTGGTCGGCACCCGCTACGACGAGGTGACCAACCCCTACGACCTGACCTTCCTGAAGCAGGGCCCCGGCGCCACCGTCAACAATGTGACGCTCCAGGACGGCTGCGAGCAGGACGTCTCCGATCACCTCACGATGATGTACTCCCCGCGCGCGTTGTCGATCGCGCTGCGCGCCCTGGATCCGGCGGGCAACCACGAGCTCGTCTGCACCTTCAATCCCTGGCTGATCGGAGGTGGTGGATCGCTGTGACACACCGCGAAGGCGCTGCCCGTGATCGGCGGGCAGCGCCTTCGGCGTGTGCGGGGTCAGGCGGCGCTGCGGTAGCTGCGCGCGACGAGCGCCGAGCGCAGGTACCACAGGCCCGAGGGCTGGGTGGGATCGAAACCGGTGAGCTGACCGATCCGTTTGAGCCGGTAGTCGACGGTGTTGGTGTGCACGTGCAGCACCCGGGCGGTGCGCTGGCGGTTGAGATTGTTGGCGATGTGCCGCTGCAATGTCTCGAGCAGCTCCGGGTACTGATCCAGCGGGTCCAGCAGCGACCCGAGGAACTCCCGGCCCGGACCGGGGCGGGTGAGCTGGTATTCCAGCGCGAGTTCGTCGAAGCGGTAGAGCCCGGAGGTCACCTGCAGTCGCTGCACCATGTCGAGCAGCTCGTGGGCCTGGTCGGCGGCGTCGGGGACGGCGGTGCTGCTGGACTCGACCATGGCGGCGGTGATACCGACCTGCGCGGCGTGCGAGAGCTGGGCCACCAGGGCGGCCAGCCCGTCGCGATCGAAGGTTTCGGCCGGGATGAGCACCGTGCCGCCGTCCACGCTGAGCAGCGACAATGCCGTCTCACCGCAGCGCTTGGCCAGCTCGGCCTGCACGCGGCGCAATTTGCGCCGGGCCACCACCTTGGCATCGAGTGCGGGATTGGCCTCCTCGCGATGCGGTGGGATGGCCAGCGCGATCACCGCGTAGGTGTCGGCGATGGCGATCCCGCATTCGCGGGCCATGGTGGAGGTGCTGTGGCCGCCGAGCAGCGCCGAGGTCAGTGTGTGCACGGCGGTGTGGTGTTCGCTCACAACCCCGCGCAGCTCGCGCACATAGGCCAGCGAGACCTGCGCGGTGATGGTGTCGAGCAGTTCCATCACCACCTTCACTCCGTCGACGAGGTTGTCGTAGTCCTTCACCGTGGCGCTGGAGACCACCAGATCCAGGCCGATCTTGAAACCCTCGGCGATCGAGTGGTGGATCGTGTCGATCGGGACGCCCTCCCTGGCCCAGCCGCTGGCCGCCTCCTGCAGCCGCTGCAACGTGTTGGGGATGTCGCGTCCGTCGAGCATGCTGACGGCGAATTCCAGGCAGATGCGGGTGATGGTGGTGACGTCACCGGAGATGGCGTCGCCGGGCAGGGTGCCGCAGGGGGCCACGTTCTCGACGAAGTGACCGACCATCTGACGCGAGAGCGCACGGACGTCCTTGAGGGGCGAAGACATCGGCCGCCCGGAGATCGTGAGTGATTGCCGGGGTGGGTTGTCTACGGACATCTGTGTTCCCTTCGCCTGTTTCCGGGCTGTACCCCCCCGCCGTCCAGCGACTTCACCCTAGCCAACCGGTGCGCGGAGTGGAAAGGATTGTCCGGTTCTAGGTCGGCGGCACAGGCGCCGGGACCGCCTTTGTGAGCCTTCACAAGTCTGGTCGATCGCTATCGGGGGTTGTAGAGTTCACCGCGCCGGAACGAACCGATAGGGGCACCCATGATGCGACCTGCCGTCCGTTGTCTGGTCTGGGAACTGGACGAAACCCTGTGGGACGGTGTGGTCCACGACGGGACCAGCGCCGCGCCGCGCCCACCCGCGCTGCGGACGCTGACGAAGCTGAGCGAACGCGGCGTGCTGCATGCCGTCGCGGCCCGTGGCGATCGCGCGCGCACGCTGCGCGCGCTCTACCGGCACGGTCTCTACGAGATGTTCTCGGCGGTCGAGATCGGCTGGGGCCGCAAGTCGGCCTCGATCGTGCGCATCGCCGACACGCTGGGCCTCGGCCTGGACGGCCTGGCCTTCCTCGACGCCGAGCCGGTCGAGCGCGCCGAGGTGTCCCGCGCGCTGCCGATGGTGCGCTGCTACGCGGCCCGCAATGTCGAGATGCTGCCGCTGCTGCCCGATTTCCGGCACGACCTGCGCTCGGGCCCGCTGCCCACACCGCCGCTGGGCTTCGCGAAGGTGCCCGCCTACTGATCGCCGGGCAGCAGCGCGAGCGCGAGACCGGCCAGCCGGTCCGGGTCGGCGACCACGTCGTAGGCGGCGACGCGTCCCGCCCGCACGGTGAAGGTCACCACGAACAGCGGCCTGCCCCGCAGCACCACGACCAGGCCCGGCCTGCCGTCGACCAGCACCAACACCGCCTCGCGCGAGCGCTGCCGCAGCACGATCGTGCCCTCGGCCACCGCGGCGGCACCGCGGACCAGCGTGGCCATCCCGGGTGGCAGCGCCGCCGGGTCCGCCGAGCGCACCACCTCGGGGGCGAGCACCGCCAGCAGTTCGTCCAGGTCGCCCTCGCGCGCCGCTTTCAGGAACGCCGACACCACCGCGCGCTGGGCGGCCAGCTCGGCCGGTCCGATCCGGGCGGGCGCGTGCACCCGCAGCCGGGCCCGGCTCGCCAGCTTCTTGGTCGCGGCCGCGCTGCGCCCGAGCATCGGGGCGATCTCGGCGAACGGCACGGCGAACAGGTCGTGCAGCACGAACGCCACGCGTTCTTCGGGGGCCGAGCACGTCGAGGACCACCAGCAGCGCGCGGCCGACCAGCTTTGTCGTCGTCACCGTGCTCGCCGCGTCGGCCGCGCTGCTGGCCGCCGCGGTCGATGTGGTCCGCGCCGACTGGGTGCGCGAGAACATGCGCCACTACGGCGTCACGCCGTGGACGCTCACCCCGTTGGCCGTGATCAAGGCGGTCGGCGGGCTGGCGTTGCTGATCGGGCTGGCCTGGCAGCCGCTGGCGATCGCCGCCGCGGCCGGACTGGTGCTGTACTTCCTGTGCGCAGAACTCACCGTCCTGCGCGCGCGGATGTACGGCCACCTCGGCTACCCACTGCCGTACCTGCTGCGCGCCGCCGCCTCGCTGGCCCTGGCCCTGGCGTGAGCCGGTGGTGGCGCGCCCGGCCGGACGCGCCACCACGGCGGGTCAGGACCCGGCCAGGATGAACGACGCGGCCTGCTCGCCGATGAACACGGCGGGCGCGTTGGTGTGGCCGCGGATGATCAACGGCATCACCGAGGCGTCGGCCACGCGCAGGCCCTGCACCCCGCGCACCGTCAGGTCGGGCGCGACGACGCTGGCCTCGTCGGTGCCCATCCGGCAGGTGCCGACCGGGTGGTAGAGCGTGTGCGAGAACTTCTCGATGGTCAGCGCGATGGTCTCCTCGAGCTCCGCGGGCGCCTGCGGCGGGTAGATCAGCGGGCCCAGCGCGCTCTTGAGCGCGGGCTGGCCGACGAACCCGGCGCACACCCGCAGCCCGGCCTCGAGCGCGGCCCGGTCGGCCCCGTCGGGATCGGACAGGTACCGCGGATCGATGACCGGCTTGGCCGTCGGGTCGGCCGAGGCCAGCCCGATCTTGCCGCGGCTGCGCGGGCGCAGCAGGATCGCGCCGAGCACGACGCCGTGCTCGCTCGCCTCCACCAGGCCCTCGTGATAGAACGGCGCGGGCGCGTAGATCAGCTCCAGATCGGGGTGCTCGAGCTCGGGCTCGCTGCGCACGAACCCGTAGGCCTCACCGACATTGGAGGTCAGCATGCCGCGATGCCGGACGAGATAGTTGATCAGTTCCAGGGGCTTCTCCGCCGCGAACAGCGAATCGGATTCCACGCCGTAGCCGAGCGCGGCGATCAGGTGGTCCTGCAGATTCGCCCCGACCTCGGGGGAGTGCGCCACGGTCTCGATGCCGTGCGCGGCCAGTTCGTCGCGGTCGCCGATGCCCGAGAGCTGCAGCAGCTGCGGGCTGTTCACCGCGCCGCCGCACAGGATGACCTCGCGGTTCGCGGTGACGGTGTGGGTCTGCCCGTCCCGCAGGTACTCCACGCCGGTGGCCCTGGTGCCCTCGAAGAGCACCTTGGTGGCCAGCGCCCCGGCGTGCACGGTGAGGTTGGCGCGCTTCATCGCCGGGCGCAGGTAGGCGTCGGCGGTGCTCCAGCGCCTGCCGTCGCGCTGGGTCACCATGGTCTGGGTGAAGCCTTCGGGCGCGGGCCGGTTGGCCGATTCGAGCTCGTGCCCGGCCTGGCGCACCGCCTCCAGGAAGGCGTGCGTGGAGGCGCGCGGGCTGCGCTGGCGCTGCACGTGCAGCGGGCCGTGCGTGCCCTCGTCGGGGAACTGCGCGTCCTGCACCCGCTCGATCTTGCGGTACTGCTCGATCGCGGCGCTCCAGTTCCACCGCTCCCCGGCGAGCAGCCCCCACTCCTCGTAGTCGGCCCGGAACCCGCGCACCCACATCATGGCGTTCATCGACGAGCAGCCACCGAAGGTCTTGCCCCGCGGCCAGTAGATCTGGCGGTCACCGAGCGCGGGCTGCGGTTCGGTCAGGTAGTCCCAATCACGTTCGGTGCGGAACAGTTTCGAGAACGCCGCCGGAATATGGGCGAACTTGTCGTCGTCGGCCGGACCGGCCTCCAACAGCACCACCGTGGTGCCCGGATCGGCGCTGAGCCTGTTCGCGAGCACCGCCCCCGCTGATCCGGAGCCGACGATCACGTACTCCGCGGACGTCCCACCTGCTTGCACTGTCCAACTCCGATCCTGCACTGCATCTGTCGTGGTCAACTCGGATGCGCCACAGCCGGACTCGTCGCCGGGCGGCGCTGGAAGCAGCGTACTGACAGTCGGCGCCCGGCGGGTGGTCCGCGTCTCAGTCGGCCGCCGCCGCGGCCGCGCGACCGGCCCGCCTGCCGTAGAAGCTGCCGTCACCCAGCGAGGCCCCGCTGACGTACCCGCCCGCGCACAGCCCCGAGGTGCACCGCCCCGCCGCGTAGAGCCCCGCGATCGGCTCCCCGCTGACGTGCAGCACCCGCGAATCCAGGTCGGTGCGCAGCCCGCCGAGGGTGAACCCGGCGGTGAATCCGCGCAGATCGAAACCGGCCAGCGCCCCCGAGATCGGCCGCACCCATTCGGGTTTCTTGCCCAGCAGCGGATCGCTGCCGTGCTCGGCGTGCCGGTTGTAGGTGGCGATCGTGGTCTGCAAGACCTGGTCGGGCAGCCCCATCTCGGCTTCGAGCTCGGCCGCGGTCTCGGCGACCCACTTGGGCGGGAACCGGAAGAACGGCGTGGCGCTCTCGGTGGCGAGCGCCTCCTCCAGGGACTTCTCGTCGATCACCAGGAATGCCTGGTTCTCCTGCTGGAGCAGGGTGGCCTGGCCGATCCGGCCGGGATAGGTGTCCTCGGCGATATAGCGCTGGCCGCGGCCGTTGACCAGGATGCCGCGCGCCATCATCTGCGGATCACCGAAGATGGCGACCTCGCTGGCGTCCATGTGCGCCAGCTCGGCGCCCAGCGCCTGGGCCAGCCGGATGCCGATGCCGTCGTGCTCCTCGATCGCCGCGCCCGGGCGCCCGCTCAGTTTCGGGGTGTAGCGGTCGACCATCTCGGTGTCGTAGGCGAAGCTGCCGGTGGCCAGCACCACCCCGCGCCGCGCGCGTACCGCGACCGGCTTGCCGAAGTGGGTGGCCAGCACGCCGACCACGCGCTCCTCGTCGTCGACGACGAGCCTGCGGATACGGGTGTCGTACTCGACCGGGATGCCGAGCTCGGCCACGGTGTCGGCCAGCGGTTTCATCAGCATGTAGCCGCCGCTACGCTCGCCGATCTTCTTACCGGCCAGCTCCGGCACGTGCCCGCGCGGGGCGGGCTTCGCGATATCGAGGAACGGCGCCGCGTTCTCCCCGCCGGAGTACATCAGCCCCTCGTCGTGCGGGGGCTCCCAGCCGGGCTCCCCCCAGAACGACTCCTTGAACGGCACCCCGCACCCGACGAGCCAGTTGTAGTGCTCGACGCTGCCCGCGCAGTAGTCCTCGATCTTGTCGGTATCGGCGCACGGACCCAGTGCCGCGGTGAGGAAGGTGGCCATGTTCTCGGGGGTGTCGTCGAACCCCAGCGCCTTCTGTAGCGGGGTGCCGCCACCCAGGTAGACGAAGCCACCGGCCAGCGCCGCCGCGCCGCCCCAGCCGCCGGTGCGCTCGAGGATCAGCACCTTCGCCCCGGCGCGCGCGGCCTCGATCGCCGCGCACACGCCGGCGATGCCGTAACCGGCGACCACCACGTCGGCCTCGAAGTCCCAGTGCGTCACGGTGTTCGCGCGCAGCGGGCGGACGGTGTCGATCCGGGCTGGGTTTTCGGTCACGAGCGGCCTCCGGTGTTCGGGTGTGTACCGAAATGGTGCCGCGTTGCCGCCGACAAAACAAGAACGTGTTTCAGAAACCTGTCCGAATCGGACCCTGGGCGGGGCGCGGCGCCTGCGGTACGGTGGCGCCGGTGAGCGCGAATATTCGAGACATCGCCGTGCGGACATTGGCCGGCGCGGACACCACCCTGGGCGCGGTGGCCGGTGACCGGGCGGTCCTGCTGGTCAATGTGGCCTCCAAGTGCGGCCTGACCCCGCAGTACACCGGGCTGGTCGAGCTGCAGAAGATTTACGGTGAGCGCGGCTTCACCGTCGTCGGCGTGCCGTGCAACCAGTTCATGGGCCAGGAGCCCGGCTCCGCCGAGGAGATCCAGGAGTTCTGCTCGGTCACCTACGGCGTGGACTTCCCGCTGCTGGCCAAGATCGACGTCAACGGCGCGGACCGCCACCCGCTCTACACCGCGCTGGTCGAGACCCCGGCCGCCGACGGCACCGCGGGCGATATCCAGTGGAACTTCGAGAAGTTCCTGATCGCGCGCGACGGCACCGTCGCGGGCCGCTTCCGTCCCACCGTCACCCCGGAGGCGGGCGAGGTCGTGCAGGCGATCGAAGCCCAGCTCTGAGTCAGGACGCGTTGGCCAGCAGCGCGTACTGTGCGGCGGCCTGCTGGCGCACCCCGGCCGGTTCCGGCCCGCTGACGAAGGCGCCGTAGCGGCGGTAGCTGACGTAGCAGCGGGTCAGCGCCGGGGAACCGGTCGCGCCGCGGCGTTCCGCGCAGTGCGCGCCGGGCACCCTGTCGGGCGCGCTGACCGGGTGCGCCGCCTCGCTGAGGGTGCGCTGCCAGGTGTCGCCGAAGTCGGTGGCGGCGCTGTCGTCACGGAAGCGGAACAGCGTGGTGGTGTAGGAATTGGCCACGCTGTCCACCTCGCCGCGGTCCCAGGCCGCCGCGAGTTCGGCGGGTTCGGTGGGCCGGTAGTGCAGGCTCGCGCGCCCGGGCCAGGCGGCGAACTCGCGCGAGGAGATGGCGATCTGCTGATTGGCCGGTCCCGGGATCAGGGCGCGGCGCAGCAGGCCGTCCGGATCACGGGGGAGGTCGGCGATCCGGTCGGGCGCGGTGGGCGTGAACGTCTCCAGCAGCGGTACCTGCGCGTCGAGGATCGCGGCCGCCCGGCGCGCGAGGGCATCGATATCGGGGTTCGGATGCTGGAGGAACAGGCTCACCACGATCTCGCCGTGGGCGAAGGTGGCGCCGATGGTCTTCACGCCGGGCCGCCAATGCGCGTGCGCGGCCGGGTATCCCGGGATCGGCACGGGCTGGTTGTCCGGGCTCACCGCGAAATCGGTGGCCTCCAGGTCGCGGGCGGCGGCCTCGGCCGCGGCGGCGCCAGGGAACCGCAGCAGCACCACCCGGGTGACGCGGGCGTCGGTCTCGATCGCCGGGGTCTTCGCGTCGAAAGCGCGGCTGCCCTCGGCGATGTCGAAGCCGGTGATCATCCGATGCCGTTCCAGCACCGGCAGATTCACATTCGAGATGGCCGAGGCGTCGGCGGTGCGGCGCGGGGTGTCGAGCACGTCGGTGCCCCAGTTGTGGGTGAGTCCGGCGTCGACATCGTGCGGGAACACGATCGCCGCGCCCATCCGCAGCCCCTCGAGGATCGCCCCGTCGGTGGGCTCGCGCCCGTTCTCGATGTCGGCGGGCGTGGTGGTGTAGCGGCCCACGTCGAGGGTGCGGACATCGATCTCACCCGGTGTCGCGGTACCGGTCATCGCGGAACATCCGGCGAGCAGGACCGCGACCGCGCCGAGGGCGGCGCGCGCGATCACAGGGGTGCGCTGGTCAGCCATTCGTCGATCATCTCCTGATGGGTGTGGCCCTTCCAGTACACCTGGAGCAGCACGGTCGAATGCGGTGCGGTGTCGAACTGCACCAGCAGCCACGGCCCGGTCGAGCCGTTGAAACTGCGCACGGTGATCGGTTTCCCGTAGCGCGAGCGCAACTGCTGGGTGGCCCCGGCGGGCAGCGTGGCGACGAATTTCTGCACGGCCGCGGTGTCGGGGTGGGCCAGCACCTGCATGTTCAGTTTCTCGCGGTCGGTGCAGTCGAAGCCGGTGTCCCACACCGCATCCGGGTTCTTGGTGGCGAAGCTGCACCGGAAGCCGCGATAGCCCTCGCTGTCCGGGCTCGCGGGCAGCAGATCGGGGAACAGGGCGATCGTCGGCTGGGCGGCGGCCCACGCGTCGACCGTGGTGGTCGTCGCGGTAGTGGTGCTCGGCGGGGGGAAGGTGCCGGTACCGGGGTCGTCGCGGGTGAGGGCGATCGTCACGGCCACAGCGAGGACGACGGCCAGTCCGGCGGCCACGGCGGCCCCGGTGATCCAGCGCCGCCGCGAGCCGGGGTTTCCCGTCGGTCCGCTCGGCCCGACCACGGCGGGCCCGCCGGTCCCGTGGACAGGCCCGGATCGGTCGAATTCGGCTGTGGCGCCGGTGGTTCCGCCCGCCTGGGTGAACGGCACCGTCGGCCCGACCCCGGTGGTGAGCGCGGTGGTGGCGGCCGCGACCATCTCCGCGCAGCTCGCGAACCGGTGGTCCGTATCCTTGGCCAGCGCCCGCGCGAACACCGCGTCCATCGCCGGGGGCAGGTCCGGTCGCAGCGCGGTGACGCGCGGGACGGGATGCATGAGGTGCGCGCCGATCAGCGCGCCCGCGCTGGTGGCGGTGTAGGGCGGCTGCCCGGTGAGCAGATGGAACAGCGTGCACGCCAGGGAGTACTGATCCGAGCGCGGCCCGAGTGCCCGGCCGTCGAGCTGTTCGGGCGCGGCGTAGCGCAGGGTCGCCACCAGCGACCCGGTCTGGGTGAGCGCGGTGCCCTCGTCGATCGCCTTGGCGATCCCGAAATCGGTGAGCAGCACCTGCTGGGCGGTCACCCCCGGCGCCCGCTCGCGCAGCAGGATATTGGCCGGTTTCACGTCACGGTGCAGCAGCCCCGCCGCGTGCGCGTGATCGAGCGCGTCGGCCGTGGAGCGCGCGATGTGCAGTGCCTGCTCGACCGGCAACGCTCCCGCCCGGACCACCGTGTCCGCGTCGCTGCCCGCCACGTACTGCATGGCGATCCAGAGTTGCCCGTCCGCGCTGCCCCGGTCGTGGATGGCGACGATATTCGGGTGATCCAGCCGTCCGGCCAGTTCCGCCTCCCGCTCGAACCGCCCCCGGAACAGCGGGTCGGCGGCGAACGAGGAATGCAGCAGTTTCAGCGCGACCAGGCGCGGCAAACGCGGGTGCCGGGCCGCGTACACACTGCCCATACCACCGGACCCGAGCACCCGCTCGATGCGAAAACCGGCGAAAACGGCACCGGCCGGGAGCTCGTGCATGCAGTCACGGTAACCCAGCGCCGATGCCGCCGCGATCGTCACGGTGCCGGTTCGCCACTCACCGCCGGGTCCGGCGCACCGCCACCACGGCCGTCGCGGCCGCGACCAGCGACGCCGCCGCACCACCCAGCTGGACCAGCCGCACCGCCTCCGCGGCCGCCATCGTCTCGGCGGCGGCCAGGAACACCGACCCGAACCCGGCGATCCCCGCCACGATGCCCAGCTGCACCACGGTGACGAGGATCCCGCTGGCATCGGCGGCCAGCGCGACCGGCACCGCGGACAGGGCCCGCGTCATGAGCGGACTGAACGCCAGCCCGTTCCCCAGCCCGAACAGCGCGAACGCGACCGACACCGCGAGTCCCGTGCCCGCGCCCGCGTGCGACAATCCCGCCAGCCAGGCGAGTGCCACGGCGTCCAGCACCAGCGCAGCCGGGATCATCCGTGCCTGCCACCGGTGCGGAATGCGCTGCCAGTAGAGCCCGGCCACCGCGAACGCCAGCCCCATCGGCAGGAACTGCGTCCCGGCCCGCACCGCGCTGTAGCCGAGCTCGCCCTGCAGATACAGCGCCCACGCGAACAACCACCCACTGAAGACGGCCATGATCAGCAGCAGCGTCGCCGCCGAGGGAATCAGCCCCGCCGCACCCACCACCCGCGGTGCGAACAGCGGATCACGCCCCTGCCGGGCCACCGTCCGTTCGACCACCCAGAACGCCCCCGCGGCCAGCACACCCGCACCGAGACACAGCACCGTCCACGTCGGGAACCCCAGCTCGTAGCCCACCATCAGCGGAACCACCAGCAACAGGACGCTCGCCGTGAAGGTCACCAGCCCCGCCCAGTCGACCCGGCGATCGGTCCGCCCCTCGGTCATCGGCAGCACCCGCACCGCCAGCACCCACAGCCCCAACCCGAGCGGCACATTCACCAGGAACACCCCGCGCCAGCCGCTGCCCGCCAGATCGGCGTCCACGATCAACCCACCCAGGATCTGCCCCGCCACCACGCCACCCGAGACGATCATCGCGTAGAGCCCGAGTGCCCTGGCCCGGGCGGTGCCGGTGAACGTGCGCTGGATCAGCGTCATCACCTGCGGCACCATCACCGCGGCCCCGGCCCCCTGGACGAACCGGAACACGATGAGCGACACCTCGTTCCACGCCGACCCACACGCCAGCGAGGCGAGCGTGAACACCGCCAACCCGACGACGAACGCCCGCCGCTGCGTATACCGTTCCCCGAGCCGCGCACCGGCCACCAGCAACACCGCGTACGCGATCACATACCCGGCCACGATCACCTGCAGCGCGGCACCACCCGCGCGCAGATCCGTCCGGATGGCCGGGGCCGCGACGTTCACGATCGAGGCGTCGAGCACCGCCATGAACTGTCCGGCGAGAAGGACGACGAGCACAGCCACCGAACGAGGCCCGGTCACCGCGGGATGCGCCGACACCGGCGCGACAATCTGACTCATGCGCCGATCGTGCGCAATGCCCACCCGACCGGCCAGGAGCCGCTTGATCCGGGTATCCGCGATACCCGGCCGGGTGGACCGGTCTCGGGATTGCCTCTGTAGCAAGGGAAACGATGATCTAGGCTGAAATCTCCTTACAGTCGCCACCGATGCCTGGAGGCACGTGATGTCGCATTCTTCCGCTGCCTACCCCAGCGCCGTTCCGGTCGGGGTGGACACCACTCGCGCGAGTATCGCGCGGGTCTACGACGCCGCACTCAACGGCAAGGACAACTACGAGGTCGACCGCGAAGTGCTGGCGCAGGTCCGCACCGTCGCCCCACAGGTGAACGATCTCGCCTGGGCCAACCGCGATTTCCTGATCCGCGCCTGCCGATTCCTGGCCAGGGCGGGCATCGACCAGTTCCTCGACCTCGGCTCCGGCCTGCCCACCGCCGAGAACACCCACCAGGTGGTCCAGCGGGTCAACCCGCAGTCCCGGGTCGTCTACGTCGACAACGACCCCTCGGTGCTGGTGCACGCCCAGGCCCTGCTGGCCAGCAACAGCCGCACCCGCATCGCCGAGGCCGACATCTTCCGTCCGCTCGAGGTCCTCAACAACGCCACCGTGCGCAACGAACTCGACTTCCAGCGCCCCCTGGCCGTCTTCCACATCGGCACCCTGCACCACTACCTCGGCGAGGACGCCGCCGCCATCATGCAGACCTACATCGACGCCCTGCCCTCGGGCTCCTTCGTCGCCATCGCTCACTTCCACGACCCGGAAACCCCCGAATACACCGAACTCGCCCAGAAAATGGAAGAGAAGTTCATCCACAGCCCGATGGGCAGCGGCCGCTTCCGCACCCGCGACGAGATCCAGGCCATGTTCGGCACCCTCGACCTGGTCGACCCCGGCCTCGTCCGCTGCGACGACTGGTGGCCCGACGGCCCCCACCTCACCCCCCTCTCCGACGTCCGCCACTGCATCCTCGGCGGCATCGGCCGCAAACCCTGACCGAACCCAACCGGTGATCAGGCATCGCGGGAATTCCAGGCGTCGGCGAACATCTCGTGCAGCGGTCGAGGCGGCAGGATCGCCGTGTACGGGCCGATCATGGTCTTGGCGTCGACGCGGACCAGGTACCGGTCGAGCTTGGCGGTCTCGAGCGGTAGATGCGGCGTCGGCACCGTCGCGGTCCACGGCCCCGGGATGAACGCGGTGCGGCCCGCTCGGGCGCGCTTGTCCTCGACGACCGACTTCGTGGCGACCAGCTCGGCCTGAACCTTCTTGTGCCGGGCGGGAGTCCAGTCGTTGAAGCGGCGGACGGCGCGGTCGGTGGGCCGGGCCAGGGTCAGCAGCTGGAGATACAGGGCTGCCGCGTCCGGGCTCACACCGAGCCTCGCCGAGACCTGGTCGACGAGCGCGGGGACGCTCTGTCGTGGGTCGGCCTCGTACTGCCCGGCGGTCACCGGGGAGGTGGCGGCGCGATCGAGCAGCGCGGGCAGGCCGGTCACCAGGGTGTGTTCGCAGCGAATCGCGCGGGCCAGGTCCGGCAGGCCGTGGTCGGCGCAGATGCGGAGGCTGCGGCTCAGCGCGTCGGGATCGGCGAGGGCGGCCGGTCGCAGCAGGGTCGCCCGGTGCCACCCTTCCCCGTCGACGACGATCAGCCCGTTGTCGTAGACGACCCGGTCCGGTGGCGCGAACGGGTACGTGTTCGGCCCGAACAGCGTGGTGGGCAACCGCCCCAGCGATTCGAGCACGACCAGCAGCTCCGGGGCTCGCAGCCGCGCGCGGAGCCGATCGTGCAGCACGGCCATCCCGGCGCTGTCCGGGTCCGCGACCGGACGTTCGGTGAGCGCCCAGGCCAAGGCGGTCGCCGGCTCGCGATAGGGATTCCACCGCCGGATCGAGGAGACGCTGGACTTCCCGTAGTGCAGGTCGAGCCAGCTGTAGCCACTCACCCGCAGCCGACAGCGCAGGTCCTCGGTGGCGACCGTGGTGTTGTCCGGGTGGGCCAGGGCCATGGCCATCGGGCTCGGCAGGCCGGTGGCCGCCTCGAGCTCGACGGTCAGTTCCTCCGAGACGTATGTTCGCCTGCCGAGCAGTTCGTTCCACACCGCCGCCATCCGCTCGGCGGCCGCGAGGTCACCGTCCTCGGTCCACAACTCGGCGATGTCCTCGGGCATGCCAGCCGCCACGAGACGTTGCCGTCCCGCTTGGCCGAGACGGCGCGAGTATGCCTCGTACTGATCCGCGACAACGGCGTTCGCGCCGTACGGTTTGGCGCGGACCAGCTTCTTGTGCGCGTCGACCAGACGCGACAATCCGCCGCCGACACCACAGCGGCGCGGCAGCCCGTCCAGGACGAGCCGGGCGATCGGCTCGCGCACACCGGTCAGTTCGGCGAAGCGCCGCACCGCGTCCGCGCTCGGTGTGCGCGGCCCGTGGTGCGTCAGGTGTTCCAGGAGCTGCCCGATCCGGGTGGCGTCGTCGCGGGCGATGGTGCGGAGATGGATTTCGGTCGCGTCCGTCGGCGGCGGCACCGCGGCGGGCTGGAGGAAGGTGCCCTGGTGGACCAGCGTGCGTTCGGTGGCGGAAGCCGCCGGACACCGGCCGAGTCGCCAGGTGCCGGGAACCGCGAACGGCTGTGCGGCCCAGGTGGTGAGCAGGGCGATCAGCGCCGCGCGGTCGGCGTCGGAGGTGCGGCCGTTGATCGCGCGCCAGGCCACCGCGTCGATGTCGCCGAGCAGCGGTGTCCAGTCGATGGGCGCCGCGGGTGGGCTCAACCGCCGCACCGTGTCATCGATGTCCCCGGCGAGGAATCGGCCGTCCGCCGCGAGTCCGGTGAGGGTGGCGGCTACGACGGTGGAATGCGCCTCCCACCGGTGGTCGAGCAGACCGAACAGCGCGGGAAGAAGGTCGGAGTCCGGTACGGCTGCGGGCACGGTGACCAAGGCACCGGACCGGATCGTCGCCACCCGCGCGGAGATACGCGCCCGGGCAGCGGCCAGTCGGGCGGCCTGATCGGCCAGCGCCCGCACAGCCTCCGCGAGAACGGGATCGGTGAGACCGGCGGGCAGGGTGCCGGTGGCGAGGAGTTCGCGTGCGCCCGCGGCGTCGATTCCGCGCAGGGCCGCCGAACCTTCCGGATCGCGCGGGGTGAGGAAATGCCAGAACGCCGGGGGCGGGAAGGCCGAGGGCTCGCGCGGCGCGGTCTGTGCGTCCCAGAGCGGACTGCTGTCGTCATGGGCGCGGATCGTGGCGAATCCGTGGGCGGCGGCGGTGGAGCCGTAGGTCATCAGCAGATCGCTCCCGCCTGCGGGGAAACGGACCAGGCCCCAGGGGGAGTCGGTGCCCCGGCCTCCGGCGAAGGTGGCTCGGCGGCCGTCGACGGACTCCACGACATAGCCGGTGAATTCGCCACGGTCACGCAGGACCCGGTAGCCACTGACATTCTCGACCGCGCCGAGCGGCGAGAGAGCGACTCCGTCGGGGAGCCGGACGTACGACAGCTGCGAGTTCACGATCTCCTTCCCGTCGGGAACGTCGCCGTCGGCGAAGAATCCGGGAAGCGAGGAGATTTCCCCGGGCGAGCCATCGTGCGGATCCACCTCGGTCCAGACACCCGACCGCGCATGCCGCCTCTCGAAACGCCACACCCGCGTGCCGTCACTCAGCTGGAACCGGTGGTCCGCGATGCCGTGCCGATCACCCGGCCGCAGGACTCGCTGGCCGTCGTGACGGCCGTCCGGGGTGGCGAATTGATAGCCGAGGCCGCCCTGGTAGATGGTGCGGCAGGATTCGATTCCGGCCCACTCGGCGACCGCGAAGTGTTCGCCCGGTGCGCTCGCCCAGAAGGCGTGTTGGGCGTAGGACGTCTTGGTAGCGCGGTAGCCGACCAGGAAATCGCCGCCGACGAAGAACACCGCGCCCAGGTGTGCTCCGGCCGGGATGGTGAACTCGGTGTCGGCCACGGTCGCCCGCGGGCCGATCACCACCGCGCGCTGGTGGTTGTAGAGGGTCAGCATGGGCCACGTGGCGGTGACACCCTGGACATCACCCAGATCGCGGATCGCCGCCTCCCAGGCGGGCCAATGGAATTCACCCGGAACACCGGCGTGGAGTATGCGCACCAGGGGAGCGACGCCGTCGAGACCGGCCAGCGCTTCCTCGATCCCGTCGAGGGCTTGGGCGGTCGGTAGGTCGAGCAACGCGTCGAGCTCGGTGAGGGCCAGCTCGGCATCGAGGAGCCCGCCGCTCGCGACCCGTTCGATGACACCGGCGATGCGTGCGAGTACCGAACGCTCGATGCCGGGGTTGTCGGGCAGCCGGACGATCGCGGAACCGGTGGTCCGCCGATCGGCGTGCACGACACCTTCCAGCCGCGGGCCGAGCACCGGATCGGCGGCCAAGGCGAGCAGATCGCGCCGGGAATCCGCACCCCAGAAGTGCATTCGGCCGATGTCGGGAGCGGTCACGCGCGCCCCGACCGCGAGCAGCGCGTCGGCGAGGTCGGCATCGATGTACCAGTGGCGGAACCGGCCGCGCGCCAGGGACACCGCGTCGCCGGATTCCTTCAGCCGCGGGCCGATCCGCTCGATCATCTCGAACAGCTCCGCGGGCATCTGCTGGGCGGTCACCCCACCGTACGGCACTTCGACATAGCAGTACATCGCGAAGAACTCGCTGATCCACTCCGCCAGTCCGCCCGGCGGCGTGAGCGTCCCGTCCGCGAATCCCTCGATCGCGCCGACGGCGTCGAGCAGCCGCAGCAGCGCGGATCCGTCCGTGGTCGTCGCGGGGAACAGGCGCAACAGCGGTGCGACATCGTCGGGTGGCACCTGGGCGAACACCTTGGCCGCACCGTCGAGCAGGCCGTCCGGCACCTTCTGGGAGGTGCAGGCCGCGAGAACATCTCGCAGGACTCGCGAGTCGGCGTCGAGGCCGAGTCCCGCGGCCTTGGCCGAGGCGCGAACACGGCGAGGCAGATCCGCCCCGAGCGTCGCACCGCCCTGCGCGAGCGCCACGAGCAGCCGCACGAACTCGTGATGCGCGTCCTGCGGTGATCCAACACCGGTCAACCAGCGCTGATGGGCCGCGACCTCTTTGACCGGGAGCGCGCCGTAGCGAGCGAACAGCAGGGTGTTCTCCCGATGGAAGTCCACGTGCACCGGCAGGGAATGCTCCCGTTCGACCGCGCGTGCGCGGCCATAGGCACTGATCGCCGCCGTCCGATAGCGCGTGTCGGACTTCGAGGCGCCCGCATACCCGCTCAGCCAGTGCCCGACCATGTCCAGCACCCAGGGCCGATGCCGCGCGGGCAGCGAATCCGCCTGTCGGGAGACCTCATCGAGGAACGCGCCGGGCTTGCCCGCACGCCGTGCCCTCTCACTCAGTGCGGTGACCAGCTCCTCGGCGCTCCCGACCGCGCCGGGATCGAAATGACTCGCCCAGTCCGAGTACAGCGTCGAGTTCCGCGGGTCGGCGGGCAGTGAGATCACCATGCGGTGGATTGTGGCAAAGGGGTGTGACAAACCCTTGCGCGGAGGCGAACCTCAGCCGGGCCTGGATTCCGTTCTCCGCAGGTAGTTTCCGAGGAGATCGACCATTTCGTTCTCGAGTTCGTCGGCTCGAACCGGGTCCGCGGTGGCGACGAGACGGTGGACCAGTGATTCGACCGTGGCGACCACGATGCGTGCGGCCAGGTGGGTATCGGGGACCGATACCTCGGGGTGATTCGCCAGCAGGTGCGTGACCGTGGTGACGGCGAAAGCCTCGGTGTCGTGGAGGCGTTCCAGCAGGGCCGGTGAGCGCGGGGCTTCCTCGAACAGCACGCGGTGCAGGCGGGGGTTGTCGTGGTGGTTGTCGATCGTGGCGCGGATGAACAGGCGCAGGATGTCGTCGAGGTGATCGGGGAGTCCGCCGGAGAGGCGTTCGGCGAGGAGCTGGGTGCCCGCGTCGAGGTGTTCGTCCATGAGGGCGCGCAGGATGGCGTCCTTGTTGGGGAAGTACTGGTACAGCGAACCGATGGAGACCCCGGCGCGCGCGGCGATGCGGTTGGTGGTGCCAGCCGCGTAGCCGTGTTCGGCGAAAACCTGAGCAGCCGCGGTCAGGATCCACGCGCGGGTCTGGGTCGCGCGCTGCTGTTTCGGCTGCTTCCGTGCCTTGAACCGGTCCGTGGGGGCCATGGTCGTCTCCGCTGTCGAATGCGAGTAGTCACGCGCGGTCGGCGCACGCAGTATTCAGGGTGAGGCCCACGACGAACCGACCGAGGAGACCAGGGTAGATGCGAACCGTCCGTCTGCGAACCGAACTTCCGACCAGCGCCGACCGCGTCTGGCGCGCCATGCTCGCCCCCGCCACCTTCCTCTACGTCTGCCGCGGCCTGTTCGGCATCCCGATGCTCGCGGGCCGCGTCGATCCACTCCGCGAGGGCGAGAGCGGCACGGCCTGGCTGTGGGCCTTCCACATCCTGCCCGCCTACCGGCACACCATCGAAGTCCTCGAGGTCGACGAACCCACCGGCACCATCCGCACCCACGAACACGGCGGCCTCCTGAAGTCCTGGAACCACACCCTCCACGTGGAACCCCTCACTGACCACACCTGCCGCTACACCGACACCATCGACATCGACGCGGGCCCCGCCACCCCCCTCGTCGCGATCGTCGCGACCGGCATCTTCCGCTACCGCCACCGCCGCTGGCACCGCCTGGTCCACCGCCACCTGCTCCCGGACGGTCCCGCATAGACGCCGACGAGCCCCATCCGGGTATCAGCGGCACCTGGATACCGGTACCTGTGGCGGCGAGAATGGCCGGATGAGTGAAGCCGGTAGGGGTACGGTCCGCGAAACCAAGCGGACGGAACTCGCCGCGTTCCTGAAATCCCGCCGCGCCAAGATCGGTCCCGACGATGTCGGATTGCCGCGGGGGAGCCGACGTCGTACCCGGGGCTTCGCCGGGAAGAGGTCGCGCAGCTCTCGGGGGTGAGATGTTGGCTACACGCTCGGTGACCGATATTGAGGGGCCGGGGTTCATGCGTGCAAGAGTGAGCCTTGCTCGGAGCAAGGGAGCTGGAAAAGTTGCGACAACGAGGCGGGCCTGAGGCGAACTGGGCGCATGTCTGGCTCATCCCCGCTCGCGCGGGAGAAAATGAATTGACCTGGTCATTTGCAGAGCAATGTCCGAATTACATTCACATTCGCCCCCGCCTCGTACTGTCAGCCACGACTGAGTCCCATGTCCTGACCAACGTTCAGATCGCGCTACTGATGACCGTGAGCTCGTCGCAGGAGGCGACGACGTTCGACCGCGCGCTCGTGAGCAAACGCTCCAGCAGATAGAGCCGCAGAAGCTCGTGCGATGGTGGCGATGAGCGGCTTGAGTGCCGTACACGCCAGTAGGCCGCTTCGCTCACGTGCGGTTGGATGATTACCACCTCGGTTCGATCGGTGGCGTCGCGCGCAGCCAGGACTTCAAGAAATTCACTGCGGTCGGCTACTCGCACGCCCTCGATCCAAGTGGCGGGTCGATCGATCCGAGCAGTGGCCAGTCTGGCGCCCAGCAGCTCCGGGTCGGTGTACACCACGTTCTTCACCGCCTGGCTGACGACCACCTCGTAGGGAGCCACAGCAATACCCCGCTGAGGACTTATGTTGTCGGCTGCCTTGACGTGGATGAACGTGAGGATCCCGTCGTCGGCGATATGCACGAAGTCCGCGACTTCACCGGACCCGTCATCGCAGGTCAACCAACCATCGCCGTAGTGGGCCAACACCCACGCGAATAGTGAGGTATCGCCGGGTCGGCCGATTCCGTCATGGATCGCCTGGTCTCCCTTGACATTCGGCTTCTCCCGATCGATCCGGATTCCGCTGAAGTCTTCGAAGCTCCAGTTCGAGAATCGGGCGGTGGTGATGGGTGCTGTGTAGAAGGTGTTGTTGACGAAGGCGTGACCGGACGCGTAATAGACCGTCACCAGATCCCCGGTGCTGAGTGCGTCTCTAACCGGGATCACGCGGCTGAGGTCGCTGGGAGTGCCACGTATACCGACGTCCAGTCGGTAGCGGCCATTGGACTCTCTCGGCGTAACCCCGAGCCGGCCCCCGATTGTGCCCTCGGTACCCACGTCCAGGACGAACCCCGGAGAATCGGGTTCAGCGGTCACCTCATGTATTGCACGCTGGAGCAACTCGGCGTTGGCGATGCGTTCGGCATCGGCTTGCGGGAGGCTCGCGATGTCGTCGGGAGTGAGTACCGAGACTGCATAGGCACCCCTCACCGCCGAAGTGTCGTGGGCTTGTCTGGCCAACACCGGTAGTGAGGTGGCGACCTTCGCGTCACCTGCCATGACGCTTCTGACCAGAACCAGCAGTTCGGAGACTGCTCGGACGTAGTGCCGGAAGTTGACCGTCCGTTCCGATGACCACACCGTTGACTTCGACGGTGTTGTTCCCACTTTGCCTTTGAAGGCGGTTCGCTCCGGACTGTCTTCGAGATCAGCACGCGCCGAACGCAGCGCGAACGACGAGTCGTGGGCTGGATCGAGTGCCTCCCTCAGGTCCAGACCGCTGATGTTCTTGGAATCCGGTTTCGTCGACCGCCGCCGATGTGTTCCCTGCAACCACAGTCCTTTGACCTCCCCGCGCAGCAGCGCCGCCTCGAGCACGTGGGACGGCAGCCGTTTCCACCGAGGCTGAGGAGCTTTGTCCAGCCACCGCTGGATGCGTTCATTGGTGGCGTCGTCGGCGTAGATCGCGACCAACCGCTCCTGGCGCAGCAGCAACATCAGTACGTGTTCTACGTTCCGGAATCCGGCCGATTCGTCGGCCCAACTCGGCAATGCCTCCACCCTCCAGACCAGGCCGGTGAGTTCACTGATCTCATCCCCCACAAGAACATCATGTTGTGGATGGTCAGTGTCCCCTGCCCGCCACTGGATGTGAGCCACTTGTTCGACGGAACGACCAGCACGTCGCCGCGGCATGGTCGAAACGAAGTCGGCCAGAACTGCGAACTGCGCCGCAACGTCGCTGCCGGTGCATTCGAGTACGACGACTGACAGGTACGGGTGCAGCGCGTTCAAAGCCAACGACTTCGGTTCCGCATCAGGAACAGTGTCCAACACCAAACCTCCAGATATACGTTCGTCAGCCGATCTGTACGGTCCCGGTGGTCACGGGATCACGGTGCTGCACGGGAGAAGTGGCCGATTCGGGCGAGGCTCAGGTTCCCGGAAGCGGTACCGCCCACAGTGCATCCAAGGAGGTTCGCAATGTCGGTGCGATATCACGCTGCAAGGTCTCTTGTTCCCGGCCCTGTCCGGTTTCGCCGATTGCCAGTGCGAGAGCACGTAATTCGGGCGGGCATCGCCGCGTGAGGTCCTGTGCTCGCCGCTTGCCCCGCTCTAGTTGGGCGTCGGTCTGATCCCGGTAGGGGCCTGCCGCCCAGTGATCCACACCCATACCGACGGGGTGTACCTTCTTGTTGAGACGCGAGGCCAGGTCGACAATGATGTTGATCCCGTCGGCATCCAGGTCGCACCAAGCAGCTATGGGCACATCCGCGATTGTCGACAGCATAGCGACCACCGACTCCGATGCGTAGCCCCTTCCCCAGACGCAGAGACAGTCGCGACTCAGATCCGTATTGCGGCAGACGTATTCGAAGGTGTCCTTGTTCTCCACGAACAGGACGCCGCGGACTCTCGACACGTCGACCGATCCGAGCATTCGAATTCCACTGGCTGGCAGTCCGATCCATGGCTCACTGGCCTGCGCGTCCGCCAGGACGTCGCCGATCCGCCAGACCAGCGGACCGCGAACCAATACCTCGACGTCCGGCTCGTCCACCGCGGTGGTGAAGGGCACACCGATCAGGTTGGCGAACGCGGTCTGGCGCTCCGGGGTCCACCGCTTCGCTCCGGAGAATGCCTCGCCCGCCAGCGAGTTCGCTGTATGCCGCAGCCCGGCGTCGGTATCCGGGAACCACACACAGGCGGCTCGGAGAGCCGCTTCGTACACACTCCACGCGCGGGTTCGCGTCTGAGATCCCGCGGGTACTCGCAACGGTGTTCCGTCGGCGACAGCCGTGAGCCGGGCCAGTTCATCTGCCAGCCGAGGTACTGGAACCATCCGGGTCAGCAGGGCGGCGCGCCGGGTGTCGGGGTCACCGTGGCCGGTCAAATCGGCGATGCGGTCGTCGGCGATGGCCGACCAGGATTCGGTCAGGCGAAACCTCGATGGCTGATAGTTCAGGCCGTCGACGGTGCACCGCAGGCTCCCCACCCCCGCGCGCACCAACGATATCGCAACGTCCCAGGCCCGGTCACCGAACCGAGTGGTCATTCCGGTCCACTGCCTGCCCGTCTGGGTCCGCAACGCCCACACCAGATCCCTGGGCGCGATAACGTCCGGAACGTCGAAGCCATCGCGCGCGTCGACCGATAGGAGATCGACACGGGTGATTTTCAGCCGTCGCCGACGGTCCTTCGGTACCCGATCCATCGACTCGTCACCGGATACCGACGACTCCGGTTTGGGCACCGAGAACGCTGCGATCCCGCTCGGTAGGTTCGGCAAGGGCACCGGAACGCGACCAGTGCTGTCCCGCAAGGAAACTCGACGACCACTCCCGTCACTCATCGGCGCGCCCCGCCTCGAGCCAGGAATGGATGGCATCAACACGTTCACCGTTGGCGTCGTATCCCCACGCCCTCGTCGGCTGGTTGAAGGCATCGCTGCTGTTCGCGTGCTCAAACCACATCAGCTCACCACAAATGTCCGCCGCGTCGACCAGTACGCTGTCCTGGCAAGTCCCCAGAATCGTGACGGCGGCCTCCTCCGCAACGGCTTTCAGCGCACCGAGAACGTCCTTCCGATTGACCTCACCCAAGCTGTTGCCCAGTTCGTCCAGCACCAGGACTTTCCCGGCCGTGTGCGAATCCGCCAGGACCGCGGCCAGTACCAACTGCACCGCATAAACCTTGACCTGTGCGCCGTTTGCGATCTGACGGTAGGACACCAGCGGTCCAGAGCGCGATCGGCGCCAACGCGGCGTCGCCTGCCACGTCCAGTCCCCCGGACCGCTCGGCCGCTCGCTGTTGAATGTAAGTTCCGCGCCGAACCCGCCGCGTTCCCGATCGAGCCGATCGAAAGCCGTACTCACCCCTCGAAGAATGCTCTCAAGATGCCGTTCGATCATGTCCTGCAGCGTCATCAGCCGGTCGCTGGCCAACGCGAGCTCGGTCTCGGCGTTCTGGACCAAGAGAGCCTTCTGCTCACGATCCTGCTCGATTCGGGCGCGCGTCGAGCGATCGCGCCCGAGGTGTCCCTCCAGTCGCACCTGTAGGGGGGCGGCTAGGTCCTCGAGCACAACGGTCGGGAAAGCGAGAGCGTCGGACCGCGCGAATTCTCGCCGCAGGCGAGCGGTGTCGGCCAGTTCACCTGTCGTAGACTCGGCACCGTCCTCAATTCCGTATGCTCTGGCGGCGTCGGCCACACATCTGAGGACCTCAGCGTGTGCTTCGCGAGCGCTCCTCGACGGCTCTGACTCGCGTACCAACTGCGCGCTATGTTCGTCACCGCCCCACAGCGCACGCCACCTCTCGACCTGCAGTCCGATGCGCTCGTTTTCCAGTGATGCCAGCTTGCTGCTGGCCTGGTCATCATCGGCCTTCTTCTCCCTGTACACCCCCTGCACTGCCTGAACCCGCAGATCGTGGCCTTCCTTGTCAGCCAGGCGGTTCCGCCACACAGCCTCGAGTCCGGCTTCCTCCTCCACGGCTTTTCCGATCTTGCCGGCGATCTCCCCGACCTGTTCATTGATCTCCGCGACGGACTCCTGGACTTCCTTCAGATCTGCGGCGGCTTTCGCACCCCGGAGAGCGGCCTCGGCGAGTTCGTGCTCGGCTTGGGCGAGCACCAAGGCCTGCTGCGATCGCGCGGCGTCATCCGTCGCCTTCCTAACTCTCGACCTCAGATCACACACCACCGCTGCACGTCCTGTGATCGGCGAGGGGAAGCCGGCGAAAATGGTTGCGCGCGCGGGTTCGTCAGTGATGAATGCCAGTCCACGATCATCTACGTCGCGCCAGCGATCGGCGAGAACACCGAGAAAGTCCGAGATCGGACGAGACGAATGGGCACCATCGATGTCTGTGTGGTGGCCATGATCGTCTGTCGCCACCAGCATTGCCCCAGGCAGATCTGCCACCGCCCGGCGAGCGTCGACCAGCTGATCATGATCGACGACTACGGCGTCTTGCCACGGCCACAGACGTCCCTCCCAGCGCAGACGGGCGGCCGGGAGAACTTCGACGATATCGAACAACGCCGCCCCAGCGATCCCGGCTTGTTCCAGCAGGTCGATGACGTGACCGGCCTTTCCGATACGCCCTTCCTCAGCGCGCTTCAGTTGCTGTTCCAGTTCCTGCAACCGATCCTTGTTCCGGTCGCCGCGTAGCCTCGCCTCGGCGAACGATTCGAAGGCTCGATCAACCGCCAAAGCCGCCTCCTCGGCGGTTTCACCCGCCCAGTCCTTGGATGCGTCGATCAGCTCCCGCAGGCGGAGTTCGAGAACCTGGCGTTGGCCGACAAGTGTGGATCGAGCGCTCTCCAGATCGCGCAACCGCTCGCCGGTCCTTTTCCAGTTGATCCGCGCATCCTGCTCGGCTCGGTCCAAATCGTTCTCGGCGTTCAGCTGAGCCAGCTCCAACTCGGCCCGCCGCAGTTCCTCGGCAGACTCAGCGCGCAGCCCCACAGCCGTCCGCCACCGCTGCTCGAGATCACGGTCTCGCTCCAGGACGTCCAGGTATCGAACTGCCGAATAGTAGTGCCAGTGCTGCTGAGCCTGGTCGAGTTGTGCACGGGCGTTGTCTCGTGCGGATATATTCACCAACTCGTTCTCGTCGAGCAGGTACTGTCGCTTCTGGTCTTCCAGCGCTTCGTCGTAGTTCTTCTGTCGATCCACGACCACACCGCGCTCGGTCTGTTCTTGCTCAAGCAGTGTTCGTGAACCCGACAGAGCAATCAGTGATTCGGCGATCTCCCGCGGACCCATCTCCGTCATTTGCTGGCTGAGGAGTGATGGCACAGGCGGCCGGAGCGGTGTGTCCAGGTAGCTCAGGCACCGCGGCGCGTCCCCGTACAGGGTCTCGGCCATCCGGCGGGCAGAGCACGTACCGTTACCCTTCGCGGCTTCCCAGAGATCATCGGCTTGCAGCTCACGAATACCGTCTTCATCGCTGTTTGCAAGATGAACGCCGGATATCCAGCGTACCTGCAGGTAGGGCGCCGATGTCGACAGCCGTACCCACACGGTCTTTACAGACTTTGCCGGATCGTCCTCGCGCGCGAAAACACCCGCGATGTAGCCGACCGTCGATGGGCGGATCTGCTGCACGGGATCCAAACCGGCGGAGTCCGGCTTGAACAGCACCCCAGCGGCGTTCTTGCCGCCATACACATCCAGCCGCCATTGCGGATCGGCGAGGAGGACCGAAACGGCGATAAGAAAGCTGGTCTTCCCGGAACCGTTCGAGTCCATTTTGGGCCCCTGGCCCGAAACCGCAACGAAGGTCCGTGGCACAAGCGGAACGACATGGCTCGTCAACCGCGCGATATCGAAGGTCTGCACCGCGAACAGTTGGCGGTCGCCCACCACACCGCGGAGAGCGCTGTCCGGCTTCGATCCTGCCCCAGCCGTCATCGCTGTTCCTCTCGGTTGCCTGCCGCACGCATAGCCCTTAGACGTTTGATGGACAAGGCAAGATCCCCTTCCGGTTCTGCGAGAAGAATCAGTTCCTCGAACAGGTGCGAAACCGCTGCGTCGGTCAACCGGCGGAACTGGGGACCGGGTACCACGCCGCCCGCAACGTCCTTCACGAGATCGGCCACACGCAGTGCGGTCATCGCCGAGTCGATGGTTCCCGGCGCCAGCTCGCTTTCGCGCCCGAGCATGTCCGGCGATACCGGTCTGCTCCGTGTCCATAGGTCCCCCAGGGCAAGTCGTCCCTCGGCGCGCGGAACCGCCACGCTCAACAGCAGCACCATCGCCAGGACGGCTCGCTGCGTGGCAGGCAGAACTCCGATGCCCAGGCCTACGAGTTCGGCCGACACGTCGTCCGCGTATCCGGACAGGTATCCGCCCCCGGCCTCGATCAGCACCCGCCCGGACCGGGCGAGCACCTGCTCCACAACAGGCCGCAACGTCGGTTCGGCCAGCGCACGGAACTCGCGTGCGGGGACCGGATGCAACGCCGCTTCCACGGCGGCGACCGCGGACATGACTTCCAACCTGCGCGCGGCAGGCAGGGAATCGAACAATGCGGACATCACTCGGTCCTGTCACGGGGTAGCAAGTCGTACTCCGCCCGCAGATACGCGATGTCGGCTTCCGACCACAGGGCGACCCGCGGTCCCAGGCGGACCGAGCCCCGACCGGAGTCCTCGGTCAGATACCCCCACCACAGCAAGCGATTCACCGCACGCCGCGCCTGGACCACACCGAGGGCCGAGACCACCTGTGTGACATGCTCGATCGTCGTCTCGCCACCCGGGTAGAGCGGCGCAGCGGAATCGGTCCAACAGGCACGCAGGCACGCGGCCAAAACGATGACGGGATTGGCGCTCGGTGTGCCGGGACTGCCCGCTGATTCCAGCTCCGGTGCGACATCGTCCTGCCACGTCATCGCCCAGCCCGGTCCTCTAGGCAGATCAACCGGGACCAATTGCCTGCCGGCTCCACTGGCCGCGGCCAGTCGTGCTTCCGTGGTGGCGATGTCGTGCGGCAATTCAGCTGTTCCCGTGGCACGTAGCGCAGCGAGCCAGACGCGGTCATCCATGCTGGTGTCCATCAGCCGGCACAACCAAGCGCAGTGGTGTCATATAGCTCACCGCTGCCGCTGAGTCCACGCGCAAAGAGACTCCAAGCACGACGCGGACAGGCAGATCACAGTCCGCGGTCGCGGCAAGCAGATCGGCGACTATCCTCGCAGCCCTGGGCCATCCAGCCTTCAGCAGCTCATCCGTGAGATCGGCCTTCTCGCGGCCACGCAGATACAACCTGGTCATGGTCTCTCTCCGGATTCGGACTGCCTGCTGCCGTCGGCGAGCGCGCTCGACGGGGTCCCCAGGATCGGAGTACGCGACTGTCCGGGGCGGGCGTCGAACGATCTCGCGTGGCCGCAACTCCCGCATGGTCGCGATCACGCGCTGAGCGGTAACAGTCGTCGAAGGTGGGTCGAAAACCGTTTGAGTGAAGACTCCGGCCAACACGTCTGCACTCGAACGCAACGCTGCCGATCGGTACTGCTCGGCCGTCAGCATCGAGAAGTCACGGTGCGTCTTGATATGTTCAAGCAGACGTTCGACAAGTACATTCGCGGCCGCCGAGTACCGCAAAGCCTGCGCGATGAGCTGACCACCGGTAGCGGCGAGCTCCGGAAACTGCTCGGACACAAGGTCGATCAGCGTGCGAGCCTCCTGCAACAGCTGCTCGGACATCCGATGGTTCGCACGCTGCGCGATCAACTCCTCCACTGGACGACCGGCCAGTTGGATCAGTTCGTTCGCGCTGATGGCGATCGCACGCCGGAGAGTGATGAGCTTCGAACTGATCTCGCCCGATTGCAACTGGTCGTCCACGACCCCCTGCCGGGTCTCATCGAGCAGGATCAGGATCTCCTGAACCCCGCCACCTCGTTTGAGGCGTTCGAAGACCAGCAGCGCCGCCACGCTCACGGTCGGGAAGACCAATCGTTGCTGATGCGGCTGATCCCGCGGCGGATGCACGAACCCCATCCCCCGCAGGACAGAGAACCGGCTTTCGAACGTTCCCGGACCAGCGTCGCCACACATGGCTTCCAGCTCGGCGGCCGTCAGCCCTCTCCCGGAATCGTCACGATCACCGAACGCCGCATAGACGGCCTGCGCCCACGCCAGCACCGCCGGATCCTCGACAACCGCACCCCGATGACGAGCGACCGGGGCCACGAATGCTGTTAACCGGCGGCAGAATTCGACGTTCTCCTCGCTGACGCCGACCTGAGAGAAGAGGTCGTCCTCGTCCCGAGATAGATCCTGCCCGCCGCAGACCTCGCCCTCCGATGACGTTGTCAGCTGCCGGAACACTGCACCCCCTTGTCCCACCCTGCAGTTGAGCCGATGACATCGACTCGACTGCAGGAATCGTAGCTCCAAGTTGGCCGGTCGTCATCTCTTCAGAACGAAACCCAGGATATCGCGGGTGATCCAGTTCATCAGCGGCTGAATGAGGGAGCGATCCGGCGGACCGACACCAGCGTGCACGGATGTGTCCAGATCGGTCGGCCGCAACGCTACGACCAAGTCGGCAAGCATCCTGAGATGCCGATTACCGGATGCTCCGCATTCTCCTTTGTCGGCTTCCCTGGCAGCAGGTAAGAGCAGCACAACCAGGTACCTCAATACCGCCGCGAACTCAGATCTTATGGCCTGCGGGCGATATTATGTTTGCGATGCTACTTCTCGCGGCTGGCGCATATTCCGTCAGCAATCTGTTTTAGAGAGTGCATTAGCCAGTTGTGCGCCTCCATCCCTTGTCGATAATCTGCCTTCGCCGACAAGGTTGTGCGACCATCTTGAAGCAGCTGTTGTACGCCGTCGTAATTCCCCGTGCCGAACCCTCCCGTGTAAACCCCTAGCGTTTTGCCGCCATTTTGGTTTATGACGGAGAAGACCGGAACATCACTCGGGCCATCTGCAATGTAGATCATATTTGTGAACGGAACACGGCGATCATCTGGCGACATTCGAGCGTTCACATCGATGTCCGGTTCGAAGTTTGCTCCTTTATTAATCTCGAAGACCGCTCTCGTCTTCGTCGTATTGTTGAGAGTGTACCCGATACCCGTAAGAATGCCCACGGTTTCCATCGACCCTTCTTGAGGTGAATCCAGATATCCTCGCGAAGGCGAATTCGGCAACAGCTCACAAGCCCATGCGCCGTCGGCATGTTCCCTAATAGGGTTGCCTTCGATCATCTGCCGAAGCCCAGTCGACACAATCTAATGCTCGACCTCTATTTCGTGATGCCTATACCGCTCATCACTTTCAATGAAGGTACGCGTCTCCTGCAAAAATTCCGGCATGCCCGATGCCAGCGGTACGAGTGCACCGAGCTCGCGGAGTTTGACGTTCGTCAAACCAGAAAATGCCCGTCTCGAACGTAGTTAATAATATGACCGAGGTAGGCGGTATCCCGAGAAACCGATAAGTCGCGCGACTTATAGTAGTCAACTAGTCCGTTGACTTCCTTCCAGAAAGTCTTCGCATCGACGTCATATTCCTCGAACAGTGGATCTTGCATATAGCCAGGAGTTAAGGTCTTATCGAAGGTGTTGAGGGAGGGTGGCATTGCTCCCCCCTTACGCCTGTTCTGGGGAGACGAAGCGCGGGACGCTATTATCGTCTTCGAGCCACCCCTGGAGGGAGATGTCCATTCCGCGAACCTCCTCGTGGGCTAACCCAAGCAAGTGAACCGGTAGAAGGACGTTCACCGCAACACCGTGCTCAAGAAGCCTGTCGATCGTGTCCTTACGGCCCTTTAGCACCTCGACGTCATCGAAGACACACTCAACGCGCCCTGATCATGGTAAGACCACGAAAAAGTCCGACACTATCTCCGCGGGCTCGCCGCTTCGGGCCCATAGCCGCCCAACCATCGTGGCGACCTCGGCCGCCGAAGGGTGTGGACGAATCGCCCCGATGGATGTCATCAAACGAGCATAACGTGCGGAGGATGCAGATCGCCGCATACGAGCCCTTGCGAACGAGGTCGGAGCTGAATCTTGAGGTCGCCTGGGCACCACCCGCCCCGACGCCGACGATGCCGCCTCGGACAAGCCGTTGACCGGCTGACCCACATCGGTCTTGGAACCGAGCGAAGCATGCTGCAGAGTTGCGCTGCTCAGGCGATGTTCAGTACCTAGCGTGCACATCTGGTGGGGGTGACATTTCGGTTACGCACTCCTTGCCCGTGACGGTGCGTCCTGCACGTTCCACGGCCATTCTGCGCCGGTCGATGCCTTGGTCCTGGTCGGCTGCCGTCGTTGGACCGACCGATCGCGCCGCGATCCGCCCAGCGCAGACTTCAACGGATAGCGGGTAGGTGTAGGACTGCGCGGGCGGCGTTTGGACACGAGCGTATCTGGGCTCGTTGCAGATGCATCCGGCGTCTCGATAGCATGTCAGCCGAACGGCTGCGGCGACGTCGTGGTGAATTTCGATGGGGGTGAGTACGTCTATGGGGGACATGCTGAAGGCTGATCTCGATGAGATCAGGTCGCTCGGGACACAGTTGGGTGTGAAGGCGAGTGCGATCGCCCAGATCGCCGCGCCAGCAAAAACCAGTATCGAAGCGGTCGTGATGCCCGACGCCGGGATCGAGGACCTGTTGGGCAGAATTACGGCGAAGCTGGAAACCACCCTGTCCAAGCACAGCACCGCCGTACAGGCGATGGCAGACGGCGCCGCGACCGCCGCGACGACCTACGAGGGTGTCGAGGATGTCTTCCGCGCGCAGCTGACCTCGCTGACCGAAGGACTCTCGCAGTGACGACGCCGACGATTCCGCAGGTCGAGTCCTGGAAGCCGCAAACACTCATCGCGGCGGGCCAGGCGATCATCAACGCCGGAACAGACCTTACCGACCGGATGGCCGAAGTCGATCTCGCGGTGGACAAGAGCGCGGTGAACTGGCAGGGCGATGCCAGCGCGGCTGCCTCGATGCGTGCTGTATCGGAATTGCTCACGGCCTCCCAATCGAAACGCGCCACCGCCACCATCGGGGACGCGATGGTGGCGCAGGGCGGGACGATCGACGGCTACCGGTCGGCGGTGCTCAATACCCGTGATGCCGCTGTCAACGTCCACGGGATGACCGTCGCCCCGGACGGAACCGTCACCGCGCCGACCGTTCCCGGTGACGACACCGACGCGACGCGGTCGATTCTGCAAGGACAACTCGACCGTCAGGCCGCAGATTTCCAGACCAGCTTGAAGGAGAACCTGGCGCACTTGGGGACCTCGCTGACCGCGTTGCGGTTCACGGCCGCGCTCGGCTTGACCGACCTCGACCAGCACGGCGGACCGGGTGGCGCGACCGTCGGAGCCCCCACGTTGTCGGGGGCGGGAGGCAAGGCGCTCGGTACGCAGATCCGGGAAGCTGCGGACGAGGGCGAACCGATTCCGGCGGAGGTCCTCGATCAGCTCACCGAGGATCTGAAAGCCACCGGCATTCCGCCCGCTCAGCTCGAGGCCTACCTGAATGGTGAGGCCACCACCATCCCCGCTGGGACCCAGCAGTATCTGAAAGAGCTGTACGGCGCGGCCGGAGCTGATGGTTTCACCGCCGCCAGCCAGCAGTTGCAGGCTCAGGGTCCGGCGGGTCAGCAGGCGGCGTCCTCGTTGGCGAACGGTGTGCTGGTGATATCCAACGAGAAGGTCGGGACCGGGCGTGGCAGCGACGGCAAACTCACCGGTGGGGGGAGTTATGAGAATTTGCCGCAAGACATGCGTGATCTCATCTCCACCCGGGTCGCGCCCAACGGGATGGCGCCCGATGCCAACACCACGATGTATCCCGGCGACAGCACGATCGTGGGAAACCACAAGGAGTTCGTCACCGATCAGAAAGACTTCCTCCAGGCACTGTCGCAAGCAGAGCCTGGCAATGAGCCGGGGACCAAGATGTCTACTGAGCTGATTCGACAGGGAATGCACACCGCGTGGGTCGAAGATCATGGAGGCGGTCTCCCCTTCAGCAACTCCCCCTCGGACGACCCCAAGCATGTCGAACCGCTGGAGCAGGCGATCGCGCTCGGTTCGCGCAACACCGACGGCGTCCACGCGATCCTTACCGGCGAGGGCGATGCTGAGATCCTCGGCGCTGGCTACAATCCCGACACTGCAGTGCTGCCGTTGCTGCAACGCGACGACGGGACCGCGATGGGGTCGCTTACCGACTGGATTTCGCGTGACGCGCATGTCACCGCAGCACCGGATAGCCCGGAGTACCCGGGCCAAAAGGAGGCCGCTACCCAGGCGGGTGAAGCGGCTCGTGGGCTCGCGGAGATCATGTCCACCGAGAAGTCCGCCGACGGCACGAACAACTACACGACCCTGCTCTCCGGGGACGGCAAGATCGGTGACGGGACCGCCGACCAGGTCGCCGAAGCACTCGCGCCCTACGTCGGCAACATGGTCGGCATGCCCAGCGGTCATCCTGGTGATATCACCGACACGATGGGCTTCGGCCCCGACTTCGGCGGCAAGGACAACGACACCGGTGGCCCGATCGGGCCATTGCGGGTCTTTAGCATCCTCGACTCCGACGAGGGCGCGAGCACGATCATCAACGGCACCGCCCTGGCCGAATCACAACGCATGGACCGGCTCTTCGCACTAGAGGAAGCCAACGGTGACGGCAACCCGAACAACGCCAAGTACAGCAGCCGCCTGCAATGGCTGGTCAATCAGGGACTCGATGTCCAGTCCGCCCAGGAAACCCAGAACGGGGTCGATGCCAGCGCGTCCGAGGCGAGCCGCAACGCCAAGTGGAACACCGCGTGGACCGCGTCGCAGATCGTCGCGGGCGGTATGGGTCCAGGCGGAATCGGGGTCGCGGCGGGGTCGGAATTCCTCAAGCCGTTTGTTCTATCGGCTGATTCACCGAGCACCCCAGAGCAGTCACCGCTGAAACTCGACACCACCAAGTTCGACTTCGACTACAACCCCGGCGACAAGGACGCGACCTACCGGCCCACCAGTTGGGGCGGCAGCGAGCACCGCGAATACACGATGCTGCGCACACTCGCCGAAGCCGGGAAAATCGATATGAACCAAGTCCCCGATATCTACAAGAACGAAAACGGCGAGTTCAAACCGTATTCCCAATATCGCCAGGACTACACCAATGGATCCACCGTCGAGCAAGACAGCGCCGAGGTCGGCCCCAACGGCCGCAAGGGCCTCCTCCAACAGGCGGGCATCAACCCCGACTCTCTGCAGGATTACACCGCCCAAGCATCGCCCGGCGGGTCCGAGTACCAGGCACTGAACTCGACAATTCAAGGCGGCGACAAGATGCCACGCAAAGAATGGCTCGAGTGGCTCGCCGGAGAGCGATCGGCGAACTCCGGGAAGAACACATGGTGACCACCGGAACCCGCTGCCCCGGTATCGCCACCTACGCACTCGCCGCGCTACTCACCCTTGTCAGCGCTTGCACCCCGGCCAGCGAACCCGAGCATGCCTCTGGGCCGTACCGCCCGCCCGAGGAGGTCCGCAACGCGACTGTGGTGTGGTCCGCGGCACCGGGAGTCGACTTGTCCACCACCGAAGCACGACTAATCCGCGCCACAAGCGAGTCCGAAATTATCGGTAAGGCCGTAGGCTTCGACGCGACATACCCAGGATTTGCGGAAGCTCTGAACAGTCGACAGAATCGCAGATACGAATCATCCGACTACCGCGGCGAAATCTCGGGAACTCTCTATCAACATATTCTAGAATTCGACCACAGCGTGGTAAATTCGGGGTTCATCGCGAAAACTTGCACATTGGATACGGCCATTTCCCGTCTCGTCGGCGGAAAGTGGGTTCCCACAGGAATTGGTACCGCTTTGGTGACATACATGTTCACCGATACGGTTGGCAGAATGGATGGATACGATTTAAAGAGCTATCCGCTGGAGGCAGGGGCAGATCGATTCCATTGGCAGGCGCCCAGCGAGAATGTGTTCGGCTGGTGGCGAGCCTATCTTTACGACTATAAGGGACTGAGCAAGTATTACGGGGTGAACACCGAGATCGATCCGTGTGTCGCTTGGGCTCGAACTATCGATCCCGACGTTGCGTTGGACCACCCACCAACCGACTACGCCCGCGATGTCCGCCCTCCTGCTCAACCGGTGTATCCGGGTTGGCCGGATCCGGCCCGATGACGACAACCCGACCCGCGAACTCCGGGAAGAACACATGGTGACCACCAGAATCCGCCGCGCCCGTTTCGGAGTCTACGCACTCGCCGCGCTACTCACACTGGTCAGTGCCTGCACACCGCCTAGCGAGCCCGAGTCGCCCACCAACCCCTACCGCCCGCCCGCAGAAGTCCGCGACGCAACCGTGGTGTGGTCCGCCGCGCCACGAATCGACTTATCCTCCACCGAGGCGAGACTGGTCCGCGCCACCAGCGAATCCCGCATTATCAGCGCGGCGGCCGGTTTCGGCGCGACATACCCGGGATTCGCGGACGCCCTCGACAGCGCACAGCGTCCGAGATTAGAAACAACACATAATCGTGGCAAAATCGCCGGAACCCTCTATCAACATATTCTGGAAATTGACACCAGGGACACACCTTCGGGATTTATCGCGCATACCTGCACGGTGGACACGGGCATTTCCCGCCTTGTCGACGGAAAGTGGGTTCCCACCTGGATCGGTACCGCCTTGGTCTCATACAAGTTCACCGATGCGGCTGGCCGCATGGGCGAATATGAATCGAAGACCTACCCGTTGGAGGCCGGGTCCGACAGATTACATTGGCAGGCACCCAGCGAGAATGTATTCGGCTCGTGGACTGCCCGGTTCAACAACTACATGGAGCTGAGTGAATTTTACGATGTGACGACCGAGGTTGAACCGTGCGTTGCCTGGGCTCGAACTATTGATCCCGATGTTGCTTTGGACCACCCACCTAACGACTACGTCCGTGACGCGCCCCCGCCGGTGCAGCCGGTGCATCCGGGTTGGCCTGACCCGGCCCCCTGAAGGCGCCCGTGACAGAATCGAGCCGCGATGATCCCCCAGCACGAAGAACTCGGCGCGAAAGTCCGCCGACTACAGCAGGCAGTTGCTGACGTACATGGCGAGACCAGTGTGGACGGCGTAACTGTCCGCACCGATGCCAATGGCCGACTGTCAGAGCTGCATATCGGCCACAGCGCGTATGCCCGTGGCCCCCAGGAGCTCGCCGAGCTGATTGTTCGCGTGTACCGCGACACTGCCGCCGAGGTCGCCGCCCGAACCTCGGCGATCATGGCCGAACTCCGCGACGACCCCGCCGTAGCCCGAATCGCCGATGCCACCGTCATCGAAACCGCGCCGACGCCCGCCCGGCCCGCACCAGCGCCGTCAACCCAACCGGCTCCGTGGCAGGCATCGCAGGCACCATCGCAGCCCAGCTGGTCCACTACCGCACCCGGCGACCCGTCGCGCGATCACGGCACATCCTCGACCCGCAGCCCGGACCCGGCTCCCTTTCCCGGCTACCAGGACTACACCACGCCGACTGTTCCGGCCGCGAAAGCGCCTGAACGATCGTATCGACCTCCCTACGAGGACGATGACGACGACATCGACCCCTACTACCAGCGGAAGTCGTGGCTGGTCTGATCGGGTAGAGTCGTCGGCCAGAAACGCATCGTGGGGTGCACCCGCGACAAGAGCTGTATTCAGGGGGAAGTCCATGCGGATGTGGCACAAAGCCATTCCAGCTCTCGCGGTTGTCGTGGGGGCGATCAGCGGATGCGACGACGCCGACCCGAGCACGGCAGCGCAGCCCAGCACCACAGCTGCTCCGACGACGAGCGCGGACCCGGATGCCGCGCTCTGGGATCCGTGCAGCCTTCCGGATGCCGCGTTGACTGCGGCCGGGATCAACCCCGCGACTCGGGAGAAGGACATCGCGGGGGTCGAGTTCGAGGGTTGGAAGGTGTGCGGTTGGAAGGATTCTGCCACTAGGTACGGATTCACGGTCGCCTCCGGCGCTCACACGATCGAAGAAGCTCGCGCTCGCACGGACTACACCGATTTCGCCGATCTGACAATCGGATCCCGACCAGCCCTTCGGTCGCGCCCAGCGGGATCCGCGTACGAATATTCGTGCTACATCACTGTCTCGGTGCCACACGGCCTGGTTGATTTCGACGTGCTGAACCGGCATAGCGCGAAGAATCCACCCGACCCGTGCGTTGAGGTGGAGCGACTTGCGAGCGCGTTCGTGACGTATCTTCCGAGCGAGTAAGGAGACGCGGCATTGGCGAATATCGATCCGGATGAGTGGAAACGGCTCGAAGGGCAGGCAGCTGCGGGGGAGCTCGCACTGAATCCTGAGGTCGGCGCTGGCCTCACGCGAGTGTGTGATGACCACATCGCCGTCCTGGAGGATGTTCTTGGCAAAATTCAACACGTCGATCGCCTGACCGGCTTTGGCACCTTCAACTCGAGCCAGATCCTCGAGCGGAAGTTCTCGCTGACTGCTGCGGGTGGTGAGCGATCTCTCGACCAGACGATCCGTGAACACATCGACGCAGTGACCACGGCCAAAGAGGTAGTCCTCAAAGCCATCGCGAACTTCCAAGCCCAGGATGAGTTCACCGCTGGGCAATTCAACGGCCTGGGGGAAGGCTGATGACCTACGAGGAGTACCGGGACAAGGTGATCGCCGCGCAGGAACAGTGGAACCAGGAGCGCAGCGGCATCTACCTCGTCCAGCACACGGCCCAGCTGTCGAGCATTTTCGCGGATCAGATCCAGCCCACTCACCTCACGGGGACCGATGACGGATATGACCACATGTCGTTGGCGCAGATGCAGGCGGCCGTCTCGGCGATGAAGCCCGGCGCGGTGCAGAGCGCGTCGGATGTGTGGTCGGCGATTTGCACCGATGTTTCGACCTCGCTGCAAACCTTCACCACGGCGTTCGCGGCGACGACCAATGCCGATAACGGGTGGGTCGGTACGGCGGCCTCGGCGGCGGTTACCGCCGTGAACAACTATGCGGCACAGTCGAGCACGCTTCCGGCGGCAGCTCTTGCCATCAGTCTCAAACTGGATGAGATGCGGACCGGTATCGAGCAGACGCAAGCGTTGATGCCTGGTGTCACCAACCGCCCGACACTGACGGGGAAGACGCTGCCGGTCGATGGTGAGATGAAGCTGGACCAGTACACCGAAGACGAGGCCGAGGAAGAAGGCCGACGGATCCTGCGGACCATATACGGTCAAGTCGCGGTCCAATCCGATTCCGGTGTGCCGTTTATGCCGACCGCACCGAAGATCGTCGACAGCGGCGGCGGTGACACCGCAGCTCCGGGCGGGGGCTCACCGGGCGGGCCAGGTGGTGGGAGCACCGGCGATCGGGCAACGACACAGCAGCCGACTGCCGAGACGCCGCAGACCGAGGACCCCCAGGCCACCGAACCGCAGAACCCGGCGGCGCCCCAAGATGAGGGCGACACGTCCGAAGACTCCCCGGCGTCGTCGGACGACGACACCTCGGCAGCTTCGATTACATCGCCAGCGGCGACGACGCCCGGCGCCACGCAGCCAAGCTCCACGATGCCCACCACACCGTCGCCATCGTCGGCACCGGTGGGATCTGCGCCCGGCGGTAGCGGCGGTGGAGTCGGCGCGGGAGGTGGAAGCCGTGGCGGTTCGCCAGGTTCAACGCCGAGCCCAGGTCGCGCAGTGGCTGGAATGCCCGGTACGGGGCAGCCTGTAGCGGCAGCGACGAACGCCGCTGCTGGTGGTGGTGCCGCCGGGCGGACCGGTATGGGCGGAATGGGAGCGGGCGCCCCCGGAGCGCGAGGTGGAGGACAAAACGACGAGGAGCGCCGGGGCGTCGCGGAGTACCTCGTCACACAGGACAACGGTGAAATCCTCACCGGTATCAGCGAAATCAGAACGGTACCCCCAGTGATCGGCGGGGATTTCGACAGTGCACAGCAGTAGATTCACCGCCCAAGAGTTCGCCATCCTCTGGTCGGCGTACGGGCGTGACCGCCTGCCCTACCCGCTGCAATTCCGCACGGAGATCAGCGATGTCGACGAGCTGAGGCGACACCGCGAGCAGGCGGTGGAAAGACTGCTCGCCACCTACAATCCCGAGATCGAAGCAGCCCTGAACACGCTGCTGAGTCCGGATGCGCGCGTTGAGTCGAAAGGATTTGTCGGGCAACATGATCCGCGCATCATTCGGTTCTTCGGCGCGATTCGCGGTGAGGCGGGCGCGACGCTCATTCAGGAACCCGGTCCGGCTGAGAACTCCGGTGGTGACGTCATCCTCACCGCGTGCGGCGCGGCTCAGGTCGCGCAAGCCGCCGTCGCGGCTCTGCCCGCTCGTACGCCAGGCAGGCGGGCGCCGCTGGAAATCTCGCGCGCCCGCATCGCCGAGGAGGACGAGCACTTCGAATTCCGGGCCGGTGCGCTCACCGCGACCGAGCAACTGAACCTGATGTTCGAGCGTCCACGCTCGGCCTACGGCGAGATCGCCGCTTTCACCGGCGGCGCGATCGACGCTCGCCCGTCGGCCTCGGTTCGCACCTTCTGGTGGATGGACTACCCCGATGGGCGCTACTACGTCCGGACCGGTGACCCGATCATCGCCGAACCGCTCGACCGCGATCGGATGACCGCCGGTATCGGCACGATGCTGCGTCGCGCACAACGCCTGCACGCCGCCGCTTCCCGCTGACGCGGATCGGCGCCGAGTGTCCCGCGCAAGTGCGGCGTGGGTGTTGCGGCCGTGCCCGATGTCGCGTCGTGATCGAGCCCACGGCGGTGTGATCTCAGCGGGTGCGGGTCGTTTCATCGGCCGGTGCCTTCCGCCGCGCTGAGCCAATCGGCGATGTTGTCGAGCGATCCGTGGCAGATCACCCGGAACGGGCTGTACAGCTCCCATCCGTAGGGTGGTTCCGGTGCCCGGCGGATGCCCAAGGATCTGTGCGCGGCTCGGTCGGTCAGCTCAGCAACCCGGGTTTTGGTCGCATCGCTCACTGATTCCCTCCTGGGTTGTTTCGGTTCAGCTGTACGTATCGCCGGGGAATTGTCGGCATCGGCACGACCGTGGGCAGCCTGGTCGGTCGGCATTGGTGGTGTCGGCTCGAACCTGGTGGCGACCCAACCGGCTTCACACATCGCGTCCAGCGTTGCCAGCAGGTCCACCAGCGACGGGCCGGGCGCTGGGTTCGGTGTGGTGAGATGGTTCATCGAACGATTCCAATATCCAGCATTGGCATCGAGTCAGCGGCACGGGGCGATGTGTCGGTCACCGAACGGCCCGGCGAGGACGACGGCGTAGAAGCGGCGACACCTGCCACAGGTCACGGTGGTCGCGGAATGCGAATCCACAGCGGCACAGCGCACCCAGATCGCGCCGGGCTTGCCATCTGTGTACCTGTGCGTTGCGGGCGATCTGGTCGACGGTTAGCATGCCGCCGGGGGTCAGGACATCGAGCACGGCGCGTTGCCGGTCTGTCAAGTGGTCGAACATCGCGTGTTCCCCTTCACGGCGAATGGAGTGCCTCGCTGGTTGATCCAGCGCGGCTGGCCCATTGACGTTATGGTCGCGGTCAGGGGTCGACGGGTACGAAATGTACCCCTACCCCGGTAGTCTGGAGCCGAATATCAGCACCCGCCGTGAAAGGGTGATCGCATGGACGACACCGCGCCTGTCGGATTGCGCATCAAACGCCACCGCGAACGAATCGGCATGTCGCGGCCTGTGCTCGGTGGTCTCGTCGGCCGATCCGCGGAGTGGGTGAAGTCGGTCGAGACCGGCAAGTTGCAAACACCGAAGCTGCCGGTCCTTCTCGACATCGCCAAAGCGTTGGGATTGTCCGACCTCGCCGAACTGACGGGCAACGGACACGCGGTCTCGGTCCAGGTGTACGCGGGCACTGAGCACCCGGCGCTTCGCCAGGTCCAGGCCGCGCTGACCGCTTATCGGATGCCGGTGGCCGATCGCGGTGAGCCGCAACCTGTCGCGCACCTGGCCGAACGGCTTCGCCTGGCCTGGAAGGTGCGGCACGCCAGTCCCCGTCACCGGTCCGCGCTCGGCACATTGCTACCCGATCTGATCCGCGACGCCCAGCGGGCCGCTCATCGGCCCGGACCCGATCGTCGCGCCGCACGCGCGGTATTGTCCGGGGTCTACCAGTTGACCGACTTCTTCGTCGCATACCAGCGCGACACCACGCTGGTATGGCTGGTCGCCGACCGCGCGTTGGAACAGGCGTACGAGGCCGACGATCCCAATCTGATCGCCTGTGCCACGTGGGCAATGGTGCAAGCCCTGCGTGACAGCGGCCGGTGGGACGAGGCGCTGAGCCTGATCAGCGCCGGTATCAACACGATCGACCCCTACCTGGAACGCGAGCAGACCCCCGATGATTGGCGCGGAATCGTCGGGGCGCTCGAAGCCGAGGCCGCGCTGATCCATGCCCGCCGGGGCCGACATGGAGACGCCTGGGCCGCGTGGGACCGCGCGGACAGGTGGGCACGAGCCCTCGGACCGTCCTACCGACATGTTCAGACGTCGTTCTCACAACCGGTTCAGCACGCCAACGCACTCACCTTGGGAGTCGACCTTCGCCGGAGCGGTGAAGCGCTGCGCGCCGCCCGTGGACTCGACGCAGAGACGATCATCTCGATTCCTCGTCGCAGTCGTCACCTGATCGAGGTAGCGCGCGCACACTCGCAGAACAGCGACCGGGCAGCTGTTCTCGCGGAGCTCGACAAGGCGCAACGCACCGCACCGGAAACCATCTCCTACAACGGGTACGCCCGTGACATGCTGCTCGACCTTCGCAAGAGCCCGCCGACCGGGGCTGCGGCAGCGGTTCGGGACCTCTGCGGACGTGTCGGACTTGCGGCCTGATCCTCCCGCCGAGGAACCAAGGTCAAATCGATGCCGACGCATGTGCTGAGGCATTCGTGAGAATGCCCTCCCGGTCCCGCGCTCGCCAGCGCCGCGAGGGCCCCTTTCCCAGTCCGCTACCTCGGCCCTGGTGCGCGAGCTCGGTCTGGATGGTCGCGCGATCGGTTCGCACGATGGTTGCCGATCGGGTGGGGGATGGATTTCGGTGGTGGTCAATGCGTGGGGTTCTGCGGGGGGGAAATGCATAGGGAAATGCGGGGGGCCATCAAATGATCCCACTCGGGTGCCGCATCTCCGCAGCGTAGGCGGCACATTCGTGCGCGGGTGTCATCCAGGATTGTCGATTATTCTATTGATAATAGACATCCGTGCCCGCTGCTTGCTGTTGACTGCGGGAGATCATGCGAGGCCGATTCCGGGTGCTCGCCCCCGGGTCGTTCCAGCCCCTGTCATGAGATCGGTCCACCCAACCTGTGGTGTCTCTGCCGACGTCGAGGTGCGTTGCGTGGCGCGCCTGGCGCGGTCTGCCGTGGGGTGAGTAGATCGGTGGGTGCGGCGATGAATATTTTTCCGTGGCATGTTCGATGGCGAGATCACCTGAATTGTTCGGTGCGCGGATCAAAACGACGCACCCGCACTCAGTGTTTCCGCTGGTCACCGGCGGGATATCCGCGCGGATATCAACATGGATTGTCTATACATTCTCTATGTATAGACAATCCGTGGCAGCCCGCGTCTGTGCTGATTGTTCCACATTCATGTTGATTGTGTGCCGATCAGCGTCTCCGATCCCGAGCTCGGTTGACCTGCGCGTTTCGATCGTTACCGAATCGTCATGCATTGTCGTGTCCTAAAACGGGTGTTTTCGCGGCAGTAGAGAGGCGTACACGCATCTCTGTTTCCGTCCGCTTGTGCCGCCGGAAACGCCGTCAGGGAGGACCCCCGTTCATGCCCGCTGATCCGCACAACGTTTCCAGCCTCGACGCTGCCCGTGTCCGCCGCGCGCACCGCCGCCACACTCCCGAAACCCGCGCCGGGGGCCGTTGACGGCACTGCGGGCGAATCCGGCCGTGAAACGGCCACACCCAGCGCCGGGGGCATGTGGGTGGGACCGACCAGCGAGCAGACCCGCCGCCTCGTCGCCGAGAGCCGGATACGGCAAGGACTCCCGCCGACGATCGAGAACCCGGCCGCGATCGAATCGCTGGCACTGTTCCTGCGCAACGCCCTCGAAACCCTCGACCGCGACCGGCACGGGAGAGCCGCGTGAGGTCGGCCCCGGCTTTATAGTTCCCGCCACACGATCTCCACCGAGGAGGTGTCGAACCGCCACGCCTTGCCGTTCTGATCCACCCATTTCGCCGCGTAGATCTTCGCGGGTTTCACGATCACCTTCTCCACCAGACGTTCAGTGGCTTCGTGTCGCCACCGCGCCCCCTTCGTGTGCCACGCCTTGCGCAACTCGCCCGGGGTGGACCCGATATCGGCCAGCACCGCCAACGCTTGCGCACCGCATAGCGAATCCTGTTCGGCGCACAGGGTTTTCAGTGTCTGTTTGAGGCTGGCGATGGTGCGTTCGGTAACCCGTAGATCGTCGGGGTCTCCCGCGCCGGTCAGGATCTCGCTGCGCTGGTCGGTCTCGGCATCCAGACTCCCCGTCGTGATCTCGATCCGCCGCTGCAACCCTGCGATCCGTCCGGCGTTGTCGTTGCCCCGGTCCAGCCGCGACAAGATCTGCGGGTCCTCATAGGCCTCGATCACCTGCTGGGCCACCCACATCTCCAACGCGCCCGCATCCCGGAACACCCGCCCGCACCCACACGGCCGTTTCGCGGCGTCCCGGCTCCGGCACCCGTAACGGCGCTGGTTGACCGTGCCGTGCTTGCGCTGACGCTCGAGCTGCGACCCGACCATCCAGGCACCGCAGTACTGCCCTGCCCGGTCGGTGCTCTCGGGCCAGGTCCCCCCACATTCGGCGAGGCCGGTCAGCCAGTACTCGCCGTTACGCTGCCGGGGCCGCTCGGGGTTCTTCGCCCGCCGATGCGCGGTGATCGCCGCGCGCATCGCGTCGTGTTCGGCGCGGGTGAACACTGCGGGCCACTGGGCGCGGTGCCGGGTACCGGTGCGGGTGTGGACCCGGATACCGTTCCCGTCCGGGTTGTTCAGGCACTGGCACCGTTGCCCGGCGGTGTCGGTGTGCTCACCCAGGTCATAGGCCACATACGCCTCCAGCAACAGCAGACGCGACAACTTGCCCACCCGCCACAGTCCACCCTCCGAGGTCGTGATGCCCCGGGCGTTCCAGTCCGTAATGATCGTGGTCTGCGATTCCCCGTTGATGATCCGGTCCCGGCCCTCCCGCAACACCGCCACCTCCTCATCACGCAACGCGCACCGATCCAGAATCTGCGCGCCGGTGACCGGGTGGATACCGACAACGCGGCCGTATCCGAATCGGCGGGAACCGCCCTGCATCACTCCCTTCGCGGCTTCCTCGCTCATCCTGTCGAGGAGGTTTTCGGTGTTGGTTTCGCGGTACTCGGCCGCTTCGGCGACCTTCACCATGAAGTTCTTGCGTCCGGCACCGGAGGTCAGGTCGTATTCGGTGTCCTTGACGAACACATACCGCACCCCCTCATCCCGCCCGAGTTTCATCAACCCGTTGCCCAGGTCGTAATCCCGGGTCAACCGGGCCACGTCACGGGCCAGGATCGTTTTCGCGGGGCCAGCGGCCACCAGCCGCAATGCTTCGCGCAACCCCGGCCGGTCGGCATCGGCGCCCGACAGGTCGTTGTCACAGAAAATCCGCGCCAACGCCAACCCCTCGCGGGTGGCGTGGGCGGCCTGGTTCTTGGCTTGCAGCTGCACCACTTCGGCCCGGTCCTTCTCGTCCCGGGAGATGCGAACCTACCCGTACACCCACTGCGCAGGGTCCACACCCACCACCCCGGCGGCCAGGGTGGTGTTGATCTCGACAAGCCAATCCGGCTCCCTACCAACTGTTTTCGTCATATCACCACGGTACGGAAGGAATGCATAACGAACATGTCGCTGGTGTCGGGATCACCTGGTACACCTGGCTCGAGCAGGGCAGGCCGATCAATGTCAGTGTGCAGGTGTTGAACGCGGTGTCGCGGACATTGCGGCTCGATTCGGTGGAGCGGGCTCATCTCTATCGGCTGGCCGAGGTGCCGACGGTGCCGAGTACGGTGGATGCCGAGACCGTGATCTCACCGGGGATACCGCTCATTCTCGATCAGCTGGATCCGTTGCCCGCGGTGTTGATCAGCCCGAAGTTCGATGTGCTGGCGCGCAATGCCGCCCATCGGACGCTGTTCCCGGGTTTCACCGGCAATGTGCTGCGGACGGTGTTCCTGACGCCGGACTGCTGTAATCCGTACGTGTACAACGCCGGTGATCTGCGCAGGATGGTCGCCTACCTGCGCGGTGCCTACCCCGCGCACCGCGATGATCCGGCGTGGCAGGGCCTGGTGAGCGAGTTGTGCGCCGAGAGCGCGGCTTTCGCGACACTGTGGACGAGCAACGATGTCGCGGCGCCGGTCAGCTTGGTCAAAGAGGTCCGGCATCTGGCCGTCGGGACGATCACGCTGAACCTGACCAGTCTGTCGTTGCCGCTGTTCGAGGGTGCGTGGGTGCAGGTCTTCACACCGGTGGACGAGACGCAGGACGCGCGATTGACGTCGCTGTTCGCGATGAGTGACGAGCAACGTGACGCGCCCTGGCTCGAGCACGCTGTGCACTGTCCCAGCGCGGTCCGGTCAGGCCGTCGCGCTTCGGGGTCGACGTAGGGCCGGGTCGGTCGCCGATTCCGTGGTGCGGGGCCAGGTCCAGGCGTACCGCACGATGAGGCCGAGCACGATCAATTCCAGGACGACGCCGAGGCTGTAGTAGTACAGCCAGAACCCGCCCGCCACGTTGAAGACCGTGACGGGGACGTACACCGCGACCACGACGAGGTTCGTGACGCGGTTCGTCCGGGCGGGCAGCGTCATCGACAGCACGATCATGAAGATCGGGATGGCCATGAGGGTCAGCGCGGTGATCGAAAAGGTCTGGGAGAGGCCGAACTCGAAGACCCGGCCGTCGAGGATGTCTTCGACGACGCCGGGCGTGTAGAAGCCGAGAATGTCGACGTAGGCGTACAGGAACATGAAACTCGTCCACGCCGCGGCGAGCTTGGCGCGCACCGGCATCGGCTGGTCTTCGAAGGGCGGATCGGGGTGGCTCATCATGGACTCCTTGGTGGTGCGGATCGGGTAGGTCCACGATCGCGCAGCCCGGCCGCGGGCACACCGGCCCGGAGGCTGGAGTCACCCGGCCGATGGCATGACCTGTTTCTCGTACTTTCGGCTGGTACGCCCGGGTGCGCCGATCCCTAGACTGGACCCCGTGGTCACCGTCCCGCGCTCCCTCTGGCACGAGCCGCGGCCCGCTGACGCCCCACCCATCGGTCGTCTCGACTGGCTGCTGGTGGGCGTGTTCACGGCCGCCGCCTCGGTCGAGAGCATCATCCGGCCGGACTTGGCGTGGCGGCCCCTGGTCGCGGTGCTCGCCCTTGCGCTGATCCCCGCCCTGCTCTGGCGGCGGATCCGCCCCCTCACGGCCACCCTGATCGGGTGGGGTGTCGCCGGGCTGCTCGCGGTCCTCCAGCTGACCGCGCACGTCGGCGACCTCTACGCCATGATGGCGGTCCTGATCCTGCTCTACGCCCTGGTGCGGTGGGGCTCGGGACGGGAGATCGCCTGGGGGACGGCGTTCGTGACAGTCGTCGTCGTGCTGGGGATGTACGCCGGGTCCGCGGGCTGGGCCGACGTTTTCGGCGGCACCGTCCTGTTGCTGTTGATCGTCGCCCTCGCGGCGGTGTTCCGCTACCGCGCGGACCTCTGGCAGCGCCGACAGCGCGAGATCCGCAATCAGGAGCGGGTGGCACTCGCGCGCGAGCTGCACGACATCGTGGCCCACCACGTCTCGGCCATCGCGGTGCAGGCGCAGGCCGGTGGCGTCGTCGCCGCCACCCAGCCCGCGACGGCCGCCGAGGTCCTGGCCGCGATCGAGTCCGAGGCGACGCGAACCCTCGCGGAGATGAGGTCGATGGTGCGGGTGCTGCGCGAGGAGGAGGCCGTCGCGTACGAACCGCAGCCGGGCGTCGCCGACCTGCCCGCCCTGGCGCGCGCCGGGGTCACACCCGCTGTCGAGGTCTCGCTGGACGGTGCGGCGAGCCGATTGCCACGACCCGTGGACGCCGCGCTCTACCGGCTCGCGCAGGAATCGCTGACCAACGCCGTCCGGCACGCCCGGAACGCGACTCGCGTCGGGATCGCCGTCCGCCGGGAGGGCGACGCCGTCCGGCTGCGGGTCAGCGACGACGGACAGACCCCGCCGGGGCCGGTCCCGGAGCCCGGATTCGGCCTGCTCGGCATGGCCGAACGCGCCCAGCTCCTCGGCGGATCGTTCGCCGCGGGACCGGGGCCCGACGGCGGCTGGGTGGTCGAGGCGGTACTGCCGGTGGCGGCGAAGGCATGAGCATCCGCGTTGTCGTCGCCGACGACCAGGACTTGGTCCGGACCGGGCTGGTGATGATCCTCGACGCGCAACCCGGCCTCGAGGTGGTGGGGGAGGCGGCGGACGGGCTCGCCGCGCTCGACCTGGCGACCCGGCTGCGTCCCGACGTCCTCCTCGTCGATATCCGGATGCCCGGGCTCGACGGTGTCGAGGTGACGCGGCGCCTGGCCGGGCCGGGCGTCGGGAACCCGATGGCGGTCGTCGTGATTACCACCTTCGACCTCGATGAATACGTCCTCGGCGCCCTGCGCGCCGGTGCTCGCGGCTTCCTGCTCAAAGACGCCGGACCTCAGCTCCTCGTCCAGGCCATCCACGCGGCCGCCGACGGGGACGCGCTGATCGCCCCCAATGTCACCCGCCGGTTGCTGGCGACCTTCGCCGAGCAGGCTCCGGCGGAACCGATCCAGCCCATCGACCCGCTCACCGACCGCGAGGAGCAGGTGCTCGCGCTGGTGGCACGCGGCCGGACCAACGCCGAGATCGCCACCGAGCTCTTCGTCGGGCTGAGCACGGTCAAAACCCATGTCGCGTCGTTGATGAGCAAGCTCGGCGCCCGCAACCGCGTCGAGATCGCCCTGTGGGCCTACGACACCAGACGGGTGCGCGCCGACTAGCGGTTCCGGCGCGCGGCTCAGTCCCGCCGTCGCGCCTTGCCGGGGTCGATGTAGAGCCGGATGCCCTTGTACACCACGGTGTTCGGCAGCTCGTCATCGTCGTTGTCGGGGTCGCCGGACTCCGACGGATCCGGCAGTTCCGCCCGCTCCTCGATGACGATCTGGGCGCGCGTCGCTCCGGGATCGAACATCTCCTGGAACGGCCCGACGAACGAGCCGCCGAGGCCCCGATGCTTCGCCCGGCGAGCCGCCCACCCGAACAGCACCACCGGGCCGACGGTGGCGATCAGCAGTAACAAGTCCCCGCCCATTGCTCCGAGCGTACCGACCGCGAACCAGCGGCGGCAGTCACAGACGACACTCGGCCGGGTGCGGTCCGGGAAGGGGCTGAGCATGCCCGGCGGGGACGAATTCGATAGTCCCCGCGTATAAGTCGCGAATCGAAATCCTCGGGTACTATCGCCGTCGGGGGAGCACGAGATGTCCGATGGTCTGCTTAGTATGTCGCAGGCAGCGGTAGCTTCGGCTGCCTCACCACAGCGATACACGACCATCTCCAGGGGATGAAACTTGATCGACATGACACCGAATCCCAGCACGCGGCGCCGCTTCTCGCGGCGCTCCGCCCTCACTTCGGTCGTCGCGGCGGCGGCCCTGTGCGCGGCCCTCGTGTCCGGCTGCTCCAGCGACGAGACCACCACCACCGCTCCGCCCACCGGTGCGCTGCCCGACGGCGCGCAGCTGGTGAAGGAGTCGGCCAAGACCACCCAGACCCTGCGGACCGTGCACCTGAACATCGACGTCACCAACCTGCCGGACCTGCCGGTGGAGACGGTGTCGGCCGACGTCACCAACGAGACCCAGGGCTCCGGCGCCGCCATGGGCGAGGCCAAGGTCAAGATCAAGCCCGAGGACCCGTTCACCGAGGCCAAGTTCCTCGTGGTCGACAAGGTGCTCTACACCGAGACCGGCGGCCGCTACGTGCCCGCGGGCCCGGCGGAGAAGGTCTACGATCCGGGCGTCATCCTGGACAAGGACAAGGGCATCGCCAATGTCATCGCCAATGTGCAGAACCCGAAGGCCGAGAGCCGTGAGGTCATCGACGGCATCAACACGGTGAAGATCACCGGCACCATCGACGCCGCCGTCATCGACCCGATCGTGCCGCGCATCGGCCAGAACGCCGGGACCATGCCGATCACGCTGTGGATCCAGGACACCGCCCCGCCGGAGTCGGACTCCACCAAGCCCTCCGACGCCGCCTCCACCGGTGACGGCCCGAACCTGGTGAAGGCCGTGGTCACCAAGGACGCGGGCGAAGTCACCGTCGGCCTGTCCAACTGGGCCAAGCCGGTCAATATCGTCAAGCCCGCGGGCTGATCGGACCGGTAACCGGACCACCACCCACACCGGTCCGGGGAGCGCGGAGCCTGGCACGCAGTGCCGTCCGCGGCCCCGGGCCGGTGTGTCGTGTGGGTGTCGCCCTGGGTCCGCGAATCATCAACGCACGCAGGCGCATCCGATAAGAGAATGTTCAGCGAGATGCAAGGCGCGACAAGGACTATACGTGTCGGGACGCTGGTCCGCAGGCACGGAGGAAGTACACATGACGATCGATGATCGACCTGATGAAGAGGAGCGCGAGCTCCCGCCACCACCCGGCCCCGGGGGTCGGCCTCCCGTCAACAACGTATGGGTGTATAACGGCAGAGCCTACGACCTGAGTGACTGGATCTCCAAGCATCCCGGCGGTGAATTCTTCATCGGCCGCACGAAGAACCGCGATATCACCTCGATCATCGGTTCCTACCACCGCGATCCGGAAAAAATCGCGCGCATGATCGAGCGTTACGCCCTCGATCGCGCTGCCACCCCGGAAGACATCCATCCCAAGAACAACGCGCCCGACTTCCTGTTCAAGGAAGGCTTCAACAGCTGGGACGACACCCCGAAGTACAAGTTCGACGACAAGAACGACCTGCTGCACAAGATCAAGGCCAGGATCAAGGAACCCGAACTGGCCGCTCGTCTGAAGCGCATGGACCGGATGTTCGACATCGTGGTCGCCTTCTTGATCTTCGCCTACTTCGCGGTGCAGGGCCTGCGCCTGTGGGATACCAGCTGGATGCCGCTGCCGGTCTTCGTGATCGCGATGGTGCTGCTGCGCAGCTCGCTGGCCGGGTTCGGCCACTACGCGATCCATCGCGCGCAGAAGGGCTGGAACAAGTACGCGGTCAACGCCTTCGACATGAACTATGTCGCGCTGTCGTTCGTCACCGCCGACGGGCACGCGCTGCTGCACCACCCGCACACCCAGAGTGAAGTCGACATCAAGAAGAACGTCTTCACGATGATGATGCAGGTACCGCGGCTGTACCGGGTGCCGATCCACACCGTGCACAAATTCGGGCATCTGCTGACCGGGATGATCATCCGCCTGCTCGATGTCTGCCGCCTCACCCGCAAGGTCGGCATCAAGGACATGTACGGCACCTGGGGTGGCGCGCTACCGCACTTCATCGGCTCGTTCGGCGTGCGGTTCCTGCTGGTGGCCGAGGTGGTCGTGTTCACCCTCGCCGGTGACTTCTGGGCCTGGGCCCTGCAATTCGTGATCACGCTGTGGATCTCCACCTTCATGGTGGTGGCCAGCCACGACTTCGAGGTGCCCACCGAGGAACTGCACACCGAGACCGAGGACTGGGCGGTCAACCAGCTCGAGCAGGCCTACGACCTGACCGTGGTCGGCAACAAGTACGTCGACTGCTTCCTCTCGGCCGGGCTGAGCTCGCACCGTGTCCACCACGTACTGCCGTTCCAGCGCAGTGGTTTCGCCAATATCGCCACCGAGGACGTGGTGCGCGAGGAATCGGCGAAGTTCGGCGTGGAATGGCTGCCCGCGAAGAGTTTCTTCGGAGATCGTTTCCCCAAGCTGTGCCGGACCTACCTGCTCGCGCCCTCGCGCGAAGCCCAGGACAACCGGTGGGGGATCGTGCGCGAGCATTGCGCACCCACAGCGCTGAAGACCTGCGTCACCTACACGGTGCAGGGCTTCACCGGCATCGGAACCGTCTGACCCTTCCCGGCCGGTTCCAGTCTGTATTCGAAAGGATTTGTGCCCGTGTCTGTTTCCATTGATGAAGGTAAGCGGCGACCCCTCGGCCTGCCGCGCACGGCCGACGTCGAGCGCGGGCACGAGCTGCTACCGCCCACGCCGCCGACCACCGTCGGAGTGATCGAAGCCGTCGCCACCGGTTCGCCGGAGCTGGTCGTCGAGCAGAGCGTGAACGCGGGCCGGGTGGCCGAGCTGTTCACCGATCCGGCCCAGCGGCAGCGCATTCCGCGGATCTACCAGAAGACCCGCATCGACACCCGCCACCTGGCGATCGACCCGCTCGACCCGGACTTCCTCGAGTTCAGCCGCCGCCCGGGCACCATCCGGGACCGGATGAACCTGTTCTTCGAGCACGCGACGCCGCTGGCCGTCGACGTGGCCCGGCGCGCGGTGGCCGGACTGGCGAACCCGGCCGAGGACATCGGCCAGCTGATCTTCGTGACCAGCACCGGGTTCATCGCGCCCGGCGTGGATGTCGCGGTGGTCAAGGAACTGGGCCTGTCGCCGACGGTCAACCGGATGATCATCAACTTCATGGGCTGCGCGGCCGCCATGAACGGCATCCGTGCCGCCGTGGACTACGTGCGCGCCCACCCGGACAAGAAGTCGATGGTGCTGTGCATCGAGCTCAGCTCGGTCAACGCCGTGTTCGACGACGACGTCAACGACGTGATCACGCACAGCCTCTTCGGTGACGGCTGCGGCGCAGTGGTGATCGGCGCCAACCAGGTGCACCAGCCGCTGGCACCGGGCAGCGTGGTGATCCGCGACAGCTTCAGCCACCTGTTCGACGACGCCGAGGACGGCATCGTGCTGGGCGTGCAGGACGCGGGCATCACCTGCGAACTGGCGAGCAGCCTGCCCGACTACATCTACCGCGGCGTCGACCCGGTGGTCTCGGAAGTGCTGGCGCGCAACGGACTCGGCAAGGCCGACATCGACCTGTGGGCGATCCACCCCGGTGGCCCGCGCATCATCGAGGAGTCGGCGCGCTCGCTGGGCATTCCCCGCGAGACCGCGGCCCCGAGCTGGGCGGTGCTCGCCGAGCACGGCAACATGCTGAGTGTGTCGTTGATCTTCGTGCTGGAGCGGATGATCCGCGACGCGCAGACCACGGCACCGATCTCGACCGGCGTGGCGTTCTCGTTCGCGCCCGGTGTCACCCTCGAGGGCATCGTCTTCGATGTCATCCGCAGCTGAGAGCCGACGTCATGCAATTGCTCCGTTTTCTCGCCGCGCTCTCACCGGCCAGGATCGCGGCCGTGGTGGTCGCGGGCCTCGTCGCCGGTGTGGCCAACACCTATCTGGTGACGCTGATCAACGCCGTCGTCTCGCCGAAACCGCAGCCGGACAACCTGCTGCTGCGTTTCGCCGGAACCGGACTGGTGATCCTGGTCAGCGGTGTGCTCTCGCAGGTACTGCTGATCCGGTTGTCCCAGGAGGCGATCTACCGGCTGCGCAGTGACCTGAGCGCGAGTATCGTCGCCGCGCCGCTGGAACACCTGGAACGGCTGGGCACGCACCGGCTGATCGCGACCCTCACCGAGGACGTGCGGGCGCTGTCGCAGGCGGTCACCGCGATTCCGTCGATCTGTGTCGACGTGGCGACCATCGTCGGCTGCTTCGTGTTCCTGGCCATCGTGTCGGGGCCGATCTTCGCGGTGACGGTGGCGGGCACGCTGATCGGCATCGCCTGCGTGGAGATGGTGCTCAAGCGGGTGCGCCGGATCTACCGGGAGGCCCGCGAGAACGAGGACGCGCTGCTGCGCTCGTTCCAGTCGGTCACCCTGGGCATCAAGGAACTCAAGCTGCACCGCGGCCGTCGCCGGGACTTCATGGACCGGCATCTGCTCGGCTCGGCGGGCACGCTGCGCGATCAGAACACCGACGCGGGCTCGAAGTTCTCCTACGCGCAGGGGTTCGGGCAGGCGCTGCAACTGGCGACCATGGCGCTGATCCTGTTCGTCATCGCGGCGGCGCTGAATCTGCCGCGCGACACCATGATCGGGTACGTGCTGGTCACCACGTTCCTGGCGATGCCGATGCAGAACTTCATGCACCGCATCCCGGACCTGCTGCGTGGCGATGTGGCGCTGGCCAAGATCCGCGGCATGAACCTGTCGATGGAGACGCTGCACAACGAGGATCTGCTGCCCTTCACCGAGCGTCCGGCGGCGGGGGAGGCCAAGCTGGAACTCGCGGGCGTGAGCTACGTGTACCGCTCGGAGGCGCCGTCACCGGTACCGCCGCCGCCGGGCGCGCCGCCCGGTCCGCCCGGGCTCGGTGGTCCGCCGCCGCGTCCCGGACCGCCGCCGCGCGGCGCGAACGGGCATCCGGGGCATCATCCGGCGCATCCGGGTGCGCGGCCCTCGGCCGGGCCGGATGTCAACGGCAAGAACTGGGTCGATCACGGTGCCACGGACGTGCGTCCGGTGCCGCTGGGCCCGCCGCCCGGTGTCGACGAGGGCGAGGAGAGCGGGTTCCGGCTCGGTCCGATCGACCTGGTCTTCGAGCCGGGGCAGATCTCGTTCATCGTCGGTGGCAACGGCAGCGGCAAGTCGACGCTGGCCAAGCTCATCACCGGTCTGTATGTGCCACGCACGGGGTCGTTGTCGCTCAACGGGGAGAGGATCGACCACGACAACATCGAGTGGTACCGGCAGAATTCGTCGGCGGTGTTCACCGATTTCCACCTGTTCGAGGACTACCTGGGCTTCGACCGGCCCGGGATCGACGAGGAGGTCCAGCGCTACCTCGATGAGCTGCAGATCGCGCACAAGGTGACCGTGCGCGACGGGCGGCTGTCGACGGTGGATCTGTCACAGGGCCAGCGCAAGCGGCTCGCCCTGCTCACCGCGCTCCTCGAAGACCGCCAGATCTACGTCTTCGACGAGTGGGCCGCCGATCAGGAGCCGCGCTTCCGTGAGGTGTTCTATCGCGAGATCCTCACGGATCTGAAGCGGCGCGGCAAGACGGTCATCGTGATCACCCACGACGACCGCTACTTCGACTGCGCCGATCAGCTGGTGAAGCTGGACTTCGGTCTGGTCGCCGCCTAGGTCGCACGCGCCGAGCGCCGGTGCGGTTCCCGTTGGGGACCGCACCGGCGCTTGTTGTGTGTCAGGCGATGTCGCGGTGGGTGGCGATGAGCCGGGCCATCGGTGGGCGGTCGGTCAGGCTGACCTCCGAGGGGGTGCGGCGCCAGCCGTCGTCACTGGGCAGGAACTGCACCAGCCCGATGCCGGAGTCGCGGATGCCGAGCCGGTCCAGCAGGGTCGCCACCACCTGCCTGCTCATCACCGCCAGCTCGTGCGTGGAGCGGTGCCGGTGCACGCGGACACCCAGGTCGACCTGGGTGATCGCGGACAGGCCGCGCCGCTGCCAGCAGTCGAGCAGGATGCCGATCTCGGCGCCGAAGCCGCTGGCGAAGGAGATCTCGCCGAGAAAGCTCCGGGTGGCGGCGTATTCACCGCCGAGCGGGTGCACGATCTCGGCCAGCGCGGGCGCCAGGGCCGTGAGCAGGGGCCGCGCGACGAGCTGGGTGACCCGGCCGCCGCCGTCGGGGTCGACGCCTCCGGCCAGCGGTCGCCGGTAATAGCCCTTCACCAGGGCCAGGCCCGGGTCGGTGAGCAGCGGGTCGAGCAGGGTGGGCACGAACATCGGGTCCGGTTCCACCAAATCGGCGTCGAGGAAGACGATCAGGTCGCCGGTGCACACGGCAAGCGAACGCCACAGCACCTCGCCCTTGCCCGGGCGCGGGGCGATGTCGGGCAATGCTTCCTCACGGGTGTAGACGGCGGCACCCGCCGCCCTGGCTCGCGCGATGGTGCGGTCGGTGGAGCCCGCGTCGAGCACGATCAGTTCGTCGACCAGCCCGCCGAGCAGCGGGCGGACCGAGGCGACCACTCCGGCGACCGTGTCCTCGTCGTCGAGCGCGGGCACCACCACCGAGATCCGGCGACCGCCCTTGCGGTCGATCAGTTCACGGACGTTCATGCCGACCAGTGAACGTCAGCCCGGCCCACCTCGCCACCGATCGCCGCGGATCCTGTGACCGGAGCCAACAGATCGCCGGGCGCCGTGGTGGTGCGGACTGGTGAACGGGCTGTTCGGGCCGGTGGGGTTGTCGGCGGAGACGGATCGGAACCCCGCTCCGGACGCGGGACGCGGGTACCCTGTCGAACGAATCCGCCTGGTGCGGTCATCCGGTCGACGGAGGTAGGGGCATGAGCGCGGCGACGGTGGTCGAGGTGGCCAAGGGATCAAAGACCGACCTGGGGGAGCACCGGTACACGATCCGGCTCGACCTCGACGACCCGGCGGGGGCGGTCGATGTGTCCGCGGTGCTGCTGACCGCCGACGGGACGGTGCGCTCCGACGCCGATTTCGTGTTCTTCAACAATCCGGTCGCGCCGGGGGTGCGGATGGAGTCCGACGCGGTGGTGTCGGTGGACCTCGCGGCGCTGCCCGCGGACATCCACCGGGTGGTGATCGCGGGCAGTACCGAGGCACAGGGCATCCGGTTCGGCGAGGTCAGCGGATTGCGGGTGAGCGTCGCGGGGGTGGGCGAGTCGATGACCTTCACCCCGCCGGATCTGACCAGTGAGACGGTGTTGCAGGCGGTGGCGCTGTACCGGCGCGGTGGCGGGTGGCGGCTCGATGCGATCGGGCAGGGATACAGTGCGGGACTCGCGGCCTTCGCGACCGAACACGGGATCGTCGTCGACGAGGATCCCACTGAGGTTGTCGCGTCGCCGCAACCCGCCGCGTCGCCGCAGCTCGCCGCGCCTTCGCAACCTGTTGCGCCACCGCCGGTTCCGGCTACACCCCAGATCGATCTGCGCAAGGTCGACGTGGTCCTCACCAAGGACACACCCGACCGCCGCGCCAGCATCGACCTGCGCAAAGGCGACCCCGGTTACGTCCTCACCGTCGGCCTCGAATGGGACGGCCGCGGTGCGAGTTACGCCCCCGACGGCCGCGTCACCCGGTACGGCAAGGGCGATCTGGACGTCTATTTCTTCTGCCGTAACGAGATAACCGGCGACTACGTGGTGATCAGTGGCGAGAAGGGCCACCAGGGCGATCTCGCCGTCTGGCCGTTCCTACACCACCAGGGCGATTCCCGCGGCCCCGGCGCGCACGGCCGCCCCGCCACCGAACAGGTGATCGTGCGCCCCACCGAGAACGGGGATCTGCTGCTCAACGTGTACCAGTCCGTCGACAACGGCGCGGGCGCCATCGATACCTTCGGCCGCCCCCGCGTGCGGGTGCGTTACGGCCGCCCCGGACCTGACGGGCTGCCGGGCGCCGATGCCGACCAGATCACCGTGCTGATCGGCAACGGCAAGAACTCCTTCTGGGCTACCGTCGCCCACATCGACGTGCGCGACGGCATTCTCACCGTCGACGGCACCACCCGCTACAGCCGCGCGTTCAGCGAACGCATGCCCGTCCTCGACACCGGCGGTGCCTGGGTCCGCTCGGCCAAGAACGGACCGGTCGGGCGCAGCAAGGGCAAGAACGGCCTCGGCCTCACCCGGTACGAGGGGACCTGCCCGAACCCCCGCTGATCGGACAATTCGACCAGCCGACCCGACCATCCGATTTCCGATCTTGGTACAGTCCCCGAGCCGTGGTGTTCGGGAAATCGGTGCGAAACCGGTGCGGCCCTCGCCACTGTGATCGGGAAGTGACGGATCGATCCGGGCGGCTGATGCTGTCCGGGGCCACTGGGGCATGCCCTGGGAAGGCTGAACCGGCGCGCGCCATCCCGTCAGCCAGGAGACCGGCCACGGCCACGAAGTACCCATTCCACGAGGACCTGGAAGGCCGTCACCTTGAGCTGTTCTGTTGTCGCGCGCCTACGGACCGGCGCGCTGATCGCCTGCGCGGTTGTCGCCGCTGGCTGCGCGCCGTCACCCGCACCGGCCACCACCGGCGCGAATGCCGTCACCCGCGCCAACTGCGGCATCGATGTCGCCGTCGACTCCCCGCCGCAGCGCATCTACGCCGCCTACCAGCCCTCGATCGAGATCGCGCACGCCCTCGGCGTCACCGACCGGCTGGTGCAGACGGCGTTCCTCGACGCGGCGGTCCTGCCCGAATACCGTGACGCGCAGGCGAAGTCGGACTACGTCCAGAAGCTGCCCAGCCGCGACGAACTGCTCGCGAAAAAGCCGGATTTCGTGCTCTCGGGTTACAACGGCGTCTTCGCGGCCTCCGCGCAGAACAGCGTCGGCACCCGCGGCAGCCTGCACGACCTCGGCGTGCGGACCTGGGTGCTGAGCCCGCTGTGCCCGAGCGCGGACGGACTGGCCGACGAGGCCATCGACCCGAAGACCGTGCGCTTCGACAATGTCTACGCCGACCTGCGCGACCTGGGTGCGCTGTGGGGTGTGGCCGGGCGTGCCGACGAGGTGGTCACACAATTGAGCGCGCGGATCGCGGCGGTGCGCGCGAAGGTCGCCGCCGCGCCCCGGCCGCGGGTCGCGGTCGTCACACCCAAGGACGACGGGTCCTACACTGTCGCGGGCGGGATCGATTTCATCACCCAGATCATCGAGGCCGCCGGTGGGGTGAACGCCTTCGCCGATCTCACCGAGCGCCGCAATGTGCCGATCGGCGCGGAAGCCCTCATCGCCCGCGACCCCGACATCATCCTGACCAGCCAGTGCTGCGATGCCGCCTACACCCGCGCCGACGCCCAGCCACAGGTCGACAAGCTCGTCGGCAATCCGGCCTTCGCGAACATGACCGCCGTGCGCGCGAACGCGGTGCATCCGTTCCTGTTCGCGGACCGGGCCGCCGGTGTCCGGATCGCGCACGCGACAGAACTGGTCGCCGAGCTGATCCACCCCGGCTTGTTCGGCCGGTGACCCGCACCGTCCGCGGCACCGGCCTGCTCCTGGCCGGTGCCGCGCTCGCCGCTGTCTGTGTGGCCTCGGTGCTGATCGGCGCGCACCCGCTCGCGTTCGACGACGCGGTCGCGGCGTTCACCGACTTCCGCGGCACCGACACCGACCGGATCGTCCGCTACATCCGGCTGCCGCGCACGGTGGCTGGCCTGCTCGCTGGGCTGGCGCTCGCCCTGGCGGGCGTGGTGATGCAGGGCCTGACCCGCAATCCGCTGGCCGGTCCCGGACTGCTGGGTGTCAATGCCGGGGCCTCGCTGGCCATCGTGCTGGCCATGGGCACCCTGGGCGTGACAACAACCTCGGGATTCCTCTGGTTCGCCTTCCTCGGTGCCGCGGTGGCCGCCGCGTTCGTCTACACCCTGGGATCACTGGGATTCGGTGGTGCGACACCGGTGAAGCTGGCGCTGGCCGGTGCCGCCTGCACCGCCCTGTGCGCCTCGATCACCACGGCCGTCACCCTGCTGGACCGCACCACCTTCGACAATTTCCGGTTCTGGGTAGTCGGGTCCCTGGCCCGCGCCGAGAGCGAATCCGTCTGGGCGGTCGCGCCGTTCGTCGCTGTGGGCGCGGTGCTGGCGCTGGCGGTGGCCCGGCCGTTGAACGCCATCGCCATCGGTGACGACATGGCCCGCACGCTCGGGACACGGCTCGTCGCCGTGCGCGTCACCGGGGCGGGCGCGGTCGTGCTGCTCGCGGGCGCGGCGGTGGCGGTGGCGGGGCCGATCGCGTTCGTCGGCCTGGTCGTCCCGCACATCGCCCGGGCGGTCGGCGGTCCCGATTACCGCTGGGTGCTGGCCTGGTCGGCCCTGTTCGGGCCCACCCTGCTGTTGCTCGCCGACATTGTCGGCCGGGTGGCGGTGCGGCCGCAGGAGATCCAGGTCGGCATCGTCACCGCGTTCGCCGGGGCGCCGTTCTTCCTGTACCTGGTGCGCAACCGGAAGGTGGCGACGCTGTGACGATCACCGAACCCCGTGTCCTGCCCCGCGACACCCTGCTGCTGCGCTCGCCGGGACGGCGGGTGGTCCTGCGGGTCCAGCGCCGGTCCGCGCTGCTGACCGTGCTGTTCACCGCGGCGGCGCTGGCGGTGGGGGCGTGGTCGCTGACCGTCGGGCACTATCCGCTGACGACCGCCGATGTGCTGCGTGTGCTCGGTGGCGGCGGCACGCTCATCGAATACGACGTGGTCGTCGCCGACCGGCTGCCGCGCGTGCTGACCGGGCTGTGCGTGGGCGCGGCGTTCGCCCTGGCGGGGGTCGTTCTCCAGCGCATCGCGACGAACCCGCTGGTCAGTCCGGAGATCATCGGGATCAACGCGGGCGCCTCGCTGGGCGCGCTGGTGGTGAGCGCGGTGCTCGGCGGTACCGGCCTGTGGCTGGTCGGTGGCGCGCTGGGCGGGGCCTTCGTCGCGATGGTGCTGATCGTCGTGGTGGCGACCAAGGACGGTCTCGACGGCTACCGGCTCGTGCTCGTCGGCATCGGGGTGACGGCCATGCTGTCCTCGGCCATTGCCTTCGTGCTGACCAGAGTCGATGCCTACCAGGCACATACGGCCGCCATGTGGCTCACCGGCAGTCTCGCCAATCGCGACTGGATGCACGTCTGGTTCGCCGGTACGGCCCTCGCCGTGGCGGTGCCCGCGCTGATCGTGTGCGCCCGGTCGCTGCCGCTGCTCGAGCTCGGCGACGAACTCGCGAACTCCCTGGCGGGCAGGCGCGGTCCGCACCGCACGGTCCTCATCGTCGTCGCCGCGGCCGCCGCCACCCTGGCCACCGCCGCGGCCGGGCCGATCGCCTTCGTCGCCCTGGTCGCGCCGCAGATCGTGCGGCGCCTGCTCGCCGAACGCGGGGCCGGGCTCGCGCCTGCCGGGGCGGCGGGCGCACTGCTGGTCGTCGCCGCCGATCTGGCGGCCCGCAGGCTCTTCCCGGCGGAACTGCCGGTCGGCGTGGTGACCGCGCTGCTCGGCACCCCGGTCCTCGTCTACCTCCTCGCTCGCGCAACCCGAATCGGACACGCTGGATGACCGCACACCTCACCACCGACGCCCTCACCCTCGCCTACGGCGACACCGCGATCGTCACCGACGCCACCGTCGACTTCCCGCCCGGGCGCTTCACCGTCATCGTCGGCCGCAACGGCTGCGGCAAGTCGACGTTGCTGCGCGGGCTCGCCCGGCTGCTCCGGCCCAGCGCGGGCGCGGTGCTGCTCGACGGTGCCGATATCGCCCCGCAGCAGGCCAGGACGGTGGCGCGCCGAGTCGGCATGCTGCCGCAACAGCCCGTCGCGCCGGACGGCATCACCGTCGGCGACCTCGTCGGGCGTGGGCGTCATCCGCATCAGCGCTGGTTCCGGCAGTGGTCGGCCGAGGACGAGGCCGCGGTGCGCGCGGCACTCACCGCCACCGACACCCTCGACCTGGTCGAGCGCACCGTCGACCAGCTCTCGGGCGGCCAGAAGCAGCGGGTGTGGCTGGCCCTGGCCATCGCCCAGGACCCGGAGGTGATGCTGCTCGACGAACCGACCACCTTCCTCGACCTGGCCCACCAGCTCGATGTGCTCGACGTCCTGCGTAATCTGTTGCCGCGCACCATCATCGCCGTACTGCACGATCTGAACCTGGCCGCCCGCTACGCCGACCACCTGGTCGCCATGAAGGACGGCCGGGTGGTCGCCCAGGGTTCGCCCGCCGAGATCGTGCGCCCGGACCTCGTCGCCGAGGTGTTCGGGGTGGCGTGCGCCGTGATCGACGACCCGATGACCGGTACGCCCCTGGTGGTTCCGGCCGGGCGCACGGTGCGTGCCGGATGACGCGCCGCCACATCCTGGTCGCCCGGCCCACCCCGTCGGGCGTGGACCTGCCCGCCGTCACCGCCCTCGCCGAGGCCTGCGGCATCGGCTACGCCCTGCTCGACCAGGGCGAGCCGACCATCCACGATGTCCTCGACGACGCGGCCCGCGACGACCTCCCGGTGACCCTGATCCCGCTGGCCGTGCCCCGCGACCGCTATCTGGAGACCTGGATCGCCCGCGCGGTCGCCAACTGGAAGGCGACCCGGGCTCGCGACCTCGATGTTCGGGTCACCGAAGGTGCCGACAGCACACCGGCTTTCATCGACGTCGTGCGCGCGCTGATGCGCGCCGAGGGGGAGCCGGTCACCGCCAGTCCGCGCGCGTTCCGCAGCCCGGCCTGGTCCCGGATCCCCGACCACACCAGCCACATCCTGGTCTGCCGCGGTCCACGCTGCACCGTCTACGGCGCCGCCGAACTCCACCGCACCCTCCGCCGCGACCACCCGACCGCCCTGGTCACGCCCACCGGCTGCCTCAACCCGTGCAACCTGGGACCGCTCTACATCACCTACCCGGACGGGCAGTGGCACACGAACGCCCTCGAACCGCTGCCCGAAAAGGAGGCCTGAGCGTCTTCGCGTTTCCGTGAATCGAGTTGTCCGGCGCCGCTACGGGAATCGTCGGCTGATCGCTGCCGCGATGTCGGCGGGTGCGTACTCCGGGACGAAATGCCGGGCCTGTGCGAACTCGATGATCTCGAGGTCGGCGAAGGCGCTGCGCAGCCGGGGCAGGCAGGCTTTCGGCCGGAACACCATGTCCTTCATGCCCCACACCGCCAGCGCCGGTTTGTCGCCGAGCAGGGCGGGCACGTCGTGTTCGAGCCGGGCCAGGAGTGGGCGGGCGGCGGTGATCTGGCCGGGCGTCACCGCGAGGGCGGCCCGGGCCTCCGGGGTGGATTGCACGCCACGGTAGTGGTCGGCTTCGGCGGTGCCGAGCATGCTGCCCAGCTCGCCCAGCAGGACACGTTCGATGAGGAAGTTGCGTTCCAGAATGCGCCGCCGCAGCAAGGCGCTGCTCATGATCCGGCTGAATGCCCGGTTGACCGGCGCCTCGATCGGCCAGAGCGCGGTATTGCCCAGGGCGATTCCGCGTACCCGGTCGGCGCGGGTGGTCGCCGCGCCGAGGCCGATCGGCCCACCCCAGTCGTGGCCCATCACGACGAAACCGTCGAGATCGAGGTGATCGATGAGCTCGCCGACGACGGCGGTGTGCTCAGCGATGGTGTACCTGTAGGCGGCGGGGCGTTCGGACAATCCGAATCCCGGATAGTCGACGGCGATGCACCGGTACCGGTCACGCAGCGCGGTGATCACGCGCCGGTACAGAAAGCTCCACGCCGGAGCTCCGTGACAGAACAGGATCGGCGGGCCCGATCCTTCGTCGATGTAGTGCACCCGCGCCGCGGTGGCGTCGAACCAGCGCGACCGGAACGGATACAGCGTCTGGTCGGGCACGAAATCGATCAGCACAGCACCTCCCCCTCGGACTTTCCCACTGCACCCTAACCGATGTCGGGAGACCGGTTCGGTGCCGGGAATCATGAAGTGGCCCGCAACATTTCGGCCGCCGTCTATGATGCGAAGCTCATGCGGGCGATGACACAGGACGACGAGCAACAGCAGGTGGCCGGGTTCGGCGCGTTCACCGTCGTGGACGTCGAGACCTCCGGGCTGCGGCCGCACGAGCACCGGGTGCTCTCGGTCGCGGCGCTCACCCTCGACAGCGCGGGGCAGGTGAGCGAGGAGTTCCACACCCTGCTCGATCCCGGCTGTGATCCCGGCCCGGTGCACATCCACGGACTGACCGCCGACGTGCTGCGGGGGTCACCGGAGTTCGGTCAGGTGCGCGAGCGCCTGGCCGGGCTGCTCGACGGCCGGGTCCTGGTGGCGCACAACGCGTTGTTCGACTACGGATTCCTGGCGCGCGAATTCGCCAGGACCGGTGCGCGGCTGCCGGTGGACCGCCGCCTGTGCACTCTCGCGCTGGCTCGGCGGGTGGCGCCACCGACGCCGGACTACAAGCTGGGCACACTCGCGTCGTATTACGGTGTGCCCCAGCACAAGGCCCACGACGCGCTCGACGACAGCCGGGTGCTCGTCCAAGTGCTGCGCGCCTTGGTCGCCGACGCCGCGCACCTGGGCATCGCCGCACCCCTGCTCGACTGTGCCGACGACACCGCACGCACCGCCGGGCCGCGCTGGCCCGTGCAGCGGCGCGGTCCGAAACAGCCGTGCGCCTTCGCCTATCCGGGCCCGATGCCCGCCGGAGGGCCGCTGCGGCAGGGGATGAAGGTCGCGTTCACCGGCGAGACCCGCATCGACCGGGAGGAACTGGTCGCCCGCGCCGAGGCAGCCGGGCTCGATGTGACCGGGACGGTGAGCCGACGCACCAGCGTGCTGGTCACCAACGACGCCGCCTCGGGCAGCGGGAAAGCTCGCAAGGCCGCCGAATTCGCGACCCCGATCCTCGACGAGAGACGTTTCCTCGCCCTGCTCGACGCCATCGAACCGGGACAGTCCCGCTCGGCCGCAGGACAGTCCCGTCCGGCCGTCGCGGGCCGCACCGCGCCGCGTCCCCGGCCGCCGACCGGCCCGCTGTCGGGACGCCGGGTGCTGGTACTCGGCGGCACCCACGAGCAGGCCGCCGCCGCGCGGGTACGGATCGTCGCGCTGGGCGGCTCGGTCGCGGTGAACCTCTCGGCGACGGTGACCGATCTGCTCGTGCTCGACGGCGGCGACGCCGACCATCGCGTGCGCAGGGCGGCCGAGCTCGCGCTCACGGTCCACGGGCCGCGACTGCTCGAATCCGGCGCCGCCGCTCCTCGCGAGCAGCCTGCCCCGGAACCGGACGTGACACAACTGTCGCGCGGCCAGGTGGTCGACCTGCCCACCACCGATCGCACCTGGGCACTGCGTGCCACCTGGAACCAGCTCGACGACCAGGCTGTCGACCTCGTCGCCTTCCTGGTGGACGACACCGAAAAGGTCGCCGATTCCAGCGATTTCGTGTTCTACAACCAGCCCGAAGCGCCCGGCGCCCGGTTGTCCGAGGATGGCCCGAACGAGCAGGCCATCACGATCACCCTCGACGACCTACCCGAACACTGCCGGCGCATCGTGTTCGCCGCCGCGCTCGACGGCGCGGGCCGCACCTTCGGCGACGTCGGTGCGGTCGAGCTCGAGATCGCCACCGGCCCCGAATCGAGCACCCTGCTGCGCGCCACCCTCGACGCGGCGACCACGGAACGCACTCTGCTGCTCGCCGAGCTCTACCTGCGGGCCGACACATGGCGCCTGCGGGCGGTCGGTCAAGGCTACGAAGCCGATCTCGCCGCTCTCGTCGATCGCTACGGCGTGGAGGTCGCCGACTGACATCGGGAACGGCCCTCGAGGCCGTCATCGGTTCCGGGGACGAGGAATTCCTCCGACGGCTGCTGGCGGATCTGCCCGAGCACGATGCGGAGGACGAGTGCTGCGAACCGTGCGGTGACCCCGAATGGGGGCGCCGAGTGCGAGGAGTGCTACCGCTGCGAGGACGCCCAGGCGCCTCACGCGTTGCGAGCGATCTTCGCCGGTGGGCCGTATACCGAGAGCCACGCGCACGCCTACGTCTGCGCGCTCGAGTCGATCTGCACGGACCTGGGTTCGGACGTCGGTGAGGTGAGCTTCTGGTTCGGCTACGACGGCCTGCCCGACGTGATCCTGAGTCTGGCCGCCGACATGGACGGCGAAGGCCCGTTTCCCAGCACCGAGGACAACGGCTGGGGCCACATCGGCAAGCGGAGCTGCGCGGAACAGTTGCCCGAGTGGGAGGCCATCGCCGCCGGCCCCGACGACCACGGCGGCTATGCCGACGACATCGTCGAGTGGTTCCGCGAATCCAAGGCCGCCGACAAGGATCTCATCGGTTTCTGGGCCGGGTAGCGTCCCGTGGCTCAGTAACCGAAGGCGGCGCGGACGGCGGTCTCGTCGCCCTCGATCGCGATCAGGCCGAGAGCGCGGGCGTCATCGAGAGGGATGGCGCCCGCGGCGAGGCCGAGGATGTAGGCCGGGTCGGCGCGCAGGGTGGCGTCGAGCGGTCGGCCGTCCGGCGGGGTGACCTCGAAACCCGCTGGTGCCGAGCTCAGTTGCAGCGAAGCACGCCGAGGTCGTCGCCGGGTTCGTCGACACGCTCGGCCTCGACGCGGTCACGCTGGTCGGCCAGGACTGGGGCGGGATGATCGGTCTGGCGGTGGCGCAGCGGCGGCCGGGTGTCTTCGATCGGCTGGTGCTCGCCAATACCTGGGCGTGGCCGGTCAACGGCGTTCTGCACTTCGAGGCGTTCGGCCGGGTCGTCGGCGGGCCGCGGCCGAGATGACCCACTACAGCAGGGCGCTGGGCACCCCGGAACGCCGTCAGGCCTCGGCGGTGCTGCCCGGCCGGGTATTGGCCAGCCGGGAATTCTTCGCCGAGGTCGAGGCCGGGCTCGGCGATATCGCCCATCTTCCGACACTGATCGTCTGGGGTGATGCCGACATCGCCTTTCGGGACCAGGAGCGTGAGCGTCTGGAAGCCACGTTCAGCGACCACACGACCGTGATCGTGGAGGGTGCGGGGACCTATGTGGAATCCGATGCGCCCGAGGAGTTCGTCGCCGCGGTTCGTGAGTGGGCCGCGGCGACGAGTCGGCAGGGGTAGCTCAGCGGAAGGCGTCGGCCACCATCGCCTCGGTGAGGCCGTAGTCGGCCAGGGCGTAGTGGTGGGTGGGTTTGCGGGCGCCGGTGCGGCTTTCGGTGTCGAGGGCGGTGATGGCGGCGCGGGCTTCGGGGGTGAAGTCGGCGCCGATCTCGGTGTAGATGCGGGCGACGACGCCGGAGGGGTCGGCGCGCAGGTCGTCGAAGTCGATGTCGAGGAAGGTGGCGTCGGCGTGCCGGGCGCGGGCGGCGGTGAACGCGCGCAGGCCGCGCGACCACAGGTCGAGTTGGGTGCGGCCGATGGTCTCGCCGGTGAAGACGGTGGACCAGCCGCGGGTGGCGTGCTCGTTGAGGCTGCACACCGACGGGATGATGGTGGCGGGGGCGCGGTGGGTCTGGATGACGATGGCGTCGGGGTAGACCGCTAGCAGCGCGTCCAGGCAGAACAGGTGGCTGGGGTTCTTGAGGACCCAGCGCCGGGTGTCGTTCATGCCGATGAGCTGGAGGTTGCGGCGGTGCCGCGCGTAGGCGGGTGTCCAATCCTGGCGCGAGAGCCACTGCGCGTAACTCGGGACGTAGGCCAGACACTCGTAGGAATGCGAGGTGCCCGACTGACGCAGCAGCTGCCAGCATTCCTCCACATCGGCGGCGCTCATGTAGTGCAGGCCCATGAACTCCGGGTTCTGCACCTGATGCTGCCGCAGGCCGGCATCGATCTGCTGGTAGGCGGGATTGCTGTCCCAGCTCTCGCGCGGCGGGCGGGGCTGCGGGAAATCGGTCAGCCACATCTCGAGGCCCTGGTTGGCCGGGTCGGCGGCCAGCAGGCGGTGCAGGGCGGTGGTGCCGGTGCGGGGCAGGCCGGTGACGAAGATCGGCCGGGTGACGGGGGTGTCGGCGTAGCCGGGGTTGGCCGCCCAGGCGGCTTCGCTCAACGCGCGGGCGACGAGGGCGCCGCGCAGGAAGAATCGCGACATCTTGGAGCCGAGCTCGGTGAGCCCGGCCTCCTCGCGGTACGAGTCGAGCAGCACCTGCAACGCCTCGGTGTAGTCGTCGGTCCCGAAATCGGTGAGGCCGGTGAGTTTGGTGGCGGAGGCGTGCAGGTCGGCCACGGTGCCGACATCGGTGCGCACGGTCATCGGAAGAGCTCCTAGTTGTGGTATTCGCCGCAGTTGACGTCGAGGGTCTGGCCGGTGATCGCCGAGGACCAGTCCGAGGCGAGGAACACCACGGCCCTGGCGATCTCCTCGGGCTCGGGGAGCCGCTTCAGATCCGACTTCGACGCGGTCTGCTCGTAGACCTGCTCGACGGTGATCCCGTACTTCTCGGCGACCTGCGTGAAGTACCACTTCAGCTGATCGGTCCAGATATAGCCGGGCAGCACACTGTTGACCCGCACGCCCTTGCCGCCGAGTTCGGTGGCGAGGGTCTGCGACATGGCCAGCAGCGCCGCCTTGGTGAGCTTGTAGCTGCCGTAGCGTGGCTCGGAGTGCCGCACGACCATCGAATTGATCATCACCACAGCACCTTTCGTCTCGGCCAGTGCCGGGGCGAAGGCCTGGGTCATCCGCAGCACGCCGAGCACCGTCATGTCCAGGCTCGACCGGATGTGGTCGAAATCGGTGCGATCGAGGGGTTTCATCGACGGCACCGAGAACGCGTTGTTCACCAGCGCGTCCACCCGCCCGAATGTCTCGACGGTGCGGCTCACCAGATTCGCCACGGCGGCATCCTCGGTGATGTCGGTGGGCACGCACAGCGTCGCGCCACCGGCGGCCTCGATCTCGGCCGCCACCTCGAGCAGGCGCGATTCGGTGCGCGCCGCCAGCACCACGGTGGCGCCCGCGCCCGCGGCCTCGAGGCAGATCGAGCGCCCCAGTCCCGGGCCGACACCGGAGACGACGACGACCTTCCCGTCCAGCAGAGCCCCGCTCATCCCAGCATCCTTTCGGCGAAAGCCCGCTGCCGGGCGCTGATCCGGTCGCGCCAGCCGGCGGCGTCGATCCGGTTGTGGTCGTAGTGGGGCAGGTGCGCGGCGATCTCGTCGAACGGCACGAGCGCCACCGTCGGCCCGTCGGCCTCGGTCAGAGGGCGGTCGGTGCGCTGCCAGCGGAACTGGAGGATGCCCCGGGTGCGGCCGGTGGTCTCGATCCAGTTGGCGATCCCGGGGTTCTGCCTGCTGACCACCATGCGGATGCGGCCGTCGGGATCCACCTGGGCCTGGGTGTGATTGAGGCTGGTCTGGTGGTTGACGTAGTCGAGCGAGATGTACCAGAGGCTGCCGAGCTGGAAACCCTGGTACGGCGCATCGGATTTCGGCACGGTGATCAGCAGCGCCTGATCGTCGGCGAGGTCGAAATGGCCCACCGAGGAGTACTGGGTGCTCAGCCCGCCGGGGGTGAGCCGGGGCGCGGTGAGGGTGTTCACCGGCAGGTCCAGATAGAACCACTTGGGGAAGTTGAACCAGGTGTGCACCCGGGTGAGCAGCATCTTCGCCGCGGCGCTGTAGCGCTTCCGCATCCGGGCCAGGTCGGGTTCGGCCGGGGCGGTGCCGACGGTGTCGACGCGTTCGATGCGGATCGAGCCCTTCTGCTCGGTCCAATCGCCGTAGACCTCGCGCACGGCCAGCATGGACGCGCCCTCACCGAGCGCGAAGTAGCCGGGCCCGGCATCGGCTTTGGCGGGGCCGAAGCGGATCGAGAAGCTGCCGTCCGCGGCGATCGGGATGCGCCGGTCGTCGAAGGCGTCCTCGCCACCGGGGACTTCGGTCGCGGTGTAATCGCCCTTGAGGACCTGGAAGCTGAGGTCGACGGTGCTGCCGCGCACACCGCTCACCACATACTCGGCGCCGGGTTCGATATTCGCGTGGTAGTAGAGCGTGTCCGGGTTGTCCAGGCCCATCTTGGCGTAGGGCCCGGTCGAGGACACGAAATACGGGTGGCTGGTGCCGTGCGCGCCGGACAGCCGCAGGCAGGCCGCGACACTCGCGGCCAGATAGTCGTAGCCCTCGGCGAGATCGCTCTCGCTACGGACGAATTCAGCGCTGGCGATGAGCTTTTCGGCCTCGGCCACCGCGGCGGTGAACGGCGCGGTGAGCGCTTCCGGCGGCGCGGTGCTCCCGGTGTCGGTGGCGGTACTGGAGTGGGTCAACGGTCTGCGATTCCTAGCTCTCGGAGGATAAGGGCGGCGATCTCGGCGGGGGAGCCGAGATCGGGGGTGACGACGAGATCGGCGTCGCCGGGACGTTCGTACGGCGATCCGATGCCGGTGAAGCCGGGCAGTTCGCCCGCCCTGGCCTTGGCATACAGGCCCTTGGGGTCACGCCGTTCGCATTCGGCCAGCGGAGTGTCGACGAAGACCTCGTGGAACGGCAGGTCCCGGTCGGCGTGGGTGGTGCGCGCGGCGGCCCGCTGGGCGGCGAACGGGCTGATCACCGAGACGATCGCCACCGCACCGGAATCGGCGAACAGGGCCGCCACTTCGGCGACCCGGCGCACGTTCTCGTCCCGGTCGGCCGCCGAGAACCCCAGACCGGCATTGAGGCCGTGCCGCAGATTGTCACCGTCGAGCAGATACGCGGCCCGCCCGGCCGCGACCAGCTGACGTTCCACCTCGACCGCGATCGTGGACTTGCCCGACCCCGACAGCCCGGTGAGCCAGATCGTCGCGCCCGCATGGGCCCGATCGGCCCGCCCGACCGCCGAACGATGCCAGACCACCGTCGCCGCGGCCGGATGCGCGCCGGTGTCGCGGCCGGTCACCATGCCCGCGGCGACCGTCTGATCGGTCACCGGGTCGATGAGGATGAAGCTGCCGGTGCGCCGGTTCTCCCGGTACGGGTCGAACAGCAGCGGCTGGCGGCTGCGCAACCGCACCCGGGCGATGTCGTTGAGCGAGAGCGCCTCCGGGTCTTCGCGCCGGTGCAGCGTGTTGACATCGAGCTGGTAGTCGAGGGCGGTGACCTCGGCGGGGGAGATCTGCGCCGCCGTGCGCACCAGATAGCGGGCGCCCTCGCGCAGCTGGGTGGTCTCGGAGAACCAGCACACCATCGCGTCCAGATCGGCGCCCTGCTGCGGGCGGTTGCCCGGCCGGGCCAGCAGATCGCCACGGCCGATATCGATCTCGTCGTCGAGGGTCAGCGAGATCGCCATCCCGGTGAACGCCTCGTCGACCTTGCTGCCACCGGGACCCCAGATCTCGCGGACCCGCGAGGTGTGCCCGGCAGGCAGTACCACCACCTCGTCGCCCGGCTTGAAGATGCCGCCCGCGACGGTGCCCGCGTAGCTGCGGTGGTCGAGACCCTGCTGGGCCCGGATGACGTACTGGATCGGCAGCCGCGCGTCGATGAGATTGCGGTCCGAGGCGATGTGCACGTCCTCGAGGTGGCGCAGCAGCGGCGGACCCGGATACCAGGGCATGTGCGCGGAGCCCTCGACGACATTGTCGCCCAGCAGCGCCGAGACCGGCACGAAGCTCAGATCGCCGACGGTGAGCTTGGCGGCGAAGGTAGCGAACTCGGACCGGATCTCCTCGAACCGCTCCTGCGACCAGTCGACCAGGTCCATCTTGTTCACGCACACCACCAGGTGCGGCACACCCAGCAGTGTGGCCAGGAACGCGTGCCTGCGGGTCTGCTCGGAGACCCCGGTGCGCGCGTCGACCAGGATCAGCGCCAGATCGGCGGTGGACGCGCCGGTCACCATATTGCGGGTGTACTGCACGTGCCCGGGCGTATCGGCGATGACGAACTTGCGTCGCGGCGTCGTGACGTAGCGGTAGGCCACATCGATGGTGATGCCCTGCTCGCGCTCGGCGCGCAGCCCGTCGGTGACCAGCGCGAGGTCGGCCACGTCGCCGCCGCGTTCGGTGCTGACCCGTTCGATCGCGGCGAGCTGGTCGTCGAACAGCGACTTGGAGTCGTAGAGGAGTCTGCCGATGAGGGTCGACTTGCCGTCGTCCACGCTGCCCGCGGTCGCCAGGCGTAACAGGTTGCGGCTCATCAGAAGTAGCCCTCTCGCTTACGGTCTTCCATGCCGGTCTCGGAGATCCGGTCGTCGGCGCGGGTGGCGCCGCGCTCGGTCAGCCGGGTGGCGGCGGTCTCGGCGATCACCTGTGCGGCCGTCTCGGCCGGGCTCTCGACACATCCGGTGCAGGTGGCGTCACCCACGGTCCGGAACCGCACGGTGGTCTCGAAGGGCTCTTCGCCGGGGCGCGGGGTGAGGAACCGGCCCGTCGACAGCAGCATGCCGTCGCGTTCGACCACGGTCCGCCGGTGCGCGTAGTACAGCGTGGGCAGCTCGACGGCCTCGCGATCGATGTACTCCCAGATGTCGAGTTCGGTCCAGTTCGACAGCGGGAACACCCGGATGTGCTCGCCCTGCTGGTGGCGCCCGTTGTAGAGGTTCCAGACCTCGGGCCGCTGCGCGCGCGGATCCCATTCGCCGAACCGGTTGCGGAAGCTGAATACCCGCTCCTTGGCGCGGGCCTTCTCCTCGTCGCGGCGCGCGCCGCCGAACACGGCGTCGAAGCGGTGCTCGCCGATGGCACGCAGCAGCGTGGTGGTCTGCAATGGATTGCGGGTGCCGCCGGGGCGCTCCACCACCCGGCCCGCGTCGATGTCGTCCTGGACCCGCGCCACCAGCAGTCGGGCCCCGGTCCGTTCGGCGGTGCGATCGCGGAACTCGATCACCTCGTCGAAATTGTGCCCGGTGTCCACGTGCAGCAGCGGAAACGGCAGCGGCGCGGGCCAGAAGGCGCGCCGGGCCAGATGCAGCAGCACCGCCGAGTCCTTGCCACCGGAGAACAGCAGCCCCGGTCGTTCGAAGGTGGCGGCCACCTCCCGGAAGATGTGCACCGACTCGGCCTCCAGGGCCGCCAGATGCGACAGCTCGTACCCCGTCTGCACGCGTTCACCTACTTCACTTGCAATGTCGAATATTCGACGCTATTGTTCGATATTGTGACACCGACGATAAGCCGGGCCGAGGGTGCCGGTCAAGAGGTGACGGCGGATCCGGCCGTGCCCGGCGCCGTCTCGCCGCCGACGCAGCGGGTCGTGAAGGTCATCGAGCTGCTGTCGCGGCATGCCACCGAGCGCCTGTCGCTGGCGCGGATCGTGCGCGAGGCCGGGCTGTCGCGGGCCACCGCACACGCCGTCCTCACCCAGCTGTGTGCCGACGGCTGGACGGTGCGCGACGAGGACGGCTGCTACGGCGTCGGCCTGCGCCTGCTCACCGTCGCCCGGCGGGCCGAGGCGGCGTTCCCGCTGCGCCACACCGCCGCGCCGCATCTGCGCGCGCTGGCCGAGCGGGCCGGAGTGCCGGTCTTCCTCGCCGAACGCGACGGCGCGAGCATCGTGGTCACCGAGGTCGTCGGTGACCCGTCGGCGGGCTGGATCCGGCCCGGTCGCCGGCTGCCGCTCGCGCCGCCGGTGTGCCGCGAATTCGTCGCCTGGGCACCGGAACCGGACCGGCAGTCCTGGCTGGCCCTCGCCGATCCCGCCCACCGCACCCGCCTGACCCAGGTGCTCGCCGAGATCCGCCACCGCGGCTACTCGGTGGAACGCCTCGTCGACGACTCCACCCCGATGCTGGAAGCCCTGGCGGGCCTGCGTGATTCCCCGATCACCGCGGCCCTGCGCGCCCAGCTCGGCTCGGTGATCACCGAACTCATCACCATCGACTACCTGCCCGCCGAACTCGGCGACGAGAACGCCGTGGTGACCCTGGCCGCGCCGATCCGCGACGAACGCGGCACCGTCGTCGCCTCGGTGGTCGCCTGCCCCGACACCCGCCTGTCGAGCGCGGCGCTGGCCGATCTCGGCGCCGCGACCGTCGCCGCGGCGGAGCGGATCCACACGGGCACACCGGCTGTCGCCGCGGCGAACTGAGACCGAAGCGGGTGCTCGGAGGATCCCCTCGCGTGCCGCGCCGTTAGTCTGGGAGGGACCTGGCCGGACGTGTCGTCGGCCGGGTGAGGAGGAGGACGGCTCGTGGCGGACAATGTCGATCGGTGGTGGGAAGCGCCCGGTTTCTCGGGGCAGCCGCCGGAACAGCAACCAGGAACCACCCCGCCCTCCGGCGAGCAACCCGGCGCGAACTCGACCGTCCTGTACGGTGCGGGCCAGACACCGCAACCGGCGGCACCCCCGCCCGCCGGGTCGGGCCAGTTCGCTCAGCCCGCCGTCCCACCGCCGCCCGGCGAGCAGCCGGGGGCGAATTCGACTGTGCTGTACGGGGCGGGCCAAGCACCCCAGCCGATGACGCCACCCGCGGGGCCGGGGCAGTTCGCGCAACCGGGCTTCCCGCCGCCGGATCAGTCCGGTGCCAATTCGACGATGCTGTACGGCGCGGGCCAGACGCCGCAGCCGATGGCCCCGCCGCCTGCCGGGTCGGGGCAGTTCGCCCAGCCGGTGGCTCCGCAAGGTTATCCGGGCTATCAGGGCGGGTACGGCCAGCAGCCTTTCGGTGGGCAGCCGTACGGGCAGCCCGCCTATGGTCAGCAGCCGTACGGCTATGCGCCCCAGCAGCCGCAGGGCCCGCGCAAGGGTGGCGCCGGGGTGATCGTCGCCGTGGTCGGGGTGGTCGTGGCGCTCGTCGTCGTGGTCACCATCGCTGTGGTCGTCGGTTCCAAGGACTCCGCTGAATCCACTGTCGCCGCCAGTACGACGGTCACCACCACCGCGCCCCTGACCGGAACCACCACCGCGCCGGTCACCCCGGGTTCCCAGGGCGTGCTCATCCCCAGCTACCGCGTCGCCTACGACGTGCCCGCGAGCTGGACCATCGCCTCGGCCTCGGACACGATGGACTTCTACAGCCTCAGCGGCAGCATCTCCGGGCGCGGCCGCACCTACGAGGGCGAGAACTACTGCCCGGGTTCGGCGTACCGGGGCCTGGCCGGTGTCACCACCGTCGACGAGACCGATCTGGCGGAGGCCGCGACCACGGCCGCCACCATCGCCGCCGAGGGCGGCTACTCGAGCTCCACCCACCACGGCCGGACCATCCCGACCAGCCTGACCACCGCGAGCGGCGTCACCGGGCAATTCGTCGAGGGTGGCGGACCGTGGGCGCCCTCGGCCCCCGGCTGCACCGCGAACTCCTACTCCGTCTACTCCTTCGCCTTCCGCAATGCGGCGGGCACCGTGCTGGCGCTGGCCGTACTCATCGACCGGGGGACCGACGGCGAACTCCCGCGCGAGCAGGCCAGGGCGATGCTCGACAGCCTGCGTCTGGTGTAGCTACTCGGGCGTGCTCGCGGGCAGCTCGCCGTAGAACTCGCGCAGCGCTGCGGTGACCCCGACGAAGACCCGGTGCGCGGCCGTGAGGTCGGCATCGGGCAGCTCGGCCAGCGCCGCGCGTGTGCGCGCGCTGAGCGGGCCGAAGAATCCGGCGGCCACCGTCATGCCGTGCTCGGTGTAGCCGAGGTGCACGCGCCGCCGGTCGGTGGGATCGGGGACGCGCTCGAGATGACCGGACTCGATCATCCGCTCGAGCAGATAGGTGACCGCGGGCGCGGAGACACCCATGAGCTTGCTGAGCTGACCCGCGGTGAGCGGTGTCCCTTCGGCCTGCGCGGTCGCGACGTGCGTCAGCGCGCGGAAATCGTTCGGGCGCAGCCTGTTCGAGTGCGCGAAGACGTGCCCGATCTGCTCGGAGATCGCCGAGAGCGCCCGCAGATCACGGGCGATCTCGGTTTCCAGCTCCGTCCGGTCGACGGTGGGCTCGGTATTCGCGGCGTCCACGCGCGTCTCCTCTCGGTCCGGCTGCGAGCTTAACCGGTCTTGCCGATTAGTTAAGTATCTGAAATAGTCCACCGCGTGATGCGAGTGCGCGACGGGCAAGGATGGGACCGGTTCGCCCGGCTGGTCACCGGGCGGCGATCGTGGGCGGTGCTGCTGGCGGTACTGGCCGCCGCGGTGGCGGTGATGGCGCTGGCCGGGGTCAACGACAGCGCCGGACAGGCGCCGGTCTCGCTGCCGTCCTCGGCGGAATCGGCCCGGGCCGCCACGGCCGCGGAGCGTTTCCCGGGAGCGGGGGAGTCGGCGGCGATCGTCGTCGCGACCCGCGCCGACGACGGCCCACTGACCCCGGCCGATCTCACGGCATTGGCATCCGCGCTGGAGCGGGCGGGTGCCCCCACGGGCGGACTCGTGCCCGCCCCCGACGGTCGTGCGGCCCTGGCCCAGCTCCCGGTGTCGGCCGACCTCAACGGATTCGCGCTCACCGATCGCATCGGTGAACTCCGCACCGCCGTCAGCACCGGCCTGCCGGACGACCTGCGCGTGCAGGTGACCGGCGGCCCCGCCTTCGGTGCCGACATCGCCGACTCCTTCTCCGGCGCGAACACCCTGCTCCTGCTGGTCACCGCGCTGGTGGTGATGGCGCTGCTCATCCTCACCTACCGCTCCCCGGTGCTGTGGCTGGTCCCGCTGACGGTCGTCGGCCTGGCCGACCGCGTCGCCACCAGCGTGGGTACCGCCCTGGCACAGCTCACCGGCCTGACCTTCGACGGGTCGACCGCGGGCATCACCAGCGTGCTGGTGTTCGGCGCCGGAACGAACTACGCGCTGCTGCTGGTCTCGCGCTACCGCGACGAACTGCATCGGCACACCGACCACCGGCTCGCCCTGCGGGCGGCGGTCCGGCATGCCGCGCCCGCCATCGTGGCCAGCAATGTCACCGTCGTCCTGGCCCTGCTGACCCTGCTGCTCGCCCTGCTGCCCAACACCCGCAGTCTCGGCGCCTTCGCCGCGGCCGGTCTCGTCGTGGCCCTGATCTTCGTGCTCACGGCGCTCCCGCCCGCGCTCGCCCTGTGCGGACGACGGGTCTTCTGGCCGTTCGTCCCGGTCGCGGACGGGGTGGATCCGGCCGAGCACGGCATCTGGGCGGCCGTGGCCACCCGGGTGGTCCACCGCCCGGCGGTAGTCGCTGGTGCGGCTGGCGCGGTCCTGCTGATCCTGGCGACCGGGCTGGCCGCCACCGATATCGGGCTCTCGCGCACCGAGCAGTTCCGGGTCGAGGCCGAATCCGTCGACGGTCTGCGCACCCTGGCCGCGCACTTTCCCTCCGGTGCCGCCGATCCCGCCGTGGTGATCGCGACCTCCGCCACCACCGCGGCCATCCAGACAGAACTCGATGGCGTGGACGGGATTTCCCGAGCCACCGTCACCGGCACATCCGAGGCGGGAACCACCCGCTGGTCGGTGGTGCTGGACGCCGAACCCGGTTCGGCGGCGGCGTTCGCCACCATCGAACGAATCCGCGACGCGGTGGGCACGGTGCCGGGGGCCGACGCGCTGGTGGGTGGATCGGATGCCGAGGCACTCGACATCCGCGACGCCGCGCGGCGGGACCAGGCGCTGGTCATCCCGCTCATCCTGGCTGTCGTCCTGGTGGTCCTGCTCGTGCTGTTGCGGGCGGCCCCCGCCGCGCTGCTGCTCGTCGGCGTGACGGTGCTCAGCGCGCTCGCCGCGCTCGGCGCGGGCAGCTGGGTGAGCGGCGCGGTCTTCGGCTTCCCGGCGCTGGACACCAATGTGCCGCTGTTCGGCTTCCTGTTCCTGGTCGCCCTCGGCGTGGACTACACGATCTTCCTGGTCACCAGGGCGCGCGAGGAGGCCGACACCCGCGGCACCACCCGCGGCATGGTGCGCGCGGTCGCCTCCACCGGCGCGGTGATCACCAGCGCCGGGGTGGTGCTGGCGGCGGTGTTCTGTGTGCTCGGCGTGCTGCCGCTGATCACGCTCACCCAGCTGGGCATCGTCGTGGGCATCGGCATCCTCCTGGACACCTTCGTGGTCCGCACCCTGGTGGTCCCGGCGCTGTTCGCGCTGCTCGGCGACAAGGTCTGGTGGCCGGTGAGAACAGCGGCGGCGCAACCGGTCTCCGGCTGACCCCGGAATGCCGAAAGCCCCGGAAGCCGGTATGACACCGGGTTCCGGGGCTCCCTGGACGGTGGGTCAGCCCGCCGACTTCTCCGCACTGCGGATCTCCACGATCGGCAACACCAGCGCGGCGGGCGCACCGGCGGGCACCACCGGCCGCACCGGGGCGACCGGCGCGATCCGGGAGTACCCGGCGCTCTGCTCGGGCCGGGTGTCGACCTCGCCCTTGTTGGGCCAGTAGGCGGCGGCGCGCTCGGCCTGCGCGGTGATGGTCAGCGACGGGTTCACGCCCAGGTTCGCCGACACGGCCGCACCGTCGACCACGCTCAGCGTCGGATACCCGAACACGCGGTGGTAGGCGTCGATCACGCCGTGCTCACGGTCGGCGCCGATGGCCGCGCCACCCAGGAAGTGGGCGGTGAGCGGGACATTGAACACCTCGCCCCAGGTACCACCCGCGACGCCGCCGATCTTCTCCGCCACCCGGCGGGTGACATCGTTGCCCGCGGGGATCCAGGTCGGATTCGGCTCACCATGACCCTGCTTGGAGGTCAGCTTGCGCCCGCCGAACAGGCCGCGCTTGGTGTAGGTGGTGATCGAGTTGTCCAGGTGCTGCATGACCAGCGAGATGATGGTCCGCTCGCTCCAGTTCTTCACGCTGAGGAAGCGCAGCATGAGCAGCGGGTGCAGCAGCACGATGCCCAGGAAGCGCAGCCAGCGCGGGATCTTGCCGCCACCGTCGACCATCAGGGTCTGCATCAGGCCCATCGCGTTGGAGCCCTTGCCGTAGCGCACCGGCTCCACGTGGGTGTCGGGGGTGGGGTGGATCGAGGAGGTGATCGCCACGCCCTTGGTGAAGTCCTGGCCCGGCGCCAGCGTCTTGGTGGCCGCGCCGACGATGGACTCGGAGTTGGTGCGGGTCAGCAGGCCCAGCTTGTCGGAGAGGTTCGGCAACGCGCCCTCGTCCCGCATGGCGTGCAGCAACTTCTGGGTGCCGAGCGTGCCCGCGGCCAGCACGACCTGCTTGGCCGTGTAGGTCTTGGGATCCTTGCGGACCCAGGCGCCGGTGCGCTCGGTCGCGACATCCCAGGAGCCGTCGGGCAGCGGGCGGAGCGCGGACACGGTGGTCATCGGAATCACCTGCGCGCCCGCCTGTTCGGCGAGGTACAGGTAGTTCTTCACCAGAGTGTTCTTGGCGCCGAACTTGCAGCCGACCATGCAGTCGCCGCATTCGACACAGCCGGTGCGCTGCGGGCCGACACCGCCGAAGTAGGGGTCGTCCACGGTCTTGCCGGGCTCGCCGAAGAACACGCCGACCGGGGTCTGCACGAAGGTGTCACCGACGCCCATGTCCTCGGCGACGGACTTGAAGATCTCGTCGGCGGGGGTCATGTGCGGGTTCTGGACGACACCGAGCATCTTCTTGGCGCGCTCGTAGTAGGGGGTGAGTTCCTCGCGCCAGTCGGTGATGTCGCGCCACTGGGCGTCGCGGAAGAACGGCTCCGGCGGGACGTAGAGGGTGTTGGCGTAGTTCAGCGAGCCACCGCCGACCCCGGCGCCGCCGAGAATGAGCACATCGCGCAGCGGGTGGATGCGCTGGATGCCGAAACAGCCGAGCTTGGGCGCCCAGATGAACTTGCGCAGATCCCAGCTGGTCTTGGGCAGCTCGTGGTCGGCGAAGCGGCGGCCCGCCTCGAGAATGCCGACCTTGTAGCCCTTTTCGACCAGTCGCAGCGCGGTGACACTGCCACCGAATCCTGAGCCGACGATCAGGACGTCGAAATCGGTGGTCCGCTCGGACATAGAGGAGCTCCTCGGTCGTGTCAACAGTGACGCCGGTAACGCTAACGCCGACAGTTTGGACTGTCAACGTAGGTAACCCTGCGCTCTATGCTGGTCGCGTGCCCCGATACACCCGTGCCGAACTCGCCGACGTCAGCGGCGTCGCGGCGCGCACGATCCGCTACTACCACTCGCTCGGACTGCTGCCCAAGCCCGGCCGCGCGGGCAAGGAAGTGGTGTACACCGACGACCATCTGGACCGCCTGCGCGACATCGTCGCCATGCAGGCGCGCGGGCTGCGGCTCGAGGCCATCCGCGAGGTGTTCGACGCCGACCCGCAGCCGGGTGCCACCGGCGACTGGCGCTCGCTGTTCGACCCCCGGGTCGGCCCGGCCGAGGCCCACGCGGCCGTGGTCGACGACACCGAACTGGTCACCCTGCTGGTCGACCGCGACGCCGACGTGCGCGCCGAACTGGTCGCCGCGGGCTATCTCGAGCGGCGCGGCGAGCACTGGCTCGTCCACGACCGCACCATGCTCGAGGCCGCCCTTGTGCTCTACGACGTGGGTATCGATATCGCCCTGAGCGGCGTGCTGCGCACCCTGATCCAGGACCGGATCGCCGGTCTCGCCGACGACGTGGTGCGCACGGTCCGGGAGGCCGCCGGGGCGGGCGGCTACGGCGGCGAGAGTGTGGGCGTCGACCTGGACCGCTTCCGCGACCGGCTGCTCGCCATGGCCTGGGGCGTCGCGGGCGCCACCTTCGCCGCGGAGATCCAGCGCGCCGCAGGCGAGGACGACACGGCCGAACGCCGCGATCTGTCCGGTGCCACCGGTGGGTGATGATCGGGGAATGAGCACCGACCGACCCGGGCCGCGCGCCCAGGCCCGCGCCCAGACCATCGCCGAGATCAAGCGCATCGGCCGCGAGCACCTGGCCTCGCAGGGCGCCGCGGCGCTGTCGTTACGCGCGGTGGCCCGCGACCTGGGCATGGTGTCCTCGGCGGTGTACCGGTACGTGCGCAGCCGCGACGAGCTGCTCACCTTGCTCGTGGTCGACGGCTACAACGCCCTCGGTGACGCGGTCGACGCCGCCCTGGCCCAGGCCCCGGCCGACCCGGCCACCCGCTTCCGTCTCGCCGCGCACGCCGTGCGGCGGTGGGCGCTGGCCGAACCGGCCTGGTACGGCCTGCTCTACGGTTCCCCGGTGCCCGGCTACGCCGCGCCCTCGGCCGACACCGTCGCACCCGGCATCCGGGTGATCGGGGTGCTGCTGCGCATCATCGACGACGCCCACCGCGCGGGCATGCTCACCGTCCCCACGTCCACGCCCGCGATCTCCGCGCGCACGGCCGCCGATTTCGCGAACATCCGCGAGCAGTTCGCCCTGGCCGTGCCCGACGGGCTGATGGTCTCGGTGCTGACGGTCTGGACGACGCTGTTCGGCGCGGTGAATTTCGACGTGTTCGACATGTACGGCGCCGACACGTTCGCCGACCGGACCGAGGTGTTCGACCTGCAGCTCGATCAGCTGTGTCACCTGCTCGGATTCCCGTCGGACGGCAGGAGCGGTGAGGTGATTCCGGATACAGCGGACCGATCGGTACGGTAGCGGGGAAAGGTAAGAACCGGCGATCGAGGTCGCCCCTGAACGGAAGTGCCCGAGTGAATTCTCGCGAGGAGATCTTGCGCCGCGTCCGCGACGGGCTGCTCGACCTACCCGACGACGAGCGCCGGGTGCCCATGCGGCGGTCCCGCGGCGCCGCCGCCCAGGTCGACCCCGCCGAACGCGCCGCCGTGCTGGCCCGCTTCGCCGAGCGCCTGCGCGCGCACGGCTCGCTGGTCCGCACCGTCGACCTGGCCGGTCTGCCCGCCGCCGTGGCCGACGTGCTCTACGGGATGAGCGTGACCTCGGTGCTGGCCGCGGTCGAACCGGGCCCGGCCTGGCTGGACCACTGGGCCAGCGCGCCCGGACACGAGGTCGTGCACGGCGGCGCCGCCACGGACGGCACCGGCGACGCCGTGGTCCGTGACGCGGTCGCGGGCGACGCCTCGAGCGGATCGCTCGCCCTGGACGCCGACGGCGCGCCCGCGGTGTCGGAGGTGGTGCCCCAGGTGTGCGTGGTGCGCGCCGACCACGTCTTCGGTTCCCTGCCCGACGCGCTGGACCGGCTGGATCCGCGCCGCCCCCTGGTCTGGCTCGGCGGTCCCGGTGATGCCGAAATGGCGCGTCAGCTGGTGGTTCTGCTCGTCGAATAGCGCGACATCTCGATGCGGACTCGCCGGGCGCCAGGGGTTGTCTGGGACCCGAAGTCTCAGTTATTCTCGGATCAACCGGTGTGACGGCGCTAACAGCGTGCCGCGCCCACCGGACGCGAACCGAGGAGGCACCGATGACGCTGACCGAATCGAGCCGTGGCGGACTCATCACCGAGGAGTACCGAGATGCGCTGACGACCCTGTCCCAGGGGTCGGTGGACCGGCATTTCGATCCTTACCTCGACATTGATTGGGATTCGCCCGAGCTCGCCATCGACCCGAACGACGAGCGGTGGGCACTGTCCCCCGAGGTCGATCCGCTGGGCGCCACCCAGTGGTATCGCGACCAGCCGCTCGAGCGGCAGATCGCGATCGGCAAGTGGCGCACCGCCAATGCCATCAAGGTCGGTGCCGCGTTCGAGAGCATCCTCATCCGCGGGATGATGCAGTACGCGATGAAGCTGCCCAACGGCTCGCCGGAGTTCCGGTACTGCATGCACGAGATGACCGAAGAGTGCAACCACATCCAGATGTTCCAGGAGCTGGTGAACCGGATCGGGGTGGACGTGCCGGGCATGCGCCCGCTGTTCCGGGCACTCTCGCCGTTCATCGGGGTGGCGGGCGGCTATGCCTACGCGATCCTGTTCATCGGCATCCTCGGCGGCGAGGAACCGATCGATCACTACCAGAAGGCGGTGATCCGCGAGGGCGAGCGGATGCCCCCGGTGGTGTTGCGCACCATGCAGATCCACATCGCCGAGGAGGCCCGCCACATCTCCTTCGCCGGTGAGTTCCTCGCGGTGCACGTGGCGCGGATGGGCAAGGTCAACCGTGCCGCGTGTTCGGTGGCGTTCCCGATCGCGATGCGCTGGCTGGCGGGGGAGATCATGGCACCGCCGCGGTCGTTCGGGCGGGAGTTCGATATTCCGCGCGAGGTGATCGAGCAGGCCTTCTGGAAGTCCGAGCATTCGCAGCGGATCCTGTCGGGCTACTTCGGCGACATGCGCAAGCTCGCCGACGATCTCGGCCTGATGAACCCGGTGGCCAAGCGTCTGTGGAAGGCGCTCGGCGTGGACGGTCCCATCTCGCGCTACCGCAGTGAGCCCGAACGGCACGGCCACCGCGCCGCCTGAGCGCGGGTCAGTTGTTCGACATCAGCTGGGTGAGGACGGTCGTGAGCGGCTGCTCGGCGTCGAGGGTGAGCCCGTGGCGCCGGGCGACACCGTCGACGACGTGCCACGCGTAGTCGGCGACTTCCTCGATCAGCTGCTCGCGGGTGAGCACCGGGTCCGGGTCGTTGGCCCAGCGGGTGACGGTCGCCTCGGTCATCGATACGATGGCGAAGGTCATCGTGTCGGCCGAGCCGTCGTCGGCCACGCCGACCACCCCCGCCAGGCCGGTCACCAGCGCCCGGGTCGAGGCGGCGATGGAGGCGATGAGGGCATTCATCGCGTCCACGTCGGTATCGGCCTCGGACGGGCCGGTGCGCAGGAACTCGTGCAGCCGCGGATGATCCTGGATCCAGGTGACCACGCCACCGACGGTGCGCACCAGGATCTGGTGGATCGAGCCGTCGCCGATATCGAGGGCGTCTTCGATATCGGCGGCGAAACGGTCGGCGATCTCGCTGCGGATGCGGCGGTCCAGTTCGTCGCGACCGGCGAATTGCCGGTACACCACCGATTTGGCGAGTCCGGCGTTCTCGGCGATCTGCACGATCGACACCTCGGCCCCCACGGGCGCCTGCTCGAGCAACTCGATGGCCGACAGCACGATGCGCTCACGGCGGCTGTCGTTGTGCGGCTGCCACCGGGCTTGCCTGCCACTCACGGCACCGCTCTGGCGTGACGTTGTGCTCGACATCCGCCCGAGTGTAGAGGACACCCGGGTGCCGGATTCCCGATCGACGTCGGCCGGGGTGGTTCTCGCCCTCGGCTAGCGGGGCAGCGTCACCGGGTCCGCACAGCTGCGCGGACCGTCCACCAGCGAGCACACCGCGACCGGCCGGGTGGGCCGGTAGTCCGGGGCGACGCCGTTGGCGCCGGTGATCTGCCGGTAGGCCGCGACCGCGTCGGTCGGTCTGCGGGTCAGGGTCGGGTCGGTGAGCACGTCGACGGTGTAGAGGCCGAAACGTGCCGAGTAGGAACCCCATTCGTAGTTGTCGGTGAGGCTCCAGTAGTTGTAGCCGATCACCGGGATGCCGTCGGCGACGGCCCGCTGCAGCCAGTACACCGTGTCGCGCAGCGAGTCGGCCCGGGTGTAGCCGTCGGCCCGGGGCAGGCCGTTGTCGGTGGGAATGCCGTTCTCGACGATGTAGAGCGGTTTGCCGGGGAACTTGCGCGCGTAGTGGTCGAGTGCGTAATAGATGCCTTCGGCCTGCAGCGGCATGGTCCAGAGCCGGTCGAAATCGGGGATCTGGAGGTCGGTGGGGGAGACGCCGTAGTAGTAGTCGATGCCGATGTAGTCCAGTCGCGGCGTCATCCGGTCCAGCAGCGCCCCGCTGATCGCGTCGTCGACCGCCGGGATGTAGGCGACATTGCTGGTGACCAGGGCGTCCGGCTGGACCGCGTGGATGTAGTCATAGATCTCGTTGTGCGCCTGGGCGATCCGCGCCGCCACCACCGGCAGGTCGGCCGCGCCGATGCCGCCGTGGCGCAGCTCGTTGACCAGATACATCGTGGGTTCGTTGAAACTCACCCACAGTGGGTCCGTCCCGGCGAAGCGATCCACCACGTGCCGCGCGTTGGCCAGCCAGTGCGCCACGATCTCCGGATCGCGCCAACCGCCCCGATCCGCGGCCCAGCCCGGGTAGACCCAGTGGTCGAGGGTGAGCATCGGGCGCATACCCGCGGCGGTGATCGCGCCGATCACCGCGTCGTAGAAGGCGAGGCCGTCCTCGTCCCAGACTCCGGGTTGTGGTTGGACCCGCGCCCATTCGATGCCGATGCGGTAGACGCGGACGCCGAGGTCGGCGGCGAGCGCGATATCGGAGCGGAACCGGTCGCGGAAGTCCACCGAGTTCAGATACGGGTCCTCGGTGTCGCCCGACTCGGCGTAGCGGCGCCAATTGCTGTCCGGCGCGTCGCCTTCGGCCTGGAAGCCGGAAGCGGCCACGCCCCAGAGGAATTCGGGCGGCATCGGGGCGAGGTGTGCTGGCGCGGGTGGCCGGGCGAGTGCGGGGGAGGTGCTGGTGGTGAGAAGCGCCGCGGCGGTCAGGGCGACCGTGACGAGGAGGCGGCGACCACTGGGGGAGGGCATGACACTCCTGGCAGCTCGAAGGACGGGGGAGTGCACTTCAGTGTGCGGTATCGGGCAGCGAGAGCGGGGGAAGAAACCCGGGCGCGGCGTCAGTTGGAGCAGCCATCAAAATAGCATCGCCATACGTAGATATGCGCATCTATATATGTAAGCACACCTTCCAACCCCGCAACAACAGCTTCGATCATGTCCTCACCACTACGACGCTCCCAGCAAGGAGGGGAGAGGGTGAGTTGCCTCTCAGGTATGGCTTGTGAGTGGGTGGAACGGGCTCGCTCGAGCCAGGATTCGAGGATGGTGTGGAATCCCTTGCCGGGCATTGCGCGGGTGTTCGCCGAACAGCCGTGGGTGATGCGTGGGGCCGGCGTCGTCTTGCCGACCGAGCGGTTGTTGCGCAGGCTCAGTGGCGGCAGGTGGGGCATCCTCGACCTGGCTGGCCTGCCTTCGATCGAGATCACCGTGGTCGGCCGCAAGTCGGGTCAGCCGCGCACCACCTCGCTGCTGTGTGTGCCCGACGGCGACGGCTTCTACCTGGTCGGCTCGAACTGGGGCAGGCCCGAACACCCCGCCTGGTCGGCGAACCTGCGCGCGGCCCGCACCGCCTCGGCCCGCTTCGACGGCAGCACGTCCTTCCCGGTGACGGTCACCGAGATCACCGGCGTGGAGCGCAAGCGCGTCTGGGACCTGGTCGTCGAGTTCTGGCCCGGCTACGAGATGGAGTTCCAGCGCTCCGGCGGCCGCGAATTCCGCATCTTCCGTCTCGACCGCATCCTCTGACCCGGCGCGCTACGGCGCCCGGAAGCCGCCGATCTGCTGTTCGAGGAGTTCGGCCAGTCGCAGCGGGGTGCGGTCCTCGTACCCCGGTCCGATGAGCTGGACGCCCACCGGCAGGCCCTCGGTGGACAGCCCGGTCGGGATGGCGGTGGCGGGGAGGCCGGGCATGGTGGCCATCCCGGCCCACACGAGCTGGTCGAAGTACGGGTACGCGACGCCGTCGATGTCGAGGTGCCGGTCGTCCAGTCCACCGTCGTGGTTGTGGGGGAAGGCGGGTGTCGGCGTGATGGGGCAGAGCACGACATCGAATTCGGTGAAGAGCTGCCGCCAGGAATGACGGTGGAATTCGCGGCGGTTGTTCGCCTGGACCCAGTCGCGGTGGCTGAGCACCATGCCGCGTAGGCGTGCCGCCCCGAGACTCCGGTCGCTCGGGTTCAGCGCGGCGGCGCTGGTCCGGAGTTGTTCGTAGACCTCGATGGGGAGCCCTGCGGCGGCGTTCGACAGCATGAGCTGCATGTAGAGCATCGCCGCTTCGGTCGGATCCGGGAGCAGCGGACTGTGCCGTTCGACGCGGGCGCCCTCCTCGACGAGCGCGTCGGCGACCCGATTCACCCCGGCCCGCACCGCGGCTCCGGTCGGGATGAGCGGATGATCTTCGATCACCAGCACGCGGAAGTCGGCGAGCCGGTCATGGCGTGCGGGCGGCAGGGCGAGGTCGTAGGCGATCCCGTGGGTCAGCGGGTCCGGGCCGATCATCACGTCCAGCAGCAGCGTGAGGTCGCGGGCAGTGCGCGCCATGGGACCGCCGACGGCGAGGTCGAGGTCGACCGGTAGGGCCGGGCCGGGCGGCGCGACCATGCCCCGGGTCGGTGCGAGCCCGAGTGTCGGTTTGTGGGCGTAGATCCCGCAGAAGTGCGCGGGGGTGCGCAGCGAACCGGCGAGATCGGAGCCGATCGAGAGGGCGCCGAATCCGGAGGCGAGGGCGGCCGCGGACCCACCGGACGACCCACCGGAGGTGCGCTGGTGATCCCACGGATTGCTGGTGGTGCCGTAGATGTCGTTGAAGCTCTGGATATCTCGCAGCGTCATCGGCACATTGGTCTTCCCGAGAATCACCGCCCCCGCGGCCTTCAACCGCGAAACCTGAACCGCGTCCTCGGCCGCTACGTGGTTCGCGTGCTGGGGTATGCCCCAGGTCGTGGGCAGCCCGGCGATGTCGTAGGACTCCTTGACCGTCACCGGAATCCCGAGCAGCGGCCGATCCTCTCCACGAGCCCGGGCCTGGTCGGCACGGTGCGCGGCAGCCCGCGCCCGCTCGAAATCCGGCACACAGATCGCGTTGATCACCGAGTCGTCGCGTTCGATGCGGGCGATCGCCTCGTCGGTCAGTTCCACCGAAGTCACCACGCCTGCACGCAAGGCGGCCGCGATGTCCTCGGCCGATCGAAGATTCCATTCCATGAACGCGACGCTATTTGCCCGCCGTGGTAGCCATCGAACGTCAGTTCTCACAAGTGGAGCGGCCGAAAAGAGTAATGGTCCGTGTCTGTGTGTCACCATTCCCAGGTCAACGGCTCAGCGGCTCCGAATTGACGCGCGCACGCCATGAATTGCCTTTTCGTACAACAGGAGAGTTGTCACAGACTCGTGGGGCAGCGATGTTGTGTCCGTGCGGGGGCTGGTCGCCGCCGCAACCAGCCCCCGCGCAGGAATCGCGGTCGGGGGACGACTGATTCCGGCCAGCCCGCTGTGGCTATCGCGCCGCCAGGTTTCCTGTGCTATCGGCGCAGATTGCGGTCGAACAGGGCGAGCAGTTCGCGGTGGTGCCGGGCGGCCGCTTCGGGGTCGTAGGCGGATGTGTCGGCCTGGGTGAAGCCGTGCTGGGCGCCCTCGTAGACCCCGGTGTGGTGGCGGACGTCAGCGGTTGCGAGCGCCGTGTCGAACTGCGCGATGTGCTCCGGAGTCATGTGGTCGTCGTCGCTGCGTGGGCGAAATACAGTTCGGCGGTGATGTCTCCGACGGTCAGGTGCGGACTGTCCGGGGTGTCGGTGACCAGTGGCCCGCCGTGGAATCCACCGGGCCGGACAGATGTCACTCGCTGAATCTCCCGGCTGTGCGCGAACCCGGTGATATCGGTACGTGATTCAGAGGCCGAGTTTGGTGACCGCGTTGTCGTCGAGGGGATTCGCGGTGCGGATGTAGCCGTGGACCGTGCGTGGGTTGGCCCAGCGGCCCTGGCGCATGATCTCGCGGTCGCTGGCGCCGCCGAGGGCTGCCTGGGTGGCGAACCCGGCGCGTAGGGAGTGGCCGGAGAACAGGTCGGGGTCGAGGCCGGCGCGGGCGGCGTAGCGTTTGACGAGTTCGGCGACGGCGCGGCCGGAGAGGGCGGTGGCGCCGATGGAGCCGTGCCGGTTGATGGTGGGGAGTAGCGGGCGGTCGGGGTCGGTGCTGAGTGGGGTGCCGGTGAAGCCGTGGCAGCGGTGGATCGCGGTGTCGGCGGGTGGGGTTGTGGAGGTCCAGGTGCGGGTGGCCGGGGCGCCGCCGTCGGCGTGGATCTCGAGGAGCCGGACCCAGTCGGCGTAGGCGCAGACCGGGCAGGTGCGGGGATGGGTGCCGCGGGGCAGGGCGACGCGTTGTTCGGCGGCGCCGGTGGGGTCGGTCTTGGTCGTGGGCAGGTGCACGATCAGGAGGGGTTCGCCGGTGGTGTGGTCGGTGCGTACGTGTACGTCGCTGATTCGGAGTCCGGCGAGTTCGCTGCGGCGCAGCGCGCCCGCGAAGCCGATGAGCAGGGCGAGGCGGTCGCGGCGGCGGGCGGGTTCGGTGGGCCAGCCGGGGGCGGGGAGTTCGGTGAGGAGCTGGTCGAGGGTGTGCAGCAGGACCGGTCGTTTGCGGCTCGGTGGGGTGCGGCGGGTGCGGCGGATGCCGCGCAGGGTCAGCCGGACGACGTCGGCGCGGGTCGGCGAGGGCAGGCCGTTGGCGGCGTGCACGGCGGCGACGGCGGCGGATTTGCGGTCCAGGGTGGCGGGGCTGAAGGCCCAGCTGCCGTTGTCGCGGCGCGCGTCGGCGCAGGCGGCCAGGTAGACGGCGAGGTCGAGGGGGTCGGCGGGCAGGGCCTGGCGGTGTTCGATCCGGCACCAGCCCGCCCAGGCGATCCAGTCGGTGCGGTAGGCGCGCAGGGTGTTGGCCGATTGGGAGGCTTCGAGGTAGCGGCCGAGGGCACCGGCCTGCTGGTCGTCGAAGCGTTCGCGGACGAGGCGGAGGGCGGCGGGGTCGACGAGGACGCTGCGCACTCCCCGGCGCAGTTCGGTGCGGACCTGTTCGGGTACTACGACTGCCGCGTCGCCGTCCACGCCCCTCCTGTCGTGAATCAGTGTGTCGCCGATGACGTGTCGATCCTAGTCGTCGGCGGCGTGGTCACGGCATTTCGGCGAGTTCGGCGAGCTGGGTGTGGATGTAGGCGGCGAGGCGGTGCCGGGCCGCGGTGGTGAGGAAACTGGTGTCGCCGAGTCGCGGAAATTGGTCGTCGACGGTGTCGGTGGGGGTTTCGGTGGTGTCGGTCGTGGTGCCGACGAGTTCGAGACGTGCCGGATGCTGCTGGGGGAGAGGAACATTCGGTTCGTCCGGGTCGGTGGTTGCTGCTCCGGTACGTACCATGCCTGAACCCTAACGTTTTGGTTACGGCCGTTGCCAACATGATAGCCCCCGGAGTGACGACCGCCACGTTTTCCGCGCGGCATTTCTGACCGATCATGGATCGATGCTGTTCGTCCTCGCCGATGGCGAGATCCGCTTCGCGAACTACCCTTTCGCGGGCGCTTCCGTGTATCCGGAGGGTGTGGTCACGGCGGTCGAGATCCGCGATGTGGATCCGCGCGGCTGGCCGCCGGAGATCCGCACCGTGCACGGCGAAACGCTGTTCGTTCCCCGCGTGGACGAGACCGAGCTGCGGGCCTTCTGCACCGCCAACGCGATCGCGGTGCGGACCCGCCCCGATATCTGGTCCGACCTGCTGGAACCCTTCCTGGATACGTGGTTCGATCCCGAGCACGAGCGCGCGACCGAGCAGCGTTTGCAGCGTGCGGGGTTGTCCTCGGCGCAGATCGTGGCGATCCGGCAGCGGGTCGAGCGGGCGATGATGTCCTACAACTTCGACAGCATGCTGTGGGACTGGGTGCACCTGGGTTTGTACGACCTGCTCTCGGCGGCCGCCGGGGTGCTGGCGCGGCCCGAGGCCGCCGCGACGCTGGGTGATCCGGTGCGGTTGTACGGCTGGGCGATGCGGATCGCCGAGGGGCGGGCCGACGAGCTCGGGTGAGGGTCAGGAGGCGCGGGCGGCCGGTGCCGTCGCCTCGCGAACGGCGCCCGCGATGGGGCTGAGCTGCAGGATCGTGGGCATGCGCCGGGTCAGCCCGGGCGGTCCGTGGAAGTGCACGCGGCCGGTGCGCTGGGCGTGGGTGAGCGGCATCCGGCCCAGCCAGACTTCGTAGAGCCCGGCCACGTCGGCGACGACGGTGATGTCGACGGGATAGCCGGGGTCGGTCTCGCACACCGACGGGATCCCGGCTTCGATGACGATCCAGAAGCGGCGGATGTCGTCGGTGAACCTGATGAGCAGCACCTGGCGCCTGCCCGGCAGGGCGGTGGTGTCGAGGCGCTGGTGCATCCACCAGACAAGCAGGGCGGCGTCGAGTTCGTCCTGGCGGGGCGCGCCGAAGCTCCAGCGCGCGCCCCAGGCGCCGAGGCCGAACAGGATCGGTTGGAGGTCGCGTCCGGCTTCGGTGAGCAGGTGGTCGGGGCCGATCTTGTCGAGCAACCCGGCGCGTTCGAATTGGCGCAGGCGTTTGGCCAGGAGGCTGCGGGAGAGGCCGGGCAGACCGCGGGCGAGATCGTTGAAGCGGGTGGTGCCGAGGAACAGATCGCGCAGGATGAGCAGGGACCAGCGTTCGCCGAGCACGTCGAGGGCGCGTGAGATGGGGCAGTACTGGCCATAGGCCGGGGTGGGATCTGTCATGGTCACCTCGTCGACGGGGTCTATTTCCTGGACCGGGTGGGTCCACTTTCTGGACTATCTGGTTATCGCGGCGCTTTCTACGTTCGAAACATGACTTCCACAATTTCCGGTTCCCCGTCCGTCGTCGACCGCGTGGCCCTGGCCCGCGAGATCGGTGAATCCCTGCGTCCCGAGGTCCCCGAGCGGGACCGCACCGGCGAGATCTCCGTCGCCGCGTTCGACCTGTTGCGGTCCAGTGGCTTGTCGGCGGCTCTGGTCCCCGTCGAGTTCGGGGGTGGTGGCGCGACCCATACGGAGATGGGCGCGATCCTGCGCGAGCTGGGCAGGCACGACCCGTCGACCGCGGTGGCCTTCGCTATGCATTCGCATCTGGTGGCCGCCCAGGTGTGGCGGCACAAGCACGGCGTGGACGCGTCGGCGGTGTTCGCGAAGGTGGCGGCCGGGGCGATCCTGGTCAGTACCGGCGCCTCGGATTGGGTGGATTCCACCGGTGCGGCCGAGCGGGTCGAGGGCGGCTATCGGGTGAGTGCGCGGAAGGCGCCCGCGAGTGGTTGCGAGGTCGGTGATGTGCTGGTGACCAGTGTCCGGTTCGGTGCGGAGGTGCTGCACTGCGCGATTCCGATGTCGGCGCCGGGTGTTCGGATCGAGCAGACCTGGGACGCGTTCGGCTTGCGGGCGAGTGGTTCACACACGGTGGTGCTCGAGGAGGTGTTCGTACCTGATGCGGCGGTGTCGATGATCCGTCCGGTCGGGGTGTGGCCGCCGGTGCTGAATGTGGTGATCGGCGCGGCGCTTCCGCTGGTGCTGTCGGCGTATCTGGGTGTCGCCGATGCCGCGGTGGAGGTGACGGCGCGGCTGCTCGCGGGTCGCGGCGAGGCCCACACCGCGCAGTCGGCGGGTGAGATGGTCAATGCCTACACCACGGCGGCGGATCTGATCGCGGCCATGTTCGCTGATGCGGCGGATCTGATGTTCGCGAACACCGACGAGTACGCCGCGCGCACGCTCAGCCGGAAGACGGTCGCCGCGGACGCGCTGATCACCACGGTACGGCTGGCGATCGAGACCACCGGCGGTGCGGGCTATTCCCGCGCCTGCGAACTGGAGCGGCTCTACCGTGACATCCACGGCTGCCAGTTCCATCCGCTGCCGCGCGCCAAGCAGACCCGGTTCAGCGGCCGGGTGCTGCTCGGGCACAGCCCGCTCGGGTGATCAGCCGAAGAGTCCGCCCGCGAACGGCTGGGTGCGCCACTGGTCGATCGCGGGGGCCAGGGCGTCGCCGAGCATCGGCTGTTCGGCTATGAGCGGCAGGCAGGCGATGGTGCGGGCCATCCCGATCGCTTCGACGAAGCGCAGCACCCGCTGGTCGAGGGGGCGCAGGCCGAGTCGTCCGGCGGCGGTGTCGTAGGCGGCGGCCACATCCGGGCCGAAGGCGGCGAGGTCCCATTCGACGGGGCCGAGGGTGGTCAGTTCGAAGTCGGCGTAGCGCGGGCCGGTGCGGGTGGTGACGAGGTTGTAGGCGGGGGCGTCGCCGTGGACGGGTTGCAGGTCGGTGCCGGGGAATTCGGCGTCGAAGGCGGCGCGGGAGGAAGCGAGGGGTTCGAGCAGTGCCCACTCGCGGCGGGCGCGGTCGAGGTCGGCGGGTGGCAACAGCTGCGGGGAGTCGGCGAGGACGTCGAGGGCGGCGGTGATGGTGTGGGGTTCGGCGGCCGAGAGGAACGGCAGGTCGCCCGGGTAGTCGCGCAGGGCCAGGTGCAGGTCGGCGACGAGGGCGGCATGGTGGACGTAGTCGGGTTCGGTGTCGGGGTCCACGTCGACGTACTGCCAGAAGGTCATCGAGAAGCCGTCGCGCTGAACGGGTTCGGTGGGGACGAGCGGGCTGGGCGCGATCACCGGCACCTGGTGGCCGTCGAGCCAGCTGACCACGTCGAGTTCGGTGCGCTGCCTGCGGATCAGGCCGTCGAGGTCGCTGCCCGGCGGCAAGACGGTCGGGACCCGGACCACGACCGGTGCCGGGGCGAGATGCACGACGACGGAGAAGATGTCGTGCAGGACGACGGGTTCGCGCACGGTGAGGCCGTGTTCGCGGCCCGCGGCGACGGCAGCCGCGACGGCTCGGGCGGTGCGGGCGGCGAGCTGGTCGGTGGTCATGGTGGCGGGCATGGCGGCGATCGTGTCATGCGGGCGGGTTCGGGGCCAGGGGTTTTCCGTCGAGTATGGCGGCGGCGCGGGTGTCGAACGCGCCTCGATCACCGGCCCCCGCCCGCCGACCGATTCGTCGTGTCACGCGCCCGATGACGGAGACCTGCCAAGGGCGGTGGTGACGGCTAGCCTGGCCGGGTGACGATCAGTGAGTTGCCGTTCGGGTCCTGGCCGACTTCCATCACTTCCGAGAAAGTGGTCGCCGCGGCGGTGCGCTTGGGTGAGGTGCGGGTGGACGGTGACGATGTCTACTGGGCGGAGGGGCGGCCTGCGGAAGGGGGACGGACGCAGATCGTGCGGTGTTCGGCGGCGGGGACGCGGACCGATTTGTTGCCGGTGGGGAGGGATGCGCGGACCGCGGTGCACGAGTACGGGGGTGCCGCGTGGTGGGTGCGGGACGGGGTGGTGTTCTTCGTCGACTGGGCCGATCAGCGGGTGTATCGGCTGGAGCCGGGCGGGGAGCCGGTTGCTTTGACGCCGGAGCCTGCCGCGGCGCGCGGGGATCGTTACGGGGACGGTGCGTTCGCGCCCGATGGTGCGTGGCTGGTCGCGGTCCGTGAGCAGCATCCGGTCGGTGCGGGTGGCGCGGTGGATGTGCGTAATGAGATTGTGCGGTTGTCCGCTGAGCGGCCGTCGCGGCCGGAAGTGCTGGTCAGTGGACCGGATTTCGTGGTGGCGCCGCGGGTCGATCCCACCGGGAAGTTGCTGGCCGTGGTGGCTTGGGATCATCCGTCGATGCCGTGGGACGACACCGTGCTGCGGGTGCGTGATCTCGCGAGCGGGGTCGAGACCGTCGTGGCGGGTGGGCCGGGTGAGTCGGTGCTGGAGCCGCGCTGGCAGGACGACGGTTCACTGCTGTTTCTGTCTGATCGCAACGGGTGGTGGAATCTTTACCGGTGGTCCCCGGGTGGCGAGGTCGAGCCGGTTGTCGAGATGGCGGCCGATATCGGTGTTCCCGCGTGGCAGTTGGGTTCGGCACGGTACGCGGTGCTCGGTGACGGCGGGATCGTGTTCGCCCGGTGGCGCGACGGCTACGACGGGCTCGCCCTGCGTCGCCCGGACGGGTCGGTGACCGAGCTGGATCTGCCGTTCTCGGCGATCTTCGCGGTCGTGCGCGCGGGCGAGAACGCGGTCGTCGTGACAGCGGGCACCCCCACCGCCGAACTCGGCGTCTACCGCATCACCCTCACCGACGCGGGCACCGAACTCGAAACCCTGCGCGCACCCCGTGATCTGGGCCTGCCCGCCGCCGCTGTCTCGGTCCCCGAACCGATCTCGTTCCCGTCGACCGATCGCGACGGCGCCCCGCGCACCGCCCACGCCCTGTTCTACCCGCCGACCAGCACCGGTTATCGCGCGCCCGAGGGCGAACTGCCGCCGCTGCTGGTGGTGATCCACGGCGGCCCGACCTCGCACGCGCTCCCGGTGCTCGCACCGTCGACCCAGTACTGGACGAGCCGCGGATTCGCCGTCGTCGATGTCAATTACGGCGGCTCCACCGGGTACGGCCGCGCCTACCGCGCCCTGCTCGACGAGGCCTGGGGCATCGTCGATGTCGCCGACTGCATCGCCGCGGCCCGCTGGCTGGCAGACACCGGCCGCGTCGACCCCCGCCGCCTGGCCATCCGTGGCGGCTCGGCGGGCGGCTACACCACCCTGGCCGCCCTCACCCACCCCGAAACCCCGTTCGCCGCGGGCGCCGACCACTACGGCGTGGCCGACCTCGAGGCCCTCGCCGCCGACACCCACAAATTCGAAAGCCGCTACCTCGACGGCCTGATCGGCGCCTACCCCGCCGAACGCGACCGCTACCGCGACCGTTCCCCCATCCACCACATCGACCGCTTCCGCAGCCCCCTGATCGTCCTGCAGGGCAGCGAGGACGCCGTCGTCCCGCCCAACCAGTCCGAAATGATCGTCGACGCCCTCCGCGACCGCCGAATCCCCGTCGCCTACCTCCTGTTCGAGGGCGAACAGCACGGCTTCCGCCGCGCCGAGAACATCCGCACCGCCCTGGACGCCGAACTGAGCTTCTACGCCCAGGTCTTCGGTTTCCCCCTGCCCGAGGACGAAGGAATCGACCCGGTCGAGGTCGAGAACTTCTCGAATATCATGTGAGCGAAACCGAATGAGTCACGTCGCCAACATCATGGTGTCTGTCAACCACGACGACATCCCCACCCTCGAAACCTTCAGCGAATGGCTGAGAACCGATCCGGTCATGAACACCGGTCGCCCGGTGGGCTGGCTCATGGAGATCACCGGTGAGGGCGACCGATGGGGCGGCTACAAGCGTCCGGAGTGCACCATCTGGGCGGGCGCGCTCAACCGTGCGGATCTGAACGCGATCCTCGATCGTGCCGCCATCTTGCCGTGGCAGGTCCCGCACGCGGTCCAGGTATTCCTCAAGGACCAGTACGAGGAGTACTTCCGCCTGTGGATGTTGCGTGACGGCGAACTCCGCCAGTACGCACCGATGTCCCCGCAGGAAGACGACACTGACTTCTACCCACCGGACATCGACTAGCGGTCCGATCGGGGCCGGTCGTCAAGCGGAAGCCCGGCGCGATCTGAGGTTTGGATGCTCGCGTAGCGATGCGCGAGGCGGTGGCAGGCGTGGAGGAGTTCGGGTGGGTGCAGGTCGGTGAGGTCGGTGTCGAAGGTGGCGAGGATTCCGGCGATGCCGGGCCATGACCAGGCGCCGAGGGTGAGGCGGCAGTGGTGGTCGTCGAGGTGTTCGACGACGGAGCCGCCGGGGGCCCAGCGGGCCACGATGTGAGCGGGGAGGGTGAGGCGTGCGCTGCCGGTGCACGGCCAGGTGGCGGGGGTGTCGCCGCGGTCGTGGCTGCTCATGACGAAGTGGGCGAGGTCGCCGCCGGGGAGTTCGCGCGGTGTGAAGAGTTGGGTTGTCGGCCGGGCGTGGAGCCGGTCGACGCGGTGTACTCGCCATTCGTGGTCGGCTGGGTCGTAGGCGATGAGATACCAGCGTCCCGCCCACACCACGAGGTGGTGGGGTTCGATCCGGTGCGCTGCGGCGAAGTCCGGATCGTCGGGGGCGGGGCGTGTTCCGTCGGCGCGGAGGTATTCGGCGACGAGGAGGTGGCGCAGCCGCACGGCGGTGCCGACGATGGTGAGCGCGCCGGTGTCGATCGGGGGTGCGGGGAATTCCCAATAGTTCTGCAGCCTGGTCAGGCGCAGGGATTCCATGGCGGCGCGCAGTGTGTCCGGGATGGCTTGCTGCAGGGTGGTCAGGGCTCGGGCGGTGTCGTCGTGGAGTCCGAACACGGAGCTGGGCGCGGTTTGCAGCGCGATGGCGATCGCGAGGGCTTGGTCGTGGTCGAGCAGCAGGGGCGGCAGGGTGTGTCCGGTGCCGAGGCGGTAGCCGCCGTTCGGGCCTCGCACGGTCTGGACCGGGTAGCCGAGTTCGCGCAAGGTGTCCAGGTCGCGGCGCACGGTGCGTTCGCTGACGGTGAGCCGGGTGGCGAGATCCCGGAGCTGCCAGGTCCGGCGTGAACCGAGCAGGGACAGCAGCCGCAGTGCCCGGTGTGAGGTACTGGCCATGATCCTCATCGTGCCAGCGGTAGTGGCCATCCCGTGTCCACTACCGCTGGCACTGTCTTCGTCGTGAGCATTCGACGAGCGAAGGCGGAGTGAGCATGCGTGTTGTCATTGTCGGTGGCGGAATCGGTGGACTGGCACTGGGTGCGGGATTGCGCCGCGCCGGTCACGAGGTGGCGGTGTTCGACCGTGACCGCGATGTCGCGGCGACCGGCGGCTATCACATCACCCTCGACGAGCGAGCCCAGTCGGCACTCGCGCGGCTGGTCGCGCCGGAGACCATGCGCCGCCTGCTGGCCTCGGGATCGGCCCTGCGCCTGCGCGATCGGGACATGCTCTGGGACTACCGCGGCCGCCTGCTCGGCTACGGCCCGGACCTGACGGGCAGCGCGAGCATCGACATCGACCGCATCACCCTGCGCACCCTGCTGGCGGATGCCGTCGGCGCTGACCTGCATCTCGGCAGCACCGTCTCGGAGGTCGGCATCGACGACAACGGAACGCCGCGGGTCGTGTTCGTCGAGGGGACGTCGGTGACCGCGGATCTGGTGGTCGGCGCCGACGGAACCCACTCGGTTGTCAGCCGCCACCTCGCCGCAGGCCCGACGAATCATCCGACCGGCCTCATCGGGTTCTCCGGCCGCACCCGCCGCGCCGACCTCGACCTCACCGAACAGCAACGGCTCGGCACCCGATCGACCATGGGCATCGGTCCCCGGGGCGCCGCCCTCTACGTCGGCTACCTCGACCCGATCGGCAACGCCGCCCTCGACGCCCCCGCGCTGAGCATGTCGATCACGACCGGCCCCACCTACATCTGGGGCGCGATGTTTCCCGAATCCGCTGACATCGATTCCCTGCGCGCACTCCGCGGCCGTGCCCGGCAAACCGCGCTGATCGACCGGTTCCGCCACCGCAACTGGGCCCGCCACACCCTGGAGGTGATTGCCCGCGCCGACCCCGCCAGTGTCGCCGCTTTCCGCTTCAACGCCGCCTCCACCCGCGCCACCGACCTCGCACCCTGGCCCACGGGACGCATCACCGCGCTCGGCGACGCCGTCCACGCCACACCACCGACCGCCGGAATGGGCGCGGGCGCGGCGATCCAGGACGCCGCCGACCTCGCCGCCCAGCTCGACAGCCACACCGACATCACCGCCGCGATCGGACACTACGAAACACAGCTGCGCCGACGCGGCGCGCAGGTCCTGACCGCGGCGATGAGAACCGTCCGGCTGATCCTGGCCACCGACACCACCCCCGGCGCCTTGGCCACCACCACTCTCACCCCGCTCCTGGCAGTGGCCGCCCGGCTCCGACCGAACCCGTCGGCGAGACGATGACGTCTAATCGGTATCGCCGAGGCGGTCGGCTTCCCGCACGTCGGCGACTATCCGGTCGATCTCGGCCTGCACGGGGCCAGCATACGGAATCGTCTCGGTGGAGCAGGTTTTTCACGGCTGTGGCGGGAAGACCTGGTGGTAGATCTCGTCGGCGTGGCTGGTGGGTTCGGGAGGTCCGGGGGTGAGGCGGTAGGTGCGGTGGCCGTCGGCGGTGCGGCCGGCGCGCAGGAACAGGTCGGTGGGGTGGGCGGCGGTGTGGCGGGTGTGGGCGAAGTCGTAGAGGTGGGTGACGAGGACCGGTGTGACGCCGGTGTCGACGAGGGCTTCCACGAGCGGGGTGAGGATGTGGGTGGCGTCGCGTTCGCTGGTGGAGGCGAAGGATTCGTTGGACAGCAGCAGGGCGCCGGGGGTGAGGTGGTCGACGACGGCGCGCATGCGGACGAGTTCGTCGACGAGTTTGCCGTAGGTCATGGTGCGGTCTTCGTCGGTGACGAAATGGGTGAAGATGCCGGTGCGCAGTTCGGATTCGAAGGTCTCGGCAGGCACGAACATGCCTGCCTGCAGCATGATCTGGGCGGCGCCGAGGCTGCGCAGGAAGGTGGATTTGCCGCCGTTGTTGGCGCCGGTGACGACCAGCAGGGTCCGTCCGGTCGCGTCGAGGTCGTTGCCGACGACGGCCCGGTCGGTGGCCAGGCACAGGGTGATGTCGCGCAGGCCGGTGGTGCGCAGGCGCGGCGGACCGGCGGGGTGGACGGTCGGCAGGCAGGTCGGGATCCCGGTGGCGCGCAACCGGTCGTGCAGGTTCAGGCAGCCGAGGTAGAAGGCCAGTTCGGTGCGCAGCCGCTCGAAGAAGGCGTGGATGTGGTCGGCGGCGTACGCGACCACCTCGGCGAGATCGGCCAGCGCCTTGTCGCGCAGCTGCACGACCGGGTTGAGGGTGGGGTTGGCGCGGGCCTCGGGGTCCTCGATGGGGTGGAACGCGCGGGCGGCGCGACGGTCGAACCCGAAGCGTGTCCGGCGGGCGGGCAGCGGTGCGCGCAGGACGATGTCGGCGATCTTGTTGCCGATGCCCAGCCCGGCACCGAGGTGGATGCCGTGGTCGAAATGCAAGGCGGTGAGGTGGGTGTCGACGGTGTCGAGGTAGTCCTCGTCGAAGTGTTCGGTCACGGTGTCGGCCAGTGCGCGCAGCCCTGCCGAGGTGAAGGTGTGCGCGCGGCAGTGCGCGCGCAACCGCCGCAGACAGCCGAGCAGTTCGGTGAACGGCGGCAGCGACAGCACCAGTTTGCCGCCCGCGCGCCGTCCACCCCCGGCGGGCCAACGTCGGATCCCGGTCGGTTCCACCGCGATCCGGTACAGCTCACGGACCACCTCGGGCTGGGCCAGGCAGTCGGCCAGCACCGCGTGGCGGTAGCCGATGACCTCGGGATCGGTGAGCGTGGCAGGCACCGTGGCGCGCACCACGTCGAGGATCAGCGGGTCGCCGTCGGCCATGGCCGTGAACAGCGATTCCAGACCCAGATCGGCGACGACATGCGCACCGTTGACGGCGGCACCGGGAATCCGGTCGGCGGGGTGGAGCAGGTTCACTCGCATGCGGTCATCCTGGCGGTCACGAGATCGTAGGTGAGCCCGTAGCGTTCGGCCAGGACCACCGCGTGGGCGTTGCCGTCGGCGGCACGGCGTTCGATCCGGAAGGTGCGGCGCGCGGGATCGCCGGGGGCGGTGGCCGCGACCATGCTGACCGTTTCCGGCCGGTCGGCGGCGAGTTCGTCGAAGAAGGTCACCCACACCGCGACCGAGCCCGCGGCGATGATCTTGTCGAGAATCCGGCGCCCGATCCGGACACCGTCGACCGTGCTGGTGGAACTGAAACTCTCGTTGAGGATGAGCAGGCTGTTCGCGGTGGCGTGGTCGAGGGTGTCACGGACACGGTCGAGTTCGGCCAGCAGGCGGCCGTCGGCGTCAGCGGCCTGTTCGGCACGTTCGAAATGGGTGGTCAGCCGGTCGGGCAGCGGCAGCCGGGCCGCGCGCGCCGGAACCGGGCAGCCCAGCGCGGTGAGATAGGCGAGCTGGCCGACCATGCGCGCGAAGGTGGTCTTGCCGCCCTGGTTGGGGCCGGTGACGATCAGGACGCGTTCGGGCCCGGACAGCTCGAAGTCGTTGCCCACCTCCGGTGGGCCGCCGAGTTTGGCGGCCAGCGCCAGATCGAAGGCGTCTTCGGCGCCGAGGTCGGTGGCCACCACGGTCGGCAAAGTCAGTGGCCTGCCGATCCGGGCCGCGAAGTCGAGATAGCGGAGATAGAAATGGATGTCGCGGTCGAAGGTGACGACGGCGGGATCGAGGAAGTGGGCGTGCCGGTCGGCGAAGGCGGCCAGGCGCGCGAACGGTGCGGGGAACAGGGCCGCGACCCGATCGAGGATCTGTTCCTCCATCTGGTTCATGTCCGGCCATTCCGGCTGCGGGTCCCGCGGCGGCGGGGGACCGGCGCCGAACCGGGCGAGCAATTGTGACACCGTGGCGCTGTAGTCGATCTCGCTGTCGTCGGGGCCGACCTCGATCGTGTCGGTGCCGAGCACCCGGACGCTGTAGCGCACGGTGGCCAGCGCCTGCCGGGTCGCGCGGACATCCTCGCCGAGGTGGGCTAGCCCCGGTCCCGCCACCGCCTCGGTGAGCGCGTCGCGCCAGCGAGACAGTGCTCGCGAGGTCAGGGGACGTGTGGGCAGCGCCGCGGCCATCGCGGTGAGGATATCGAGGTAGTCGGCGGCGGCGTCGAGCTGCCAGCGTTGCTGCTGGCGGGGATGCTGGAGCCGGGCCGCACCGGTCACACGGCGCCGCACCCGCCGCATGCCCGCGGCGAAATCGTCGAAGACCGCGCGGATTTCGGGATCGGCGAGGTCGGCGAAGACTTCCTGCCGGTAGCGCACGATGTCGGGATCGCGGACCGGCCTGCGCATCAGCGCGGTGAGCCCGAACTCGTCCGGCGCGCCGACGACGGCGGCGATCACCTGGTCGAGTCGCAGATCGGCGACGGTCGCGTCATCGACGATCATCGCCGCGACGGTCGAGGGATCCCCCGGCCAGATCACGCTGTCCGCGCGCATCCGCGCCCTCCTCCGCTGTGCCGACGGCGTCCGTGAGGCAGGCTAGGGAGCGGTGCCGCGCCCGTCAAGGATCAAGCGGGCAGCGCCGCGGTGAACACGACCTCGAGTTCGTCGATGACTTCGTCGAGCGCGGTCGTTGACCGGTTCACCCGGCACAGGATCACCGCGCCCTCGACCGCCGCGATCGCCATGGTGGCCAGCCGCTGCGCGCGCGGCGACGGCACCCCGTCGGTCTCGATCGCGGTGACCAGCCCCGCATGCCAGCGCCCGAGGATCGCCGCCACCGAGGGCTGCAGGTGCTCGTCCTCGGGCGAGCTGCCCACCGCCACCGACACCACCGGGCAGCCCGCCCCGAAATCGGACTGTTCGAGCAGCGCGGTCCAGAACTGCCCGAACTGCCGCAATGTCGTGACCGCGCTCTGCGCGGCGGCCTGGTCGATGATGGCGCTGATGGCATCGCCTGCCAGCGTCAGCGATTCGGTCATGATCTGCGCGCGCCCGCCGGGGAAATGGTGATAGACCGAGCCGCGTGGTGCCTCGCTGCGGGCCAGCACGGCATCGATGGTCACTCCGGCCGCACCCCGCTCGCGCAGCAGCTGGACCGCGCTGTGCAGCATTCTCTGGCGAGTGTTGGTGCGGGCTCCCACGGCGGTGACACTCCTGACAAGAGGACGGATCCGGACTTCGCTATGCTACCTCGCATAATCGGGCCGCCGGTCATCAACGCGGCCCCGGGGCGTACGGCGCGGCCTGACCGAGGACGCCCCAGACCCGGACCTCGAAGCGATACTCACCCGGCACCGGCTCGAGCAGCCCCTCGACCGCGTGCACCCCGGGCGGCGGCGCGAGCACCGGACGCAACCCGAGCGCCTGGGCCCATTGATCGACGATCCACCCCGGGTGCTGCGGAAGATGGCCACCCACCTGGCCTTCGAGGGACAGCACTGCCTCCCGCTCGTCGTCGTCGGTGACCGACGGCGCGACGAACCAGGCCAGCGGCAACAATCCTGACATCCGGCCGAGTTCGTTGAGATGGGTGGCGACCGCGTCCTCGATGGTCGCGCTCAGCTGTGTCAGGTTCATGACCGCCATCTTGCTAGGTGGTGCGCGCCTTCTCCCGCTCGGCGGCCGAGGTGGCCTTGAGTGCCTCGAACCGGACCGCGGCACCGGCGGCACCCCAGCTGCCTTCGGGGATCTCGCGGATCAGCGTCCACACGTGCAGGGCCTGGGGGCTGTGCGGGTCGAGTCCGGCGGCGGTGACGACCGCGGTGTGCACGTCGGCGATGAGTCCTTCCTTGCGGCGCGCCGAGAGCGCGCCCGCGGGCACGGTGATCTCGACGCGGAAGCGCGGACTGCCACCCGCGCGTCCACCGACGGCGAGCTGGGTGGCGTCGATCTCGTGGAAGTACACCCAGCTGATCTCGCGGAAGAACTCGGTGTCGGGGGCGCCTTCCCAGCGCAGCAGGATCGTCGCGAGCTCGTCGAGGAGCTGCGGGCGGACGGCGTCGGGGATGGATCCGCGGACGGCGGTGACATCGATCATCGGCATGGGGACTCCTCGGGGCGGTGGAACTGATTTCCTATGCAGTATTGCATAGGACCTAGGAAATGGGACAGGCCCTTCGGCAAAACGGCCGTTTCGGGACGGTCGTACTACCGTGCACAGTTTTGCCCCGGTTATGTCGCAGATACGTTGCGTCACTTCCAACCAAACGTAAACGCAAATGGTTCGAGGTACATCGAGCATGAGGGAGAAGCTGACCACCGATAATGTTCACTTATCGGAGGTTAGGCGCTGACGGTCAGGAATCGAACCGTGAAGGGGCGACACGGATTTCGTTTCGTCGGAAACGTAAGCAATTGACGAAACCAACGTTACGATTCTCCCGTGTCGAGCGTCTGCAACTATCCGGGCTGTGCCCGCCCCATCACCCGCGGCGGCGGCCCCGGCCGTCCCTCCGAATACTGCGACCACCCGGACCACACACGATGGCGGGCGTGGCGGGAAAGGCAACGGCTCCAGCAGGAGTCGGAGGCCACACCCGCTTCCGTCACTGTGACGCAACAAGGCCCGGTGACGGTGGCACGGTTGCGCGCCGACGAACTACTCGGCCAATTCCGTGGACTGGCCGAACAATTGGGCACCACCCTGAACGCCGCCGTCGCCGAACTACAGACCCTGGGTGACCCGTCGGTCGCCGAAGCGCAGGTCCAGGCGGTACAGGCCGACGCCGCCCGCCGCATCGCCGAAGCCGAAATGACCGCCGTCGCCACCGAACAGGCACGCCGCGAAGCCGATGAGGCCCGCGCACTCGCGGAATCGGTCGCCCAGGACGCGGTCACTGCCGCCGAACAGGCCGAACAGGCTGTCACCGAAGCACTCGCCGCCCGCGACGAGGTCCTCGCCTCGGTCGACCGCGTCACCAAACAGGCCGCCGAGGACGTGTTCGCCGCCCGCAGCGAGGCCGACGCCGACATCCGGGCCGCCCAGCAGAAGGCCGCCGACGATATCGCCGCCGTCGAGCGAGAGTCCGCCGAGACCATCGCTCGCGCCGAAGAACGCGCCGCCACCGAGATCGCGCACGCCCGCCGCGACGCCGAGGCCCGCATCGCCGCCGCCACCGCCGAACGCGACCTGGCCATCCAGCGCGCCGCCGACGCCGACCGCGCCACCGCCCGCGCCGAACAGGCCACCGCCGAACGGGTCGAAGCCGCCGCCGAGGCCCGCGAGGAATGGCGCAGGGCCCGCGCCGAACTCGATACCGCCCGCACCGAACTGGACCAGACCCGGCTCGAACTCGCCGAGCTGCGGCGCACCGCGAGCGCGGAGGCCGACCAGCGGCGCGCCGAAGCCGCGGCCGCGCTCGACCAGGCCAGGGCAGAGGCCGCCGAGCGAGTGGCCGCGCTCGACGAGGTCCGTCAGGAGACCCTCGCCCGGGCCGAGCGCGCCGAACGTCGTCTCGACGATCTGCTCGCCGCCACCAGAACGGCTGTGCCGCAGCCATGATCGGGGTAACGCTCGCCTGACGCGACGGGCTCGACTAGCCTGTGCGGTCATGACCGAGCAGCCCGGACCCCTGGAAACGACCCGTGAATTCGCCGCCCTCGATCTCGCGGACATGCTGAACGAGGAACCGACCTACCAGGGCCCGTCGCCGCGCACGCGGCTCATCGCGATCGTGGTGGTGGCGGCCCTGATCCTGGGTGTCGCCGCTACCACCCTCGCCCTGCTGCTCGGCTAGGCCGGGCGCGCCAGCGGCGTATCGGGGTCGCCGGAGTTGCGCAGGGCGACCACCTGCTGGGGCACCCAGTAGACCCGGCCGAACTCGAACTCCTGATACATGCCGTCGTCGTGGCCGATCTCCTCGGACATCGGCCAGCCCAGCGGGCCGTTCTCGTAACCGGAGGCGGCCCAGCGGGCGCCGATGGCCCCGTGTACCCGATAGGCCGGGCGGCCCGCGCGCCGGTAGACGATCCCGCCCTGGAAGGCCTGGGCGAGGCCGGGTCCGGTGCCGCGCGGGTCGGGCAGTTCGGTGTGCTCGGCGATCGGGTAGCCGAGCGGCCCGGCCTCCCAGCCGAGTTCGGCGTACTTGGTCATGATCGCGGTCGGGATGGCGTGGGCGTCGGTGGCCGGGTGCCAGTAGACGTAGCCGTGTTCGAACTCCGCGAAACGCCCGATTCCGTCGGGTGTGGCGATCTCGCCGTCGGTGCGGCGCTGCCCCAGCCACGGCGACACGGCGGCCCGGTCATCGATCGCGTTGGGGCTGGCACCGGCGAAATCGGCGACGTGACCGGCGAAGACATCCCAGGGGAAGTTCGGGCCGACATCGGTGTGGCTGCCGATGCCGAGGGCGCGGGTCACGTAGTTGTGGTCGGTGATGCCCTCGGCCACCCGGTAGTCGGGGGCGATCACGGCGGTGGCGTAGCCGTGGCGCAGGGCGCTGCGCACGGCGATATACGCGGCGATGCGCAGGTCGGCGTCGATGGCCAGCCACTGCTGGCGCGACCAGGCCACCCGGCTCCCCGCGAAGCACAGGTTCACCGTGAACGGGTTGGCCGACAGCACCGACCACGACGCCAGTTCCTCGGGCACCACCCGCGCCAGCACGCCGTCGCGCAGGGTGTAGTGGTAGGAGACGCCGTTGGCGGGGTTGTTGAGGTAGGCGGCCAGGGATTCGGCGGTGCCGTTGCCTTCCTGGGTGTGCAGGATGAAATTGGTGATGCGGGCGCCGTCGCGCGGCGAGTGCGAGGGGCCGAGCCGGTCGATCTCGGTGAACCGCGGGACGTTGATGGTGCGGTCCAGGGCCCACTGGCCGAAATCGGGGGCGAGGATGTCGTTGACGTCGACCGAGGTGCCGTCGATCTTCGGCCCCGGGTTGGTGGGGGTGTCGATCACCCGCTGGTACAGCACCGCGCGTGGTTCGCGTTCGGTGCCCGACCAGGCGCGGGTCTGCCACACCCAGCCGAATCCGCCGCGGCCACCGACGACCCCGTCCTCCATCGCCCACGCGCACACCCGCGAATGCCCGTAGATCCCGGTATTGGCGGTGCCGAGCACGGCGTTGACGCCGCGGAAGAACTCGACCGCGGTGCTGTTCCACTGGGTGAGCGTGATGTCCTCGTCGACGGCGAAGAAGATCGGCGCGTGCGCGGGGGCGCCCAGGCTCAGATGGGTGGCGCGGGCCTGCTCGGCCATGCGCCTGCCGCCGTCGAAGCCGGTGGTCCAGTCCGAGGGGGTGGCGTCGCCGGGTTTGCCGTACTGCCAGATGGAGACGACATCCAGGCCCGCGGCGGCCAGTGCCCGGGCATACTCCGCGGTGATGGGTTTGGCGCCGAAGTTCGCGCCCGGCCTGCTCGGCGAGACGTAGGCGAGGACCGCCGAGTGGCCTGCGGCGGCGATGGCCGCGGGATCGATGAGCCGGGCGGCGAAATCGACAGCGGTAGACATGGTTGACCCCCTGCGAGACGGCATTTTCCGATGGTCTGGTTCACGCCGGGTGACCGAGGATCTCACCCTGGGAAAAGTCTAGGTGAAAGCCGTAGGCGCGCACTATGATTCACTCACGAACAGCGACGTACCCGGCGCGACGGGCGAGCAAACCCGTCACCGGGTATCCGCGGGCGGCGTGTCGCGTCCCGCGTGTGCGGGTGAACGGTAGCGGACGCGCCCGGCGCCCGGTTCACTGATACCCATGGCCTCCACCGCTAGACCTCGCAGACACCAGCGACCGGGGGCGCCCGCCGCCGCGGTCCCGCCCGGCGAACTGGTCGTGCTCACCGCGCCGACCGGTCCCGAGATCACCGCCCGCGCGCTGCGGGAGAACCGGTCGGTGCGAGGGCACGTCGACGAGATCCTGCCCGCGACAGCGCGTCTGGAACCGATCTTCGGCCCCGGCAACCGGCTGGCCGACCGGCTCGCCGAGACACCGCAGGCACCGTCGGCCGGTGACTACCTCAGCTACTACACCGTGCGCGGCGCGGCAGGCGATCTCGATGAGCTCGCGGAGCGGCTGCGCGCGGACGACACCGTGGCCGCGGCCTACGTCAAGCCCGCGGCCGAACCGCCGCTCGCGCCGCTGGCCGCGAACACTGTCGCCGCGGAGGCCCCGGCGGTGACCCCCGATTTCCGTCCCCGCCAGGCCTATCTGGACGCGGGCCCGACCGGGATCGACGCCGTGTGGGCCCAGACCAGGCCCGGCGGGCTCGGCACCGGGGTGCGGGTGATCGACGTGGAGGGCGCGTGGCGGTTCACCCACGAGGACCTGCGCCAGAACCAGGGCGGGGTGATCGGCGGGAGCGCCGCCGACGATCTCGGCTGGCGCAACCACGGCACCGCGGTCGCCGGGGAGATCAGCGGCGACCTCAACGCCTTCGGGATCACCGGTATCGCTCCCGAGGCACACATCCGGGCTGTGTCGATCTTCGGGATCGGCTCGGCGACCGCCATCCGCTCGGCCGCCGACGCCCTGGATCCCGGTGATGTGCTGCTGATCGAACTGCACCGGCCCGGACCGCGATTCGGCTACCGCGCCACCGGGGATCAGCGCGGCTACATCGCGGTGGAGTGGTGGCCCGACGATTTCGCGGCCGTGCGGTACGCGGTCGGGCGCGGTGTCATCGTGGTCGAGGCCGCGGGCAACGGGGGTGAGAACTTCGACGACCCGGTCTATGAGACCCGTCCCGCCGATTTCCCCGCCGACTGGCGCAATCCGCTGCGGGGCAGTGCGGCCGACTCCGGTGCGATCGTGGTCGGCGCGGGCGCCCCACCGCGGGGTCTGCACGGCCGCGATCACGGTCCGGCCCGTTCCCGACTGGCGTTCTCCAACTACGGGGCACGCGTGGACACGCAGGGGTGGGGGCGGGAGGTCACCACCACCGGCTACGGCGATCTCCAGGGCGGACCCGACGAAGACCTGTGGTACACCGACGAGTTCAGCGGCACCTCCAGCGCGTCACCGATCGTGGTCGGCGCGATCGCGGCCTACCAGGGGATGCTGGCGCGGACCGGGACCCGGGCGACGCCCGAGCAGGTCCGGGCCCTGCTGCGGGCGACCGGATCCCCGCAGACCGCGGCACCCGGACGGCCGGTGACCCAGCGCATCGGCGCGCTGCCGGACCTGCGCGCGATGATGGAACACGGCGCCACGCCCTGATCACCGGGCAGGCCGCCCGGAAATTCAGGTGTGTCCAGCGGTGACGCGTGGGAGGGTACGGGGATGTCTTCGGGGAACAGCATCAGCGTGCGGGCGGCCGGTGCCAGCGATCAGGACGGCATCGCCGAACTGCTCGCCACCGCTTTCGGTCGCAGGCAGACCAGTGAGGAACTCGGTCACCGGCGCGCGTTGTTCCCGGTGGAGCGCGCCCTGGTGGCCGTGGATGCCGGACAGGTGGTGGGCCACACCGTCGACATCACGATGACGGTGACTGTCCCCGGTGACCGCACCGTCCGCGCGTGTGGTGTCTCGGCGGTAGCGGTGGCGCCGACCCACCGCCGTCGCGGCCTGCTGCGTGCCCTGTACACGGCCCAGCACGCGCGCACCGAGGCCGACGGGTTGCCGTTGACGATCTTCACCGCCAGCGAAGGCACGATCTACGGCCGCTTCGGCTACGACCCGGCCATCACGGACACCACCGTCGCCATCGATCGGCACCGGGCCGAGTTCCGGTCCACCACCCCCGATCCGGGCGGCGTCCTCATGTCCACCCTGGCCGATGCGGCCCCGCAGATCCGCGCGGTCTACGAGCGCTGGCAGCGCCGGACCGCGGGCGCGCAGCAGCGGCCGGAGGCGAAGTGGGCCTTGATGTTCGCCGACCTCGAGGGCCATCGGTCAGGGGCGTCGTCGGTGTTCGTGCTGACCCATCCCGACGGGTACGCGCTGTATCGGCGCCGTCACGAGGGGCGCGAGTCGGTGGTCACGGTGTCGGAATTGCGCGCGGTGACGCCGCACGCGCACGCGGCGCTGTGGCGGGTCCTGCTCGGCCTGGACCTGGTGGACCGGGTGGAAGCCACCCTCGCCGAGAACGATCCGCTGCCCTACCTGTTCGCCGACCCGCGCACCGTGCGGGTCACCGACCGCAGCGACGCGCTGTGGGCACGGGTCATGGACGTTCCCGCGGCATTGACCGCGCGTCGCTACAGCGGTGATCTCGATACCGTCGTCGAGGTCCACGACCCGTTCCGCACGGCGGGCGGCCGGTTCGCGCTACGGGTGCGCGACGGCGTCGCCGAGTGCGCACCCACCACCCGACCGGCCGATCTGGGCCTGGACATCAATGTCCTGGGCGCGCTCTATTTCGGCGCGCACCGGGCGGGCAGGCTGGCGGCCGCGCACCGCGTCCGCGTCGAGAACCCGGCGGCACTGACCGCGTTCGACGCCGCGTTCGCCGCCGAACGGGCACCCGAACTGGGCTGGTTCTTCTGACCCCGGCCGGAAAAGCCCAGCGTGTGCGGCATCCGGAGCGGGGTGTGACCGCGTAATCTCGGTAGCTGTGGATTCGCGCGAGGTCGATCCCATGGTTCGGGTGCGGGGCGCCCGGGTCCACAATCTGCGCGAGGTGAGCGCGGCGATGCCGCGCAACGCGCTGGTCGCGTTCACCGGTGTCTCGGGGTCGGGCAAGTCGTCGCTGGCCTTCGGCACCCTGTACGCGGAATCGCAGCGGCGGTATCTGGAATCGGTGGCGCCGTATGCCCGGCGATTGCTGCATCAGGTCGAGGCGCCCGATGTGGACGAGGTGACCGGGCTGCCGCCGACGGTGGCGCTCGCGCAACGCCGGTCGGCGCCGTCCTCGCGGTCGACCGTGGGCACGGTCACCGCGATCTCGAACACCCTGCGGATGCTGATGTCGCGCGAAGGTGACTATCCGCCCGGCCCGGCCAGAACCGGGCCCGGCCACTATCCGGAGGGCACCAACCGGCTGTACTCGGACGCGTTCTCCCCCAACACGGTCGAGGGCGCCTGTCCGCGCTGTCATGGGCAGGGCGTGGTGCACGAGGCGACCGAGGCGTCGATGGTGCCCGATCCGTCGCTGAGCATCCGCGAGGGCGCGATCGCGTCCTGGCCGGGGGCGTGGCAGGGCAAGAACCTGCGGGACGTGCTCGCCGCGCTGGGCTACGACATCGACCGTCCGTGGCGCGAACTCGCGCCCGCCGCACGCGAATGGATCCTGTTCACCGCCGACAGTCCGGTCGTCACCGTAGAACCCGAGCGGGAACCGCACCGCATCCACCGCCCCTACCAGGGCACCTACACCAGCGCCGAACGGCTGCTGCGGCGCGCGCACGCCGAGTCCAAGAGCGAGAAGACCCGCGCCAGGGCGGCGGAATTCCTGCACACCGCGGTCTGCCCGGTGTGTGCCGGGCGGCGGCTGAAACCCGAAGCGCTCGCGGTGACCTTCGCCGGTCACAACATCACCGAACTGGCCGAACTGCCGATCAGCGAGCTCGCCGAGATCCTGCGCCCGTACACCGCGGGCACCGCCGCGGTCGCCGTGCTCACCCAGGACCTCACCTCACGGCTGGATGTGCTGATCGAGCTGGGGCTCGGCTATCTCAGTGTGGATCGGGAGAGCCCGACGCTGTCGGGTGGGGAGTTGCAGCGGTTGCGGCTGGCCGGGCAGTTGCGGTCGGGATTGTTCGGTGTCGTCTACATTCTCGACGAACCCTCGGCCGGTCTGCATCCCGCCGACACCGCGGCGCTGACGACGGTGCTGGACCGGCTCAAGGACTCCGGCAACAGCGTGTTCCTGGTCGAACACGATCTCGACGTGGTGCGGCACGCGGACTGGCTGATCGATATCGGGCCCGGCGCGGGCGTGCACGGGGGACAGGTGCTCTACAGCGGGGAGGTCGCGGGCTTGCGGACGGTGACCGAATCGGTGACCCGCCCGTACCTGTTCGGCGAGATCGTTCCGCCCGCCCGCCGCGAACGCGTGCCCACGGGGACTCTGGCGGTGCGGGGGATCACCCGGCACAATCTCGTCGGTCTCGATGTCGATGTGCCGCTGGGGGTGTTCACCGCGATCACCGGAGTCTCCGGTGCGGGGAAATCGACGCTGCTGCACGCGGTGTCGAGCGCCGCCGAGGCGGATGCCGCGATCGGCCGGGTGGTCGAGGTGGATCAGGCGCCGATCGGGCGGACCCCACGCTCGAACCTGGCGACCTACACCGGCCTGTTCGACACTGTCCGCAAGCTCTTCGCCGACACCCCGCAGGCGCGGGCGCGCGGATACGGGGTGGGGCGGTTCTCGTTCAATGTCGCCGATGGCCGCTGCCCCACCTGCCAGGGCGAGGGCTACATCACGGTGGAACTGCTGTTCCTGCCCAGCACCTACAGTCCCTGCCCGGACTGTCACGGCGCCCGCTACAACCCCGAAACTCTCGAGATCACCTACCGCGACACCACCATCGCCGAAGTGCTGGATCTGACCGTGGACGCCGCGGCCGAATTCCTCGCCGACGTCCCGGCTGTGGCCCGTGCACTGCGCACTCTCGCCGAGGTCGGGCTGGGCTATCTGCGGCTGGGACAACCGGCGACCGAGCTGTCCGGCGGGGAGGCGCAACGGGTGAGACTGGCCACCGAACTACAGCGGGTACGGCGCGGCGACACCGTCTACCTGCTCGACGAACCGACCACCGGCCTGCACCCCGCCGACACCGATGTGCTGCTCGCCCAGCTCGATTCGCTCGTCGACACCGGTGCCACGGTGGTCGTGGTCGAGCACGAGATGACCGTTGTCGCGCGGGCGGACCAGGTGATCGACATGGGTCCCGGTGGCGGCGCGCAGGGTGGGCGGATCGTGGCGCACGGGACACCGCGGCAGGTCGCGGCCGATCCGGTCAGCCGGACCGCGCCGTTCCTGCGGGAGCACACCGGATGAGCGGGCGCGACGGCACCCGCCGGGCCATGCTGGTCGCGGGGAGTTGTTCGTTCCTGCTCGGGCTGGTGCTGCTGTTGTGGCCGGGCCGCAGCACCGCCACGTTGGCGTTGGTGTTCGGCACCGCGTTGCTGGTGAGCGCGGGGATGCAGGTGTATCTGGCGTTCTCGGCGCGGATGGCGATCTGGTTGCGGGGACTGGTGGTGGTCAGCGCGACCCTCACCGGCATTCTGGCCATGCTGGCCTTCAGCGGGGGCACGATCGAGCTGCTGGCGCTGTGGATCGGGATCGGGTGGGCGGTGCGCGGGACCGTGCAGGCGCTGGTCGCGGCCTGGGACGACGGGCTCGCCGGTGGCGCGCTGCACGAGGTGTGCGGGGTGGTGACCGCGGTCATCGGGATCGTGGTGATCGCCATGAAATTCGAGACCGTCACCGGATTGGCGACCCTGGCCGGGGCGGCGCTGCTGATCATCGGGGTGCTCGAGCTGCTGACCGGCGGGCTGCTGCGGTCCGCGCTGCGCGGACCGGTCACCGGCCCCTGAGCTCGACCGCATCACGCCACGCCTTCGAACGCAGCAGGCGGAGACCGTTGAGCCCGACCAGCACCGTGGACCCCTCGTGCCCGGCCACCCCCAACGGCAGCGGCAGATGCCCGACCAGATCCCACACCACCAGCACGGCGATGAACCCGCCCGCGATGACCAGATTCGCCAGCACCACCCGGTGCGCGCGGCGCGAGAGCCGCACCAGGGCGGGAATGCTGGTGAGGTCGTCGCGCACGATCACCACATCGGCGCTCTGCAAGGCCAGATCGGATCCGGCGCCACCCATCGCGATCCCGACCGGCGCGGCCGCCAGCGCGGGCGCGTCGTTGATACCGTCGCCGACCATCGCCACCCGCTCCCCGGCCGCGTGCAGGGCCCGCACCGCGCGCACCTTGTCCTCCGGCAGCAGTTCGGCCCGTACCTCGTCGATGCCGACGCGGCGGGCCAGCGAGGCGGCGGTGACCGGGTTGTCGCCGGTGAGCAGAATCGGGGCGGCACCGGTGGTTTGGGTGACCGCGGCGACGGTGGTGGCGGCATCGGGGCGGACCTGGTCGGTGATGCCGAGCACCGCGATCGGGGTGTGGTCACGGAGGACGACGACAGCGGTGTGCCCGCGGGCCTGCAGCTCGGCGACCACGGGGTGCGCGGTGGCCAGCAGGGCCGGGGAGCCCACCTGGACGACGCTGCCCTCGATCCGGGCGCGCACCCCACGTCCGGGTTGGGCGGCGAAGTCGTGCGCGAGCGGCAGGGGCAGGTCCCGTTCCCGGGCCGCGTCCACGATCGCGCTGGCCAGGGGATGTTCGCTGGAATGTTCGGCGGCCGCGGCCAGGCGCAGCGCCTCGTCCTCGCCGGTGGCCGTGTCGAGTACCGCGATCTCGCCGAGGACCGGCACGCCGCGGGTGAGGGTGCCGGTCTTGTCGAACACGACCCGGGTGGTGGTGCCGAGTTCTTCCATCACCACCGCGGACTTGACCAGCACACCGTGGCGGCCCGCGGTGGCGATGGCCGCGAGCAGCGGCGGCATGGTGGCCAGCACCACCGCGCAGGGGGAGGCGACGATCATGAACGTCATCGCGCGCAGCAGCGCGTCCTGCAGTGTCGCACCGAAACCCAGCGGCACCAGGAACACCGCGAGGGTGGCTACGACCATGCCCAGCGAATAGCGCTGCTCGATCTTCTCGATGAACAGCTGCCGCTTCGCGCTGGTCCGGCTCGCCTCCTCGACCAGTCCGGCGATGCGTGCCACCACCGAGTCCTCGGCGCGCCGCTGGACCCGCACCCGCAGCACGCCGGTGCCGTTGAGGGTGCCCGCGAACACGGTGTCGCCCGGGTGTTTGTCGACCGGCAGGGATTCGCCGGTGACGGTGGCCTGGTCGACATCGCTGGCCCCGTCGATGACGCACCCGTCCGCCGGGATCCGCGCACCCGGGCGGACCAGCACCAGCGCGCCGATCTCGAGCCCGGCGGCCGCGACCGTGTGTTCGCCGTCGTCGGTGAGCACGGTCGCGGTGTCGGGAGTGAGGTCGAGCAGGCCGCGCACGGAGTCCTCGGTGCGGGCGGTGGCCAGCGCTTCGAGCGCGCCGGAGGTGGCGAAGATGACGATGAGCAGCGCCCCGTCGAAGACCTGCCCGAGCGCGGCGGCGCCGAGCGCGGCCACCACCATCAGCAGGTCGACATCGAGGGTTTTCTCGCGCAGTGCGCGCAGGCCCGCCAGCCCGGGTTCCCAGCCGCCGGTGGCGTAGCAGGCCAGATACAGCGTCCACCACAGCCACGACGGTGTCCCGGCGAGCTGGGCGAGGCCGCCGAGGACGAACAGTCCCGTCGCCGCGGCGGCCCAGCGCATCTCGGGCAGCGCCGTCCACCGGGTGCGCCGCCCGGCGAGCACCGGGCGGGTGGCGGGGCGGACGGGCGTGGCGGTGGACGAGGCCACGGGGCACCTCCGGAAGGTCAGGGGATGGACACCGCGACAATAACAGAACAAATGAAGAGGTATTCATGTGTTGCTCGCGGGTTAGACTGCGGCCATGGGACACGGTGTCGACGGCCACGACCGGCCGATCGGACGGCTCGACGCGGACGCCGCCGCGCACGTCGCCACGACCTTGCAGGCCCTGGCCACCCCGAGCCGGCTGCTGATCCTGAGCGAACTGCGCCAGGGCCCGCGCCCGGTCACCGAGCTCGCCGACGCGGTGGGCATGGAACAGTCCGCCGTCTCCCACCAATTGCGGCTGCTGCGCAACCTCGGCCTGGTCACCGGCACCCGCGCCGGGCGCAGCATCGTCTACACCCTCTACGACAACCACGTCGCCCAGCTGCTCGACGAAGCCGTCTACCACAGCGAACACCTGCGCCTGGGCCTGGCCGAGCGCCCCGACGCCGCGAGCTGACCGCCCGTCCGGGACGCGAATCACGCACTCGCGGAGCGCTTTTCGGCCCGTGGACGAACATCCGGACAACGCCGGATGGCGGGCGGCGGAGCGGGTGTTGAACTCTGCGTGCCCGGCGGTTCACAGCTGGGGTAACTGTGCTGCCCGCCGGTAGCGTGGCCCGCGGCGTGCGCACGGGAGGGCCCGGTCGCCGCGCCGCGTCCGCAGCCGATCTGAGCCCAGGAGAATGTGGTGTCGCGCGTAACCCCCGGCATAGCAGCCGATGTCGTCCAGCGAGAAGAGCTGGCCATGCGGCGTATGACCGAGAGTCTGGTCGAAGACCTGTCCGAGAACGTGCCCGTCGACCAGGTGACCTCGGCGGTGGGTGCCGCGCATACGCGTTTCGACGGCAAACCGATCCGGGAGTACGTGCCGATCCTCGTCGAGCGGATCGTACGTCGCGAACTGGCCGACCCCGACCCGACCGTGCGGGTCCCCGCACCGGCCACGGTCCGGCTGACGAAAACCGAACCGGCGCACCGCAGCCCGGCCGGGGAACACCGGCGCGGCGTGAGCAGGCGCGCGGTGCTGCCGCTGACGATCGGCGCGGCCGGGGTGGTCGTCGCCGTCACGGCCGGGGCTGTGCTGTGGCCCGGCGGCGGGGAGGCGCCCGCGGCGGCACCGGCCGCGCTCACGGTGGTGCGCGGGGTGGTGGGCTCGGAGAAGATGGCGTTCTTCGCCGACGAGCGCGTGGTACGGGTGCTGGCCGAACACGGGGTGCGCGTGGAGGTGGAACCGGCCGGATCGCGTCAGATCGCCACCACCGTCGACCTGGACCGCTACGATTTCGCGTTCCCGTCGAGCAGCCCGGCCGCCGAGCGCATCCAGCGTCAGCGGGGGATCACCACCAAGTACACGCCGTTCTCCTCGCCGATCGCCATCGCCACCTACCGTCCGATCGCCGACCTGCTCACCGCGGCCGGGGTGATCGTGCCGGGCCCGGTCACCACCTTCGACATGAACAAATACCTGGAACTGACCGCCGGTGGCGTGCAGTGGGACGACCTGCCCGGCAACACCACCTACCCCGTGGCCAAGAACATCCTGGTCTCGACCACCGACCCGCGCAGCTCCAACTCCGCGGCCATGTACCTGTCGATCGCGAGCTACGTGGCCAACGACCACACCATCGTGCGCGGCGCCACCGCCGAAGCGCACGTGCTGCCCGCGCTGTCGAAACTGTTCCTCGCCCAGGGCTACACCGACAACAGCAGCGAGGGCCCGTTCAACCAGTACCTGGCCAACGGCATGGGCCCCACCCCGCTGGTGTGCATCTACGAGGCCCAGTTCGTCGGGGCCGCGGCCCAGGGGCGCATCACCCCGGACATGGTGCTGGCCTACCCGACCCCGACCGTGCTGTCCAACCACACCCTGGTCCCGCTGACCGGCACCGGCGACAAGATCGGCGCCCTGCTCGGCGAGAACCCGGACCTGCGCCGCCTCGCTGCCGAACACGGGTTCCGCACCGGCGACAACGCCCAGTTCAGCGCCGTCGCCGCCGAACACGCGGTGCCCGTCCCGACGGAGCTGATCGACATCGTCGACGTCCCCGCCTACGACACCCTCGAACATCTGCTCGACGGAGTCGCCGCCTCCTACAACTGATTTCCGCGCCGCCGATGAGTTCTCCCGGCACGCCCCGTCTCTATGAGTGCTACCTGTAGCCGAGATCCGGGAGAGCCTCATGACCGCCAGCTCCGCTGTCACCACCGGCACCATCGCGGTGCCCGATGCCCGCCTGTACTACGAGGTCAGGGGCTCGGGCCCGCTGATCGTGCTGGTCGGCGCGCCGATGAACGCCGCCTCGTTCGCGCCGCTGGCGCAACACCTCGCCGCCACCAACACCGTGCTGACCACCGATCCGCGCGGCCACTTCGCCAGCCCCCTCGACAACCCCGACCGGGATTCGGCGGTACTCGACCGCGCCGCGGACCTGGCCCGCCTGATCACCCACCTGGACGTGGGTCCGGCGGTGGTGTTCGGGTCCAGCGGCGGCGCGGTGAGCGCGCTGGCGCTGGCCCAGCAGCACCCCGATCTGGTCACCACCGTCGTCGCCCACGAACCGCCCCTGCGTGAACTGCTGCCCGACGCCGACGCCGAGCGTGCCCGCACCGAGGACATCATCGCCACCTACGCCACCGGCGATGTGGTCGGCGCCTGGCAGAAGTTCTTCGACCAAGCCGCTCTCGGGATCCCGCCGGAGGTGGTGGCGCAGATGTTCGGTGGCGAACGCGATGCCCAGCAGGTGGCCAGCGAACGCTACTGGTTCGCCCACGAACTGCGTCCCACCACCGCGTGGGTGCCCGATCCGCCGCTGCTGGGTTCGGTCCCGACCCGGGTGCTCATCGGCATCGGCGCCGAGTCCACCGGACAGTTCTGCGATCACACCTCCCGGCGGCTCGGCGCCGAGCTGGGGGTCGAGCCGGTCCTGTTCCCCGGCGACCACATCGGGTTCGTGGATCATCCGGCCGAGTTCGCGGCCCGGCTGCAGGAGGTGCTCGACGCATCCTGATTTCGGCAGTCGATGCAAGTTCGCAGGCACTGCGGATGTCAGCGTGTCGTCGCGGCGGAAGCCTTCCTACCTGCGAAAATGGTGACGCGCCGATACCCGTCGGCCTTCGCCTGCCAGCTGAAGGGAAGCCTGATTTGCTGCCCAGCACGGAGAGTCTCCTGCGTTTCGCACGATCGGGTCGAGGGTCCGCCGCTCTGGGTGGTGTGGCCGCGGTCTGTGCCGGGCTGGCGGTCTCGGTCGGGGTCGTGGCCTCGACCGGCCCGGCGTCGGCCGGTGAACTCCTGCGCAAGAGCCCGCACACGGTGACCAAGACCTACACCACGACCACGACGCTGAAGAGCACCCGCACGACCGTGACCCAGTCGCGGACCACCGTGCTGGTGCCGCTGCTGCGCCCGTCGGGATCGGGCGCGCCACCGACCACACTGGTCGTGGTCACGAAGACGGAGACCTCCCGCAATCAGCCCGCGACGGTGTACAAGACCGTGGTGAACGAACCGGTGTACATCGCCGAGACCGTGGCCCCACGAGTTACCGAGACGGTGACCGTGGCCAAACCGCCACCGCGTCACCCGCGCTGATCATCGCAGGGTGCCGACGGCCCCGGCCCCGACACCCTGCCTACCTGTCGCGGGTGGCCGGGCAATCGACCCGTAGAGGCGCGGCTATTCGGGCTCGGTGAACACCGTGTGCGCGGCACGGCGGACATCGAGATCGGGATGGTCGCGTAACCGGGCCAACAGGTCGATCCAGCCGTTCGACCAACCGAACTGCGGCCCGCACCTGCCGATGATCGCGACGGCGGCCAGGACCGTGGCGGGTGCCGGACTGGCGGCGAGCTCCGCACTGAGCGTGTGCAGCACCTCCGGGGCGGTGGAAGTGACGCCGTCGTGGAGGCGCTGGGAGAGGTGCTGGGCGGGCCGGGTCACCAGAGCTCCGGTGGCGTAGGGCGCGACCGCGTCGAAGAGGTCGATGACTCCGGCCGGGTCGGTCCAGCGCACGGCGGCGACTCTCAGCTGGATGAGCTCGTCGTGCCAGAGCGGGTCATCGGCCAGCAGTTCCGCCACCGGAGCGGCCAGCGGCCGGAGCTCGTCGACGGTGCGAAGCAGCGGCACGAACCCGGACAGCAGCGCCGAGAGCCGCTGGTGCGCGGGCAGATCCCGGCCGGGTGCGGTGAACCCGTCGGCGCGCAACCGGACCAGCGCGGTCGACAGCGTGGTGACATCACCGGACTCGCGCACACCCGCCAACAGCGCCTGTACGGCGTCTCGCCACACCCCGATCCGGTCGAGATCGCTGAGCTGGTCGACGATCACGCCATCGGTGCCCGGTGGCGCCCACCGCTGCCAGCCGCTCAGCGCGCCGAGGGCCGGACCGGCCAGCCGCGGATCGGACTGCGCGGCCAGATCCCGCACGAACGCCGCGAACCGCGTCCGCTGCGGCACCGGCACCAGGAACGGCCGGATATCGAGGATCGCGCTGCCCACCTCGGGATCGGTGGCGGCCCGGCCGAGCAACGTCCATGCCGCCTCCTGGTCGAGCAGGAACCGGGTGCCGAACACGGCGGCGCGGCGTACATCCCGGTGTGCGTCGGGCCGCTGGACCAGTTCGGCCATCACCGTCGTCGCGTCGGGTGCCCGCAGTGCGGCCAGCAGCCGGATGCCTTCCTTCGCCGCGGTGATCTTGCGGGAGGCGAGCAACGGGGTGACAGCGACGGACACGCGGTCCGGTGGGAGGTCCCGCGCACACGCCGCGATACTGCTGACCGCCACCCGCGCCCGGTCACCGTCGACGTGACCGGCCAGGATCTCGATGGCCCGCTCGGGTTCGTCGCTCCTGCCGAGCGCGGTGAGCGCGGCTTCGGCGGTGACCAGTTCGCCGTGCTCGGCGAACCAGTGCACCCGGGCGAGACTGCCCGGCAGCCTGCCCAGCGCACGCACCGCCGCGGCCTGCTGATACGGCTGGGTCGCGCGGCCGCGCGCGTGGTCGTCGAGCAGCCGCGCGTACCGGTCGAGGTGGTGTTCGGACCAGCGCTGGAATCCGGTGTGGAACATCGGCACGAAGATCACGTCGGCGGGCAGGAACCGGCCGGGCGTGGTCGTGTTGAGCAGGGCGTCGAGCAGATCGGTCCGGCGGGTGGCGATGTGGTGCCGCACCGATGGCAGCGTGATCAGCGAGCGATCGTGCGCCAGCAGTTCGTCCAGGTGCGCGTCGCGGGTGGCGGGAGCGGCCAGCGCCAGCGTCACCGCGTGGCGCACGGTCGCGTCGGAGGTCGACCGGGCGGCGCGCACGAGCAGCTGTTGCAGCTCGGGCAGATCGTAGGCGCGATGGGCGAGCCCTTCGGCCAGGTCCAGGCACAGGTCCCAGGCGTCGCGCTGGGCGTCGGCGGCGAGTCGATCGCGCAGCGCCGCGACCAGCTTCTGTTCGGCTCCGCGCGGCAGATTGTGGTGCAGGCCGCGCAGATTCGGCGCGCTCGTCACCTCCGCCAGCCGGGTGTGTACGCGCAGCGCGGTGTCGGTGAACGCGCGGTCGTCGCGATGACTGCCGCACAGCAGCAAGGTGCGGGCCAGGTAGGCCACGGCGGTCGTTGTCGCCCATGAGCGGTCGCGGGCCTGCAGCGCGTCGGTGGCGATCTGCTCGAGACCGGGCAGATGCTCCGCACGCCACAGCGACATCGGCACCATGCGCAAGGCCCGCAGTGCGCTGGAACGGACCGGGTCCTGTTCGTTGCGGATTCGCCCGAGCACCCCGAGCAGATCCGTGATCACCTCGGGGTCACGACTCCCCGTGGCGGCGGTGATCAGCAGCGGGTACGCCCGTGCGCGTTCCTCGGCCGTGGGTCGTCGCACCGCCTCGGTGAGCACGGGCCGCGCCTGCGCCCAGGGCAGGCGGGCGGTGAGCCGGTCGGCGACCTCGGGCACATCGGTGGCGCCCGGCCGGGCGAGCAGTTCCCGCGCCACCGCATGCCGGGCGGGACCGGGCAGCTCGTCGAGCACGGCGGTGTCGACCTCGCCGGGAGCCCGGCCGGGGCGCACGAGGTCGGCCGCGGCGATCGCGGCACGCTGGGACGGCGGGATCGTGTGCAAGAACCGGCGCCGAGTCCCCAGCGGGCAGGCCAGATACAGCTCGCGCAGGTCGTCGTCGGGCAGTGCGCGCAGCGCCCGCCACAAAGCGGGTCCACCCAGCACCCTGCCGTGCCCGCTGGGATGGCGCATGAGCTGCCGCACGGCCGCGACATCATGACGAGCGAGCACACCGGCCACCGGGTCGAGCTCGGTGAGCGGCACAGAGACCACGGCCTCGGCGGCCAGCGCCAGCAGTCCATCCGGATCGAATCCGGCGGCGGCCACCGGATTCGCCGTCAACCACGACCACAACTCCCGCCACTCCGCGCGCCCCGCACCCGCCGACCGCGACCGCACGAAGTCGAAGACCACACCGATGTGCGCCCGCCCCAGCCTGTTCCAGTTCGGGACGGCGTAGGCGAGATCGGGCAGCCACCCGGCGACCGCCGCGGCCGAGCACCCCGGCAGCACCCGCGCGGCTTCGGCATCACCGAATCGTTCCCGCAGCAGCGGAACCAGCGCGTCGGCGAGCGCGGGCCGATCGCCGCGGCCGAGCACCCGGATCACGGCATAGCGCACCCGCTGCGACATTCCCGGCAGCCGTTCCAGCACGATCCCCGGTTCGATCCCGAGCCGGATCAGGGCGGTCATGGCGGGACCGGCGACGGCCTGATCGGGTGACTCGAGTTGTGCCAGCAGGAATTCACGTGCGCCACCGACATAGGCCAGGTACCCGGCGACCCGGCTCCCCGAAGACCCCTCGGCGGCCACCTCGTCCAGCAAACGATCCAGCTCCGGCGTCCCCGCCAGTCGCCGTGCCGTCGCGGCCAGTGTCCGCATGCGTTGCGGCACCGACATTCCCGCGACCCCGCCCACCAGTTCTCTCCCCGTCTGCATGCCGCCACGGTAGTCGCCGGGTCCGACAAGAACTGGCATGCTCGGGACATGAGTGATCACGAAGGGACACAGCTGTTCCATCAGACGATGCCGTTCACCGAACGACTCGGCATCGAGGTACTCGAACACAGCCCCCAGATCGTGCGCAGCAGACTGGCCTGGGACCCGACCCTGTGCACCCTGGGCGGTGCCCTGCACGGCGGCGTCCTGATGTCACTGGCCGACGCGACCGGCGCGGTCTGCGCCTACCTGAACCTGTCGGAAGGCAAACAGGGCACCACCACCGTCGAATCGAAAACCAACTTCCTGCGCGCGATCCGCTCCGGCCACGCCACCGCCACCGCCCGCCCCCTCCACGCGGGCCGCAGCTTCATCGTCGTCGAAACCGAAATCCGCGACGACGAAGACAAACTCGCCGCCAAGATCACCCAGACCCAGGCGGTCCTGTAGCCGACTACCCCGCCACTAGCGTCGGTGGATGGTGGCCAGCCACGCCGGGCTGGCTTCGTCGAAGCGGGTGCGCAGGTGGGCGGGTTCGATGGTGGCGATCTGCCAGGCGGGGGAAGCGAAGGCTGTTGTGATGGCGGTGCGGGTGACCGGGTGAGGGCCGGGGTTCGGGCCGGTGTCGCTGAAGCACAGGAGGTAGACGGTGGCGCCGGGGGTGGTGATGGTGGTGAGGCCGGTGGCGTAGCGGGACTGTTCGGTGGAGTCGAAGGTGTGGAACAGGGCGGAGTCGAGGATCGTGTCGAAGCGGCGGTGCAGGCGGTCCAGGCGTAGAGCGTCGGCCAGGGTGAATTCGATATCTAGGCCGTGGTCGGCGGCTTTGCGGCGGGCGATGGTGAGGGCGGGTTCTGCGACGTCGATGCCCACGACCTGCAGGCCGTGGGCGGCGAGGGCGACGGTGTTGTCGCCGGTACCGCAGCCAGCGTCGAGGACCTCCCCGGTGAACGCGCCCGCCGCGATCAGCTCGGCCACCGCGGGTTGCGGCGCACCGATGTCCCAGGGTGCGGGGCCGGGGAGGTAGGAGGCCGACCACGGCCTGCCGCTGGCACGTTCGTGGCTGGTCGATGGGCGGTCCTCGGCGTCGGTCATCGGATGAACTGGGCGCAGCGTTCGGCGAGATCGAGCACCGGTTGCGGGAACACACCGAGCAGCACGGTCGCACCGGCACCGAAGGCGATGACGAGCGTGGTCGCGAACGGCGCGGTGACGGTGGGCGCGTCGGCGGGTGGGTCGGTGAAGAACATCAGCACGATCACCCGCACATAGAAGAACGCGGCGATGGCCGAGCAGATCACGCCGATGACCACCAGCGGGGTGTAGCCCGCGCCCGATGCGGCGGCGAAGACCGCGAACTTGCTGACGAAACCGCTGGTCAACGGCAGACCGGCGAACGAGAGCAGCAGCAATGCGAACGCCGAGGCCAGCCAGGGGGACCGGCGGCCGAGCCCGGCCCAATGCGACAGCGCGGTCGCTTCGTCGCCGGAGCCGTCACGCACCAGGGTGACCACCGCGAACGCGGCGACCGTGCCCAGCCCGTAGGCCAGCAGATAGAACAGCACCGCGGCCACTCCGGCGGTGTCGGCGGCGACGAGACCCACCAGCAGGAACCCGGCGTGCGCGATCGAGGAGTAGGCGAGCATGCGCTTCACATCGGTCTGGGTGATCGCCATGACCGCACCGACCACCATGGTCGCCACCGCGATGGCGGCCAGCACGGGCCGCCAATCGTCACCCAGCGTGGGAACGGCGACCATCAGCACCCGCATGGTCGCGCCGACCGCGGCGATCTTGGTGGCCGCGGCCATGAACCCGGTGATCGGTGTCGGCGCACCCTGATACACGTCGGGCACCCATGCCTGGAACGGGACGACACCGATCTTGAACAGCAACCCGACCGCGAGCATCCCGATCCCGAGCAGCGCCAGCGTCGCGTCCTCGGGCCGCTGATCCATGGCCGCGCCGATGCCTGCCAGCGACACCGTCCCGGTCTGCCCGTAGAGCAGGGCGACACCGTAGAGGAAGAACGCCGAGGAGAACGCCCCGAGCAGGAAGTACTTGAGCGCCGCCTCCTGCGACAGCAGCCTGCGGCGCCGGGCCAGCCCGCACAGCAGATACAGCGGCAGCGACAGCACTTCCAGCGCGACGAACATCGTCAGCAGATCGTTGGAGGCGGGAAACAGCAGCAGACCGCCCAGCGCCAGCATGGTCAACGGGAAGACCTCGGTGGTCGACACCCCGGCGCGTACCGCGGCCAGCTCGTCCTTACTGCCCGGCACCGCCGAGGCCTGCGGGGTGAACGCGTCCACGCCACGTTCGAGGGTGGCCGCGGCGCGGCTCCAGGTGCCCGGCCCGCTGCGTGCCCGCGGCACGGCGCCGCGTTCGGCGATCAGCAGCAGCCCGAGCAACGCGACCAGCAGGATGGTGCCCTGCAGGAACAAGGTCACCCCGTCGATGGCGACCGCGCCCACCGCCGCGGTGGCGCGCGATCCCGACAGCAGCACCACGGCCACCAGGGCGCCGATCACGCCGCCGAGGCCGAGACCGAGCTGGGTGAGATACCGCGCCGGGCGCGGCACGAAAGCCTCGACGAGCACACCGACGACACCGACCGCGAACACGATCAGCATCGGCGCGAGCAGGTGGTATTCGATGCTCGGTGCGGGCAGGGTGGCGGCGAGCTCGTTGCTGGTCACGAAGTCCGTCCTCATCGGTGTCCGCCTGCGGGCAGGGTGGCCGCGCCCGCCTCCGGGGCGGGAACCGTCGGCGCGGGATCATGCTGACCGATCGTCGAGAGCGTGTGTCCCACCGCGGGATCCACCAGGTCGAGAATCGGTTTCGGGTAGAAGCCGAGCACCAGCAGGGCCACGAGCAGCGGCACGACGACGGCCAGCTCGCGCGGCACCAGATCACGCAGGTGCTCGTTGCCCTTCTTCAGCGGGCCGGTCATCATCCGCTGGTACATCCACAGCACGTAGATCGCGGCCAGGACCAGCGCGCCCGTGGCGATCACCGCGGCCACCTTGTACTTGCTGAATGTGCCGATGAGGACCAGGAACTCGCTGACGAACGGCGCCAACCCCGGCAGGGAGAGGGTGGCGAGTCCGGCGATGAAGAACGTTCCCGCGAGTACCGGCGCGACTTTCTGCACTCCGCCGAAGTCGGCGATCATCCGGGTGCCACGCCGCGAGACGAGGAACCCGGCGATGAGGAACAGTGCCGCCGTGGACAGCCCGTGGTTGACCATGTACAGCGTGGCACCGGACTGGGCCTGGCTGGTCATCGCGAAGATGCCGAGGATGATGAACCCGAAGTGCGAGATCGAGGTGTAGGCGATCAGGCGCATCACATCGGTCTGTCCGATGGCCAGCAGCGCACCGTAGATGATGCCGATGACGGCGAGGGTGATCACCAGGGGCGCGAAGGTGGTCGAGGCGAGCGGGAACAGCAGCAGGCAGTAGCGCAGCATGCCGAAGGTGCCGACCTTGTCGACCACCGCCATCATCAGCACCGCGCTCGACGGGGTCGCCGAGACCGCCGCGTCGGGCAGCCAGGTGTGCAGCGGCCACAGCGGCGCCTTGACCGCGAAGGCGAACAGGAAACCGAGGAACAGCAGATCCAGGACCGCGGCGCTGCCGCCGAGGCTGCCGTCCTGCACCGCGGCGACGATCAGGCGCAGATCGAAGGTGCCCGCGGCGCCGGTGCCCAGTCCCGCCTGCGCGGTGAGCACGTAGAGCCCGATCACCGCGGCCAGCATGATCAGCCCGCCGAACAGGTTGTACAGCAGGAACTTCACCGCCGCGCGGGACCGCTGGGCGCGTACCGCGGCATCGTCGGTGCGCGGACCGAAGCCACCGATGAGGAAGTACATCGGGATGAGCATGGCCTCGAAGAAGATGTAGAACAGCAGCACGTCCAGCGCCAGGAACGAGATCAGCACCATCGACTCGACCAGCAGCATCAGCGCCATGTAGAGGTGGACGGTCTTGCGGCCGTCACCGGCGGCGCGGTCGTCGTGCCAGCCCGCCAGGATCAGCAAGGGCAGCAGCACCGCGGTGAGCAGCACCAGCGCGGTGGCGATGCCGTCGAGTCCCAGCGTGTAGCCGACGCCGAACGCCGGAATCCATTCGTGGGCTTCGACGAACTGGTATTGCTCGCCGCCGGGCTGGAACCGCACCGCGAGGGTGATCGCGAGCGCGAGCACACCGATCGCGACCGCGAAGGCCAGGGCGCGGGCCAGGGTCCGCCGTCCGGCGGGAACCAGCAGCACCGCGACCGCGCCGACCGCGGGGGCCAGCCAGAGCGTTGTCAGCCAGGGAAACGAGTTCACCAGAACCTCACCGCCAGCAGGGCAGCGGCCACCAGGGCCGCGCCGGTGAACATGGACAGGGCATAGGAGCGGACGAATCCGGTTTGCACCGTGCGGATCCGCGCGGACAGCCCACCGATGGCGGCGGCGGTCCCGTTGACGATCCCGTCGACACCGCGCGCGTCGAGGAATACCAGCGCCCGGGTCAGGTACTTGCCGGGGCGTTCGAACGCGGCCTCGTTGATCGCGTCACCGTAGAGATCCTTGCGGGCGGCGGTGGTCAGCACACTCACCTTCTCGGGTGCGGTCTCGGGCACGGGGCTCTCGGCGTAGGCGCGGTAGGCGACGGCCACACCGATCACCACCACGGTCAGCGCGAGCCCGGTGACCACCGCCGCCGGGATGACCGGTTCGGCGTGGTGGGTGCCGACGACCGGAGCCAGCCAGTTCACCAGCGAGGAACCCCACACGAACAGGCCGCCCGCGAAGACCGAACCGAACGCGAGCAGGATCATCGGGCCGGTCATCACCGCGGGCGCCTCGTGCGGATGGGTGTCGGGCTGCCAGCGACGCGGCCCGAAGAAGGTCATCAGCATGACGCGGGTCATGTAGAACGCGGTCAGGCCCGCGCCGACGAGAGTGACCGTGCCGAGCAGGATGCCGACGCCGCCACCGTGGTCGAACGCGGCTTCGATGATCTTGTCCTTGGAGAAGAACCCGGACAGCGGCGGCACCCCGATGATGGCCAGATAGCCCAGGCCGAAGGTGACGAAGGTGATCGGCATGAGCGTGCGCAGCCCGCCGTAGCGGCGCATGTCGGTCTCGTCGTTCATCGCGTGCATGACCGAACCGGCGCCGAGGAACAGGCCCGCCTTGAAGAAGCCGTGGGTGAGCAGGTGCATGATCGCGAAGGCGTAACCGGCGGGGCCGAGGCCGACGGCCAGGATCATGTACCCGATCTGGCTCATGGTGGAGGCGGCCAGCGCCTTCTTGATGTCGTCTTTGGCGCAGCCGATGATCGCGCCGAATAGCAACGTCACCGCGCCGACCGCGAGCACCGCCAGCCGGGCGTTCGGGGCGAGGTCGAAGATCGGGTTGGCGCGCGCGATCAGGTAGACACCGGCGGTGACCATGGTCGCGGCGTGGATGAGCGCCGAGACCGGGGTGGGACCTTCCATCGCGTCACCGAGCCAGGACTGCAGCGGCACCTGCGCGGATTTACCGCAGGCGGCCAGCAGGAGCAGCAGCCCGATCGCGGTGAGGGTGCCTTCGCTCGCGCCGGGGGTGGCCGCGAACACGGTGCGGAAGTCGAAGGAGCCGAAGGTCGCGAACATGGTCATCATGGCGATGGCCAGACCCATGTCACCGACCCGGTTGACCACGAACGCCTTCTTGGCCGCGGTGGCCGCCGAGGGCTTGTGGTACCAGAACCCGATCAGCAGGTAGGACGCCAGACCCACGCCTTCCCAGCCGAGGTAGAGCACCAGGAAGTTGTCGGCCAGGACCAGCACCAACATGGCGGCCAGGAACAGGTTGAGGTAGCCGAAGAAGCGGCGCCTGCCCTCGTCGTGGCCCATGTAGCCGATCGAGTACAGGTGGATCAGTGAGCCGACGCCGGTGATCAGCAGCGCGAAACAGATCGACAGCTGATCCAGTTGCAGGCCGAAACCGACCCGCAAGGCCCCGGCGGGCACCCATTCGAACAGCTGCAGATGGATGGCGCGGTCGGCGTCGGCCCGGCCGAGCATCTCGGCGAACGCGACGGCCGCGACCGCGAACGCGGCCAGCGCGGCGGCGGTGCCCAGGTAGTGGCCCCAGCGGTCGGCGCGGCGCCCGAGCAGCAACAGCACGATCGCGCCCGCCAGCGGCAGGGCGGGCAGCAGCCACAACGTTGCGGTACCCATGTCAGAACTTCAGCAGGTTGGCGGTGTCGACCGAGGTCGACCGGCGGGCACGGAAGATCGTCATGATGATCGCCAGGCCGACCACTACTTCGGCGGCGGCCACGACCATGGTGAAGAACGCGATCACCTGACCGTCGAGGTTGCTGTGCAGCCGGGCGAAGGTGACGAAGGCCAGGTTCACCGCGTTGAGCATCAGCTCGATGCACATGAACACCACGATCGCGTTGCGGCGCAACAGCACTCCGGCGGCGCCGATGGTGAACAGCAGCGCGGACAGGAACAGATAGTTCTGGGGGTTCACCGGGAGCCTTCCTCGTCGGCCGTCGGGGTGACGTCGCGACCCGCGCCCACCGACAGCGCGGCGGCTTCGGTGTGGGCGCGGGTGCGGCGGTGACGCAGGATCGTGCTCACCGACAGTTCCTCGAAGGAACCGTCGGGCAGCTGGGCCGGGCTGTCGACCGCGTTGTGCCGGGCGTACACGCCCGGGGTGGGCAGCGGGGTCGGGCGCTGCCCGGCGGTGCGGAACCGGTCGCGCGACATCTCCCGCTGACCGCGGCGCGGGGTGAAGTGCTCGCGATGCGCCAGCACCATGGCGCCGATGGTCGCGGTGATCAGCAGCGCGCCGGTGAGTTCGAAGGCCCACACGTAGCGCAGGAAGATCAGTTCGGCCAGCTCGGCGATGACGTCACGTCCGCCGAAACCGCGCCCGGGATAGCGGGTTCCGCTGCCGCGCAGCGCCGAGCCGATCCCGCCGATGAGCAGCAGACCGAATCCGAGCCCGACGATGGCGGCCGCGATCCGCTGCCCGCGCAGGGTTTCGCGCAGCGATTCGGCGGAGTCGACGCCGACCAGCATGAGCACGAACAGGAACAGCATCATCACCGCGCCGGTGTAGACCACGATCTGCACGACACCCAGGAACAGCGCGCCCTGCGCGATGTAGAACACGGCCAGCGCGATCATGGTGGCGGCCAGGCACAGCGCCGAGTGCACCGCCTTGGCCGCGCTCACCATGCCGAGCGCGCCGAGTACCGCGATCGGCGCCAGCACCCAGAACAGCACCGCTTCACCGGTGGAGGTGTCGGCGATCTCGGCGGCCAGCATGTGTGCGGTGGTCATCGCAGCACCTCCTCCGAAGCCGCGGGCCGCACGCGGCCCAGGTAGTAGTCGGTGTCGTCGGTGCCCGGCGCCATCGCGTGCGGCGGGGCGGCCATGCCGGGCTCGAGCGGGGCCAGCAGGCGGTCCTTCTCGTAGATGAGGTCGGCGCGGTTGTCGTCGGTGAGCTCGTATTCGTTGGTCATCGTGAGCGCACGAGTCGGGCAGGCCTCGATGCACAGGCCGCAGCCGATGCAGCGCAGATAGTTGATCTGGTAGACGCGCCCGTACCGTTCGCCGGGCGAGAAGCGTTCGTCCTCGGTGTTGTCGGCGCCCTCGACATAGATCGCGTCCGCCGGGCACGCCCACGCGCACAGTTCACAGCCGATGCACTTTTCCAGCCCGTCCGGGTACCGGTTGAGCAGGTGGCGGCCGTGATAGCGCGGCGCGGTGGGCACCTTCTGTTCCGGATACGACTCGGTGTTGGGCTTTTTGAACATGGTGGCCGCGGTGACCGCGAACCCGGCCAGCGGATCGAGCAGCCCGACCTCGGGTTCCGCGGATACCGGACGTGGCGGCATCGGCGGCACCGGGAACCCGAGGAAGACCGCCGTTTTCGCGGGTTCGGGCTGCGGCAGCGGCGGTAGTCCTCCGGCTCGCCCCGCCCGCAGGAAGACAGCGATGAGCGCCGCGGTGATCACCACGCCGACACCGACGAGGATCGCGTTCTGGCCGGGGATGCCCTCGATGTCGAGGACCCGGGCGGCGGCGACGATCATCACCCACACCAGCGAGGTCGGGATGAGCAGTTTCCAGCCCAGATTCATGAACTGGTCGTAGCGCAGGCGGGGCAGGGTGCCGCGCAGCCAGACGAACACGAACAGGAACGTCCACACCTTGATCGTGAACCACAGCAGCGGCCACCAACCGGAGTTGGCGCCCTCCCACAGGCTGATCGGGAACGGTGCCCGCCAGCCACCCAGGAACAGGGTGGTCGCCAGCGCCGAGACGGTGGCCATATTGACGTATTCGGCCAGCATGAACATGGCGAACTTCAGCGAGGAGTACTCGGTGTGGAACCCGCCGACGAGTTCGCCTTCGGCTTCGGGCAGATCGAAGGGGGCGCGGTTGGTTTCGCCGACCATGGCCACGCAGTAGATGAGGAACGAGGGCAGCAGCAGGAAGGCGTACCAGGTGCCCTCCTGGGCGGAGACGATGCCGGAGGTGGCCATAGTGCCCGAGAGCAGGAACACCGTCGCGAAGGTCAGCGCCATGGCGATCTCGTAGGAGATCACCTGCGCGGTCGAACGCAGACCACCCAGCAGCGGGTAGGTCGAGTTCGACGACCAGCCCGCCAGCACGATGCCGTACACGCCGATCGAGGTGATGGCCAGGATGTAGAGCACGCCGACGGGCATGTCGGTGAGCTGCAACGGGGTCCGGGTGCCGAAGATCGACACCTCCGGCCCGAACGGGATCACCGCGAACGCCATGAACGCCGGGATCACCGAGATGATCGGGGCCAGCACGAAGATCGGTTTGTCCACGATGGCGGGGACGATGTCTTCCTTGAGGGCCATCTTCACGCCGTCGGCGATCGACTGCAGGATGCCGCCGGGCCCGAGCCGGTTGGGACCCAACCGCATCTGCATGCGGGCCACGACGCGCCGTTCGGCGAAGACCGCGATCAGCGGCACCAGCATCAGGTACACGAACACACCGAGGGCTTTGACGATCACCAGCCACAGCGGGTCGGTGCCGAAGACCGCGTCGGCCGCGAGGTAGCGCACGGGATCACTCATGGCGGTGTTCCTTCATCCTGTCGTCGGCGCGGCGCAGGCGCACCACGGCGCCGGGCGTCACCCCGAGCTCGGCGGCGACCGTGCAGCCGGGCGAGTGCAGCGGCAGCCACACGACCCGGTCGGGCAGGTCGGTGATCATCAGCGGGACGGTGATCTCGCCGCGGTCGGTGTAGACGATGACGTGATCGGCGTCGGCCGCTTCGATCTCGGCGGCGGTGGCCGCGGACAGCCGCGCCACCGGCGGCCGCGCGACCCCGGCGAGATTCGGTTCGCCGTCCTGCAGGCGGCCCGCGTCGAGCAGCATCCGCCACCCGGCGAGCACCGCGGTGCCCGGTCCGGGCACGGGCCGGGTCTGGCTGGTGTGCTCGGGCGCGGAGACCGGGTCGCCGGTCCAGGCACCGAGGGCGTCGAGTTCGGTGCGTGCCGTGGCGGTGTCGGGCAAACCGATCGGCACCCCCATCTCGGCCGCCAGCGAATGCAGGACCCGCAGGTCCGAGAGCGGTGCGGCGACCCGGCGGGTGGTGTCGAGCGGGGCGGCGGCGAACGGGCGCGGCCTGCCTTCCCAGGTTCGGAAGGTGCCGGACTTCTCCATGGCGGTGGCCACGGGGAACACGACGTCGGCGCGTTCGGTGACGGCACTGTGGCGCATCTCGAGGCTGACGACGAACCGCGCGGCATCGATCGCGGCCAGCGCCGCGGCGGGGTCGGGCAGGTCGGCCGGATCGACGCCACCGATCACCAGCGCCCCCGCCTGCGCCGCATTGGCGAGGATGCCCGCGGTGTCGCGGCCCAGGCTGACGGGCAGTTCGTCGGACTGCCAGCGGTGCCTGACCTGCTGGCGGGCGGCGGGATCGATGACGGGACGGCCACCGGGCAGCAGGCTCGGCAGCGCTCCGGCTTCCAGCGCGCCACGTTCGCCCGCCCGCCGCGGCACCCAGGCGAGCCCGGCGCCGGTGGCGTCGGCGAGCCGGATCAGCGCCGAGAGCGCGCCCGGGCTCCCTGCGAGGCGTTCACCGGCCATGATCACCGCGCCGGGACCGCGCAGCAATGCCATGAGTTCGGCAGCGTCGGCGGAGTTCTCGGCGCCGATGGCGGCGAGCACGTCGGCTTCCCCGCAGGGCGGGGTCTGGATGAGCGCCCCGCCGAGGCGTTCCAGCCCCCGGGAGGCGAACGGGGCCAGCGACACCACCCGCACACCGTTCTTACGGGTCGCCTTGCGCAGCCGCAAGTAGACGATCGGCGATTCCTCTTCGGGCTCGAACCCGACGAGCAGCACCACCGGCGCCTGGCTCAAGGCCTGGTAGTCGACCGGCACGCCGCGTCCGGCGATCCGGGCGGCCAGGAACCGTTCCTCCTCCTCGGAGTGGACGCGGCTGCGGAAGTCGATGTCGTTGGTGGCCAGCACCATCCGCGCGAACTTGCCGTAGGCGTAGGCCTCCTCCTCGGTGACCCGCCCACCCACCAGCACACCGGCATTGCCGATGGCGGCACGCAACCCGGTCGCCGCGGCGGCGAGCGCTTCGGGCCAGGAGGCGGGGGCGAGCACGCCGTCCCAGCCGCGCACCAGCGGGGTGGTCAGCCGGTCGCGTTCGGTGGCGTAGGCGAAGGCCCACCGGCCTTTGTCGCAGTTCCATTCCTCGTTGACCCGCGGATCGTCACCGGCCAGCCGCCGCAACACCTTTCCGCGCCGGTGATCGGTGCGTTGCGCACACCCGGCGGCGCAGTGTTCGCACACGCTCGGGGTGGACACCAGATCGAACGGGCGGGCCCGGAACCGGTAGGAGGTGCCGGTGAGCGCGCCGACCGGGCAGATCTGCACCGTGTTGCCGGAGAAATAGGAATCCAGCGGTTCGGCCTGGGCGATACCGACCTGTTGCAGCGCACCACGATCCATCAATTCGATGAACGGATCACCGGCCACCTGCTGGGAGAAGCGGGTGCAGCGCGCGCACAGCACACACCGTTCCCGGTCCAGCAGCACCGCCGAGGACAGCGGAATCGGCTTCGGATAGGTGCGTTTCTCGCCCTCGAACCGGGATTCGGCGCTGCCGGTGGACATGGCCTGGTTCTGCAGCGGGCATTCGCCGCCCTTGTCACAGACCGGGCAGTCGAGCGGATGGTTGATCAGCAGCAGCTCCATCACTCCGCGCTGCGCCTTCTCCGCGACCGGCGAACTGAGCTGGGTGTGGGCGACCATGCCGTCGGTGACCGGAATCGTGCACGAGGCCACGGGTTTACGCTGCCCTTCGACCTCGACCAGGCATTGACGGCAGGCACCGACCGGTTCGAGCAGGGGGTGGTCGCAGAAGCGGGGGATCTGCACGCCGATGAGTTCGGCGGCGCGGATGAGCAGGGTGCCCGCGGGCACCTGGATGGTGGTGTCGTCGATGGTGACGCTCACCAGGTCGGCGGGGACCACGCCGCTGCTGTTCCCCGGGGCGATGGCGGTCATCGGTTGCCTCCCTGTGGGGCCCACACCGTGGCGCGGGCCGGATCGAACGGGCACCCACCCCGGCGCTGGTGTTCGAGGTATTCCTCACGGAAGTACTTCAGCGAGGAGAAGATCGGGCTGGCGGCGCCGTCGCCGAGCGCGCAGAACGATTTGCCGTTGATGTTGTCGGCGATGTCGGCGAGCTTGTCCAGATCGGCTTCGGTGCCGCCGCCCGCTTCCAGCTCGCGCAGCAGCTGCACCAGCCAGTAGGTGCCTTCGCGGCACGGCGTGCACTTGCCGCACGATTCGTGGGCGTAGAACTCGGTCCAGCGCAGCACCGCCCGCACGACGCAGGTGGTGTCGTCGAAGATCTGCAATGCCTTGGTGCCGAGCATGGACCCGGCGGCGGCGACACCTTCGTAGTCGAGCGGCACGTCGAGGTGTTCGGCGGTGAACAGCGGCGTCGAGGACCCGCCGGGGGTCCAGAACTTCAGTGTGTGCCCGGCCCGCACGCCGCCTGCGTAGCCGAGCAGTTCCCGCAGCGTGATCCCCAGCGGCGCCTCGTACTGGCCGGGGCGGGCGATGTGCCCCGACAGCGAGTACAGCGTGAACCCGGGCGATTTCTCCGAGCCCATGGACCGGAACCATTCGGTGCCGTGGCGCAGGATCGCGGGCACGCTGGCGATGGACTCGACATTGTTGACCACGGTCGGGCACGCGTACAGACCCGCCACCGCCGGAAACGGCGGCCGCAGCCGGGGCTGGCCGCGCCTGCCCTCGAGCGAATCGAGCAGCGCGGTCTCCTCCCCACAGATGTAGGCCCCGGCCCCGGCGTGCACGATCAGCTCCAGATCGACTCCGGAGCCGAGGATGTCGCGTCCGAGGAAACCGGCCGCGTACGCCTCGGCGACGGCGGCCTGCAGCCTGCGCAGCACCGGCACGACTTCCCCGCGCACGTAGATGAACGCGGTCTGTGCGCGAATGGCGTAGGCGGCGATGATCACGCCCTCGATGAGGGTGTGCGGGGTGGCCAGCATCAGCGGAATGTCTTTGCAGGTGCCGGGTTCGGATTCGTCGGCGTTGACGACGAGGTAGTGCGGCTTGGTGGTGCCGTCGGGTCCGGGGCCCTGCGGGATGAACGACCATTTCATCCCGGTCGGGAATCCGGCGCCGCCGCGGCCGCGCAGTCCCGCGTCCTTGACGGTCTGGATCACCTCGTCGGGCGCCATCCGCAGGGCAGCGCGCAGACCTTCGTAACCGCCGGTGCCGGTGTAGCTGTTCAGGGTCCACGAGCGGGGTTCGGCCCAGTGGGCGCTGAGCACGGGGGTCAGGGTCATCTCAGGCCCCCTGCCCGGTGGTGTCGTCGTCGGCCTCGGCGGCGCGCAGACCGGCCAGGGTCGCCGCGCCGGGGGCGCCGTCGAGGGCATCGGGGCGCTCGTCGGGGAATCCGGCCAGGATGCGCGCGGTTTCGCGGAAGGTGCACAGCGGCGCGCCGCGGGTGGGACGCACCTGGTGCCCGGCGCGCAGGGCGTCGGTGATGGCGACGGCCGATTCGGGGGTCTGGTTGTCGAAGAACTCCCAGTTCACCATCATGACCGGGGCGTAGTCGCAGGCGGCATTGCATTCGACGTGTTCGAGGGTGATCGCGCCGTCCTCGGTGGTCTGCCCGTGCCCGATACCCAGATGCTGTTGCAGGGTGGCGTAGATGGCGTCCCCGCCGAGGACCGCGCACAGGGTGTTGGTGCAGACCCCGACGTGGTAGTCGCCGGTGGGGGTGCGCCGGTACATCGAGTAGAAGGTGGCCACGGCGGTGACCTCGGCGCCGGTGAGGCCGAGATGGTCGGCGCAGAAATCGATCCCGGTGCCGGTGACACAGCCCTCTTCGGCTTGCACGAGGTGCAGCAGCGGCAGCAGCGCCGATCGCGGGTGCGGGTAGCGGGCGATGATCTCCTTCGCGTCGAGCTCGAGCCGCTGCCGCACGTGCGGCGGATACGGCTCGGGGCGGGTGGTGAGGTTCAGGAGGATGGGAGTGGTGGTCATCGGTCTACTCCGCGGGATGAGGGTCCGGGCACGGGCGGCGGCGCGATCTTCACCGGTCCACTCCGCCCATGACAGGGTCGATGCTGGCGACGGCGGCGATGACGTCGGCGACCATGCCGCCCTCGCACATCGCGGCCACGGCCTGCAGGTTGGTGAACGAGGGGTCGCGGTAGTGCACCCGGTAGGGGCGGGTGGTGCCGTCGCTGACCATGTGCACGCCCAGTTCGCCGCGCGGCGACTCGACCGCCGAGTACACCTGTCCGGCAGGCACTCTGATGCCCTCGGTGACGATCTTGAAGTGGTGGATCAGCGACTCCATCGAGGTGCCCATGATCTTGCCGATGTGCCGGGGCGAGTTACCGAGCCCGTCGGGACCCAGTTCCAGGTCGGCGGGCCAGGCGATCTTCTTGTCGTCGATCATCACCGGGCCGGGGCGCAGCTTGTCCAGGCACTGTTCGACGATCTTGATCGACTCGCCCATCTCGGCGATCCGGATGAGGTAACGGCCGTAGCAGTCGCAGCCGGTGGTGGTGGGGACGTCGAATTCGTAGTTCTCGTACCCGCAGTAGGGGGCGGCCTTGCGCAGGTCGTGGGGCAGGCCGGTGGCGCGCAGCACCGGACCGGTGATGCCCAGCGCCATGCAGCCGGTGAGGTCGAGGTAGCCGATGTCCTGGGTGCGCTTTTTCCAGATGGGGTTGGCGGTGAGCAGGTTCTCCATGTCGCGCAACCGGCCCGGCAGCAGGTCGAGCAGTTCGCGGACTCTGGTGACGCCGTCGTCGGGCAGGTCCTGGGCGAGGCCGCCGGGGCGGATGAACGCGTGGTTCATTCGCAGGCCGGTGATCGCTTCGAAGACGTCGAGGATGAGTTCGCGTTCCCGGAAGCCGAACAGCATGGGGGTGAGCGCGCCCAGTTCCATGCCGCCGGTGGCCAGCGCGACCAGGTGCGAGGAGATGCGGTTGAGTTCCATCAGCAGCACCCGCACCACGGTGGCGCGTTCGGGGATGTCGTCGGTGATGCCGAGCAGTTTCTCCACGCCCAGGCAGTAGGCGGTCTCGTTGAAGAACGGCGACAGGTAGTCCATCCGGGTCACGAAGGTGACGCCCTGGGTCCAGGTGCGGAATTCCAGGTTCTTCTCGATGCCGGTGTGCAGGTAGCCGATGCCGCAGCGGGCCTCGGTGACGGTTTCGCCTTCGATCTCGAGGATGAGCCGCAGCACCCCGTGGGTGGAGGGATGCTGCGGGCCCATATTGACCACGATGCGTTCTTCGCCCGCGCCTTCGATCACTTCGCTGACCTGGTCCCAGTCCTGGCCTGCGACGGTGACGACCTGGGGTTCCTCACGGCGGAAATCGGTGTCGGTCATCAGCTGTAGGTCCTCCGCTCGTCGGGCGGCGGTATCCGCGCGCCCTTGTACTCCACCGGGATCCCGCCGAGCGGGTAGTCCTTGCGCTGGGGGTGACCGCGCCAGTCGTCGGGCATCGTGATGCGGGTCAGGGAGGGGTGCCCGTCGAAGAGGATGCCGAAGAAGTCGTAGGTCTCGCGCTCGTGCCAGTCGGTGGTCGGGTACACCGCGAACAGCGAGGGGATGTGCGGATCGGCGTCGGGCGCCGACACTTCCAGCCGCACCCGCCGGTTGTGGGTGATCGACATGAGGTGATAGACCGCGTGCAGTTCGCGGCCTTGGTCGTCGGGGTAGTGCACGCCGTTGACACCCAGGCACAGTTCGAACCGCAGCGCGGAGTCGTCGCGCAGCGCGCTCGCGACGGCGACGAGGTGTTCGCGGTAGACGTGCAGGGTGATCTCGTCGCGGAAGACGACGATCTTCTCGATGACGCTGTCGAAGGCGATCACCCGCTGGGTGAGCGCGGCGCGCACGGTGCCGACGAAGGCGTCGAACCACCCGCCGTAGGGCGGTGGGGTGCCCGCGGGCAGGGTGACCGGGGTGACGAGCCCGCCGTAGCCGGAGGTGTCGCCGGTGCCGCTGACCCCGAACATGCCGTGGCGGGTGCCGATCACCTCGTCCTCGGCCGGGGTGGGCCGCGGCGGCGGGGTGGGGGTGGACTCCTGCGGAACATCCTGTCCGGCAGGGGTGTCGGCGCCTTCGGGCGAGTCGAAGGTCATCGCAGCAGGCCCTCCATCCGGATGGTGGGGGTGCTGGCCAGCGCGGCCTGCTCGGCGGCGCGGATCGCTTCCTCCCGGTTCACGCCAAGGGGCATCTCGGCGATCTTGGCGTGCAGCGCCAGGATGGCGTTGAGCAGCATCTCCGGGCGGGGCGGGCAGCCGGGCAGGTAGATGTCGACCGGGACGACGTGGTCGACGCCCTGCACGATGGCGTAGTTGTTGAACATGCCGCCCGAGGACGCGCACACGCCCATGGCGAGCACCCATTTCGGTTCGGTCATCTGGTCGTAGACCTGCCGCAGCACCGGCGCCATCTTCTGGCTGACCCGGCCCGCGACGATCATCAGATCGGCTTGGCGGGGGGAGGCGCGGAAGGCTTCCATGCCGAAGCGGGCGATGTCGAATCGTCCGGCGCCGGTGGCCATCATCTCGATCGCGCAGCACGCCAGCCCGAAGGTGGCGGGCCAGACCGAGCCCTTGCGCAGGTAGCCGGCGAAATCCTCGACGGTGCTCAGCAGGAACCCGCTGGGCAGTTTCTCTTCGAGACCCATAATTTCCCACTCATTCCCAGCTGAGGCCGCCGCGGCGCCACTCGTAGGCGTAGGCGACGGACACATTGACGATGAACAGCGCCATCGCGGCGAGACCGAACAGCCCGAGCGCGTCGAAATGTACGGCCCAGGGGTAGAGGAACACGATCTCGATGTCGAAGATGATGAACAGCATCGCCGTCAGGTAGTACTTGACCGGAAAGCGCTGTCCTGTCGCGTTTCCCGGGCCACCCGCGATGGCGTGCGGTGTCGGCTCGATGCCGCATTCGTAGGGTTCGAGTTTGGCCCGGTTGTGTCGCTTGGGGCCGACCAGCGCCGCCATGATGACGGAGAACACCGCGAACGCCGCGGCGATGGCGCCGAGTACGAGTGCGGGCACCTCGATATTCACGACTGCACTTCCCCTCCTCGCTGGAGCAGGCCGAGCCGTGTGGCCCGGCCGCGGACGGCAGCTTGGCGAGACGGGGCCGACAACGTTGTCCGCCGAACCGGGGCTCGCGCAAGGCTGTGCAGCGATGGCGGAGCGTTATACAAGAGCCCGCGCTCGTGTGAGCTAGAGCACAGCGTACCGCCGTCGCGCGGGTCCACCGACCGTTTCCGGACCCGGTTTTGATCGATATCGGTACCGCGATTCATGAGCGATACGCGGGTAATCGCTGTCGGGCATGCCGACGGGAACCACGGGTGTTACCAGTGGTGATGGGTGGAAAGGTGCGATTCGGACTATCCGACGGATCGGGACGATGCCGATCAGCGCGCGAGCAACACCCCAGCGACGGCGTTGGTCAGCTGCATCGGGTCGATCGGGTGCGAGACCGCGGCCTCGGCCCGCGACCAGTTGGCCAGCCAGGCGTCGTCGGGACGGCCGGTGAGCACGACCACCGGCGGGCACTGCTCGATCTCGTCCTTGAGCTGCTTGGCGATGCCCAGGCCGCCCGCGGGCGCGGACTCACCGTCGAGGATCGCCAGATCGATGCCACCGGCGTCCATCTGCTCGATGACGACCGGCGCGGTGGCCACCTCGAAGAAGTCGAGTTCGGGCAGATCGGCGCGCGGGCGACGGCCCAGCGCCAGGATCACCTGTTGACGGGTATCGGCATCGTTGCTGTAGACCAGCACTCGCAGCGGGGTGGAACCAGTCGATTCGGCCACTTCCGGATCGTACGTCCGCGTGGCGCCACCCCGTGGCAGGTTCGCCGGATCAGCCGGTCGCGCTGCGGCGCAAGGCCGTTACCAGCTGCCGTCCTGGACTGCCTTGTCGCCCAGGGGGATCACCGGAAGCGGCTGCTCGACAGGCGGATACGGCTGTTCGTCGGCCAGCCAGTCACCGGTCGGCTTCACCTCGGCAAGCTCCGGCGCGGCGGGTAAGTCTGTGGCGTCGGCCGCGTAGTACTCGAACCAGGGCAGGCCGCGCTGGGCGTAGGACTGGGCGGTGATCGGCGTCGACGGGGCGGGCTCGCCGGTGATCTGCTGCCACTGGGCGGCCGAGGCGAGGTGGACGAAGACCCGGCCGTCGGCCTCGGGCCGGTAGTCGGCGAGGGGGCGGGTATCGGTGTAGATCTCCTGGCGCATGGTGCCGCCCGCGCCCAGTCCCATCGTGCGAGGTGCGGCGCCGGGGGCGGGCATGGAACCGGGTGCCGCGGCCGGTGCCGCGCAGGCGACCGGCATCGGACCGCCCAGGCCTCTCGTCCGGACCGCGCCGAGCTCGGCCTGGGCACGCTGCCACGCGGCCAGGGCATCCTCGGTCAGGCCGTGGACGGCCAGCTGCACGCCGCCCCATTCCTCGACACCGGTCACCTGACCTTCCACGGTGGCGCCGAGCCCGAGTGGCACCGCGACGAACTGGCGTACGGTGCCGTCGCCGGAGTTGATCCCGTCCAGCCACGGCTGGCGCGGCAGGGCGACGTAGTTCTGCGGGTCGGTGGCGAGCGCGTCGCTCCACGGTTTCCCCGATACCGCGCACACTTTGCCGACGCCGACCTTCAGTGCGGCGGGCTTCGTCGCGGTGAAGCGCAACCACATCGCCTCGCGCTGATACACCGGCAACATGACACCCCCGCGTTCGCGCCATTCCGCCGGGACGGTGTCGGGGTAGTCGGCGACCCGGCGCAGCGGAAACGCCCCGAAGCCCGGCGGCAGGGGGTACGTCCCTGTCTCCGGTAGCCGCAGCGTGCGCAGGAAGGTCACCCGCACCCCGCCGGGCAATTCCAGCGCGTCTCCCGAGAGCTTCACCTGCATCGTCATCTCCCACCCCTTCGTCCGATCGAAACCCCGTCACCGACGGTACTCAGCGCCGCCGGGAGCGTCCACCGAGTGGCGCCACCCCCGCGGATCCGGCCGTCCAAGACATCCTGACAGAACCCACCGACAAGTCCGGCACAGTTTTTGTGATTGTGACAAAAACAAGTGGCGGTGGGCGCGCCCACTGTCTACGGTCAGCGCCATGAGCAGCAGAATGCACCACGTGGCCGTGGTGAACGAACAGATCGCCGACCAGGGCAACTACCGCACGGCGACCGGCGATGACGTGAGCATCCTCGACCAGCTGGAAGCCGCCCGCGCCGGGACCGTGTCCTACACACCCGCACACCTCGACGAACTCGTCCGCAACCCGGCGCCAGGGCCGGGCGCACCGCACCTCGAGGTCACCGCGGAGGGCAGCATCCAAGCCGCACGCCGCCTGCACTACACCCACGCCCGCGTCGGCGTCCTCAACTTCGCCTCGGCCCGCAACCCAGGCGGCGGATACCTGCGCGGCGCCCGCGCCCAGGAGGAAGACCTCTGCCGCAGCGCGCTGCTGTACACCTGCCTGACCCAGGCACCGGATTACTATGCCGCGCACCGCCGTAGTCAGGCCTTGTCGTCGTAGCGGGGGTGGTTCAGGGGCCGATGGCGGCGTGGAAGGCGTCGGTGCCGGTTTCGCGGGGGTCGATGAGGTGGGCCAGGAACAGGCGGGTGGCGGGGGTGGGGGTGGGGGTGGTGACGGCGTGCCAGGCGCGGTCGAGGGGGGTGCCTGGGACGTCGATGGTGTGCAGGGTGCCGGATTCGAGGTGTTCGCCGACGGCGTCGGAGTGGATGAGGGTGATGCCGAGGCCCTCGCGGGCGGCGGCGATGACGGCGCCGTGCGAGCCGAGGGTGAGGGTGAGGGGATCGATCTGGAGGCGGTCGAGCAGGGCCAGGGTGGCTTCGCGGGTGCCCGAGCCGGTGCCGCGCAGCAGCCAGGTGCTGTGGCGGGGGTCGGGATCGTCGGTGCCGACGACGACCAGGGTGCTGGGGCGGCGGGCCTGGATGACCAGGTTGGCGGTGTGGGGTGGGCGGCCCGCGATGACGAGATCGGTTTCGTGGTGCTGCAGTTCGAGAAACAGCACATCGCGCGGCTGGATCGACAGGCTCAGCTCCACATCGGGGTAGCGGCGCCGGAACGAGGCCAGCGGGCGCAGCACCACCGATTCGCCCGCGGTGGCCACCACGCCGATGCGCAGCCTGCCCGCGTCGGCCTGGCGGACCGCGGCGTGGGCTTCCTTCATCAACCCGAGAATCCCACGGCAGTACTCGGCGTACACGCGCCCGGCCTCGGTGAGCGCGATCCCGCGCCCGGAACGCGCGATGAGTTTCGCGCCGAGCTGCTTTTCGACATGGGCGACCGCGGCCGAGACCGCCGCCTCGGTGACGTGCAACTGGGTGGCCGCGCGCCGGATCGAGCCCAGCCGGGCCACGGCCAGAAAGGTTTCCATCCGACCCGCACTGACCCTGCCCATACCCGACGGTAGCAAACCCAACGTTTCGGTTGAGCTTTCCTGGAAATATTCAGATTGTTTGCGGCGCGACGGCCGTTCATCCTGGAAATCACTACGGACACACCGGATTCCACAGGAGGAACCATGGCGGAAGAAACCGAACGGGATCGTTGGGATCCGGGTGTACAGTCCTACGCCTCGATGGGCTATTACGCACCCGACTACATCCCCGCCGACACCGACGTGCTCGCGGTGTTCCGGGTGACCCCCCAGCCCGGCGTCGACCCGATCGAAGCCGCCGCCGCTGTCGCGGGCGAATCCTCCACTGCCACATGGACAGTCGTGTGGACCGACCGGCTCACCGCGCACTCGAAGTACCAGGCCAAATGTTACAAGGTGGTCGAGGTTCCGGGCAGAACGGGCGAGTACTTCGCCTATATCGCCTACGATCTGGACCTGTTCGAAGAAGGCTCGATCACCAACCTCACCTCCTCGATCATCGGTAATGTCTTCGGATTCAAACCGTTGCTCGCACTGCGCCTGGAAGACATGCGCATTCCGGTCGCCTATGTCAAGACCTTCCAGGGTCCCCCGCACGGTACGGTGATGGAACGCGAATACCTCAACAAATACGGCAGACCCCTGCTGGGTGCCACGGTGAAACCGAAACTCGGATTGTCGGCCCGCAATTACGGGCGGGTGATCTACGAAGCCTGCAAAGGCGGCCTGGATTTCACCAAGGACGACGAGAACATCAACTCCCAGCCGTTCATGCGCTGGCGCGATCGCTACCTGTTCGCCATCGAGGGGGTGAACCGGGCAATGGCCGAAACCGGCGAGATCAAGGGCCATTACCTCAACGTCACCGCCGCCACCATGGAGGACATGTACGAGCGGGCCGAGTTCGCCAAGGAACTGGGCAGCGTGGTGATCATGATGGACCTCACCGTCGGGTACACCGCCATGCAGTCGATGTCGAAGTGGGCGCGCCGCAACGGTGTCCTGCTGCACCTGCACCGCGCCGGACACTCGACCTTCACCCGGCAGAAGACCCACGGCGTCAGCTTCCGGGTCCTGGCCAAATGGTGCAGGCTCATCGGCGTCGACCATCTGCACGCGGGCACCGTGGTGGGCAAACTGGAAGGCGATCCGGCGACCACCCGCGGCTTCTACGACACCCTGCGCGAGAACACCGTGCCGCTCAACCCTGCCAACGGCATCTTCTTCGACCAGGAATGGGCCAGCCTGCCCGGTGTGATGCCGGTGGCCTCCGGCGGCATCCACGCAGGCCAGATGCACCAGCTGCTCGACCTGTTCGGTGACGACGTCATCCTGCAGTTCGGCGGCGGCACCATCGGCCACCCACTGGGCATCGCCGCGGGCGCCGAAGCCAACCGGGTCGCCCTGGAAGCCGTCGTCAAGGCCCGCAACGAAGGCCGCGACCTGCTCAAAGAAGGCCCCGACGTGCTGCGCACCGCCGCCACCAGCTGCCGGTCGCTCGAGGTCGCGCTGGCCACCTGGGGCGAGGTCACCTTCGACTACACCTCCACCGACGCGCCCGACGCGGTGCCCACACCGAGCCTGTAGGGGAGAACCCGATGTATCTGCGCCACGGGACGTTCTCGTATCTGCCCGAACTCACCGACCCCGAGATCGCCGCCCAGGTCCGCTACGCCCTGCTCAACGGCTGGCCGGTCTCGATCGAATACACCGACGACCCGCACCCACGCAACACCTACTGGGAGATGTGGGGGCTGCCGCTGTTCGACCTCGACGAACCCGACGGGGTGATGGCCGAGATCAACGCCTGCCGCGCCACCTTCCCCCGCCACTACGTGCGGGTCACCGCCTACGACGCGACCTACACCAAACAGACCACCGCGCTGAGTTTCCTGGTGCAACGCCCCGCCGAGGAACCCGGTTTCGAACTGGTCCGCACCGAGGCCGCCGACCGCCGCCAGAACTACAGCGTGCGGTCCTACGCCACCGATCGTCCGCAGGGACACCGGTATGGCGGCTGAGGGATCCGCGGGCGGATTCCGGTTGGTACGGCCGGGCGTCACCGACGTCCGGCCGTCGCGGCCCCCGGCCCTCGAGCAGGCCGCGACCGAGGAACCGCTGAACGAGGACGCGCTGTTGGACCTGTCCCTGGACCTGGCAGGCCACGACGTCGCCGAGACACTGGCCGCGCTCGACGCCGAACTCATCGGCCTGGCCAACGTGAAGGAACGAGTCCGCGAGATCGCCGCGCTGCTCATGATCGACCGGGCCCGGCGCCGCTTCGGCCTGGAATCCTCCCGCCCGACCATGCACATGAGCTTCACCGGCGGCCCCGGCACCGGCAAGACCACCGTGGCCATGCGGATGGCGCAGATGCTGCACGCCCTGGGCTACATCCGTAAACCCAAGGTACACACCGTCACCCGCGACGACCTGGTCGGCCAGTTCATCGGCCACACCGCGCCCAAGACCAAGGAAGCCATCGCCAAGGCCGCGGGCGGAGTGCTGTTCATCGACGAGGCCTACTACCTGTTCCGGCCCGAGAACGAACGCGACTACGGGCAGGAAGTCATCGAGATCCTGCTCCAGGAGATGGAGAACGAACGCGCGAACCTGGTCGTCATCTTCGCCGGATACCCCGACCGCATGGACCGGTTCTTCTCCGCCAACCCCGGCCTGTCCTCCCGGGTCGCCCACCACCTCGAATTCAGCGACTACACCCACGACGAACTCCTGGGCATCGCCGAACTCATGGTGGCGGGGGAGAACTTCCGCTTCGACGCCGACGCGCACGCCGCGTTCGCCGAATACCTGACCGTGCGCATGACCAAACCGCGCTTCTCCAACGCTCGCAGCGTGCGCAACGCCATCGACCGCTGCCGCCTACGGCAGGCCAAACGGCTCGTCGAAGCGGCCCGGCCACTGTCGAAAACCGACCTGATCACCCTGTGCGACCGCGACGTCTACGGCAGCAGCGTGTTCACCGACCTCGGCCAGGAGGTGAACGCCGCGCCATGCCCGACGGACTGAAAACCCTCACCCGCTACACGATCGAGGAGGAACACCGTCATCCCGGCTCCTCCGGCGAATTCTCGGCCCTGGTCAATGTGGTGGCCACCGCGACCAAGATCATCGCCAACCAGGTGACCCGCGGCGCCATCGTCGGCTCCGGCCGCGGCGAGGACCAGGAATCGGTCAGCAGCCGCCTGGACGTGCTGACCGACGAGATCATGGTCGGCCAGACCCAATGGACCGGGCACCTGTCCGGGCTGCTCTCCGAACGCCGCCCACACGCCCTGCCCATCCCCGCCACCGAACACCGCGGCAAATACCTGCTCGCCTACGACGCCCTGGACGGGTCGAGCAATATCGACGTCAACCTGCCCGTCGGCTCGATCTTCAGCATCCTGCGCGCACCCCGCGAAGTCCCCGACGGCGCCGCCGACCAGGACTTCCTGCAACCCGGCGTCCAGCAGGTGTGCGCCGGATTCACCCTCTACGGCCCGGCGACCATGCTGGTGATCACCACTGGCAGCGGCGTCGACGGGTTCACCCTCGACCGCGAGATCGGCGCGTTCGTCCTCACCCACCCGCACATGCGCATCCCCACCGACACCGCGGGCTTCGCCATCAACGCCGCCAACGAACGCTTCTGGGAACGACCCGTCCGCCGCTACGTACAGGAATGTCTGGAAGGCCTCGACGGGCCACGCGGACGCGACTTCAACATGCGCTGGGTGGCCTCGCTCGTCGCCGACACCTTCCACATCCTCACCCGCGGCGGCGTCTACCTCTACCCCCGCGACACCCGCAACCCCGCCCGCCCCGGGCGGGTTTCGCTGCTGTACGGGGCCAACCCGATCGCGTTCATCGTCGAACAGGCAGGCGGCGCCGCCACCACCGGCCACGACCGGATGATGCTCGTGCCACCCACCGACATCCACCAGCGGGTGCCGTTCATCTTCGGCTCCCGCACCGAAGTGCTGCGCATCGAGCGCTACCACCGCGCCCCCGACGAAGGGCCCAGCTTCGACAGCTCACTGTTCGGCAGCCGGTCGCTGTTCCGGCCCGCCCGCCACGACCAGCGCAAATAGGGGAGGCCCCATGTCGATCAAACATCCCGTCGTCGCGATCACCGGGTCCTCCGGCGCGGGCACCTCCAGCGTGACCCGCACCTTCGAGGAGATCTTCCGGCGCGAAGGGATCAACGCCGCCGTCGTGGAAGGCGATTCGTTCCACCGCTACGACCGCACCGAGATGAAACTGGCCATGGCCGAAGCCGAACAGCAACGCAACACCACGTTCTCGCACTTCGGCGAAGACGCCAACCTGCTCCCGGAACTGGAAACCCTGTTCCGCGAATACGGCGAGACCGGCGTCGGGCAGGTCCGCCGCTACCTCCACGACGACGAGGAAGCCAAACCCTACGGCCAGCCCGCGGGCACCTTCACCCCCTGGGAAGACCTCACCCCCGGCAGCGACCTGCTGTTCTACGAAGGCCTGCACGGCGCCGCCGTCACCGACAGCATCGACGTCGCCCGCTACACCGACCTGCTGGTCGGCGTCGTGCCCATCATCAACCTCGAATGGATCCAGAAGGTCTACCGGGACAAGACCCACCGCGGCTACTCCAGCGAAGCCGTCATCGACACCATCCTGCGGCGCATGCCCGACTACGTGAAATACATCTGCCCGCAGTTCTCCCGCACCTACGTCAACTTCCAGCGGGTGCCCACCGTCGACACCTCCAACCCGTTCATCGCCCGCAGCATCCCCACCGCCGACGAGAGCTTCGTGGTGATCCGCTTCGCCGACCCGAAAGTCATCGACTTCCCGTACCTGCTGTCGATGCTGCACGACTCGTTCATGTCCCGCACCAACTGCATCGTGGTCCCCGGCGGCAAGATGGAACTGGCCATGCAGCTCATCTTCACCCCGCTGATCCTGCGCCTGATGGACAAACGCCCCCAGCGGCTGCTCTGATCAGGCCTCGTCCTGCTCGCGCTCGGCCTGCTGACGCCGCGCCTCCCGGCGCTGCTGCTCGGCCCGCTCCCGCAACCCCCGCAGGAACGCCTCGTCGTCGTCGGGATTCGACGCGACCGCGCGACCCGGCCGGTCGTACTCCCCGAACCGGGTGTTCGACACCGGGCGCGCCTCGCCCACCGGCCGCCCCGCGAACAACCACAGCAGCGCGCCCACGGTCGGGATCAGCACCACCACGATCAGCCACCCCATCTTCGGGAGATGACGGATCCCCGCGTCGGGACTGGTGACGATATCGACCAGGCAGTACACCCACAGGGCAAGAGTCAGAAAGCCGATGACGGCATAATGCATCGCAGCATCATCGCATGCCCCGCACCGGCCGGTCAGTCCGGCAGCAACGGCACCGACAAACCCTCACCCGAGTTCAGCAACGCCGCCCGCGTCACCGCCGACGACCCGAACCGGCGACGCAGATCGTCCAGGGTGGCATCGAGAGTGTTCTCGGCGCGCGGGGCCAGCGGCAACGTCAGCTGCATGGTGTCGGCGTCGTCGAGATTGGTCAGCGACAACCCGATCAGCGTGATGCCACGCTCGGCGATCATCGGCCGCGCCGCATCCAGCAGCAGCCGCGCGGCCTGCCGGATGGTCGCCGAGGAATCGGTGGCCTCGACCAGCGTGTGCGACCGGGTGGCCCGCGAGAAATCGTCGAAACGCAACCGCAGCACCACCGTGCGGCACACCCGCTCCGCCGCCCGCAACCGGCGGCCCAGACGATCGGTCAGCCCGTCCAGAAACGCCGCGATCTCCTCGGGCTCCCGCGCCCGCCGCCCCAGCGCCCGCTGCGCGCCGATCGACCGGCGCCGCTTGCCGGTCTCCACCCGCCGGGGATCCCGCGCCCACGCCAGCGCGAACAGGTGCCGCGCCGCCGCGGGCCCCAGCAGCACCCGCAACTGCGCCTCACCCGCCTGCGCGAGCTGCCCGACCCGGGTGATCCCCTCGCCGTGCAGCGTGGCCGCCGTCACCGCACCCACACCCCATAATCGCTCCACCGGCAGCGGATGCAGGAACTCCAGCTCACGATCGGGCTCCACCAACCGCACCCCGTCCGGTTTGGCCACCGCCGAGGCCACCTTCGCCAGGAACTTCGTGCGCGCGATCCCGACCGAGATCGGCAACCCCACCTGCTCCCGGACCCTGGTCCGCAACCGCTGCGCGATCTCCACCGGCTCCCCACTGATCCGGCGCAGACCACCCACATCCAGGAACGCCTCATCGATCGAGATGCCCTCCACCACCGGCGTGGTGTCCCCGAACACCGCGAACACCGCCTTGCTGGCCTGCGCGTACGCCGACATCCGCGGCGGCACCACGATCGCGTGCGGACACAACCGCAACGCCTGACCGGCGTTCATCGGCGTCCGGACACCGAACGCCTTGGCCTCGTAACTGGCCGCCAGCACCACCCCGCCACCCACGATCACCGGCTTGCCCCGCAACCACGGCTGATCCCGCTGCTCCACCGAGGCATAGAACGAATCCAGATCGGCATGCAGGATCGACGCCTCGGCACGAGACCGGATACGCGGACGACGGGGGAGCACGGCATCGGACACGAACATATGTTCGCATCGATGTCCGACAAGTAGCCCGCTACCGACCGGCCAGCTCGGCGACCACCGGCGCGAACGCCTCGGCGACATGCGCGCCGACCACGAAATAGGAGAACCCGATCTCCTCGCGCCGCCGCCGGATCTCCTCGACCGCTGCCACCGGATCCGCCGCAAGCACCGCCAGCGAATCCACCGGCAGCGCGGCCACATCGGTCGTCGGCGGGGCCATGAACGGCGCGACCGTCCCTCCGACGATCGGCACATGCTGGGCCAGCTCCTGACCCCCGGACCGGAATTCCAGCGCCAGCCGGGCGATCTCGGCCCGCGACTCCTCCGGACGCTGCGCGAACGTCACCGTATCGGCGACCTCCGCCGCCAGCGCGCACGCCCGCGGCCCCCGCACCGCCATCACCACCGGCGTACGCCGCTCGGCGCCGTCGAGCTCGCGCAGCGCGGTGACCGTCGCACGCACCTGCGCCAGCCGCTCACCCGGCGCGACCACCGGCAAACCCAGCGCGGCGACCTCGTCCTCGATACCCGGCCTGCCGGTACCGATCCCGAACTCGAAACGACCCTCCGACAACACCGACAACGTATGCGCCTCCCACGCCGTCATCCAGGCAGGCCGCAGCGGCGAGGCATACACCCAGGTACCCACCCGCAGACCGGTCAGTGCCGCCGCCGTCGCCACCATCGGCCCCGGCGCCGGTTGCAGGCGTGGCACATCCGGTATCAGCACCGTCGAATAGCCGAGATCGGCGAGGCGGCACACCTGATCACGCCACGCCGGAATCTCCGATCTCAACGGCGCGACCACCCCGAAACGAAACGGCTTCACCATAGGGATAACGACGACGCCACCACCGCGAACTCATCACCATGTCGTAAACCTGACAGGACGGCACCGCCGACTGTGACCTGTCCAAGATCTCCCGCACCACACCCCACCACCCGGCCGCACGCTCTAACGTCAGCCACGCAGACAGCACGGTTGGAAAGGTTGACGGCGTGGTCAGTAGTACCCAGGACAAACTCGAAGAACTCACCAAGATCCTGGAGGTGGCCGCCGAACCCGCCGGGGAATCCGCCGTCGCCAAACGTGCCAAGAAGAACATCCCCAGCGTTCGCTCGCGCGTCACGACCCTGCTCGATCCCGGCACCTTCTTCGAAATCGGCGCCCTGGCCAAACAACCCGGCAAAACCGACGCCATGTACGGCGACGGCGTCGTCACCGGACACGGCCTCATCGAAGGACGACCCGTCGTCGTCATCGCCCACGACCAAACCGTCTACGGCGGATCCGTCGGCGAGATGTTCGGCCGCAAACTCACCAAAGCACTCCAGTTCGCCTTCGAGAAGGCCTGCCCCGTCGTCACCATCAACGACTCCGGCGGCGCCCGCATCCAGGACGCCGTCGCCTCCATCGCCTGGTTCGGGCATATGAGCCGCGTGCAGGCCAAACTCTCCGGCTACGTCCCCCAGGTCTCGATCATGCTCGGCAAATGCGCCGCGGGCGCGGTCTACGGGCCTATCAATACCGACGTCCTCGTCGGCACCACCAACGCCTACATGTTCGTCACCGGACCCGACGTCATCAAAGCCGTCACCGGCGAAGACGTCAGCGCCGAAGACCTCGGCGGCGCCGACGTACAAGCCCGCCGCGGCGTCATCCACCACGTCACCGACACCGAACAGCAAGCCTTCGACTGGGCCCGCACCTACCTCGGCTACCTGCCCTCGAGCTGCCTGGAACAACCACCCCTGGTCAACCCCGGCCTCGAACCCGAGATCACCGCCAGCGACCGCGAACTCGACCGCATCATCCCCGACTCCGACCGCAGCGGCTACGACATGCACGAGATCCTGCTGCGCATCTTCGACGACGGCGAATTCCACGAGATCCGCGCCGCCTTCGCCCCCAACCTCATCACCGGCTTCGCCCGCGTCGACGGCCGCACCGTCGGCGTCGTCGCCAACCAGCCCCTGGTCCTCGGCGGCTCCATCGACGCCGCCTGCTCCGACAAATCCACCTACTTCATCCGGCTCTGCGACGCCTTCAACATCCCCCTCGTCTTCGTCGCCGACACCCCCGGCGTGCTACCCGGCGTCGAGGAGGAGAACAACGGCGTGATCATCCGCGGCGGCCGCGTCCCCCGCGCGATCATCGAAGCCACCGTGCCGATCATCAACCTCGTCGTGCGCAAGTCCTACGGCGGTGCCTACGGCATGATGGCCTGCAAACAGCTCGGCGCCGACATCAGCTTCGCCTGGCCCACCGCCCGCATCGCCGTTATCGGCGCCGAGAGCGCCGTCGACCTCATCGGCAAACGCCAACTGCTGGCCGTCCCCGAAGAACACCGCGCCGCCGCCCGCGACTTCATGATCAACCAGTACAACGAAACCGTCGCCACCCCCTGGGTCGCCGCCGAACGCGGTTACATCGACGCCGTCATCGAACCCTCCCGCACCCGCCTCGAGATCCGGCACGCCCTGCGCCTGCTGCGCGACAAACACCCCATCTCCCAGGAGTTCAACCCGCGCAAACACAGCCTCTACTCGATGTGAGCACCCGGTAAGGTGACACCGGTCTGCCGCGGTGGCGGACAACGGAAACCAGGGGAGTGGGCGTGCTCGAGGTCGGCTGGGACCAGGTCTTCGCCTGGCGGGCACACAGGCAATTCCTCACCGCCCCCACCGCGGCGGGACCGGTCGCGATCGCCGAGCGGCTCGCGGGCCTGCAAGCCCAGGTCGCCTCCGCCGCCGAAACCGCCGCCGCCGTGCGCGGCAGCGACCCCCAGCCCGAGGCCGTCACCGCCGCGCTCACCAGCGGCACCCTGGTCAAGACCTGGGCCATGCGCGGCACCCTGCACGCCATGACACCCGAGCACGCCGCCGCCGCACTGTCCCTGATCGGTTCGGCGCGCACCTGGGAGAAACCGTCCTGGCAGAAGACCTTCGGCGCGACCCCCGACCAGATCAGCGCGCTCGTGACCGCCGTCTCCGAGATCCTCGCCGAGCAGGTCCTCACCCGCGACGAACTCGTCGACGCCGTCCTGGCCGAACCCGGATTCGCCCACCTCGGTGCGCAATTGCGTTCCGGCTGGGGCGCGGTCCTCAAACCCCTGGCCTGGCAGGGCGCCCTGTGCCACGGCCCCGCCCGCGGCACCAAGATCACCTTCACCGCCCCCGCCAACCAGATCCCCGGCTGGACCGGCCTGCCCGACCCCGACACCGCCGCACCCACCCTGATCGCCGCCTACCTCGGCGCCTACGGACCCGCGAAACCCGATACCTTCGACGCCTGGCTCAGCCGCAACAACCTGCGAAAGACCGTGGTGCGCCGCTGGTTCGCCGACCTCGGCGACACCCTCACCGAAGTCTCCGTCGACGGCACCACCGGCTGGATCCGCGCCGAACACGCCGACGACCTCGCCGCCGCCACCCTCGACGGAGCCATCCACCTGCTCGGCCCGTTCGACCAGTACGTGCTGGGCCCCGGCACCGGCGACACCGCACTGCTACCCACCGAACACCGCGCGAAAGTCAGCCGCGCCGCCGGTTGGATCTCGCCGCTGGTCCTCGTCGACGGACGCATCGCGGGCACCTGGGAACAGGTCGACACCGAGATCGTCGTCTCGACCTTCGACGCGCGTCCGCTGCCGAAACGCGCCCTGGCCGCCGCCGTGGAACGGCTGGCTGTCGCGACCGGGGCCCCCGGGCTCACCGGTCGCCTCGCCTGAACTCAGCGACGCTGAGCCTCCCGGACACTGTGCGCGCCCGCACGACGACCGGAGAACACGCAATCGGCCAGCGACAGCCCGCTGACATAGCCGTTCGAGCAGACGCCCACCGCCGCGCGTCCCGCCGCGTACAGACCGGGAACGACCCCGCCCACCTCGGCCCGGACCGCGCCGGTGTCCTCGTCGACCAGCAGGCCACCGAGCGTGAGCATCGGCATCGGGTAGGTGAGACGCGCGGTGAACGAGATATCCAGCAGGGTGAACGGGCCCGTACGGACCGGGCGACGGAGATCGTCCGGCTTACCCAGCGGATCGGGGGAGTCGCGCTCGATGGCGTGATTGTGCGCGTCGACCGTCGCGCGCAGACCGGCGGGATCGACCCCGGCACGCGTGGCGACCTCCTCGATCGTGCGGCCCCGCACGCTGCCGAGGCGCAGCAGACGCTCGGTCTGCATGCGCTGGAACCACACCGACTGTCCACCGAGTTGCGCGCGCGCTTCGGCGCCCAGTTCCGCGTCGACCAGCAGCCACGCGCGGTGGCCGGGAGCCGCGGCGATGGCAGCGCCCAGTGCCGCACCGTAGCGCGACTCGTCGATCATGCGGTCGCCCTCGGCGGTCACCGCGAGCGCCCCGAAGAACGCGCTGGGCGGGGCGATGAACCGCCACGTCGACATCGCGTCCATCTTGCCGCTGACCGCGCCGATGTCCAGGGCCATGGTGATGCCGCTGCCGTCGTCGGCGGCCGTGCCGAGGGGGAGTCCCCGCGACCACGGGTAGGCAGGGGAGTGCTGGGCGACCATCGCCCCGTTGGCGATGAATCCGCCGGTCGTCAGCACGACACCGGAGCGGGCCTTGATCCGGATCGGGACACCGTGCGCGCGTTCGATCCGGTCCAGCAGCGCCTGCACCGCGCGGCGCAGACCCTGGTGGTAGACACCGGGTTTCGACGAGATCCGGGCCAGCGCGGCGAAGCGCTTGCGCACCCATGCGGGCGCTCCGTCGAGCGTCACCGCCTCGATGCCGGTCACCTGGCCGCCCTCGAGCACGAGCCGGGTCGTCCTGGTCCCGGTCCGCACCCGGACCCCGTGCGCGGCCGCCGATTTCGCCAGCGGCCCGAACAGCGCCTTGCCGGAGACGCCACGACCGTGCGCGCGATGTCCCCGCTGGCGCGGCGCCGCGATCTCGCGGTAACCACCGGAGTTCTCGCTGCCCGAGTAGTAGAGGTAGTAGTCGTCGGTGGGGTAGGAGGTCTTATACGGGCATACCGATGCCTCGAACGGCACACCGTGTTCGGTCAGCCAGTCGATCATGGCAGGGGACTGCTCGCAGAACCGCCGCAGCGTCGCCGGGCTCACCGCGTCGCCTACCTCGGCCTGGAGGTAGGCGAACATGTTCTCGATATCGTCGTCGATCCCGGCCGCGCGCTGCACCCAGGTCCCGCCACCGGCATACACGATCCCGCCCGACAGCACAGTGGCCCCGCCGCCCAGATACCGATCCACCGCGAGGACATCCGCGCCGCTCTCACGCGCGGCCAGCGCCGCCGAAACTCCCGCCCCGCCGTATCCGACCACCACGACATCGGCTTCATCGTCCCAGGCCCGCACTCGCACCACCTTCCACACGGAAGCCCCGTTGCCACCGCTTATCCGACTATAACGTGTTCTAGAAATATCGTCGGCGGTAGCGCTTCGGGGGATGACCCTACGGCGCTTAGTTGACATAATGTGCATTATCGGCGTTCTAGCCGAGGCGTCTGGTCGGGGGTGTTCCGATCATGTGCGCACTCCAATTCGAGGAGTGTGGATTCAGTCATGGATGGCGGCCCCCAGATGCTGCGCGGGATGGGAACTCCCTCGGGGCGGTATTGGGATCGGCTGACGCCCCTCGTCTTACTCCCCCTCTATGACGGCCATTAACGTCACGTGATGAAATCACGCATAGCCAATCCGCACGACGACGGTCCGGGTTGTTGCCGACCCGGACCGCGTGCTCGTGAGCCGCGTCGCCGTCAGCTCATGGCGGCCTGCATCGCGACTCCGTCGACATAGGAGTGCTTTTCCTTGACTGCGCCGTTCTCGGTCAGGACGTAGTCCGCCAGGTCGACGAGGACGGCGTTGCCGGTGACCGCGGTGCCGGTGAGCTGCCACTGCACGACCCAGAAGTCGTCACCGACACGCAGGGAGATCTGGTGGAAGGTCAAGTCCGGGACGAGGGCAAGGAGCTGGGCGGCGGCCTGGCGGATCGCGTCGCGGCCGCGGGCCGGTTCCTGGCCGGAGTGCAGGTGGAACAGGGAGTCGACGGTGTGGAGTTCGACGATACGGTCCGGGTCGCGGGCGGCCCAGCAGGCGTGGTAGCGCTCGAACAGGTCCCGGGTGGCGGTGGTCATGAGGGCGGACTCCGATCGTTGGCCGGTCTCCGGTGACCGGGGAAACCCAGTGTCGCCGAGGTGATCCCGCGGTGGCGAGGGGCGGGTGCCGCGAGTTCGGTGAACGCCGTTGGGCACCGGCACAACGACTGCTACCTTGGGGCCGGTGACCCAGGACACCCGGATCGCCGGTCCACGCCTGTTGCGGGCCTTGCGGTCGGATCTGGCGGCGGTCTCGGAGTTGGTGACCGCCCGGATCAATCACGATGACGCCGACTACGGTGCCGCGGCATTGACCCGCGACGAGCTGGCCGAACTGGTCGCCGATAGCCTCGCGGCCCTGGTCGATGCCCTCGCGGGTGTGCCGTATTCGCTCGAGCCCGCTCGCCGCGCCGGGCGCCTCAAGGCCGAGCGTGACATTCCGCTCGACAGTTTGCTGCACGCGTTTCGGGTGGCGGGCATGGCGTTCTGGGAGGTCATCGTCGACCGGGCCGATGCCGACGACCAGTCGACCCTTGCCCGGCTGTCCACGCGGGTGTGGGCGACGATCGACGAGTATTCGGTGCGGGCCGCCGAGGAGTACCGGCGGGTGGTCGTCGTCGGGAACGAGCAGCCGGTACAGCGGTTGCTACGAGCACTGCTCGATCCTGCGCTGCCCGCGGCGCAGCGCGCGACCGTGGGCGCCCGGATGCGCCTGCCCGCGCGCGCCACGTTCGTGGTCGTGTTCGGCGAGGTTCGGCTGACGGTGCCCGGTGTGCGTTCCATCGCTACCCTGCTCACCGACGGGCCGGTGACCCTCGTCGCGGCGGACTCCCCCACCCTGCTCGATCGCGCGCTCGCTGCCGTCGCGGAGCGGGGCGGTGCCAGTAGGCCCTTCACCGATCTCGCCGCCGCAGCGGCCGCGCTCACGCAGGCTCGCCTGGCGTTCGGCTGCCTCGGCCCGGCGGACGGGGGAATCCACCGGTACGGGACGTCCTCGGTGCGGGTGCTGATCGCGGCGAACCCGGAGCTGGCCGCGGATGTCTTCGCGGACGCGCTGGCCGCGTTCGGCGAGCTTCCGGCCGCGGACGCGGCAGCGCTCGCGCAGACGGCCCTGGCCTGGTTCGAGCTCGGCGGTTCGACCTCGGCGGTCGGGGCCCGCCTGCACCTGCACCGGAACACGGTGTTGCACCGGCTCAAACGGATCGAGCGGCTCACCGGGTGGGCGTTCGCGGTCCCGGCGGAGGCGGCCACGCTGTATCTGGCGCTGCAGGTGTGGTTGCTCCGGCCGCCGATCCCCGGACCTTCGCGACGGTGGCATCCATAAGGCGCGCTGATGGGGTGATACGTGGTGGACCTCTACCCGGCAGGGCTGGCGCGCAGGAGGATCGGGAGTGAACCCGGTTGCCGGGGCGGAATGTCGGAGGAGGCCGTTGTGACGTTCGTGATCGGTGCCGCGTGTGTGGACGTGCTGGATCGGGCCTGTGTCGACGAGTGCCCGATCGACTGCATCTTCGAAGGCAACCGGATGGCCTACATCCAGCCCGACGAGTGCATCGACTGCGGTGCGTGCGAGCCGGTGTGCCCGGTGGAGGCGATCTACTACGAGGACGACCTGCCCGCCGGGCAGGAACAGTTCATCGCGGAGAACGCGCGGTTCTTCGCCGAGCCGCTGCCGGGGCGCGCGACCGCGCTCGGGCAGCCGGGGAGCGCGGCGTCCGTGGGGGTGGTCGGGGTCGACACGGAGTACGTGCAGCGGTATCAGCCGTGAGACCGGTTCAGCGGGCTTCCAGCCAGGTTCGATAGCGGCGCCGGGCCAGGGATTGGAGGGCCGTCTCGATCGCGAGGGCGAGTTTGGGCTCGAGGTTGGGGCGGGTGCGGCGGCCTGCGCCGAGGCGGCGGAGTTGGCGGCGGATGCGGGCCATGCTCGCGGCGGAGGCGATGGCTTTGTCGGCGATGTTCACGGGGGTCAGGGTGACTTTCGCGGTGGCGTTGTGGCGCCACTGGTTCGGGAGGTCGGGGTCGACGGCCAGGGCGCTGCCCATGCCGACGAGATCGATGCCGCCCGCCAGGACCTCTTCGGCGACGGGGCGGCGGGTGACGCCGCCGGTGAGCATCAGGGGCAGTGGGCTGTTGGCGGCCAGATCCTCGGCGAGGGTGAGGAAGTAGGCTTCGCGGGCCCGGGAGCGTTCGTCACCGGCCTGGCCGGTCATGGCGGGGGCCTCGTAGCTGCCGCCGGAGAGTTCGACGACGTCGACACCGAGCGGGGCGAGTAGCGCGATGACGTGGGCCGCGTCGTCGGCGTCGAAGCCGCCGCGCTGGAAGTCGGCCGAGTTGATCTTGACCGCGACGGCGAAGGTCGGGGCGACCGTGGCGCGGACGGCGCGGACGATGTCGAGCAGCAGGCGGGCCCGGTTGTCCAGGGAGCCGCCCCAGCGGTCGGTGCGCTGGTTGGTGAGTGGCGAGAGGAACTGGGAGAGCAGGTAGCCGTGGGCGGCGTGGATCTCGACGCCGTCGAATCCGGCTTCTTCGGCGCGGCGGGCTGTGACGGCGAATCGGTCGACGGTCTGCTCGATCTGCTCGGCGGTCATCGCGACCGGTTCGGCGAATCGTTTGCTGTTCTTGCCGAGGTCGACCCGGATCGCCGAGGGGCCCCAGGTGACGCCGGGCATGTCCGCGCGGACCTGGCGGCCGGGGTGGTTGATCTGCATCCAGACCCGGGCGCCTCCGCTCTTGGCGGCGCGTGCCCACTCCTGGAACGGTGCCAGCGGGGAGTGTGCGTCCAGGACGATGCCGCCCGGCCCGGTGAGTGCCTCGGCGTGGACCATGACGTTGCCGGTGACGATCAGGCCGACGCCGCCCTCGCTCCAGCGGCGGTAGAGCCGGAGCAGGGACGTGCCGGGGAGTTGCCCGGTGGCGGCCATGTTCTCCTCCATGGCGGCTTTGGCGAGCCGGTTGGGGAGCTCGGCGCCGTTGGGGAGGGTGAACGGCTGGAAGATCGGTGAGGTGGTGACGGGCACGGCGGATGGCATCGCGGCTCCTGAATGCGGTATGTTTACGTTGCTCACATAAGCCTAGAAAGGGATGTTAGCGGTGTCAACTTCGGGGAAGAGTGGTTACCATCACGGCGATCTGCGAGCCTCGCTCCTGGCGACGGCGATGCGCATGCTCGAAGCTGGGGAACCGTTCTCCTTGCGCGCCATCGCCCGGGAGGCCGGGGTCTCCCCCACCGCGCCCTACCGACACTTCGCCGATCGCGACGCGCTGGAGTCGGCCCTGGCCGCGCAGGGCCTGCGGGACCTGAAGGCCGACCTCCTCGACGGACGCGAGCTGCCGTCGTCGGCGGCCGATCTCGGCGATTTCGCGGTCGCCTACGTCGAATTCGCGCTGCACCGCCCGGCGCTGTTCCGCCTGATGTTCGGTAACCCGTGCGATGAGGGCGACGAGGACCGGGTCCGGGCGGCGGCCGATATCCACGACCTGCTGCGATTCGCGATGGGGCAGGTCTTCCCGGGCATCGATACCGAGGCGCTGGCGTCGGCGGGGTGGGCGCTGGCGCATGGGCTGGCGTTCCTGCATCTGGACGGCAAGCTGGCCGCGGATTCGGATGCGGAGGTGGCGGATCGGGTGCGGGCCGCCTTCGCCGCGATCCTCTCGGTGGGGGCGCAGTAGGGAATTCCCATCGAGTGTTGACAGTGCTTACATCGGGACTTAACCTGACCGATGTAAGCACTGTCAACACCGAGGAGTTCTGCATGGCGCCGACCACCCCCACCGAGGTCACCGTCGAGCTGGGCGGCCGTTCGGTCGCGGTCCCGAAAGGCGGCCTCTACGACCGGTACCGGATGGATCCCGATCTCGACGCGATCGCCCGCGACCCCCGCGTCAGCAGCGTCGACTTCTTCCGGCAGCTGCCCAAGGCGCGGGTCGACTCCCCCATCGGGTCGACACTCACCCCGAACTTCTACTACCGCATCTCGACCGCCCGGCTGACGATGCTGGCTCCCCTGCGGGCCATCCGCGCCCGGCTGCCCCGCGAGCTGGCGCCGCTCGAGCCCGCACCCGGCCTCGGCCTGGTCTCGGTGATGTTCTTCCGGTACGACGTCTGCGATATCGACTTCTATACCGAGGCCGCGGTCGGTATCGCGGTGCGCCCCGCGCGGCATGGTGGACGCGGCGTGGTCGACCTGCTCGCCGGACTGGGCAACGACCATCTGCACTCCTATGTGCTGTCGCTGCCGGTCAGCACCGATATCGCGCAGGTTCGCGGGCACGACGGCTACGGCTTCCCGAAGTGGGTGACCACGCTGGATGTCGATATCGACACCGAGTGCGTCTCGGCACACGTCGCCGACGCCGACGGGGGCACCGATGTGGCGTTGTCCGCGCGCACGCCGCGTCAGCGGGTGCACGCCACCGGTGAGCGGGTCTCGAGTCTCACCTCGTACACGACGATCGGCGGCGCCTGGCATTCGACGCTGAGCCAGACCAATATCCTGTCCGCCGGGACGACGCGTCTGCCGCGCGGAGTGGATCTGACGCTGGGCGCGGGCCGGGTCGCCGAGGACATCCGGTCGCTGCGCCCGATGCGGGTGGTGCAGTTCGATGTGATGACCGAGGGCCAGAACGCCCTGCACATGCCGGTCCCGACCTCGATGCCGAGCGGGGTGCGCGCATGACCCGCACCGCTACTCCCCTGCCCGCCACCCTCACCCCGGCGCTGCTGGATCGCTTGACGGCGGCCGTCGTGGCCGCGCCGGACGCGCCGCGCACGGTCACCACCGCGCCGTATACGGGTGAGCCGCTGGCCGAGCTGCCGGTGTCCACGCCCGCCGATGTCGAGGAGGCGTTCGCGCGGGCCCGGGCGGCGCAGGCGCGCTGGGCCGCGGTGCCGGTGCGGGAGCGGGCACGGATTCTGTTGCGTTTCCACGACCTGGTGCTGGCCCGGCAGGACGAGGCGCTGGATCTGATGCAGGCCGAGAACGGCAAGACCCGCCGCGACGCGTTTCTCGAGGTCACCGATATCGCTGTCACCGCACGCTATTACGCACGCGCTGTCGTCGGTCTGCTCGCGCCGAAGCGGCGCCGGGGCGCGATTCCGGTGTTGACCCACACCACGGAGTTGCGGCATCCCAAGGGTGTGGTCACGGTGATCTCGCCGTGGAACTATCCGCTGAGCATGGCGGCCGGTGACGCGATTCCGGCGTTGCTGGCGGGTAATGCGGTGGTGCAGAAGCCGGATACGCAGACGGCGCTGACGGCGTTGTGGGCGCTGGATCTGATGCTTGAGGCGGGGTTGCCCGCCGAGGTGTGGCAGATGGTGGTCGGTCGTGGGAGTTCGATCGGTGACGGGTTGCTGGCGGGGGCGGACTATGTGATGTTCACCGGGTCCACGGCGAGTGGTCGCCGGATCGCGCGCGCGGCCGGGGAGCGGTTGATCGGGGCGAGCTTGGAGCTCGGCGGGAAGAACGCGATGGTGGTGCTGCCCGATGCCGATATCGCGAAGGCGGCCGAGGGCGCGGTGGCGGCGTGCTTCCCGTCGGCGGGGCAGTTGTGTGTGTCGATCGAGCGGTTGTATGTGGCCGAGGAGATCCGGGCGGAGTTCGTCGCGGCGTTCGTGGCGCGCACGCGGGCATTGCGGGTGGGGGCGGCGTTCGATTTCTCGGTGGATGTGGGGTCGTTGACCACGCCCGCGCAGCTCGAGACGGTGACCGCGCATCTCGCCGACGCGGTGAGCAAGGGGGCGACCGTGCTGGCGGGTGGGGTGGCGCGGCCGGATCTGGGCCCGTTGTTCCACGAGCCGACGATTCTGGCCGATGTCACACCGGACATGGCGGTGTTCGCGCAGGAGACGTTCGGTCCGGTGGTGTCGATCTACCCCTATCGCGAGGTGGCGGAGGCGATCGCGATGGCCAATGCCACGCCGTACGGTCTCAATGCCAGTGTGTGGTCGCGCAGTGGTGCGCGGGGGCGGGCGGTGGCGGCGCGCTTGCATGCGGGGACGGTGAATGTGAACGAGGCGTTCGCGGCCGCGTGGGGCAGTGTGGACGCGCCGATGGGCGGGATGGGCGATTCGGGGGTGGGTCGCCGTCATGGTGCCGAGGGGATACTGAAGTACACCGAGGTGCAGACCGTCGCCCACCAGCGGCTGCGGGGGTTCGGCCCGCCGTCCGGGATGAGCCATGCTCGGTGGTCGCGGATTCTGACCGTGGCGCTGAGGACGCTGCGGGTGGTGGGTGCTCGATGAGGTTCCGTCCCGACAACGAGGAGTCGCAGCAATGACCAAGCGTGTGCTGAATGTCGTGACCAATGTCGGTCATTACGACGATCCGTCGCATCCGACCGGGTTGTGGTTGTCGGAGCTGACCCATGCGTGGGAGGTGTTCGCGGAGCACGGTTTCGAGCAGACACTGGTCAGTCCGGCCGGTGGCCGGTCTCCGCTGGAGCCGCGGTCGCTGAAGTTCCCGTCCTATGACAAGACGGCGAAGGCGTGGCGGGCCGATCCGGCGCGGATGGCGTTGCTGGAGTCGACGGCCGCGCCCGACGCTATCGATGCGGCGGATTTCGACGCGATCTATTTCACCGGTGGTCATGCGGTGATGTACGACTTTCCCGACAGTGTCGGGTTGCAGCGGATCACGCGGGAGATCTTCGAGCGCGGCGGGATCGTGTCCTCGGTGTGCCACGGGTATTGCGGTCTGCTGAATACGACGTTGTCGGATGGGTCGTATCTGGTGGCGGGGCGCCGGATGACCGGGTTCGCGTGGCAGGAGGAGAAGCTGGCCCGGGTGGACAAGCTGGTGCCGTACAACGCCGAGGCCGAGGTGAAGGCGCGTGGCGCGCTGTACGAGAAGGCGAAGGTGCCGTTCGTGTCGTATGCGGTGGTCGACGGGAATCTGGTGACGGGCCAGAATCCCGGCTCGGCCAAGGAGACGGCGAAGAAGGTCGCCGCGCTCCTGTGACCGGCCGGGTTCAGCGGTAGAGGGCGTCGACGTCGTCGGCGAACTTCCGCAGGACGGTCGCGCGTTTGAGTGACTGTTTCGGGGTGAGTTCGCCGGTGGCCTCGGTCCAGTCGACGGGCAGGACGCGGGTCTTCTTGATGCCTTCGGCGTGGGAGACCAGTGTGTTGGTGTCGGCGACGGCGGCGTCGATCTCGGCGGTGAGGCGCGGGTCGGCCAGGAGGGTGTCGATGGGGGTGTCGGCGGGCAGGCCGTTGGCGCGGGCCCAGTCCGGCAGGGCCTCGGGGTCGAGGGTGAGCAGGGCCGCGACGAAGGGTTTGCCGTCGCCGACGACCATCGCCTGGCTGATCAGTGGGTGTGCGCGCAGGGCGTCTTCGAGGGGGCCCGGGGAGACGTTCTTGCCGCCCGCGGTCACGATGATCTCTTTCTTGCGGCCGGTGATGGTGAGATAGCCGTCGCGGTCGATGCGGCCGAGGTCGCCGGTCCGGAACCAGCCGTCGGCGAGGGCGTCCGCGGTGGCTTCGGGGTTGTGCCAGTAGCCGTCGAAGACGACCGAGCCGCGCAGCAGCAGTTCGCCGTCGTCGGCGATCTTGATCGCGTTGCCTTCGATCGGGCGCCCGACGGTGCCGACGCGGACGGCGTCGGGGGTGTTGACGGTGATGGCGGCGGTGGTTTCGGTGAGGCCGTAGCCCTCGTAGATGGTGACACCGATCCCGCGGAAGAAGTGGGCGAGTTCGGCGCTGAGCGGGCCGCCGCCGGAGACGGCGGCGGTGCAGCGTCCGCCGAGGGCGGCGCGCAGGGTGCCGTAGACGAGCCGATCGAAGACCGCGTGCTTGGCGCGCAGCAGCAGGCCGGGGCCGCCGGTGTCCTGGGCGATGCTCCAGGCGATGGCGGTATCGGTGGCCAGGTCGAAGATCTTGCCCTTGCCGCTCGCGTGGGCTTTCTTCTTGGCGCCCTGGAACACCTTCTCGAACACGCGTGGCACGGCGAGGATGAAATGCGGCCGGTAGCTGCCGAATTGGTCGACGAGAGTGGACCAGTCGGAGCTGAACGCGACGATGACCTTGGCGTCGAGCGCGGCGAGGGTGACCGCGCGCGCGAACACGTGTGCCAGCGGCAGGAACATCAGCGTCTTGTTGTCGGCGGTGACGAACTCGTGCAGGGCGATCCGATCGGACTTGGATTCGGCGTAGAGGTTGGCGTGGGTGAGCTGCACGCCCTTGGGGCGCCCGGTGGTGCCGGAGGTGTAGATCAGGGTGGCGGGGGTGGTGGCGGTGACCTGGGCGCGGCGGGTGTGTATGGCCTGGTCGTCGAGATCGGCGCCGCGGGCGGTGAGTTCGGCGAGGGCGCCCTGGTCGATCTGGAGGACTTCGCGCAGGGCGGGCAGGGCGGCGGTGTCGATTTCGTCGATGACGCGGCGGTGTTTGTCGCTGTCGACGATCAGCAGCTCGGTGCCGGAGTCCTGCAGGATCCACTTGGCCTGTTCGGCGGCGGAGCTGTCGTAGATGGCGACCGTGCAGCCGCCGCAGGCCCAGATGGCGTGGTCGAGCACGATCCACTCGTAGCGGGTGGGGGCCATGATGGCGATCCGGTCACCGGGTTCGAGCCCGGAGGCGAGCAGGCCCTTGGCGACGGCGGTGACGGTGGCCGCGAATTCGGCGGCGGTGACATCGCGGTAGGCGCCGCGGTCGTCGCGGACGTTGAACAGCACGAGGTCCGGGGTGTGCTCGGCGTACCGGAACACGCTGTCGGAGTTGTTGGCGTGCTCGGGGATCGTGTAGGAAGCCGGGCTTTCGAACTGTCGCATCAGTGCCCTTCCACGGGGGTGGTCAGTCGGTGGTCGATGCCGAGGCGGTACAGGCCGCGCCGATCATAGATGTGGGTGGCGACGGCGCCGAGGAACACGCCGACGGCGAGACCGGCGAGGGTCATTGCCAGGCCGCGGCCGAGTCCGGCTTCGGTGTGGCCGTCGAAGAACAGGATGGCGCGCACGGCCAGATAGATCTGATGCATGGGTTCGACGGCGGCCATGTCGGCGATCCAGCGGGGGGTGGCTTCGAGCGGGATGGTGCCCGAGGAGGACGGGATGCCCAGCACGACGAACACGACGAGGTTGATCATCAGGCCCGCGGTGCCGAAGGCGGCCATGACCGACAGGCCGGTGACCGCGATGGCGGTGATGGCCAGGGTGCCGTAGAGGAACAGCAGCAGCGGCCGTTCCAGGGACATGTCGAGCAGGGCGCCGACGCCGAGAAACACGGCGGAGGCCAGGGGTGCGCTGATCGCGGCGATGCCCCACTTGATGAGCAGGGTGTGCCAGCGGCTGATCGGGGCGCGGGCGGTGTTCTTGTGCCAGGGGCCGTATTCGGCGGGGACGAAGCCGAGCGAGGCGTCGACGAGGGAGTTGATCATCATGGCGCCGCTGAAGCCGACGATGAGCAGGACCAGGGTGTAGAAAAAGGCGGCCAGGCCCTGCCCGGTGCCGTCGGGCAGGGGGTGGTGGGCGGTGACGACGATGTCGATCGGGGTGGCGAGCTGGCGTTGCGCGGCGCCGCTGATCGGGGTGTCGCCGAGGGCGGCGCGGACCTGGTCGGTGAGCTGGGTGCCGACGGTGGCGTTGACCTGGGTCATGGCCTGGTCGGCGACGGTCTGCATGATCTGGGCGGCGAGGGTGCCTGCGCGCGGGTTGGTGAGCACGGAGATGATCGGCTGTTCGACTTCGCCGGGGACGACTGCGGCGGCGCCGAGGATGGCGACGCGTTTGGTGAAGTCGCCGGGGATGACGAGGGCGCCGTAGACCTCGCCGTTGCGCAGCTGGCGCTGGGCTTCGTTCATGCCGACGGGGCGCAGGTCGATCTTGTCGGCGGGGATGTTCGCGCGCAGGGCGGCGTCGATCTGGTCGCCGAGGTTGGTGGGCGCGCCGGCGATGGTGTCGCCGACGTCCTGGTTGACCAGCGCGATCGGGAAGTCGTGCAGGTGTTTCTCGGGGTCGGCGGTGTAGCCGAGGTACATGGTGCCCAGCAGGGCCGCGAGCACGGTGACCAGGGTGATCGGGGCGAGCCATTCGCGCAGCGGCATGGTGCGCCTGCGGTGGGATGGCTGCGGGGGCGCGGTGTGGTCTGTCATGGCACCGGTCAATGTAGTCAGCGACAACAAAGTAGTCAATGCAAACATTGTGGGTGGTCGGATATCCTGCTCTCACCATGGCCCTGCACACCCCGTACCACCACGGCGACCTGCGCGCCGCCCTGCTGGCGCAGGCCGAGTCCGCCCTGCGCGAGGTGGGCGTCGACGGCCTGTCGCTGCGTCAGCTCGCCCGCGACACCGGGGTCAGTCACGCCGCGCCCAGCCGCCACTTCCGTGACAAGCAGGCACTGCTGGACGCGCTGGCGGTCACCGGACTGCACCGCCTGGGCGCCTGTTTCGAACAGGCCCCCACCGACGGCCCGATCACCGCCCGCCTGCAGACCGTCGCGCGCACCTACCTGCGTTTCGCCGTCGACAATCCCGAACTGCTGCCGCTGATGTTCGCCCGCAGGCACACCTCCACCGGCACCGAGATCCAGCCCGCCGTCGACCGCGCCTTCGCCATCCCCATCGCCCTGATCGCCGAGGGCCAAGCCGCGGGCGAGATCGTCCCCGGCGACCCGAAACGCCTCGGCGTCACCGCCCTGGCCGCCCTACAGGGCCTGGCCACCTTCATCGGCTCCGGCTACACCGCCGACTACGCCCCCGAGCAACTCGTCGACGACCTGGTCACCCACCTCACCGAGGGCCTGCTCCCCCGCCGCTGACCTCGGCGCCGCGTCAGGGGGCCGGGACGAGGACGACCGGGCGGTGGGCGTGGTGGATCATGCGGGCGGCGACGGATTCGCCCATGAGGCGTTCCAGCAGCGACATCATGCCGTGGCGGGGAGCGCCGAGGAGGATCATTTCCACGCTGTGGGTCTCGGCCAGTGACAGCAGCAGGTCGGTGGGGTCGCCGGGGGCGCCGTGATAGGTCCAGTTGCCGGGGAGCGCCGCGAGGACCGCGCAGGCCTGGTCGCGTTCCTCGGCGAGAGTGGCGCGGACACGGTCTTCGAAGTCGGGGCTGTCGGGGTCGATCGGGAGGTCGTCGATGTCGATGGCGTGGGCGGCGTGCACGTAGGCGTGCAGGCGGCGGCCCAGGTCGACGGCATAGGCGAGGGCGGCCTGCCCGGCGGGGTGCCGGTCGAAACCGACGAGCAGGTGGGTGGCGGGCGCCGGAGCGGTGGTGGGGCCGTCGACGCGGATCGGGTCGGTGTGCACGTGTCCTCCTCAGAGTCGGGCCAGCAGCAGGCCGAGACCGGCCGCGGCGACGGTGACGGCCAGGGTGCCCAGGGCGTTGGTGGTGGCGGCCCGGTAGCGGCCGCGTTGCAGCAGCCGCACGGTTTCCACGCTGGCGGTGCTGAAGGTGGTGTAGCCGCCACAGAAGCCGGTGCCCGCGATCTGGGTGAGACTGCCGGGCGCGCTGTGGAACAGCACCAGCCCGGTCAGGAAGCCCAGCAGCAGCGACCCGGACACATTGACGAGCACGGTCGCCCACGGGAATTCGGTGGCGCGCCGCGACCGGATGGCGCCGTCGAGCACGAACCGGCACACCGCCCCCGCACTGCCCGCGAGGGTGATCCACAGCAGCGTCATCGGGCCTCGACCTCCGGGCGGGGCCGCACGAGCGCGGCGACGGCGATCCCGGCCATGGTGGTGAGCAGCCCGATGACCACGGTGGCCAGGCTGTAGGCGAGCGCGAGGCCGGGCTGGTCGGCGCGCACCAGCAGGGTGGTGTCCACGGCGAGGGTGCTGTAGGTGGTGAACGAGCCGAGCAGTCCGGTGCCCAGACACAGGCGCAGCCGCTGTCGTGTCCCGGTGTCGGGGCCGAGCCGGGTCAGGGCCTCGAGCAGCAGTCCGAGCGTGAACGCGCCGAGAATGTTGACCGCGAAGGTCGCCGTCGGCCAGGTTCCGGTGGTGTGTGGGAACCAGACACCGAACAGGTAGCGCAGCGGGGTGCCGAGCAGGCCGCCGACGGCCACGGCCGCGATCGCGGACAGGCGGCTGTGCAGGGGGGCCACGGACAGACTCCTTCCCTCGAGGAAAAGGAGCCATCAGCCTCGGGTGAGGCGGTTCAGACATCCTCGGATGTCTCGGCGGAGATCCATCGCCGTGGACGAGCATAGCGCACCGACCGGTCGTCCTCGAGCCCTGCCAACAGGCGTAGCCCGTCGGCGCTGGGCGTACCGGGCGTCGCGGCGAGCACGATCAGTTCCAGCCCGGATTCATCGGGCAGGGCGAAATTCTCCTGATGCAGTTCGAGCGGCCCGACCAGTGGGTGACGGTAGGTTTTGCGGCCGTGGGTGCGGGCGCGCACGTCGGCGCGGGCCCATAGCCGCCGGAATCGGTCGCTGCCCATGGCGAGTTCGCCGATGAGCGCGGCCAGGCGCGGATCGTCGGGGTATTTGCCCGCGGCCAGGCGCAGGTGGCCGACAGCGTCGAGGGTGCAGGTCTCCCAGTCGGCGTAGAGGCCGCGGTCGGCCTCCTCGAGGAACAGGTGGCGGGCGGTGTTGAGGCCGGGGATGGGAGTGCCGTAGAGCAGGTGCGCGAGGCGGTTGCCCGCGAGCACGTCGAGACGGTGGTTCATGATCAGCGCGGGGGTCTCACCGACCAGGTCCAGTACGCGCAGCAGTTCGGGACGCAGCCGTGCGGCCGGGGCGGTGGTGCGGCGGCGGGGCTGGTGGGCGAGGCGGTGCAGGTGGTCGCGTTCGGTCTCGTCGAGGGCGAGCACGCGGGCCAGCGCGTCGAGGACCTGCTCGGAGGGCTGGGTGGCGCGTCCCTGTTCCAGGCGCACGTAGTAGTCGGCGCTGACCCCGGACAGGTGGGCGATCTCCTCGCGGCGCAGCCCGGCGACGCGGCGGCGGCGGTCGACGGGGATGCCGACGGTGGCGGGGTCCACCCGGGAGCGCCGGGTGCGCAGGAAGTTCGCGAGATCGTCCATGTCCCCCAGTATGGCCATCGGTGGCGCGGCGAGGGTGGTCCTGCTGGTCCCAGGAAGTGCGGTCCCTGAACGGCGGCGTTGGCCGCGTCCAGGATCGAGGGCAGTCGTTCCGAAGGAGATGTGATGAGAACCCTGATCGTGCACGCCCACCCCGAACCGGACTCGCTCAACGGCTCGCTCACCGACGTGGCGGTGTCGGCCTTGACCGCCGCGGGGCACGAGGTGCGGGTCAGTGACCTGTACGCGATGAATTGGAAAGCGGTGGTCGATGCCGGTGATTACGGCCCGCACGCCTCGCATCCGCTGCGGGTGGTGGGTGATTCGGCGCGGGCCTTCGACGCCGGGACGTTGAGCGCGGATGTGGCGGCCGAGCAGGAGAAGCTGGCGTGGGCGCAACTGATCGTGTTCCAGTTCCCGCTGTGGTGGTATTCGATGCCCGCCATTCTCAAGGGCTGGGTGGATCGGGTGTTCACCGCGCATTTCGCCTACGGTGTCGGCGAGCACAGCGCCACCCGCTACGGCGAACGCTACGGCGAGGGCACCCTGGCCGGGCGCAAAGCCTTGCTGTCGGTGACGATCGGCGGCCCGCGTGACCATTACACCGCGCGCGGGATCAACGGGCCGATCGAGGATCTGCTGTTCCCGATCCAGCACGGCATCCTGTATTACCCGGGGATCGAGTCGCTGCCGCCGTTCGTCACCTACGGCGCCGACCGGATGACCCCCGACCGCCACGCCGAGGTGGTCGCGGCGTGGCGGGAACGGCTGCGCACGGTGGACTCGACCGCGCCGATCCCGTTCCGGCGGCAGAACTTCGGCGACTACGCGATTCCGTCGCTCCAGCTGAAACCCGGACTCGAACCCGAGGGCCGCACCGGTTTCGGGCTGCATGTGCGGGCGTGAACGGTGCGGGTGTCCGCTCCCCCGGCCCGGGACAGGACACCCGCTGGCGGTTCAGGCGCCCACGTAGTCGGCGAGGTGTTCGCCGGTGAGGGTGGAGCGGGCCGCGACCAGGTCGGCGGGGGTGCCTTCGAAGACGATGCTGCCGCCGTCGTGACCCGCGCCGGGACCCAGGTCGATGATCCAGTCGGCGTGGGCCATCACGGCCTGATGGTGTTCGACCACGATGACGGACTTGCCCGCGTCCACGAGCCGGTCCAGCAACCCGAGCAGCTGTTCCACATCGGCCAGGTGCAGGCCGGTGGTCGGCTCGTCGAGAATGTAGACCCCGCCCTTGTCGGACATGTGGGTGGCCAGCTTGAGCCGCTGACGTTCACCGCCGGACAGCGTGGTCAGCGGCTGGCCGATGGTCAGATAGCCCAGGCCGACCTCGGTGAGATGGGTGAGGATCTTGTGCGCGGCCGGCGTGCGCGCCTCCCCCGCGCCGAAGAACTCGCGGGCCTCGTCGACCGGCATGGCCAGCACCTCGCTGATGTTCTTGCCCGCGAAGGTCAGCTCGAGCACCTCGGCCTGGAAACGCTTGCCCTCACACACCTCACACACCGTCGAGACCCCGGCCATCATCGCCAGGTCGGTGTAGACCACGCCCGCGCCGTTGCAATTGGGGCAGGCGCCTTCGGAATTGGCGCTGAACAGGGCGGGTTTGGCGCCGGTGGCCTTGGCGAAGGCCTTGCGGATGTGGTCGAGCAGGCCGGTGTAGGTCGCCGGGTTGCTGCGCCGCGACCCCTTGATGGGCGCCTGGTCGATGGAGATGACGCCCTCGTCGACCGGGATGGAACCGTGCACCAGCGAGCTCTTGCCCGAACCGGCGACGCCGGTGATGGCGACGAGTACCCCGAGCGGGATGTCGACGTCGACCTCGCGCAGGTTGTTGGCGGTGGCGCCACGCACCCGCAGGGCACCCGTCGAGGCGCGCACCGAGTCCTTGACCGCGGCCCGGTCGTCGAAGTGGCGGCCGGTGACGGTGTCGCTGGCCCGCAACCCGTCGACGGTGCCTTCGAAGCAGATGGTGCCGCCCTTGGACCCGGCCGCGGGCCCGAGATCGACGATGTGGTCGGCGATCACGATGGTCTCGGGCTTGTGTTCCACGACCAGGACGGTGTTGCCCTTGTCGCGCAACCGCAGCAGGAGATCGTTCATGCGCTGGATGTCGTGCGGGTGCAGACCGGCGGTGGGTTCGTCGAAGACGTAGGTGACATCGGTGAGCGAGGAACCCAGGTGGCGGATCATCTTGACGCGCTGGGCCTCACCACCGGACAGGGTGCCCGAGGGACGCGACAGCGACAGATAGCCGAGGCCGATCTCGACGAACGAATCCAGGGTCTGGCGCAGCGATTCCAGCAGCGGCGCGACCGAGGGATCCTCCACGCCCTTGACCCATTCGGCCAGATCGGTGATCTGCATGGCGCAGGCGTCGGCGATGCTGATGCCGTCGATCTTCGACGAGCGCGCTTCGGCGCTGAGACGGGTGCCGCCGCAGTCGGGGCAGGTGCCGAAGGTGACCGCGCGTTCGACGAAGGCACGCACGTGCGGCTGCAGCGCCTCGACGTCCTTGGACAGCATGGATTTACGGATCTTGGGGATCAGGCCCTCGTAGGTGAGGTTGATCCCTTCGACCTTGATCTTGGTCGGTTCCTTGTAGAGCAGATCGGCCAGCTGCTTCTTGGTGTATTTCTTGATCGGTTTGGCCGGGTCGAAGAAGCCGCTGCCCTTGTAGATGCGGCCCATCCAGCCGTCCATGCTGTAGCCGGGGATGGTGAACGGGCCCTCGTCGAGGGACTTGTTCTCGTCGTAGAGCTGGGTGAGATCGATGTCGTTGACGGTGCCCTTGCCCTCACAGGTGGGACACATGCCGCCGGTGATGGAGAAGCTGCGCCGTTCCTTCACGGTGACCCCGTGCTTCTCCACCGCGACCGCGCCGGAACCGCTGATGGAGGCGACATTGAAGGAGAAGGCCTGCGAGGAGCCGATGTGTGGGTCGCCGAGGCGGCTGAACAGGATGCGCAGCATGGCGTTGGCGTCGGTGACGGTGCCGACGGTGGAGCGCGGGTCGGCACCCAGCCGGGACTGGTCGACCAGGATCGCGGTGGTGAGCCCGTCGAGGACATCCACGTCGGGCCGGGACTGGCTGGGCATGAAGCCCTGCACGAACGCGCTGTAGGTCTCGTTGATCAGCCGCTGCGACTCCGCCGCGATGGTGCCGAACACCAGCGAGCTCTTGCCGGAGCCGGACACGCCGGTGAACACGGTGAGCCTGCGCTTGGGAATCTCGACGCTGATGTCGCGCAGATTGTTCACGCGGGCGCCGTGCACACGGATCAGGTCGTGACTGTCGGCGGGTTCCACGGTGGGCGTCGTGCGCTGCTCGGTGGCCGTGCTCATGGGTCTCCTCGGGGTGGTCGGCGTCGCTGCTCGATCGTATCGACGGGGTCCGACCTATCCGAGCTGCTGGATGCGGATCAGGTTGCCCGCCGGGTCACGAAAGGCACAGTCGCGGATACCGTACGGTTGGTCGGTGGGTTCCTGCACGACCTCGATATCACCGGCTTGCAGCGTGGCGAACAACCCGTCGAGGTCCTCGGTGGCCAGGTTGACCCCGGCATAGGTGCCCTTGGCCATCATCTCGGCGATCACCCGGCGCTCCTCGTCGGTGATGCCGGGATCGGCGGCGGGCGGGGTCAGCACGATCGAGGTGTCGGGCTGACCGGCCGGGCCGACGGTGATCCAGCGCAGGCCGTTGTAGCCGACATCGTTGCGGACCTCGAAGCCGAGCTTGTCGCGGTAGAAGGCCAGGGCGGCCTAGGCGTCGTCGTGGGGCAGGTAGCTCTGGTGAATGGTGATGGTCATGGCGACCACGCTAATGATCGGTCGATGCGGGTGCTTCTCGATTCCTGATCGGTCTGGTCACCTTCTTGACCACGCACGACGGCATCCCCTCGGTGGCCGCGGCCTGCTGCTGGTAGACGCTGGGCGGCACGCCGACCAGTTCGGTGAACCGGGTACTGAAGGTGCCCAGCGACGACGATCCGACCTCGAAACACACCTCGGTGACACTCAGATCACCGCGCCGCAGCAGCGCCATCGCCCGTTCGATGCGGCGGGTCATCAGATACGAGTAGGGCGATTCGCCGTAGGCGGCGCGGAACCGTCTGCTCAGGTGCCCGGCCGACATATGCACCCCGCGCGCGAGCGCTTCGACATCGAGCGGCTGGGCGTATTCGCGGTCGATGCGGTCGCGCACGCGCCGCAGCGAGGCGAGTTCACGCAGGTAGGGGGCGCGCTCGGCGGGGCTCATAGCGGGCGCAGGACCACGATGCCAGGGACGCTGCGCACATAGTCGGTCAACGGCGTGTCGACGACCTGGTATTCGGCCAGCGAGGACGCGTTGCGGAACATCGGCCCGTTCGCGGTCTGCACGACGATCCCGACATGGGTGACGTCGAGTCCGGCCTCGGGGGTGTAGGCGCCGAGGAAATCGCCGGTGCGCAGCCCCGCCACGACATCCCGGTCGACGGCCACGGCGGGAAGGTGGGTGACGGCGCGATCGACCACCGGCAGGCCGGGCAGGTAGGTGGTGCCGTCGGCCTTGGCGTTGAGGTGCTTGGTGACGGTCACCGCGGCCGGGCTCAGGCTCGCGGTGATATCGGTGGCCAACGGCGCGGCGGTGGCGGCCCAGTCGGTGAAGAAGTGCTTGCGCTGGGCGAAGTCGACGCGGCTGTCGACATAGCGGGTGGCGATGAGGTTGGTGGTGAACTGGTCGCGGTCGGCCGAGCGGGAGGCGGCTTCGACGTAGTCGAGGAAGGTGAAGCAGTCCACCCGGCGCAGGTCGACGACGAGCTGTTCGGGCTCGGTGGCCGAGCCGATCAGCATGTTCGCCCCGTAGGGGGTGCCCAGCAGGCGTTCGGAGAGCCGGGCCAGCAACTCCGGCCTGCTCAGCGCACCGGACTCGGCGCGCACGGCCAGCAATTCGTCGATCTTGCGGGCGGTGGTGTCGTCGACCGGGGGCGTGGCCAGCGCGGGCGCGGCGGCGCACAGCAGGGCGGCCAGCACGAGCAGGATCCGGACGATGTTGCGCAAGACGCCTCCAGCGGGCCACGGTCGATCGGTGCGAGCGTGCTCCACCGTATCCGACGACCGCGGCCGCGCCCGCCGATCACACGCCTGGGTCAGACCGCGCAGCCGTCGGGTCCGCAGGTGGTGTCGTCGGCGGCGAGCACGACCGGGGCGGGACGGTCGTTCCAGGCCGTGGTCAGCGCCTGGGTGAACACCTCGGTGGGCTGGGCGCCCGACACCGCGTATTTGCCGTCGAAGACGAAGAACGGCACGCCGGTCGCGCCGAGCTGGGCGGCTTCGCGTTCGTCCTGGCGTACCGCCTCGGCGTAGGCGTGCGGGTCGGCCAGGACCGCGCGCACGGCGGTCTCGTCGAATCCGGCGCCGGTCGCGACGGCGACGAGGCGTTCGGTGTCGGCGAACGCGGGTGCCTCCTCGGCGAAGTTGGCGGCGTAGAGGGCGTCGAGCAGCGCGTCCTGGCGGCCCTGGTCGAGGGCGAAGTGCAGCAGGCGGTGCATGTCGAAGCTGTTGCCGTAGTCGCGGCCGCTGGTGCGGTAGGGCAGGCCGAGGGCGTGGGCCTGGGCGCCGATGGCGCGTTCGTTGGCGGCGGCCTGCTCGACGTCGATGCCGTACTTGGCGGCGATGTGCGGGATGACCGGGCCGGATTCCGTGGCGGGCAGGGCGGGGTCGAGTTCGAAGGAGCGATGCACGACCTCGATGTCGTCGCGGTGCTCGAAACCGGACAGGGCCTGTTCGAAGCGGGCTTTGCCCAGGTAGCAGAACGGGCAGTTGATGTCGGTCCAGATCTCTACTCTGGTGGTCAAGCGGGCCTCCTGACGGCATGTCGGTCGGCGGGGTCCGCCGAACACATCTGGACAAGCGTTCAAATAGTGGGTGAAACATCGGCGACGACGCCGGTATTCCCAGCGCGTCCGGGCACGACAGGACAGCAGCGAGGACAACCGATGACCGTCGACCGCCGCCGGGGGTGGGTACAGATGCCCGAAGGACTGATCGCGCCACGCGCCCTCGCCGGACTGTGGGCGATCCGCCACGCCCAGAGCCGCGCCAACGCCTGGTTCGCCGACCCGGCCACCGAAACCCGCCCCATGCGCGGCACCGACGCCACCGTGGAACTGACCGGCTACGGCGAATGGCAGGCGGGCTGCCTGGGCGACTGGCTGGCCGGACTGGCCTCGATCCAGCGCCCCACCCTGGTCGTCTGCTCCCCCTACCTGCGCACCCGGCTCACCTGGGCGCTCATGGCCGAGGCCGCCGTCACCCGCAACCGGCACCTGCGCCCGATCCGCACCCTGGTCGACGAACGCCTGCGCGACCGCGAGATGGGCATCTTCGAACTGCACCCCTACCGCGCCATCCGCCGCCGCTCCCCCGAGGAAGCCGCCCGGCGCGAACAGGTCGGCAACTGGGTCTACCGGCCACCCGGCGGGGAATCACTGGCCGACGTCGCCCTGCGCGTGCGCGGCTTCCTCGACGAACTCGACACCGTCGCCCCTGGCGAACAGGTCCTGCTGATCACCCACGACGCGGTGGTCCTCGCGCTGCGCTACGTCCTCGACGGACTCGGCGCCCCGGTCCCCTACCAGCTCGAACCGGTCCCCAACGCGTCGGTCTCGCAATGGCGTCGCGAGGGACCGCGCCTGGCGCTGCGGGTGTGGGGCGCGGTCGAACACCTCGCCGAGACCGAACAGACCGGCTGATCCGCCGTCCCCGGACCGCGCGGTCGCCGGGTGCGAGAATGCCCGGGTGGATATCGCGATCGGGTTGGTGGTTCTGATCGGTTCAGCGACCGCGCTGGCAGCGCTGGCCCGCCGCTTCGGGGTGTCCGAACCCTTGGTGCTGACCCTGGCCGGGGTCGCGGCCTCCTACCTGCCGATGGTGCCGGTGGTGCACCTGGAACCGGAGGTGGTGCTGCTCGGGTTGCTGCCGCCGCTGCTCTACACCGCCGCGCTGCGCACCTCCCTGGTCGATTTCAAGGACAACGTGCGCGGCATCGCCTACCTCTCGGTGGGACTGGTGCTGTTCAGCACGTTCGTGGTGGCGCTGGTGGTGTGGCTGCTGCTGCCGGTGCCCTTCGCCGCGGCGGTCGCGCTGGGCGCGGTGGTCGCGCCGCCGGATGCGGTGGCCGCCACCGCGATCGCGCGCCGCACCGGGATGCCGCGCAGCATCGTCACGGTGCTCGAGGACGAGTCGCTGTTCAACGACGCCACCGCGCTGGTCGCGCTGCGCAGCGCCATCGCCGCCATGGCCGGGGTGGTGACGGTGTGGCAGATCGGCGGCGATTTCCTGCTCGCCGCGGTCGGCGGCGCGGTCGTGGGCGCGGCGGTCGCGGCACTGCTGGTGGTGGTGCGCAGGCGCATCCACGACCCGGTGCTCGACACCTCCGCCTCGCTGCTGGCCCCGTTCGTGGCCTACCTGCCCGCCGAACACTTCCACGCCTCCGGCGTGATCGCCGTGGTGACCTGCGGGATGATCCTGGGCCACGGCGCCCAGCGCTGGCAGGGCGCGGCCTCGCGGGTGGCCGAGACCACCAATTGGCGCACCGTGCAGTTCATTCTGGAGAGCACGGTGTTCCTGATCATCGGGCTGCAGGTGCGCTGGATCGTCGAGGAGGCCTGGCACAGCGGCCTGGACCGGCACCTCCTGATCATCACGGCGGTGGCGGTGCTGGCCGCGGTGATGCTGGCCCGGCCGGTGTGGGTGTGCACGCCGGTGCTGGTGGCGCGGCTGGTCGGACGCGACACCGAGCCGTTGAGTCATGCCGCGGTGGTGTCGTGGGCGGGTATGCGCGGCGTGGTGACCCTGGCGGCGGTGCTGCTGCTACCGGCTTCCACCCCGCAGCTGCCGGTCCTGAAACTGCTGGCGCTGGTGGTGGTCGGCGGCACCCTGCTGGTGCAGGGCACCTCGCTGCCGTGGCTGGTACGGCTGCTGAAACTGCGCGGACCCACCCGCGCCGAGGACGCGCTGGTCAAAGCCGAACTGCTGCAACAGGCCGCGACCGCTGGCCTGGCCGAACTCGACCGCCGCGTCGGCCCCGACACACCCGCCCCGGTGGTGGAGTCGCTGCGCCAGCGCCTGATCTGGCGCACCAACGCCGCCTGGGAACGGCTGGGCCGCCTGGATCTCGAGGAATCGATGATCGACCGGTTCGACGAGGCCGACGACGACCAGCGCGCCGAACCGCTGGGCATGCCGGGCGCGGCCGGGTGCGCGCATCTGGAACAGGCGCCGCTGCTGCGGGAACCGGACGGGGAGCTGGTCTGCGCGGAATGTGTCGCGGCGGGACTGACCTGGGTGCATCTGCGCCTGTGCACGGCCTGCGGCAATATCGGCTGCTGCGAGTCCTCACCCGGGAATCACGCCAGTGCCCACTACCGGGCCAGCGAGCATCCGGTGATGCGCAGCGTCGAACCGGGCGAGGTCTGGCGCTGGTGCTACGTCGACGAGCTGCTGGGCTGACTCAGGCCGGACGGTGCGAGTAGATCAGGCGCGCGTACTCGGCGAGCAGGTCGTCGAGGGCGGTCGGCTCGCCGGTGGCGGCCAGCTGCTGGTAGCCGATCAGCATCGCCATACCGACCTCGGTGACCACGGTCGCGGTCGCCGGGTCCCCGACGACACCGTCGATGACGCGGAAGACGGTGCGGCGCCGCGATTCGTCGACCCGTTTGACGGTGACGTGCACCGACTCGTCGTTGGCGGCCCAGGCGCGCAGTGCCGCCTCGGCGCCGTGTTCGAGTCCGCCCGCCAGTGCCGACATGGCGCGCACGTCGGCGTCGGGATCGCCCTGGCCGACATCGAGGGTGCGTAGCTCGACCATCTGCCGGTTCTCCCAGTGCTCGAGCAGGGTGTCGACGAAGCCCTGCCAGGAACCGAAGTGGTGGTAGAACGAGCCGCTGGTGACCCCGAGGCGACGGCACAGCACACCGATGTTGAGTCCTTTGAAGCCGAACTCGGCGAGCACCGCCACGGCGGTGTCGAAGTACTGCTCCTTGGTGACCACTCGGGACATCGCGATGCCGTTCTGTTCGTTGCGGGCAGGGCTGAAGAATGCGAACAGTACCGCATCGTCACGTGGCCTCGCGCGAACGTAACGAAGTCTATTCTGTGGGCCCCACGGCCGAGCGAGCTACGAAATAGCAAGCGCGCGAACATAATCCGTGCACACAGCGGTGCGAAGTGGATCCGGATGGAATAACAGAGCAGATGCTCTGTAAACTTTTGTTCATGCCGAGACCGCGCACCCACGACCCGCAGACCGTCCTGGACGCCGCCGAAACCCTCGCGGCCCGTTCCGGACCGGCCGCGGTGACCGTGCGCGCGGTCGCCGCCGCCACCGGCATGTCCAACGGCGCGCTCTACCACAGCTTCGGTTCCCGCCGGGATGTGCTGGCACGCACCTGGTTACGCGCCGCGCACCGCTTCCTGGACCTGCAATCGGCCGCCGTCACCACCGCCCTGGCCGCCACCGACCCCGAGACCCGCATCGCCGCGGTCATCGAGGCCGCCGAGACCCCGGCCCGGCTGGCCGAACACCACCCCGATTCCGCGCGTCTGCTGCTGGTGGTCGACCGCGCCGAACTGCTCGACGGCGAACTCCCCCCGGAGCTGGCCGCGCAGATCGCCGCCACCGACACCGCGCTGCTGTCGGTCCTGACCCGGCTCGCGCGCGCCCTGTGGGGCCGCGCCGACCGGCGCGGCGTCGCCACCGTCACCACCTGCCTGGTCGACCTGCCCACCGCGCTGCTGCTGCGCCGCGACCGGCTCACCGATCCCCTGGCCCGCAAACACCTGCGCGCCGCTGTCCGTGCCGTGCTCGAACTCGGCCCCCGCTGAAAGGAACCCCATGCCCACTCTGCGTCACCACGACACGATCGCCGTGCTCGACCTCGGCGACGGCGAGAACCGCTTCTCCCCCGACTTCATCACCGAGGTCCACACCCACCTCGACACCGCCGTCGCCGCGGGCGCCGCGGCCCTGGTCACCACCGCGACCGGCAAGTTCTACTCCAACGGCCTGGACCTGGACTGGCTCTCGGCCAACGGTGACCGCGCCACCGAATACGTCGAAGCCGTGCACGCCCTGTTCGGCCGCGTCCTGACCCTGCCCATGCCGACCGCGGCCGCGCTCAACGGCCACGCCTTCGGAGCGGGCGCCATGCTCGCCATCGCCCACGACTACCGCGTGATGCGCACCGAACGCGGCTATTTCTGCTTCCCCGAAGCCGATATCCGCATCCCGTTCACCAACGGCATGGCCGCGCTCATCCAGGCCAAGGTGCCGCCCAAGACCGCCGTGGCCGCCATGACCACCGGCCGCCGCTTCGACGCGGGCGCCGCCCTGACCGTGGACCTGGTCGACGCCACCGCCCCCGAGACCGAGGTCCTCGACACCGCCCTGGCACTGCTCACCCCGATCGGTGTCAAGGACCAGCCGACGATGACCGCGATCAAGTCGGTGATGTACGCCGAGGTGCTCGACGCGTTGCGCGGCAAGGACTGATCACGGCAGCCGGGGGCCCTTGCCCAGGTAGATGTCGCCGCGATCATCGCCTGCCCAACCGCCCCCGGTGTAGTCGTCGAGCACGAAACACGCCTCACAGAACTGTTTGCCGAACACCGACAAATAGATGCTGCGATAGGAGCTGATCGCGCGCATCTTCACCGACTTGTAGGCGGCCTGGGCGGCCGGTTGCGCCTCCAGGAAGGCGTAGCGGCGGAAATCGGCGACCGGCTCGGTGGAGAACCGCACCAGCCCCAGCCTGCTCAGATTGCCCAGATAGTGGTGGTCGCGTTCGGGAATCGCGCACCCGGCCATATAGGCGATCATGGTGATGCCGTCGGCCAGGCGCTGCGAACCGATCCCGAACGGCGCCTTGGTCCGGATATCGATGGCCGGTTGCGGGCCCGCCACCGCCAGGAACCGCAGAATCCGCGCCTCGTCGGGGGTCAGGTCGTGCAGGATCGGCACGAACGAGGGATGCAGATCGCGGGGCTGCTGCGCGGAATCCCAGCCCTCGGTGATCATCGCGTCCCCCATCGCCTTGAGATCCTCGGCGACCGGTTCGGGCGGGCCGTAGATCCCGGTGGCCGTGCTGGTCAGCCCGAGCGCGCTCAAGGCCGCGCGGCGCAGCAACTCCACGCGTTCGTCGATGATCTGCGACATCGGTTCCCCGGCACGGATGTCCTCGGCCAGATCCAGCGCCGAGTGCAGGGCGCCGGTGGTGAGCGCGCCGACGATGTGGCGCACCGACAGTCCGGCCAGCCGCGTCAGCCCGACCAGATCGGTCGGGATCGGTTCCTGGGGCTTGTCGGGCAGGTTGTCGTCCATGATCACACTCCGAAGACCAGCAGATGCAGCGCGCCCACCGCCACCCCGAGCGCGCCGCCGTGCGCGTACAGCAGCCAGGCGTCCTGTTCGATGGCGGTGTAGAGCATTTCGACGAACTCCTCCGGCGGCAGCTCCCGCAGTTTCTCCGTCGCCAGCCGGTCCACACTGGCCGCGGTGGTCTGGGAGAACTCGACGTCCTCGACCAGCCACGGCTTCATCTCGGTGGCCAGGTTCGCCCCCGCGGTGGCCTGGATGGCGTCGAACTGCTTGGGCCCCACCGCCAGTCGCGTCACCGACCGCAACGGGCCCAGCACCCGGTCGATCTCGGCCTTGAGGAAGTGCGCGATCACCGCGCGGGTCTTGTCGCCGCTGGGACCTTCGAGCAGCTGCTCGGTGACCACATCCAGGGTGACGATCTGATACCCGATGGCGTGCCCCAGATCGGCGGCCGCCTGATGCTGCCGTTTGGCGAATTTCGCGACCCGCCACGGATACTTGTAGCGCGGCTGCGGCACCGCCGGTTCGAACACCACCTTGATGGCGATGATGTTGACCAGCACGCCCACCGCCGACGCGCCCACCAGCACCCACATCCAGGCGGGCAGGAAATGCAGGATGCCCGACAGCCAGCCCGGCAGCGAGATCAGCGCCGGAGTGTCCCCGTGCGGAGTGCTGTAGTGCAGCAGCGACAACCACAACGCCACCACCACCCCGAACGGAAACCCCAGCACCCCGCTGCGGGTCATGAACCGCAACTCCGGGGCACCGAGCCCATAGATCACGTCCTTGAGCAGTTCCGGGCGCCGCCGCAGATACCCGACCACCATCAGCTTCACATCCAGCAGCTGATCGATATTGGCGCCGATGAAATCGAAGGCGCGGTCGGTGATAGCGGGCAGTTCGGCCTCCACCCGCGTGTACACCGCCTCGCGGGCCCGCGGCGGCATATCGGCCCACAGTTTCGGATGCTCGGTGACCATGATCTGATCCACCATCGACCGCACATTCGGCAACGCCACCCGCGCCACCTGCGCGGAGATCTTGCGCGGATCCATCTGATCGAAGAAGTCCTTGGCGGTGCCGATCTTGGCGACGGCATTGTCGACCATCAGGCTGGCCATCTTCTCCGCCCGCGCCGGAATGAAGCCCTGGAACCCGAGAATGCCGCCGGGCGCGAAGGTCGGCAGGATCTGTACCTTGCGCGGCAGCAGCGGGAACAGTGTCTTGAGCCCCGGCACATAGAACCCGGTGAACCGCACCGGCGCGAACAACATGATCACCCCGGTCCAGTTGGTGATCAGACCGGCCATCGCGCTGAAGATCGGGATACTGATCATGTCGACCCAGAACTTCGACAGCCCGGTCGTCTGCTCCCAGTCCAGCCGGCCGAAGAACCCCGCCGCTTCGATCCCAGCATTCATCCGGCGTCCACTCCGTCGTGTTCCGAACAACGCGCGTGCAGGCCATCATAAGTGACCGATCAGGCCGGAACGGGCAAGTTGTCCGGTTACCGGCTAAAGCGGGGCTAACTCGCGACCGCGTGGGTGGTGTTCACCAGCAGCAGATTGGTGTCGATATCGTGGGTGACCTTGTTCGCCACCGACCCCAGCAACCGCGCCGGACCGCTCATCCCCCGGTTACCGATCACGACCAGATCGTATTTCCAGGCCGCGTTGCAGATCGCCTCCGCCGCCGGTACCCCGGTCAGCACGTCCCGGCCGAACAGGTCCGGATCCTCGACCGGTAACCGGCCCTCGACCGCCAGCAACGTGTCCGCGCCGTCCTCGTCGGTCTTGGCCGAGGTCACCAGGAACGGGCGCGCGCCCAGCGCCGCCGCCACCTCACAGCCGCGGAGCACCGCCGTCAGCGAACTGTCCGAACCGTCGGTGGTCAGCCCCACCGTCGTCCAGCGTTTCGGGATCTTGTGGGTGAACACCACATCGGTGTCACTGTGATGGGACACGTGATTGGCGGTGGAACCGAGCAGCCGCGCCTTGGAACTACCCAGCCCGCCACCACCGACCACCAGCAGCGTGCCGGGCTCGCGGGCGGCCTCCTCGAGCAGGACCGCGCCCGCGGTGCCGTCGCGTTCGACCCGCTCCACCTCGCTCACCCCGGCGGCGATCAGGGCCGCGGCGGCGTCGGCGGTGACCTGCGCGGCCCAGACCGCGTCGGTACCGGCCTTGAGCGTGGCCTCCTTCCACACCGCGACCACACACACCCCGACCTCGAGCCGGGTGGCCAGCTCCCCGGCCACCGTCACCGCCATCTGCCCGGTCTCCGAGCCGTTGGTTCCCACCACGATGCGCCGATAGCACCCCATGTGTCGCTCTCCGATCGACGGCAGGTCAGCTGCGCTGTGGCCCACAGTATAGATCCGGCACACCCCCGGCAATCGCCGCGCGCGCGGTCAGTCGCCCGCGCGCAGATGCCGGTCGAAGAAGGCGAACACCCGTCGCCAGGCATCGTCGGCGGCCTCGGCGTCGTAGCCGAGCCCGACCCGCTCCAGCACCGGATTACCGGGGAAGACATTGGCGAAGCCGTGGGTGACGTGCGGATAGGTCTTGATGTCGTGGTCGACCCCGCCCGCCGTCAGCGCCGCCGCCAGCTTCGCCGGGGCGCCGATCAGCGCCGGATCGCGGTGACCGTAGCTGGCAACCACTGGGCACGCGCCGTCCAGCAGTGCCCGGTAGTCGCCGTAGAGGCTGCCGTAGAACGGGGCCGCCGCGTGGAAGCCCTGCGGCGCGGTCAGCAACGCGAAACCGCCACCCATACAGAACCCGAGCACCCCGACCCGGCCCGTGCAGGCGGGGTCGTCGGCGAGATGGTCACGCGCGGCCAGGATCTCGGCCACCGCGGGACCGGTCCCGGTGAAGATGATCGCCCGGAACGCCTGCTGGATACAGCGCGCCCGCCCCCGGCTGTACAGGTTCGGGGCGATCACCAGATACCCGGCGGCGGTGACGATCCCGATCTGGCGGCGCAGATCGTCGGTCATCCCCAGCGCGTCGTGCAACACCACCACACCGGGCCACGGCCCGTCCCCCTCCGGCCGGGCGACCAGTGCTTCGAGCCTCGTGCCCGCCGGCGTCTCGATCTCGATCGTGTCCATCTCCTGAATCTAGAACCTCACCCGCGCACGCGGAGGCGACTCGACCGGATGCGCGGGCGGTTCGGGCAGCGCGAGCCGTTTGAGGTGCAGGGCGTTGAGCGCCACGATCAGACTCGACCCCGACATGGCCATGGCCGCGATCTCCGGGCGCATCGTCAATCCCCACGGCACGAACACCCCCGCCGCGATCGGCAACGCGATCCCGTTGTAACCCACCGCCCAGGCCAGGTTCTGGCGTTCCTTGCGCACCGTGCCACGCCCGATCCGCAGCGCCGTGGACACCGTGAACGGATCCGAGCGCATCAGCACCACATCCGCGGTCTGGATCGCCACATCGGTGCCCGCCCCGATCGCGATCCCCAGGTCGGCGCGGGCCAGCGCGGGCGCGTCGTTGACCCCGTCCCCGACCATCGCCACCTTCTTGCCCGAGCCCTGCAATTCCGCGACCCGGTCGGCCTTGTCACCGGGCAGCACATCGGCGATCACGGTGTCGATGCCCAGATCGGCGGCGATGCGTTCGGCGGTGGCCCGATTGTCGCCGGTCAGCATGACCACGCCGACACCGAGCTCGTGCAGGGCGGCCACCGCGGCCGCCGAACTCGGGCGCGGCGCGTCGGCCAGCGCGATCACCGCGGCCGCGGTGCCGTCGACGGCGACCAGGACCGCGGTGTGCCCGGCCGCGGCCAGCTCCTCCCGCCGTTGGGCGAGGTCGCCCAGGGTGATGTGTTCGTCCTCCAGCAGCGCGGGGTTGCCGATCAGCACCCGGTGCCCGTCGACGGTGGCCGTCGCACCGCGGCCCGGCACAGTGCGGAAGCCGGTCGCCGACAGTTCCGCCGCGCCCTGCTCTTTCGCGTACCCGACGACCGCCTCGGCGAGAGGATGCTCGGACTCGCGTTCGACGGCGGCGGCCAGCGCCAGCACCTCGGCGGTGTCGGAGCCCGGTGCGGTGACCAGTGCCGTCACCTCCGGCATGCCCCGGGTGAGCGTGCCGGTCTTGTCCATCACGACCACATCGATGCGGGCCGCGGATTCGAGCGCGGTCGCGTTCTTGAACAGCACACCACGTTTCGCGCCCAGCCCGGTCCCGACCATGATCGCCGTCGGCGTGGCCAACCCCAGCGCGTCCGGGCAGGTCACCACGACCACGGTGATCGCGAACAGCACCGCCTCGCTCAACGACGCCCCCAGCAGCAGCCACACCCCCAGCGTCGCCAGGCTGCCCAGCAACGCCACCAGGGTCAGCCAGAACGCGGCCCGGTCGGCCAGCCGCTGACCGGGCGCCTTCGAATTCTGCGCCTGCTGCACCAACTCCACGATCTGCGCCAGCGCGGTATCGGCGCCGACCTTGGTCGCGCGCACCCGCAGACTGCCGGTGGTGTTGATGGTCGCGCCGATCACCGTCGACCCCGGCTGCTTGGGCACCGGCAAGCTCTCCCCGGTGACCATCGACTCGTCGACATCACCGGACCCCGCCAGCACCGTCCCGTCGACCGGGACCCGCGCACCGGGCCGCACCACCAGCACATCCCCGACAGCCACCTCGGCGGTAGGGATCTCCACCTCGGCGCCGTCGCGCACCACCACCGCGCGCGGCGGCGACAGATCCAGCAGGCTGCTCACCGCGTCCCCGGCGCCGCTGCGCGCCCGCATCTCGAACCAGTGCCCCAGCAGCACGAACGTGGCCAGCATGGTGGCGGCCTCATAGAACACCTCACCGCCACCGGTCAGCGTCACCGCCAGCGAGTACAGCCAGCCGGTCCCGATACCGACCGAGACCAGCACCATCATGTCCAGGGTGTGCGCCCGCAGAGCCTGGATCGCGCCGGTGAAGAAGATCGTCGACGAGTAGCCGATCACCGGCAGACTCAGCAGCAGCATCCAGACATCGGCGCGCAGCCCGAACGGGACCGGCAGATGCAGACCGAGCATGTGGGTGGCCATCGGCGACCACAGCATCACCAGAGTGGAGAACACGAGGGCGACCAGGAAACGGTTACGCATGTCGCGGGCCATGCTGTCCATCGACATCGAGGCGTGCCCGTGGGACATGGCGTCGTGCTCGGTGTGGGCGTCGTCGGGGTCAGGGGACTTCGCGTCGCCCACCTGCGCCCCCGGCGTGGACGCGGCGCCGGAGTGTGCTGGTGCGCCGTCTGGCTCGTGTCGCACAGCGCCGGGGTGTGCTGGTGAGCTGTCAGGCGAGTGGTGCAGGGAGCCTGGGTGCGCTGCTGTCGGTTGGGGCGTGGCCGGGTCAGTGGTGTCACCGCTGTCCGGCGGCCCGGCAGCAGTGGTGTGGTGTCGGAGGTGCGGGCTTCCGGCGGCCGGGGTGTGCCCGGACGGTTCGCTCAGGGGGTCACACAGGTGGGTCGGGACCGAGCGGCCCGCGCAGTGGTAGCCGCAGTCACGGACCCAGGTGCGCAATTCGGCGACCGAGGTGCGGGACGGGTCGTAGGTGACCGTGGCGGTCTGGGCGACCGGGTTGGCCTCGACCGCGAGGACACCGGGGCGATGCCGGAGCCCGGCGGTCAGCACACCATGGGAGCTGGGCCGCAGCTGGCCGCCGACGTGCAGCACCGTGGTTGCCGATGTGTCCCGTTCGCCCATCGCGCCGCTCCCATCGCCGGTGGGGCGCGCGGCAGCGCCGGGCGCCTCTCGCGAGGGTACCGGGCGATGATCTCGGATTCGCGCTGGTCACGGACGTGCCGAACGCGGACCGGTCACCCGGCCTGCCGGTAGCCGGGTACCGCTTCCGTGGACCGGGTCAGAGAGCGATGCCGAGCAGCGCGTCGACCGCGGTGCGGACCAGCGCCGGAGCCTCGGTGTCGGTGCCGCCGTAGGCGATGGCCTGCTCGGCCCAGTTGTCGATCGCGTCCAGCGCCTTCGGGGTGTCCAGGTCGTCGGCCAGGTGCTGACGCAGCCGGGCCAGCGTGTCCGCGGCGGAGGGACCCGCGGTGAGCGAGACGGCCTCGCGCCAGCGGTCCAGGCGCGCCTGGGCGGTGCCGAGCACCTCGTCGGTCCACATGCGGTCCTGCCGGTAGTGCCCGGCGAACAGGCCAGCCCGGATCGCGGCCGGGTCCACCCCGGAGCGGCGCAGCTTCGACACCAGCACCAGATTGCCCTTGGACTTCGACATCTTCTCGCCGTCGAGCCCGATCAGCCCGGCGTGCACGTAGTGGCGGGCGAAGCGGCGCGCGCCGGTGATGGCCTCGGCGTGCGCGGCCGAGTACTCGTGGTGCGGGTAGATCAGGTCCGAGCCGCCGCCCTGCACGTCGAACTCGGTCCCGATGCGGTTGAGCGCGATCGCGGCACACTCGATGTGCCAGCCGGGCCGCCCGGCACCGAACGGCGCGGGCCACGACGGTTCGCCCGGACGCTCCGCCCGCCACAGCAGGGCGTCGAGGGTGTCGCGCTTGCCGGGGCGGTCGGGGTCGCCGCCGCGCTCGGCGAACAGGGTGTCCATGGTGGCGCGGTCGTAGCCGGACTCGTAGCCGAACTGCTCGGTGGCGTCGGTGCGGAAGTAGATGTCGGGGAACTCGGCGTCGTCGACGGTGTAGGCGGCACCGGCGGTGAGCAGCTTCTGTACCAGCTCGACCACCTCGTCGACGGACTCGATCGCGCCGATGTAGTGCCGCGGCGGCAGCACCTGCAGGGCGGTCATGTCCTCGCGGAACAGGTCGATCTCGGAGCTGCCCAGATCACGCCAGTCCACCCCGTCGCGGGCGGCGCGCTCGAAGAGCGGGTCGTCGACATCGGTGACGTTCTGCACGTAGTGCACGTCGTGCCCGGCGTCGCGCCACAGGCGGTTGACCAGGTCGAAGGTCAGATAGGTGGCGGCGTGACCGAGGTGGGTGGCGTCGTAGGGGGTGATGCCACAGACATACATTTTCGCGGTCGCGCCGGGGGTGACCGGGCGGACCTGGCGATCGGCGGTGTCGTACAACCGCAACGGCGGCCCTGTTCCGGGGACGGTCGGTAGGGCGATATCGGACCAGGACTGCATGATTCGAGGGTAGAGCCCCGGCTGTGGTGCCCGACCCGCGGGCCGGGTCATGCGGTTGCTCGCGGGGTCACGGCGCGGCCCGCTACCTGCACACAAACGTGTTCGGGCGGACCCGTCAAGGGTTGCGTTCACGCAGAACCGCTCGTCACGACACCCGACGAGCGGGAATTACGCAAACATCCCTATTGATACGTATTCATACATTCCTTTAGGGTAGTTTCATGACTGATCGTCTCTACTCGGTGGAACAGGTCGCCGAACTCCTCGGCCTGCACGTGCGCACCGTGCGCAGCTACGTCCGCGACGGCAAACTGCCCGCCGCCCGCATCGGCAAGCAGTACCGCATCACCCAGGACGACCTCGAGACCTTCACCGGGTTACCGATCAGCACACCCCCGCAGGCAGCCCCCACCGGCCGCCACGCCGAGACCACCTGCGTCGTGGAGATCGACGGCCTCGACCGCACCACCGCCGACCGGATCAGCACCCTGCTCACCGCCACCGCGGCCACCCGCGGCCCCGCCCTGCGCGTGGAAACCGCCTACGACCCCCAGCGGGCCCGCATGAAAGTCATCGTGCTCGGCGCCCTGGCCGACACCGCCCGCCTGCTCGACTACATCGACGGAGTCCTCAGCTCATGACCACCATCTACACCTCCGACACCGGCCGCCACGCCATCGAAGCGCGCTACCGCGCCCACCTCGACGCCTGGCCCGTCCCGCACGACGAACTCCGCGTCCCCACCGGCGCCGGGGAGACCTTCGTGCTGGCCTGCGGACCCACCGACGCCCCACCCCTGGTCCTGCTCCACGGCTCCGGCGCCAACACCAGCGCCTGGCGCGGCGACATCACCGACTGGTCGACCCGATACCGCGTCTACGCCGTCGACCTGCCCGGCGAACCCGGATTCAGCGCCCCCATCCGGCTCCCGCTCGACAGCGACGCCCCCGCCCGCTGGCTCACCGACGTCCTCGACGGCCTCGGCCTGGACACCGTCGACCTCGTGGGCATGTCCCTGGGCGGCTGGAGCGCCCTGGACTTCGCCGTGCGCCGCCCGGGCCGCGTCGGCAACCTCGTACTGCTGTGCCCCGGCGGACTGGGCAAACACCGCTACGGCTGGCTACTCAAAGGACTCGCCCTGCGGCTGCTCGGCCGGTACAACGTGCGCGAAGCCGCCCGGGTGGGCCTGGGCCTCGGTGACGATCCGGCGGTGGAAGCGATCCTCGACGACGTGGAGCTGACCTTCAGCCACTTCTCCCCGCGCACCGGACGACTCCCCCGATTTCATCCCGAGCAACTCTCGACGGTGGACATCCCGGTCCTGATAATCGTCGGCGAGAACGACGTACTCTTCGACTCCGCGCGCACCGCCGACCTGGCCCGCGCGCACCTCCCGCACGCCGAGATCCAGCTCCTGCCCGGCGTCGGGCACGCCATCCTCGGCCAGACCACGACTATCCGGAACTTCCTGCGGGACAACAACCCCCACTGACAACGAGGTGTCGCCGCGCGTCGGGAGCGGCGACACCTCGCTCAGCGTCAACCGATTACGGCTGCTCGTAGCACTGCACGTTGGCGCCGTCGACATCCGGGCCGAACTGCGGCAGCGCGTAGAACGAGGCACCGACCTGATCGGCCGCCTCCACCGTGACATCCGGCAGCGGCGCGCCACTGAGATCGGTCGCGGTGCACACGAAGGTCTTCTCCGACCACCAGCCGGCCGGGAACGCCTGCGCGGGCGCGGCCACCGCGGCGACCGCTCCGGTGAGCAGCAGCGCCGCCGCGGACGTGGTGACAATCGAACGAGTCGACATGTAATTTCCTCTGATCTTGCGTGGGTGACGAAAGTGCTTGGAGCACACTAGCACCGGCCCTGACCAGCGAACAGACCTCAGAACGCGGGCCAGGGAATCGGGCGCGCCGAATTCGGCACCGGCATCACCGGATGCTCGAGCAGCGCCTTGGTCCGCTCGGTCAACGCGCTGATCTCGGCATCGGTGATATGCGGCGCCAGCGAATCGGCCACCGCACCCGGCAGATTCGCCGCGAACGCGGTGATATCGGCGACCAGCGACGCGTGCACCGGCGACCCCGCCCACCCCCACAACACCGTGCGCAACTTCGGCTCGGCGTGCAGGCAGATCCCGTGATCGACCCCGTACACCTGCCCGTCCACCCCCTCCAGCGCGTGCCCGCCCTTGCGATCGGCGTTGTTGAGCAACAGATCCAGCACCGCCATCCGCTGCAACCGCGGATCATCGGCATGGATCAGCGACACCTCGTTGCCCTCCCCGTCCAGCGCGCGCAACACCTCACAGAACCCCGCGGGCACCGTCCCCGGCGCGCACAGATCCACCAGATCCGGGCGCGGCGCCGCCCCACCGCGATGATCCACCGACGTCACCCACCGCTGCACCATCCCCGGCCCGAACGGCCCCTCCCGCAACACCGTCTCCGGAATGACACCCCAGCCCAGCTGCTCGGAGATCAGATACGACGCCACCTCCCGCCCCGCCAGCGTGCCGTCCGGGAAATCCCACAGCGGCCGCTCCCCGCGCACCGGCTTGTACACCACCCGCAACGGCGCGCCATCGGGCTCGGGCGCCGCGATCTCACACACCAGCGTCAGATTGCTGGCCACGCCGACCCGCCCGACGATCTCGAGCTCACCCTCGGTCAGTGGCCCCACCTCGATCACTCCTCGTCGAGCTCGGCCGCGCCGAAGATCTCGCCCCGCTTGTACCCGTTGGTCCGCACACACATGTGCCCGCGCGCCGACAACGGCTCCCCACACAGCGGACACGGTGGACGGCCCGCCGCGATCACCCGCGCCGACCGCAACGCGAACTCCCGCGCCTGGATCGGCGTCAGGAACACCCGTACCGCGTCCGGACCCTCCTCGGTGTCGTCGAGCACCACCGACTCGTCCACCTCGGTCTCGGTGATCGCCAGCAACTCCACCACCACCGCGTTCGCGTCGGCATCCCAGCCCAGACCCATGGTGCCCACCCGGAACTCGGTATCGATCGGTGTCACCAACGGCGCCACATCGCGCACATCGTCGCCCTCGGGCGGCACCTCGGCACCGAAACGCCGCGCCACCTCATCGAGCAACAAACCCATCCGGTCGGCGAGCACCTTCACCTGCTGCTTCTCCAGCAGCACGCTGACCACGCGCGGTTCCTGCACAGCCTGCAGGTAGAACGAACGATCGCCCGGTTCACCGACAGTCCCGGCGACGAAACGATCGGGGGTGCGAAAGACATGGATTGCGCGTGACACCTGCACCTCCTGATACGTGACCCTGTTCGACACTCACGAACACCCTCCCTCTAAGGAGAATCGCGGTGCCCCGCATTCCCATTATCCGCGCCCGCCGCCACCGAGACCTCGCCACCGGGCGCCAACGGCGCGGGCGCCACCCCCGCCAGCGCCGACAGATCCGCGCCGGTGTCGTTGAACTTCCACACCGACGGACCCATCGGCCCGTACCGCACCACACTGATCGAGGCGGGCTCCACCGCGATCCGCTGGAAACCGTCCAGATGCAGACCCAGCGCGTCGGCCAGGATCGACTTGATGACGTCGCCGTGCGCGCACGCCAGCCACAACACATCCCGCCCGGCACGCTCGGCCAACGTGCGCTCGATGTCACGAATCGCGGCCACCGCCCGCTGCTGCACCTGCGCGAGCCCCTCCCCACCCGGGAACACCGCCCCCGAGGCGTGCGCCTGCACGACCTTCCACAGCGGCTCGGTCAGCAACTCCCCGATCGGGCGACCCGTCCACTCGCCGTAGTCGACCTCGATCAGCCGCTCGTCGCAGTCCGGCTCCAGCCCCAGCTTCTCCGCCAGCGGCGCCACCGTGCGCTGACAGCGCAACAGCGGCGAACTCGCGATGTGTTCGATCGGCAGCGTCGCCAGCCGGTCGGCCACCGCGGCGGCCTGCTCGGCGCCGCGCTCGGTGAGCTCGACACCGGGACTCCGGCCCGCCAGGGTCCGCCCGACATTCGACGTGGACACTCCGTGCCGGAGCAGGATCACCGTCATGAGACCAGCCTAGCGATCAGCACGGCCCGGCTCAGGTCGCCGAGACCACGCCCGCGGCGAGCAGGCCCATCACCACCAGGCCCAGGATGATCCGGTACCCCACGAACCAGTAGAACGAGTGCTTGCTGACGAACTTCAGCAGCCACGCCACCGACGCGTACCCCACCACGAACGCCAGGATCGTCGCCACCAGCAGCTGCGGACCACTCGCGTTCAACCCCTCACCGGCGGGCTCGAACGCGTCCGGCAGGCTGAACAGGCCCGACGCCGTCACCGCCGGAATCGCCAGCAGGAAAGAGAACCGCACCGCAGCCTCCCGCTCCAGACCGAGGAACAGACCCGCCGTCGACGTCGCGCCCGACCGCGAGACACCCGGAATCAGCGCCAGGCACTGCGCCAGACCCATCACCAGACCGTCCCGGGTGGTCAGCTTCTCGATCGGACGTTCCTTCCTGCCGAAATGCTCACCCGCGGCGATCACCAGCGCGAACGCGATCAACATGAACGACACCAGCCACAGATTCCGAGCACCGGTGCGGATCTCGTCCTTGAACAGGAAACCCAGCACACCGATCGGGATGGTGGCGATGATCACGTACCAGCCGATCCGGTAGTCCAGCTCCCGCTGCGCGTCCCGCTCGTGCGCCTCGCGCGCGCTGCGATCCATCACCGGCAGCTTCGTGGTCACCCGGTCACCGACCGGCACCGCCTCCTGCGAACGCTCCCGCAGCCGCATACCCAGCGTGGTGAACCAGGCGATCACGATCCGCTTGATGTCCTTGGCGAAATACACCAGCACCGCCAGCTCGGTCCCGAGCTGGGTCACCGCGGTGAACGACGCGCCCGCGTCCGAACCGAAGAACACGGCCGAGACGATGCGCAGATGCCCCGACGAGGACACCGGTAGGAACTCCGTGAGCCCCTGCACCAGCCCGAGTATCAATGCCTGAATCCAGGTCATCGACTCGCCCACCACGTCCTCCTGCTGCCTCACGCCCGAAAGACCGCGTCCTCCTGGGCTTTTGCTTGCTCCTGCGGCACCGACGGCCGCGACCTCGCAGCGACCCTACCCGCCGCCGGGTCCCGTCGCCGCCCGCCCACCTAGGGATCTGCTGAGAGTGCGGGTCGTCCGCGGGTGACACCGCGGTGTGCGCTTAGTCTGGTCGCCGTGACGAAAGCGCGGGCGCGGTGATGGAACAGCGAACGGTGGGACGCAGCGGACTTCGGGTGTCGCGGTTCGGGTTGGCGACACATACCTGGGGCACACATACCGACGCCGACGAGGCAGCGGTGCAGTTGGCGGCGTTCACCGAGGCCGGTGGCACGCTCGTCGACACCTCCCCGATCTACGGTGACGGCGCGGCCCAGCAGATCCTCGCCGACCTGCTCGGCGACCTGGTCTCCCGGGACGACCTGGTGCTCAGCGGCTGCGCGGGCGTGGTCCTGCACCCGCCCGGCAGGGGCGTCGGCGACACCGTGCCCGCCCCCGCGGCGGTCGGCCCGGTCATCGACACCTCCCGCCGCACCCTGCTCGAGCAACTCGACCGCACCCTCCTCGAACTGGGCACCGACCATCTCGACATCTGGAGCATCGCCGCCTGGGACCCCTACACCCCCCTCGACGAGGTCGCGGCCACCATCGACACCGCCGTACGCACCGGACGCACCCGCTACGCCGGGGTGCGCGGCTTCGCGGCCTGGCAGCTGGCCAGCCTCGCCGCCATCGCGCCGATCACCGCGGCCCAGACGCCGTACTCGCTGCTGGCGCGCAGCACCGAGACCGATGTGATTCCCGCCGCCCGCCACCACGGCGTGGGCACCATCGCCTCCGCGCCGCTGGCCGGGGGCGTCCTCACCGGTAAGTACCGTGACGGGGTGCCCGCCGACTCCCGGGGCGCCGACGAGTCCACCGCGGCCGAGATCCGGCGCAGGCTCGACGACGAACGGGCCGTGCGGGTGGTCGACGCCCTGGTCACCGCCGCCGACGGCCTCGGCACCTCCCCGCTGGCGGTGGCGCTGGCCTGGATCCGGGACCGGCCCGGCATCACCAGCATGATCGTCGGCGCGCGCGATATCGGTCAGCTCACCGGCGTGCTGGCCGCCGAGACCCTGGAACTGCCGCGCGCGATCGCCGCGGCCCTGGACGATGTGAGCGCCCGTTCCGAATGATGGCTAGCCTTACCTGCATGAAACTGCGTGGTCTGCTGACAGCGATGCTCGCGGCGACGGTGCTCACCGGCGCCGTCGCCTGCACCGGGAGCAATTCTGCATCGACTGCCATTTCCGGTGGCCCGGCCACCGCCCAGCTCGCCGACCTCGACCCGGTCCCCGTCGGCGGCACCCCCACCCCGCAGCTCCCCGTCACGGTGAAGTCCTACGACGGCAGCGACGTCACCGTCACCGACGCCTCCCGCATCATCGCCGTCGACCGCTACGGCACCCTCGCCCAGACCGTCTACGCCCTCGGCCTGGGCGACCACCTCGTCGGCCGCAGCACCTCGGCGTCCTTCCCCGCCGTCGCCCACGTCACCAACGTGGCGGGCGGCAACGGCAGCCTCAGCGTCGAAGCCGTCCTCGCCCTGCGCCCCTCGGTATTCCTCACCGACACCACCAGCGCCGCACCCGCCGTCCGCGAACAACTGCGCGCCGCGGGCGTCACCGTCGTCTACTTCGACCCCGACCGCAGCATGGACGGCGTCGTCCCGCAGATCCAGGCCGTCGCCGACGCCCTCGGCGTCCCCGACGCCGGTGCCCGACTCGGCCAGCGCACCCGCGACGAGATCGCCACCGCCACCGCCGCCGTCCCGCACCAGGACCCGCCACCCAAGATCGCGTTCCTGTACCTGCGCAGCACCGCGATCACCATGATCGCCGGACGCGGCTCCGGCGCCGACTCGCTCATCACCGCCCTCGGCGGCATCGACGCGGGCACCGCCGCCGGGGTGGACGAACCCTTCGTCACCATCACCAGCGAAGCCATGATCGCCGCCGCCCCCGACGTCCTGCTCGTCATGTCCGACGGCCTGAAATCCGTCGGCGGCGTCGACGGACTCGAGCAGGTCCCCGGCATCGCGCAAACCCCCGCCGGACGCAACCGCCGCGTCGTCGACATGTCCGACGCGGTCATCCTCAGCTTCGGCCCCAACACCGGCCGCGTCATCACCGCACTGTCCGACGCGGTCTACGGCAAACCCGCATGAACGAAGCCGACCTGAGCAAACCCTCGGACGCCCCGCGCATCACCGACGCGACGCCCGACCCACTGCCCTCCCCCCGGCTCCGGGCCACCCGCGTCACCGTCGTCTTCGCGCTCGCACTGCTCGCCCTGGTCATCCTGGCCCTCGTCTCGTCCGTCCTCGGCCAGGTCCCCACCACCGCCGCCGAAGTCCTCGGCAGCGTCGCGCACCGCCTCGGCCTCGATCTCGGCCCGATGCCCGCCCACCCCGCGGGCGAGGTCACGCTCTGGGAAGTCCGGTTCCCCCGCGTCGCCCTGGCCGTCCTGGTCGGTGCCGCGCTGGCGACCGCGGGCGCGCTGCTGCAGGGTGTCTTCGCCAACCCGCTCGCCGAACCCGGCGTCATCGGGGTTTCCGCGGGCGCGGCAGTCGGCGCGGGCACCGTCATCGTGATCGGCGGCGCGTTCGTCGCCGCCTGGTCGGTCGCCGCCGCCGCGTTCCTGGCCGGATTGCTGACCACCGCCCTGGTGTATCTGCTGTCGAGATCCGGCGGCCGTACCGAAGTGGTGACGCTGATCCTCACCGGCGTCGCCATCAACGCCTTCGCCGGTGGACTCATCGCGCTACTGCTGTTCGTCGCCTCGCCCGCCGCCCGCGACCAGATCGTCTTCTGGCAGCTCGGCAGCCTCAACGGCGCCACCTGGCCCGCCGTCGGCATCGTCGCCACCCTCGCCACCACCGGCGTCCTGGCCGCCGTCCTCGTCGCCCCGAAGCTGGACCTGCTCGCCCTCGGCGATTCGGCCGCCCGGCACCTCGGCGTCGACGTGGAACGGCTGCGCAGGCAGGTCATCGTGATCGTCGCCGTGCTCACCGCCGCCGGTGTCGCCTTCAGCGGCATCATCCTGTTCGTCGGGCTCATCGTGCCGCACCTGGTCCGGATGATGGTCGGGCCGGGACACCGTGTGCTCGTGCCGCTCAGCGCCATCCTGGGCGCCGTAGTGCTGCTCGGTGCCGACGTGCTCGCCCGCACCCTGGTCCACAACGCCGACCTCCCGCTGGGCATGCTCACCTCACTCATCGGCGGCCCGTTCTTCTTCTGGCTGCTGCGCCGCACCCGGGCCAGGGCAGGAGGCTGGGGATGACCGACACCTCCTGGCGCTCCCTGTTCGCCCGCACCCCGGACGTCCCCGCCCGACCCGAACCCGGGACCATCACGCTGCGCGCCACCGGGCTCACCGTGCGGCGTGGCCACCGCACCGTGCTCGACGATGTCGACTTCCAGGTCGCCGCGGGCGAGATCGTCGCCCTCGTCGGCCCCAACGGGGCGGGAAAGTCCAGTCTGCTCGCCGCCCTCGCCGGGGAACTCGAACCGAGCACCGGCACGGTGAAACTCGAAGGCCACGCGCTCACCCACTGGTCGCACGCCGACATGGCCCGCCGCCGCGCCGTGCTGCCCCAGTCCCACGCCGTCGGCTTCCCGTTCACCGCGCGCGAGGTCGTCGCCATGGGCCGCTCCCCCTGGCTGCACACCGCCGCCGCCGGCCGCGACGACGCCCTCATCGCGGCCGCGCTCGCGGCCACCGATGTCACCCACCTGGCCACCCGCCCGTTCCCGTCGTTGTCCGGCGGCGAACGCGCCCGCGTCGCCCTGGCCCGCGTCCTCGCCCAGGACACCGCCACCGTCCTGCTCGACGAACCCACCGCCGCCCTCGACATCGGCCACCAGGAAGCCGTCCTGCGCCTGGCCGCCGACCGCGCCACCGCGGGATCCGCCGTCGTGGTGGTGGTCCACGACCTCGGCGTGGCCGCCGCCTACGCCGACCGCGTCACCGTCCTCGACGCCGGACGTGTGGCCGCCGACGGCCCACCCCGCACGGTCCTCACCCACGAACTCCTCACCGCCGTGTACCGCCACCCGGTCGATGTCTTCGACCACCCCGACACCGGCGCCCAGCTCGTCCTCCCCGAGCGCCGTCGCGACTGACACGCACCAGCGTCCCCACCACGGCTTCGACGGCGGGACGGCCCCCCGCCGTCCAAGCTGTTTTTGTGGCTTGTAGGTGCTCGTTCAGTGTGGAGCAGGAGATCGGTTTTATATACTTAGATGCGCATATCTACGTAGCATGATGTTGGATTTGGTTCTTCCAACCCGAACACGACCGATATGACTCTGGCAGATGATGGTTTCTCGCCTATTTCCTGACGGAGTTGGGTGGCGTACCAACCACACTCCCCTACCCCAACCGCGGTGGTGGAGAACCGCTTGGTCCGGTCCCCCACCACCGCCGGGATCAGCGCCAGATGATCTTCAGCAGCGCGGGCGTCAGCACCATGCGGATGACGGTCGCGTCGATGATGAGCGCGACGATCATGCCGTAGGCGATGTACTTCATCAGGACCAGATCGGAGAAGCCGAACGCGCCCGTGACGACGATGAGAATGGCCGCGGCGGAGGTGATCACGCCACCGGTGTGCGCGACGCCGTAGCGGATGGACTCGGTCGCATCGGCCCCGGAGGCGCGTTTCTCGGCGATCCTGGACAGCAGGAACACCTCGTAGTCGGTGGACAGGCCGAAGATCACCGTGACGATCAGCGCCACCACCGCGAACATCAGCGGTCCCGGCGTGAAGTCGAAGGCGTCGGAACCGTGGCCCTCCACGAAGATCCAGGTCAGCACGCCCAGCGTCGACATCAGACTGAGCACGCTCATCGCGACCGCCTTGACCGCCAGGATCACTGACCGGAAGGCGATCATCATCAAGGCCAGGGCGGCGGCCATCAGGATCGCCAGCAGCAGCGGTAGCCCGTCGATCAGGCCGTTGATGCTGTCACGTTCCAGCGCGGGGATTCCCGCGACCATCACCTCCACCCCCGGCGGTGTGGGCAGGGCGCGGAGCGCATCGATCACCCGGTCGGCATCGCGCTTGTCCCCCAGCCCGGCCGAGAGCACGTTGACGTCGTTCTTGGTCGGTGCGGCGGGCTCGAACCTGCCGGTGAGGCCCGGAATCTGATTGGCCTCGAACCGGATATCGCTCAGTTCCTGCGGCGACGCCCCCACGACGACCAGCTTCAGCGGCTCGGTACGGAATCCGGGGAACAGCCGGTCGAAATCCTGCTGCGCCACCCGGGCGGGATTGTCGGCGGCCAGGTACTTCTCGCTGATCCCACCGAACTCGATGTGGCGCATCGGGATGCTCAGCGCCAGCAGCGCCAGCACGATCGGCACCACCACCGCCCACGGCCGCCGCATCGCCCACTGCGCCAGCCGGGAGAAGAACCCGGCATCGATCTCGGCCTCGGTCTTGCTGCGGGTGAACCGCTTCCAGCCCAGCCAGTCGATCCGCGTGCCGACGATGCTCAGAGCCGCGGGCAGCGCGGTCACCGACAGCAGCGCCGCCAGCATGACCGCCGAGATACCGCCGTAGGGCACCGACCGCAGCACGCCGTTGGGGAAGATGAACAGCGCGCCCAGGCTCACCGCGATGATCGCGGCGGAGAACAGCACCGTGCGCCCGGCGGTCGCGACGGTGCGCGCGGTCGCCTCCTCCACATCGCGTCCCGCCGCCAGCTCCTCGCGGAATCTCGTGACGGTGAACAGTCCGTAGTCGATCGCCAGCCCGAGACTGACCAGCGTCATGACCGCGCTCGCGAAGACGTTCACCTCGATGTGCGCGGTGAGCAGGCGCAGGATGCCCGACGTGCCGAGAATGGTGAGCCCGCCGATCATCACCGGCAGCAGCGCGCCGATCACGCCGCCGAACACGAAGTACAGCAGCACCGCCACGATCGGCAGCGCGATGATCTCCGCGCGCTTGATGTCGTGCTGCATCCCGATATTGATGCCCTCGACGACCGGCTGCAGCCCGGCCAGCTGGACGGTGGTGCCGCCCGGTCCCCCACCGGGCACGTCCGCGTTCAGATGCGGTTTCAGGGCCAGATAGTTGTTGACGGTGGCCGTGCCGCCGCCGCCCGCCAGGCCGATGCTGGCGAAGGCGTGCTGTTTGGTCGGGTCCGAGGCGTTCGCCGAGAACGGGCTGTCCCAGTAGCTGTCGATCTTGTGGATGCGCTCGCCGTACTGTTCGCGCAGGTCGGCGAGGGCGGCCGTCACCGGGCCGCGCACCGACGGATCGTCGACCGTGGTGCCCGGCGGGGCCGTGTAGATGACGATCAGGTCGCCGTCGGTATCGCGGCCGAAGGTGTCGTCGGCCAGTTTCGAGGCCGCCACCGACTGGCTCGACTCGTCGAACCAGCCCTCCTGGGTGTAGCGGCCCGCCAGGTCCCGGCCGAACCAGCCGGAGATCAGCACCGTCAGGACGAACAACCCGAGCACGAGGTAGCGGTGGCGGTGGACGAACCGGCCCCACCGCATCGAACGCGATTCCCGCATGCTCAGCCGCAGGCGGCGGTGCGGTAGTCGGCCGAGCGCAGGATGCCGCACAGATCGGTGCGCGAGATCTTCCACTTACCGTCGAGCAGCACGAAATGCACGATGGTGGTGCGGACATTGGTGCCCGAACCGTCCTTGTCCAGGCGCATGGTGGCGGTGAGGGTGCCGTCGCGGTTGTCGAACACCGGGTCGACCACGCCGTAGACGGCGTGCGGATTGTCGCGCAGCGCCTTGTACATGTCGGGGATCGCGTCCTTGAACGCGGCACCGTCCTCGATCAGGTCGGTGCGCTCGACATCGGGCAGGTCCGGGTCCAGCGCGCGCTTGATCTGCGCGTCGAGCTCGGCGGCGGTCGGCAGCGGCGCGTTGGCCTTGCTGGAGGAGATCGCGATCGACGACGCGAGGGAGGCGTTGGCCGAGGAACGCGCGGCGTCGACCGAGGCCTCGTCGGTGGTCCCCGAGCACGCGGTGAGCGCGACGAGGGCCGAGAGGCAGGCGGTGGCCGCGGCGGTCCTGGCGAAAAGTGTGGAAGACATCACCATCTACATACCATCAATCGCGGCGCTGATCCGGCCCAGGATGCCGCGCACGAGGGTGGTGTCCCGGCCGACGGCCCCCGCGACCGGCGTGGCGTGGTGCAGCAGATCGCGGACGAAGGCACTCACGCTGCGTTCGTCGCCGAGGTCGATATCGGTCACCTGGGCGTGCGCGGTGGCCACCACGTCCTCGGGCTGGGGCACGGTCTCGCCCAGGTCGGCGCGGTAGATCTCGATGGTCAGGGTGGCACCGCGGGTGCGGAAGACGAACGGGCGGCCGTCCTCGGTGGTGCCGAAGCCGTGGGCGAACGGGCCGACCGAGATGTCATCGATGCCGAAACCCGCTGGTGTCCGGTCGGTCATCGTGGCGATCTCCTGCCGTTGCTCGGCTATCAATTGTCGACGCGTCAACAGTAACCCGCGTCACCGACAGCCCCGACGGGCCCACCCGGTCGGAGCTACTGGTGAGTCATCATGGTCAGATGGTGATCAGCGGTCACCTCGTGCGGAATAAAGGAGTTCGGTGCATGCGCCCTCGCGGCTCGGTCGCCTCAGCGTTTTTCGGCGCGGCGGCACTGGTGGTGCTGACGGGATGTGCCGGTGACGACGGCGGCCCCGATGTGCCGACCAGGGAACCGGCCACCGCGGCGGTCTCCCCCGCCACCACCGCCACCCCCGCGGGCCGGGTGCTGCCCGCCCCCGCCACCTCGGCCCTGCTGGCCGAACGCGCGACCGGCCGTGTCGCGGCCCTCGACACCGCGGGCACCACACTCACCCTGATCGACCCCGCGGCACCTGCCGCCCCGCGCTCGGTCACGCTGCCCGCCACGGGCGCCGGGCTCGCCCAAGGTGTGCCCGGCGAGATCCTGGTAGCCGCCCCGAACCGCGTGCTGCGCGTGGACGCGGCCACCGGCACGCTCACCGAGACCCCTGTCGACGGTGACGTGCGCAGCGTGCAAACTCGCAGCGACGGCACGCTCGTGGTCGGCACGGCCGACGGCACGGTGCGGGTTCTCGGCGCCGACGGGACGGTGACGCGCACGGTCACCGGTCTGGTCTCGGCCGACGCGATCGCCGTCACCGGCGAGGACATCACCGTCCTGGACCGCAGGCAGACCGCCGTGGTCAGTGTCCGCGAGGACGCGCTCGGGCTCATGCTGCGCGCAGGCGACGGCGCCGCGAACCTGGTCGCCGACCCCCAGGGCCGGATCATCGTCACCGACACCGCGGGCGGCGAACTGCTGGTCTACTCGGCCGGTCCGCTCGTGCTGCGACAGCGTTTCCCGGTACCATCATCGCCTTACGCGCTCGCCTACGATCCGCGTTCCGACACGGTCTGGGTGAGCTGCACGCAGAGCAACGAGGTCGTCGGCTACGACCTGTCGACGGGGATCGGTGTCGAGGTGGGACGCTTCCCGACGCTGCGCCAGCCCGACGCGGTGACCGTCGACGAACGCACCGGCGACCTCTATGTGGCCTCGGCCGCGGGCGACGGTCTCCAGCGGATCGGCGCGGACGAGCGGAAGAGAGGGCAGTGATGGCCGCCAAGCCTCGCGGATCCCGCTCGGCGATCCCGCCGAGCTGGGAGACCAGCAACGACGACTACGAGTACGTGCCGCTGCGGCTGCCGCCCGACGTCACCCGGGTCACCGCCTCCATGCGGCTGGCCATCCAGGCCGAATTCGGTGGCTGGGAACTGTCGCGGGTGCGCGCCTACACCGACGGCAGCCGCCGGGTGTTGTTGCGCCGCCGCAAGAACGCCGTCCTCCCCGTGCCCGAACCCGGATTGTGAGCCGACCCATGTACGCCCTGTTGTTACGCCTGATGTTCCTGATCCCGCCGGAGCGAGTGCACCACCTGGTCTTCGCCTCGCTGCGCTTCGCGACCTGGTTCCCGCCCACCCGCTGGCTGGTGCGCAAGCTGACCGTCGTCGAGGATCCGATCCTGGCGACCACCGCCTTCGGCGTCGATTTCGCCGCCCCGCTCGGCCTGGCCGCCGGTTTCGACAAGAACGCCGACGGCGCGAACACCTGGGGTTCGCTCGGTTTCGGTTTCGCCGAGATCGGTACCGTCACCGCGCACGCGCAGCCGGGTAACCCGGCGCCGCGCCTGTTCCGGCTGCCCGCCGACCACGGCCTGATCAACCGCATGGGCTTCAACAACCACGGTGCCGCCGCGGCCGCCGCCCGGCTGCACGGCGCGCACCCCACCGTCCCGATCGGCGCCAATATCGGCAAGACCAAGGTGGTCGAACCCGAGGCCGCCGCCGCCGATTACGCCACCAGCGCACGGCTGCTCGGCCCGCTGGCCGACTTCGTCGTGGTCAATGTGTCCTCGCCGAACACCCCGGGTCTGCGGGATCTGCAGGCCGTCGAGTCGCTGCGCCCGATCCTGCAGGCGGTGCTCGACTGCGTCTCGGTGCCGGTGCTGGTGAAGATCGCGCCCGACCTGTCCGACGAGGATGTCGACGCGGTGGCCGATCTCGCGGTCGAGCTCGGCCTGGCCGGGATCGTCGCCACCAACACCACCATCCGCCGCGACGGCCTGCGCACCCCTGCCGCCGAGGTCGAGGCCATGGGTGCCGGTGGGCTGTCCGGAGCGCCGGTCGCCGATCGTTCGCTCGAGGTGCTGCGCCGTCTCTACGCGCGGGTGGGTGACAAGGTGGTGCTGATCTCGGTCGGTGGTATCGAAACCGCCGAGCAGGCCTGGCAGCGGATTCTGGCGGGCGCCACGCTGCTACAGGGCTACACCGGTTTCATCTACGGCGGTCTGTTCTGGACCACCCGCATCCATCGCGGCATCGCCGCCAACCTGCGCGCGGGGGGCTTCCGGTCCCTGGCCGAGGCGGTCGGCGCCGAGCACCGCGCGCACTCGGCCTGAGTCAGCCGAAGTAGATCCGGCGTGCCGCGTCGCCGTGCCCGAACAGCTGGGGCGCGGTGCGCGGGCCCGACGGGGCAGGCCGGAGTGCCGCGCCGTCGGGGTCGCCGTCGAAGCGTTCCAGCATCCGCTTGTAGAGCCGGATGATCGCCTGCTCCCAGACGATGCCGATGGTGTCGGCGTAGGCACTGATCTGCGCGTGCGCCATCCGGTCGTGGGTGGCGGTGACGTCGCTGAGCAGTTCGTCGAGCTGCATGCCCGCGAAAGCCTGCTCGCGGGTGAGTTTCCGGTCGGGCAGCCAGCTCAGCAGCCAGACTTCCGGGTCGGCGCCCACGCGTTCGGCGTATTCGGGGCTGCGGGTACTGCGCATGTCGTCCGGGGTGAGGTGGATGGTCATCGGACACCTCCGATTTTCCCTGAGGGGAGCGAGGCTCCCGGGTGAATGCCCACATCCAGTGTGGCATTTGCCCTTCACTGCGGTCAATTGCCGTTGTAAGTTGGTAATTGCCCGAAAAGCGGGTCGGTAAACCCCGTCGTGTCGACTTCTGGAGGCCGATCGCGTGCCGATGGTTCCGCAGGACCCCCGCACGGACGTGGTGCGTGCCATCCTCGCGCGCCTCGGTAAGTTCTCCGGCGTCAGCGCGGATCGCCTGCGCCACACCGAGATCGGGGCCGCCCCGATTCTCGAGCTACCGGTGGTCGGCCGGTACGCGCGCCGGGCCGGGATCACCAGGGAAGACGCTGTCCTGCCCGTGCTGCGCGAGGCGGCCCGGCAATTGCCGCCCAGCGCCCGGCTCATCGCCGACGCGACCCTGGTGCTCGGGCTGCTGCGCGACCCGGAGATCGAGGGCGTCGATCCGGGCGAGCTGTACGCGGTCAACCTCGGGGCGCGCCGGGTTCACCTGGCGCAGCACTGGATCCGGCTACACGCCGCGATCGGCGCGGAGACCGTGCCGGACGCGCCGACGGTCAAGCGGCTCAGGTCCAGCGCGGAACGCGAGGCGCTCACCGCCCTCGCGGCCCTGCTCACCCAGCCGTCACCGGGGGATCACACCGAATCCGCCGATGCCGTGACGCTGTCGGCCGGGGTGGTCACCGTGGTCGGCGACGCGGTGATCGATCACCTGTATCGGGTCGACACCTTCCCGGGCGAGAACTCCCCCGTCGGGGGCACTTTCGCCGGTGCGCCCGGCGGCAAGGGGCTCAATCGCGCGGTCGCCGCGGCCCGGCTGGGCCTGGACGTCCGGCTGCTGGCCGCCATCGGCGCCGACGACAACGGGCGCCACATCCGGGAGCTGCTGGCCCGGCACCACATCAGCGAGTCGCTGGTCAAGGTCGTTCCGCACGCGGCCACCCTGGTGACCGCCGTCATCATGACACCCAGCGGCGAGGTGCGGCTGATCGGCTGCCGGGATGCCCACGTGCAGCTGCAGTCCGAGGATCTCGACACCGACGCGGTGCGGGCGAGCCTGGCCGGGTCGGCCGTGGTGGTGCTGACCTTCGAGCAGCCCGGCGAGATCGTCGAGGGGATTCTCGATCACCTGCGTGAGCTGCCCGAGCGTCCCCAGGTGATCGTCTGTGCCACACCGAGTCTCGCCGCGCCCCAAGGGCTGTACCGGTACCTGGATGTCGTGGACTATCTCGTCGGCTCGTCGAGCGAGCTCGACGCGTTGCTGCCCGAGGTGCACACCGCCTCCCCCGCCGACACCGCGCGCCGGTTGCGCGGGCTCGGCGTGTCGACGGTGTGCGCGGTGGACGGTTTCCACTGCCGCGTCTACTCCGATGACGACGACATCGTGGTCGACCACTTCCCCCAGGTGCTCAAGGCCGCGGTCGGCGCCGCGGCCGCCTTCGCCGCGGCGCTGGCCGCGCGGGTGGTGAAATCCGAAGACGCGCTCGGCGTTCCGGACTATGTGTGGTGCACCGCGGCGATGCTGCCGACCCAGAAGCTCGGGATGGTCTCCACCGTGTTCCCCGATGTGGCCGAGGTGGACCGGGTCGTGCATGTCTACGCCCGCGAGGCCGTTCACCCGGATGTGACACCCGGTTGACGGATCGGCGCGCGCGGCGGGAGTAGAGTCGCGCCGTTGCCTTGCCCGTACCGTCCACGCGCCGGGTCGCCCGGTGCCGGAACAGCCCTCGGAGGAGCGCTTGACGATCATCGAGTCCGCCCCGGACTTGCCGGACACGGCGCCGGGACGCGACGCTGAGGATCTGCGGCCGGATCATCAGTTCAGCCGCAACGGCACCCAGCTGCGCGTGCGGGTGCACGCGCTCGACGACAACACCGACGGCGGCCACCTCCTGGTTTTCGGTGAGCCCGGGGAGAAGCCCCTGGTTCGCGTGCACTCGCGCTGCCTCTACGGTGACGCGCTCGGTTCCGACGACTGCGACTGCGGGCCCGAGCTGGCGCTGTCGATGGATCTCATCCAGGCCGAGGGCGGTGGTGTGCTGGTCTATCTCGAGCAGGAGGGACGCGGCGCGGGCCTGCTGTGGAAGGCCATCGGCTACCGCACCAGCGAGCAGCTCGGCATCGACACCTTCGACTCCTACGAGCGGCTCGGACTCGACCCCGACATCCGGCGTTACGAGCACGTCGCCAAGGCCCTGCTCGATCTCGGGATCCATCAGGCGCGGCTGCTCACCAACAATCCGGAGAAGGTGCGGGCGCTGTCGGAGGCGGGGGTGGCGGTGGAGGTGATCCCGCTGGCCATCCAGCTCCGCACCGAGCGCGGCCGCCGCTACCTCGAGGCCAAGGTCCGGCGGCGCAAGCACATGATTCCGCGGGATTTCGCGCCGTGGGCGCCGCACTATACGGCGCCTACCGAGGTCGCGGCCGCGCCCGGGGAGTCCGGGCGGCCCCGCCGATGGCGACGTTTCCGCTTCGGCGGTCGTGGGTAACCCCCGCCACAATCCCGTATGTCCGGTTACGATGAGTGAGCCGCGCCACTGTTGACGCCCATCGCTCGAGACGATGAGACAGATCCACTCGCATTGGCTCGGTGTCCGCACGGCCTATCGGGAACAGGGATATGACAGACATCGGTTTCGCGCACGCTTCCGGCGTCACGGTGCACACCGTGCCCGCCGCCTTCCAGCAGACCGCCGCAGTGCGGCCCGACCAGATCGCGCTGCGAACGGTCGGCGGTACCCAGGAGATCACCTGGGCCGAGTACGCCACCCGGGTGCGCGCGCTCGCGGCCGGTCTGGCGAAACTCGGTGTGGGCCACGGGGACGCGGTCGGGATCATGCTCACCAACCGCCCCGAGTTCAACCTCATCGACACCGCCGCCCTGCACCTGGGCGCGACCCCGTTCTCGGTGTACAACACCAGCTCCGCCGAGCAGATCGCGCACGTGTTCGCCAACGCGGGCAACAAGGTGGTCGTCACCGAGCAGGCGTTCCTGGACGTCATCCGCGAGGCCGACGGCGATATCACGCACACCGTGCTCGTCGACGGCACCGCCGCGGGCACCATCACGCTGGCCGAGCTGGAGTCCGACCCGGCCCCCGATTTCGATTTCGACGCCGCCTGGCAGGCCGTGCGGCCGGGCGATCTGGCCACGCTGATCTACACCTCGGGCACCACCGGCCCGTCCAAGGGCGTCGAGCTCACCCAGAGCAATGTGATCGCCCAGGTCGTCGGCCTGGTCTCGGGTCCGCTGCCGGTCGGTTTCGACGATCGCGCGGTGTCCTACCTGCCCGCCGCGCACGTCGCCGACCGTATCTCCGCGCACGCGATGAGCCTGCTCACCGGCATCCAGATCACCACGGTGCCGGATCCGCGCGAGATCGCGGCCGCGCTGCCCGACGCTCGTCCCACGGTGTTCTTCGGTGTGCCGCGGGTGTGGCAGAAGATCAAGGCGGGCATCGAGAACAAGCTCGCGGTGGAGCCGAGCCCGGTCAAGAAGGCGCTGGCCAACTGGTCGATCGGGGTCGGTGTCGCGCAGGCCAAGGCGAAGCTGGCCGGTGAGGGTGGTTCGGTGCTGCTGGGTGTGCAGCACAAGATCGCCGACACGCTGGTGCTGTCCAAGCTGCGCGAGGCGCTCGGGTTCGCGGAGCTGAAGGTCGCCGCGTCCGGCGCGGCCCCGGTGCCGCCGGAGACCCTCGAGTACTTCCTCGGCCTCGGTTTCGCGGTCAGCGAGGTGTGGGGCATGTCCGAGACCACCGGTGTGGGCACCTACACCGAGATCGACAAGCCGCGCCCCGGGTCGGTCGGCCGGGTGATGGAGGGTTGCGAGCTGCGGCTGGACTCCGACGGTGAGGTACTGCTGCGCGGCCCGATCGTCACCCCGGGCTATCGCAACATGCCCGACAAGACCGCCGAGGCCATCGACGACGCGGGCTGGCTGCACACCGGCGATATCGGCACCCTCGACGCCGACGGCTACCTGCGCATCGTGGACCGCAAGAAGGAACTGATCATCAGCGAGGCGGGCAAGAACATCGCCCCGTCCAATATCGAGAACGCCATGAAGGCGGCCTCCTCGATGATCGGGCAGGCCGTGGCCATCGGCGAGGCCCGGCCCTACATCACCGCGCTGATCATGCTCGATCCCGATGTCGCCGCGCTGCGCGCCAAGGAGTTCGGCGCCACCGACGCCACACACGCGGAGCTGGCCCGGCGCAAGGAGATCGTCGACGAGGTGCGCGAGGCCGTGCTCGCGGGCAACCGCAAGCTCTCGCGGGTGGAGCAGATCAAGCGCTTCGTCGTGGTGGAGACGCTGTGGGAACCGGGCGGCGACGAGCTCACCCCGAAGATGTCGCTCAAGCGCACGCCGATCGCGAACAAGTACGCCGAGACGATCGAGGCGCTCTACGCGGCGACGCCGCCGGAGCATGTCGTCAATGTGAAGTAGCACCCCGCGCACGGCAGTGGCCCCGGAAGGATGGACTTCCGGGGCCACTGCCGTTGTGGTTCAGCGCTCTTCGTAGGTGCCGATCAGGGTGGCCCTGGCCAGGGTGTGGAAGAACAGGTTGAAGCCCAGGTAGGCCGGGGTCGCCTCCGGCCCGACCTCGAGCTCGGGGATGTCGACCGCGTGCACCACCACGTAGTAGCGGTGCGGGCCGTGGCCCTTGGGCGGGGCGGCGCCGACGAAGCCGGGGAAGCCACCGTCGTTGCGCAGCGTCACCGCACCGGCGGGCAGGCTGCCGCCCTCGCTGCCCGCGCCGGTGTCCAGGGAGGTCACCGAGGCCGGGATGTTCGCGACGGCCCAGTGCCAGAAGCCCGAGGCGGTGGGGGCGTCCGGATCGAAGACGGTCACCGCGAAACTCTGGGTGTCCTCGGGGAATCCGGACCAGCTCAGCTGCGGCGAGATGTCCTTGCCGCCGGAGCCGAACACGCCCGACACCTGGTCGTTGGCCAACGGCTGCCCGTGGGTGACATCGGCGGAGGTGAGGGTGAACGAGGGCACCTGGGGCAGTGCGTCATAGGGGTTGTAGCTCATGAAGACCTCTCGGAGTGGTGGTCGATCAGCTGTGCAGAAGGAAATGTTCCAGGACCCGGGTGCCGAATTCCAGTGACTGCACCGGCACCCGTTCGTCCACCCCGTGGAACAGGGCGGTGAAGTCCAGTTCCGGCGGCAGCTGCAGCGGCGCGAAGCCGAAGCAGCGGATGCCCAAGCGCGCGAAGGCTTTCGCGTCGGTACCGCCGGAGAGCATGTAGGGCACGGTGCGGCCCTGCGGGTCGTTGGCGAGCACCGCGTCGTTCATGGCGTCGACGAGGTGGCCGTCGAAGGTGGTCTCGTAGGAGTCGAGTTTGGTGATCCACTCGCGCTCGACATCGGGGCCGATCAGCTCGTCGACCTCGCGTTCGAAGGCAGCCTGTCTGCCCGGGACCACCCGGCAGTCGACTACCGCCTCCGCGGTCTGCGGGATCACATTGGCCTTGTACCCGGCCTGCAGCATGGTCGGGTTGGCCGTATCGCGCAGGGTGGCGCCGATGATGCGGGAGATGGTGCCCAGTTTGGCGAGCTGACCCTCGATATCGGGACTGTGCGGGTCGAATTCGAGGCCCGACTCCTCGCTCACCGCGGCGAGGAACTCCGCAACCGAGTCCGAGAGCACCAGCGGGAAGGTGTGTTTGCCGAGCCGGGCCACGGCCTCGGCCAGGATGGTGACCGCGTTGTCCTCGTGCAGGAACGAGCCGTGCCCGGCACGGGCCTTCGCGCGCAGGCGCATCCAGCCCAGGCCCTTCTCGGCGGTCTCCACCAGGTAGAGCCTGCGTTCGGTGCCGTCGGGGCGCGGCACGGTGAGCGAGAACCCGCCGACCTCGCCGACCGCTTCGGTGATGCCCTCGAACAGTTCGGGCCGGTTGTCCACCAGCCACTGCGAACCCCAGCGGCCGCCGTTCTCCTCGTCGGCCAGGAAGGCGAACACGAGATCACGCGGGGGCACGGTGCCTTCGGCTTTGAACTGGCGGGCCAGCGCCAGGGTCATGCCGACCATGTCCTTCATGTCGATCGCGCCGCGACCCCACACGTAGCCGTCGCGCACCGCGCCCGAGAAGGGGTGCACGCTCCAGTCCGCGGCCTCGGCGGGCACCACGTCGAGGTGGCCGTGGATCATCAGCGCGCCGCGGCTGGAATCCGCGCCCTTCAGCCGGGCGAACACATTGCCGCGGCCGGGCGCGCCGGATTCGACGTACTCCGTCTCGTAGCCGACTTCCGCGAGCTGCTGGGCCACCCATTCGGCGCATTCGCGCTCACCCTTGGTGGTGGCCAGCTCGCCGGTGTTGGAGGTGTCGAACCGGATCAGCGCGCTGACCAGGTCCACCACCTCGGCTTCCGCGCGGGACCGGCCGGGGGACACAGGGTTCTCGTCAGATGCCGACACGTCCCCTTTCCTACCACCACCGGCGCCTCGCCCGCGCCGGGTCCCCTGACCCCGGCCGATTCCGCCGCTGCTCACCCCGAGGGCGAGGGTCCGGCTCGCGCTGAGCCGAATTCACCGCACTGGCCGCAGGCCGGGGCCGCGTGATTGGCTGAGGCCATGCGTGCGCGGGTGATTCGGGTCGGGACCCTCCTGCTGGCGACGGCGGGAACGCTCGCCGCGGGCGCGGGACTGGCGTTGCACTACACCGGGATTCCGGTCGAGCCGCTCGTGCTGGCGGCGTCGGGGGCGCCGTATCTCATGGGCGGTGCCGTGCTCGGGGTCGCCGGGTTCGCGGCGGTACGGCACTGGGTGGGGGCCGGGGCGGCGGCGGTGGTCGCCGTGGTCGCGGTGGTTTCCCAGGCGCCGCTGTTTATCGCCGACGGCAGCGGTGGGGACGGTCTGCCGGTGACGGTCATGCAGGCCAATCTGCTGTTCGACGGTGCTGATCCGGCGGCGTTCGTGGAGCTGGTGCGGGCGCGGGAGGTCGCGGTGCTCACCGTCAACGAGCTGACCCGCGCCGCCGTCACCGAGCTGGGGCGCGCCGGGCTCGACGAGCTGCTGCCACACCGCTACCTGGCCCCCGGGCAGACCGCGAGCGGGACCGGGATCTGGAGCCGGTATCCGCTGTCGGAGACGATCGAATACGACGGGTTCGTGCTGAACCAGATCTCGGCGACCGCGACGGTGCCCGAGGTGGGCGCGGTGTCGGTGTACGCGATCCATCCGGTGCCGCCGATCTACGACACCGGGGTGTGGGCCGACGAGCTGGCGCGGTTGACGGCGATCATCGACCGCGCGCCGGACGGGCGGCCCGTGGTGGTGGGTGGGGATTTCAACGCGACCCACGATCACACCCGGTTCCGGGCGATGACGGCGGGACGTTATGCCGACGCCGGTGCGCAGGCCGGTGCGGGCAGGTTGGTGACCTACCCGACCGACAAGCGCATTCCGCCGGTGGTCGGGATCGATCACGTGCTGCTGGCCGGGGCGCACGCCACCGCGGTCCAGACCGTGGATCTGCCGGGGGCGGATCATCGAGCGCTCGTCGCACGCATCGTGCTGCATCTTCCGTAGGTAGACGGACGCGGCGTGATCCGACCGGATCAGGGTGCCGCTGATCCAGTCCGTCGAGCGCGCTGGGCGCCGGGAGATATCGGGGGTGTCCTTACCGGGTCCTGGATGTCGTTCAGCAGCGCGTCGATGCGTGCGGCCATGGCCCGGCCCGCCGCGTGCAGGGGCTCGGAGGACCGCAGGGTGCGGCCGAGGATGAAGGCGCCTTCCAGCGCGGTCAGGATGGCCAGGATCAGGTCGCGGGCCGCTGGCTCCGGCAGGCCGCGGGCGTGGAAGTAGGCCGTGCCCTGGTCGATCCAGTCCCGGATGACATCGGCGGTGACCTCGCGCAGGGACGGTTCGCTGTCGGCGATCTCCCCGGCCACGGTGCCGACCGGGCACATGTTCATCCAGCCCGACTCCTCGAGCGTGCGCGCGGCCTCGGTGAAGGCGGCGGGCACGGCGACGCGCAGGTCCTCGTGCGGGTCCATGAGCAGGGGCAGCAGCTGGATATAGGCCGCGCCGGAGGTGCGCAGCGCTTCGGCGGCGACCTGGACCTTGCCGTGCGGGAAGTGGTGATAGAGCGAGCCCATCGGGGCCCGCGCCGCCGCGGTGATCTGTTTGACGGTGACGGCGCTGTAGCCGTGCACCCGCAGCAATTCGGCGACCGCGACGACCAGCCGATCGCGGGTACTCATTGACATCTCCTCGCTCACCGTTCCAGACTAGAGCACACGCACTAGAGCAAACGCTCTAATCGAGGAGGGTATCGTGCCGACAGCCGACATTCCCGCAGGCCGCATCCACTATCGCGAACACGGCGAGGGACCGCCGGTGGTCCTGCTGCACGGATTGCTGATGAACCACACGGTGTGGGATCAGGTGATCGGCCTGCTGCCGGACGGGTTCCGCTATGTCCTGCCCGATCTGCCGCTCGGCGCGCATCCCGAGCCGATGCGGCCCGGCACCGATCTGAGCATGCGCGGCCTCAACCAGCTCGTCGCCGACTTCCTGGCGGCCCTCGATCTGCGCGAGGTCACCCTCGTGCATTCCGATTGGGGCGGCGCCCTGTTCCTCACCGCCTACGGCCTCGACGAGCGCGTGGGCCGGGTGATCGTGTTCCCGTGCGAGGCGTTCGACAATTTCCCGCCCGGTCTGCCGGGGAAGACCGCGATCCTGGCCGCGTATCTGCCCGGCGGGGTCGGCCTGGCCCTGCGTCAGTTGCGGGTGTCCTGGCTCCGCCGGTCGCCGCTGCTGTTCGGCTGGATGGCGAAGTCGTCGATCCCCGATGATCTCGTGCACGCCTGGACCGAACCCGGTTTGCGGCAGCCCGGTGTCCGCGCCGATGTGCTCGCGTACATGCGCTCGGATTTCCGTTCGCTGGACCTCGTGGCCGACACCGAAGCCCTCCGGCGCTTCTCGGGTGCGGCCCTCATCCTGTGGTCGAGTGCGGGCAAGGTCATGCCCCGTGAGCACGGCCGCCGGTTGGCGGACCTGCTCCCCCACTCCCGCCTGGTCGAGATCGACGACGCCTATGTCCTGTCCATGCTCGACCGGCCCGCCGCCGTGGCCGCCGCCATGACGGAATTCCTCACCACCACCGACGCCCGCCGCTGACCGGGTCCCCCCACGCCGTTTCGCCCGGAGCCGTGGCACGGGTGCGCCGTAGGTGAGGGCGGGCGAGGTGCGTGCACGACGCGCACGACAACGGTGATCGGTCAGGTCTGCTGGAGGGGTTCGTAGGCATCGGCGCCGAGGCCGAAGGTCCAGGCGACCCCTTCGCGGGCGGTGCGGGTGGTGGGTGGGACGCGTAACCAGTAGGTGCGGTGGGTGCCGTCGGGTTCCGGGGTGGAGTTGACGACCTCGACCATCACCACGTCCTCGTCGCCGACGAGGGCGATCCGCCACAGGATGCCGGTCTCGTCGCGATGCACCGGGCGGGCCTCGGATTCGGTGAGATACCGGTCGTAGCCGTAGTACTCGAGCATCACCCGGCGCAGTTCGGCGTTCTCCTCGTCGCGGATACGCTGCGGGGTCAAGGTGCGCAGCACGTCGAGGAATTCGGCCGGGACGGGCATCCCGCGCCAGGCGTGCAGGGCGAAGCCGTCGGCGTAGGCGAGGGCCGGTCCGTCGCCGCGGTCGAGCCGTCCGGCTTCGTCGCGGTGCAGTTCGAGTGGCCGTTCGGTGAGCACGGCGATCTTCTCGTAGGGCCACCACCAGCCCGCCTGGGCCGCCACCGCGGCGATCCCGTCGAGCGGGCGGCCGGGCGCGGTGTCGTAGGCGCTGAGCCAGGCGGCCTCGTGCTGGCCGAGCACGGCATCGAGCAACAGCACGCGAATCCGCTGTTCGCGCTGTCGATCACCGGCCGCCGCCGCCTCGATCACCCCGGCCCTGATCCGTTCGACCACCGAGCTCGTCGCCTCCCACAGGTCGGCGCCGGTCGCCCGCCAGTGCGCGCTGTACCCGTCGGCACCGAGCGTGGTGTGCAAGCGTTCGCGTTCGGCCGCCCACGGCCCGTTGCGCACCGCTTCCCGGACGGACGCGCCGGTCGTCTGGTGTGCGATGAGCATGCGCACGGCGGCCAGCGGCGACTGTGCCCAGTGGATCTGTTCCGGTTCGGGCAGTCCGGCCCGGGTGTAGGCGAGCCGCACCCCGGTTTCGGCGGCCGCGCGGTCACCGCCGCCGGTCGCGGCGGCCACCGCACGCCAGTCCCTCGGCGTCGATGCCGTTGGCTGCGCAGGATTTCCCGTCATCAGTCGGCCACCACCCGCACCGAGCCGGGCAGGTACTCGCGCTGCCGGATCACCCGGTACCACCCCGTGGGTAACAGGATCGGCGCGTGCTCCTCGTGCACGACCTTCCCGCCGGTCGGCAGGTGCAGCAGCAGTGGGCCGAACACGCTCGCCTCGCGCACGAGGGTGCCCGGGCCGGGAATCGCGTGCGCGTGGCCGGTCACCTCGCCCAGTGCCAGCACCAGTCGTCCTCTGCTGTCGCGGGATTCGCCGCGCGCGGTGCGCGCGCTGTCCGGCACCGCGTGCTCGGCCAGCGGCACGATGAGCACATCGCCCTGTCGATACATCTCGTCCTCCCCGTTCTGGCCCTCGTTGGCCTGTGGTGAGCACCGACCGTAGCGGCGGTCACCGACAAGTCGGCCCGGCCGCGAAAGCTGTCGGTACCGCTTGGTAGAAACGCTGCTGTCACCACCGGGGCGGCACGTCGACAAAGGGGCGGGAGTTCATGACCACAGGAACGCATCTCAGCGCATGGGGCGGTCTGCCCACCTATCGTTTCCCCGTCCTCGACGAGGAGACCGACGACGCCGCACGCGCCACCGCGATGCGCGCCCTGCCCGCGCCCGACGCGGTGGCGTGGCGCATCACGGTGGATTGCGACGATGCGGAGGAAACCTGGACCGAGGCGTTCGCGCGGTTCCTCGACGCGGTCGACCCCGGCCGGGTCCGGGCCCTCGTCATCGGGTGCTGGCCCGAGGCGTTCGACAGCGGGCCCGAGGAGATCTTCGAAGCGGTCGCGGCCGCGCGCTCCCGGCTGACCGCCCTGCGCGCGCTGTTCGTCGGCGACATCACCTCCGAGGAATGCGAGATCTCCTGGATCAATCAGGGCACCGTCACCACCCTCCTCGACGCCTTCCCCGCGCTCGAGGAGCTCGGTGTGCGCGGCGGGCAGAACCTCGCCTTCCCCGCCGTCCGGCACGAGAACCTGCGCGCCCTCACCATCCAGGCGGGCGGACTCCCCGCCGAGGTGGTGCGTGGGGTGGCGGCCAGCGACTTCCCGTCGCTGCGCGAGCTCGAATTGTGGCTCGGGACCTCCGATTACGGCGGCGACAGCGAGATCGACGACCTCGCCCCGATCCTGGCGGGCGACCGGCTGCCCAGCCTCACCCGTCTGGCCCTGCGCAACAGCGAAGCCCAGGACGCCGTGTGCGCCGCGGTCGCCGCGGCGCCGGTGGTGGCCCGGCTCCAGGAGCTGGATCTGTCGATGGGGGTGCTCACCGACGACGGCATCGTCGCCCTGCTCGGTGGACAGCCGCTCAGCCACCTGAAATCACTGGACCTGCACCACAATTACGTCAGCGCCGAGATCGGCGCGCACCTGACCGACACGCTCACCGCCGCGGGCGTGACGGTGAACATCGATGCCGACGATGCCGACAGTTACGAAGACGGTGACACCGTCTGGCGCTACGTCTCCGTCGCCGAGTGAGATCTCGTGCGCTGGGTGGTGGTCGGCAATGCCGAGAATCGGCGGGTCGCGCTGTTCGCCGACGCGGCCCGCGCCGCCGGGCATCCGGCACCGCGCGTCGTCACGTGGCGGCAGGTGCTGGCCGACGGCGGGCACGAGTTCGCCGATGACGACCTCGTACGGCTCGAATCGCCCGGTGAGAACCCGGCGGTGGACATGCTGCTCCGCGGGGTGAGCGAGCCGACCCGGGTGGAGGGTTCGGCACGCTGGTACGCCAACTTCCGCGCCGCCGTGGCCTCGTTGCGCGGCGGTGCGCGTCTCGACGCCCCGGACGAGCTGGCCGTCCTGTTCGACAAGCGCCGGTGCCATGCCCGCCTGGCCGCCGCCGGGGTGCCGGTTCCGCCGTCGCCGGTGACCGGGCCGGTGCGGGACTGGTCCGACGTGAAGGCGTTCCTGCGGGCGGCCGCGATGCGGCGGGTCTTCGTCAAGCTCGCCCACGGTTCGTCGGCCTCGGGAGTACTGGCCGTCGAGTCCACGGCCTCCGGGCGCTGGCAGGCGACCACCTCGGTGGAGATCGGTCCGGGTGGCGCCCTGCACAATTCACTGCGGGTCCGGCGGTATCGCGACGAACGGGTGATCGCCGAGATCGTCGACCGGCTCGCGCCCGACGGTCTGCACCTCGAGCGCTGGATTCCCAAAGCGACCCTCGGCGGCCGCACCGCTGACCTGCGTGTCGTCGTCATCGGTGGCCGGGCCACCCATGTCGTGGTCCGGACGAGCCGGGCACCGCTGACCAACCTGCATCTCGGCGGCACGCGCGGCGATCTCGGCGCGGCCAGGGCCGCCGCCGGTGACCGCTGGGCGGAGGCACTCGCCGTCTGCGAGCGCGCCGCCGCCTGCTTTCCCGCGACGCTCTGCGTCGGCGTCGATCTGCTGCCCGGTCTCGACTGGCGCCGGTTCACCGTCGGCGAGGTCAACGCCTTCGGTGACCTGCTCCCCGGCCTCACCGGGCTGCCGGGCACCCCCGCCGAGGGCCTCGACACCTATGCCGCCCAGGTCGCCGCCGCGGCCCACTTCCCCACCGCGACACCGCGACCGGCCACGATCGGACCCCTGTCATGAGCGAACCCCACCTACCGCACCCGGATATGGCCGAGGTCGTCGGCCGTGACGATCTGCTGCTGCTCACCCTCGACACCCTGCGGTACGACGTTGCGGTCGAGCTGGCCGCCGCGGGACGGCTGCCCACGCTGGCGGCCCACCTCCCGGAGGGCCGGTGGCAACGCAGGCACGCGCCCGGCAGTTTCACCTATGCCTCCCATCAGGCCATCTTCGCCGGATTCCTGCCCACGCCTGCCGCGCCGGGGCCGCATCCACGGCTGTTCGCCGCGCGGTTCGCGGGCAGCGAGACGACCGCCGACGGAACCTTCGTGTTCGACGAACCCGATCTGGTCACCGCGCTGGGCGCCCGCGGCTATCACACCGTGTGTATCGGCGGAGTCGGCTTCTTCAACAAGCAGGGCGCGCTGGGCAGCGTGCTGCCGGACCTGTTCGCCGAGAGTCACTGGGAGCCGGAGTTCTCCGTCGCCTCGCCGACCTCGTTCGAAGCCCAGGTGGCGCGGGCCGAGCAGGTGATCGCCGCGGTCCCGGACGAGCAGCGGGTGTTCCTGTTCCTCAATGCCTCGGCCCTGCACCAGCCGAACTGGTTCCATCTGCCCGGTGCCACGCGTACGGCCGGGGACAGCCGCGAGACCCACGCGGCCGCACTCGAATACATCGACGCGCACGTCGGGCGGTTGTTCGCGGCCCTGCGGTCGCGGCGCCGGTGCTTCGCCATCGTGTGTTCCGACCACGGCACCACCTACGGCGAGGACGGCTACACCGGGCACCGGCTCGGTCACGAGAGCGTGTGGACGGTGCCCTACAGCCACTTCTTCCTGGAGCCGACCGCATGATCGACACCGCACTGCCCCGGCCGTATCAGAACTACGTCTACGCCTACCCGCACAAGACCGCCTACCGCCCGCTGCCGGACCGGCCCGCGCTCAGCCAGGTGTGGGCGGGCGAATCCCGGTCCGCGCTCTCGCTGTACCTGCACATCCCGTTCTGCGAGGTGCGGTGCGGTTTCTGCAATCTGTTCACCCGGGTCGGCGCGCCCGCCGATCTCACCGGGCGCTACCTCGACGCCCTCGCCCGGCAGGCCAGCGCGGTGCGGGCGGCCCTCGGCGACGCCGAATCGCCCCGCTTCGCCACCGCGGCCTTCGGTGGTGGCACCCCGACCTTTCTCGACGCGGCCGAGCTGACCCGGCTCTGTGATATCGCCGAACACGGCATGGGCGCCGACCTGCGCGCGATCCCGCTCTCGGTGGAGGCGTCCCCGTCGACCTGCACCGCCGATCGGCTGCGCGTGCTCGCCGAACGCGGCGCCACCCGGCTGAGTCTGGGGGTGCAGAGCTTCGTCGACGAGGAGGCCCGGGCGGCGGTGCGGCCGCAGCGGCGCGCCGAGGTCGAGGCGGCGCTGGGCCGGGTTCGCGCAGCGGGCATTCCGGTGCTCAATATCGACCTGATCTACGGCATCGACGGCCAGACCGCGACCAGCTGGCGGTATTCCCTGGACGCGGCGCTGGCCTGGCGGCCGGAGGAGATCTACCTCTACCCGCTCTATGTCCGTCCGCTGACCGGGCTGGCCCGGCACGCCGATCCCGAAGTGGCCGAACAGGACTGGGATCGCGACCGGCTCGCCCGGTACGCACAGGGCCGCGACCATCTGCTCGCCGCCGGTTACGAGCAGGTGTCGATGCGGATGTTCCGGCGCCGGGACGCGCCGCCGCAGGGTCCCGACGACTACGCCTGCCAGACCGACGGCATGATCGGCCTCGGTTGCGGTGCCCGTTCCTACACCAGCCGCCTGCACTACTCCTTCGATTACGCCGTGGACATGCGCGAGGTGCGCGGCATCATCGACAGCTACGTCGCCACCACCGATTTCGGTGCCGCCGTGCACGGCCGCGCCGTCGACGGCGACGAAGCCGCCCGCCGCCACCTGCTCCAGTCGCTGCTGCAGGCCGAGGGCCTGCCCGTCGACGACTACCGGCGCCGTTTCGGCCGCGACCCCTGGGACGACTTCGGCCCGGAACTGCGCACCCTGGCCGACCGCGGCTGGCTCGCCGACACCGGCGCCGACCTGCTGCGTTTGTCCGCCGCGGGCCTGGCCTACTCCGACGCCATCGGCCCCGGTTTCTTCTCCCCCGGCGTCCGCGCCGCCATGGCCGCCTACGAACTGCGCTGAGCATGGACCTGACCATCCTCTATCGCGGCCCGCTGGCCTCCTGCGACTACGACTGCCCCTACTGCCCGTTCGCCAAACGCCGCGACAGTACCGACCAGCTGCGCGCCGATCGCACCGCCCTGCACCGGTTCACCGACTGGGCCCGGGCACAGACCGGAGACCGGCTCTCGCTGCTGTTCACGCCGTGGGGAGAGGGTCTCGTCCGGTCCTGGTACCGGCGGACGCTCGTCGAACTGTCGCATCAGCCGCACATCGACAGGGTCGCCATCCAGACCAATCTGAGCGGCCGGATCGACTGGATCGCCGAGGCCGACCCCGGCACACTCGCCCTCTGGTGCACGTACCACCCGGGCCAGACGCCCTACCGCCGATTCCTCGACAAGGCCGAACGCCTGGCCGCGGCCGGTACCCGGTTCAGCGTCGGGATCGTCGGCCTGCCCGAGCATCTCGAGCACGCCCGCCGCCTGCGCGCCGACCTGCCCGACCATGTCTACCTCTGGGTGAACGCCGCCGAAGGCCACACCTACACCGACGACCAGGCCGCCGACTGGACCGCCCTCGACGAGCTGTTTCCCTTCAGCCGCCACCCACACCGCTCGGCCGGGTTACCGTGCCGCACCGGCAGTTCGGTCATCTCCGTCGATGGCGAGGGCACCGTCCGCCGCTGCCACTTCGTCCCCGCTCCCCTGGGCAATCTGTACGACGGCTCCTACCGCGCGGCCCTCGAACCCCGCGGGTGTCCGCTCGCGGTCTGCGACTGCCACATCGGCTACGTCCATCTCGAGACACTGCCGCTCTACGACGTGTTCGCCGGTGGCGTCCTCGAACGGATTCCGCACAGCGTCCGGATGTAGCGGAAACGCCAACTGCCGCACAGGTATTGACTACGGTGTCATGGTCATACGGGGCGACACGCTGCTCGTAGGCGGATTCGGTGCTCGACACATGCACCCACCAGGAGAAACGGGGACATCCATGTCCGAGGACCGGTTGACGCTGACCGAGCGCTGCGTGCTGCTCGTCTTGCTGGCCGAGGCGCGCGAACTCACCAATGCCGAACTGCACGCCCTGTCCGGGCTCAAGCTCGACGGCCGGTACCGCCGCAACCTCAATGACCTCGGCCTGGTCACCAGCACCCTGGTCCATCGCGCCTACGTGCACGAACTCACCGATCGGGGCGCGGTGCGCTGCGCCGCCGAGCTCGGTGCCCAGCGGCCCGCCCGGTCCGGTGCGGCCGGGGGTGCGCTGTACGCGGTGCTGGCCGGATTGGGGCGCTACCTCACCGATTCCGGGCACGCGCTCGCCGACCTCTTCCCGCCCGATGTCGCCGGTCAAGTGGAAGCCGCCTACAGCCACGTCAGCGAGGGCAGCGGCGCGCCGGTGCGGCTGGCCGTGCTGCGCGAACGGCTCGACGGCCTGCCGCGTGGCGAGTTCGACCGGGCGCTGGCGGTGCTCGCGCGCCGCGAGGGTGTCCACGTGCGGTCCGAGGCCGATCAGAAAACGCTCACCGCCGCCGATCTCGACGCGGCCGTCGTGCTGGGCGGCACGCCACGACATCTGCTCACCATCGAGGCGGCCCGGTGAACGAGGAAGACCACCTCGCTCTCGCCTCGATCCAGTTCAGCAGCGCGCTCGGTCCCGACGAGATCTGGAGCCCGCTGAGCCACCACGTCGACGGACTGCACCCGCGCGCCGCCGGGGAGATCACCCGGGCCGTACGCGCGGCCGTCAACCGGCCACGCAGCGTCCCGACCGGGCTGGTGCTCAGCGGGGAACGCGGCGTCGGCAAGACGCACATGCTCGGCTGGTTGCGCCAGCATGTACAGGACAGCGGCGGCGCGTTCTTCATGCCGAAACTCATCGACGGCAAGTCGTTCTGGGCGGGCGCGGTGCACGGGGTGGTCAGTCAGCTGCTCGGCGCCGACGGCGGGCAGCTCGGCCGCATGCTCGGGGTGCTCGCCGAACGCAGCGGATGCGGGGGCGAACTGCGGATGCGGCTGCGCGGCACCCTGCCGGTGACCCGCGAGGACCTCGACGCGTTCGTCGCGCGGGTCGAGGACCTCGATGTCCAGGCGATCCAGCAGTGTCAGGACACGCTGCGCGCGCTGGTGCTCTATCAGGCGAAGGGCGCGCTGCGCGAGATCGGGCACAGCTACCTGGTTCTGGCCGACGGGATGGAGGAGGCCGAGCGGGTCGCCTGGGGTTTCCGGGAACGGCACTGTGTGCCGCAGCTGATCTTCCAGCACCTCTCGCGGCTGTTCGCGCTCACCGGACCCGTCGTGCTGGCCATCGACCAGATCGACAGTGTGATCGCCCAGTCCGATCAGATCGACGAGGACTCGCTGGCGAACCGGCTCGCCGACGGGCTGATGTCGATGCGCGAGGAGACCACCCGCACCATCATCGTGGCGGCCTGCATCCCGAAATCGTGGGAGCTGCTGAAGACCCGCGCGGTGAACTCGGCGGCCGACCGCTTCACCGTGCTGGAGCTGTCCACCAAGCTGCCCGGCGCCGAGGTGGCCGCGGCCATCGTCGAAGGGCATCTGGGCGGGCTGTACGGCGAGATCGGGTTCACGCCACCGTATCCGACCTGGCCGGTGCTGCCGGTCGCGTTCGAGGACACCGACCTGGCGAACTACACGCCCCGGCGGCTGCTGCAACGCGTCGAGGAGCACGTTCGCGACTGCCTGGCCGCCGACGAGGTCACCGAACTCACCGACTTCCGGACCGCCGTCACCGACCGCGCGGTCACCGTCCTCCCCGCGGACCGCGAACTGTCCGCCCTCGACGAGGAATTCGCCTGTCTGCGCGCGGCCGCCGACACCGCGTCCCCGTTCGATCCGCGGTACGAGGACGACGAGATGTGCGCGCTGCTCAATGCCGCGCTCACCGTCTACGCGCTCGAACGGCGGGTCGACGGCCTGGATTTCACCGTCGACCGGGCCACTCTCGTGCGCCCCGCCCTGCACGCCCGGCTGCGCCGCACCCTCGACGAGGCCAGCGAGGCCGAGGAGCACTGGAGTTTCCGTGCCATCGGCCACCCGCACCACCGCGCGGTGCTGACCCGGTTGCGGTCGGCGAGCCTCGAGGCGGGACTGCACGAGCAGGCACCGAAACGGCACCTGATCGTCCTGCGGAACGAGCCCTACTCCACCGGTCCGGTCACGAAGGCCACGCTGGCCGAACTCGACGCGGCACACGGGCGAACCGTGCCCGTGTGCGAGGACGACATCCGCACGTTCTGCGCCTTGGCCGCGATGGCGGCCGCCGCGGCACCGGGCTTCCTGAGCTGGGTGGCCGTCCGCCGCCCGGCCGGACGGTCGCGGTTGCTGACCGAGGTGCTGGGCTCATCGGCTGTCACCGAGCCGACCGATGCCGCACAGCGGCTTCCGCGCGAGGACGGTAGCGCCGCGGATCGCGTGCCGACGCCGACCCTCGTGAAGCCGACGGATATCGAGTCACCGCGGGACCTCGTCGCGCCCGAATCGCCCCAGCCCGCCGAGCCCGCCGACACCGCCGCCGCGGTGCTGCTCGGGCACCGCGTCGGCACCGGCGCACCGTTCACCGTCCCCCTGGTGCTGCTGCGCAAGCACACCGCGGTGTTCGCGGGCAGCGGCTCGGGCAAGACCGTGCTGCTGCGCAGGCTGGTCGAGGAAGCCGCGCTGCACGGCGTGTCCTCGATCCTCATCGACAGCAACAACGATCTCGCGCGGCTCGGCGACCCGTGGCCCGCGCCGCCGACCGGCTGGAGCCCCGGCGACGCGGCCCGCGCCGAGCGGTACCTCGCGGGCACCGACGTGGTGGTCTGGACCCCGCGCCGGGAAGCGGGCAGGCCGCTCGCGCTGAACCCGCTGCCGGACTTCGCCGGTGTCCTCGACGACCCGGACGAGTTCCGCACCTCGATCGACGCGTCGGTGGCGGGCCTGGTCCCGCGCGCCGGGCTCACCGCCCGCCGGATCGCCACCGGCACGGCCGTTCTCACCGAGGCGCTCACCCATTTCGCCCGCCGCGGCGGTAGCGATCTGGGCGACTTCGTCGCGCTGCTCGACGATCTGCCCGAGGGCATCAGCAGCATTCGCGACGCGCACCGCCTCGCCGAGGGCATGGCCGAGGAGCTCAAGGCGGCGATGATCAACGATCCGGTGTTCGGCGGCGCGGGCGTGCGGCTCGATCCCGGCATGCTGCTCACCCCGGCCGCGGGTAAGCGCGCCCGGGTCTCGGTGATCAGCTGTCTCGGGCTGCCGACCGACGAGCAGCGCCAGACCTTCGTCAATCAGCTGCAATTGGCGCTGTTCGCGTGGATCAAGCGGCATCCGGCCGGGGACCGGCCGCTGGGCGGGCTGCTGGTGCTGGACGAGGCGCAGACTTTCGTGCCCTCGCGCGGTAGTACGGCCTCCACCGAGAGCACGCTGAAGCTGGCGACCCAGGCCCGCAAGTACGGGCTCGGCATGGTGTACGCCACGCAGGCGCCGAAAGCGTTGCACAACTTGGTCACCGGCAATGCCGCGACCCAGTTCTTCGGCCTGCTCAACGCGCCGGTGCAGATCCAGGCCGCCGCCGAACTGGCCAGGGCCAAGGGCGGACGCGTCGACGATATCGCGCGGTTGCCCGCGGGCAGCTTCTACGGCGCCACCGAGGGCGCGGGCCTGGGCAAACTCGTCACGCCGATGTGCCTGAGCCACCATCCCGCCAGCGCCCTCACCGAGGACGAGGTCCTGCACCGCGCGCGGAGCTGAAGCGGATCAGCCCAGACGGCGGTCGAACACCTCGGTGCCGGTCCCGGTGGCCACGTCGACGGTCACCACCCGCAGACGCACCGCGTCCGCGGTCAGGTCGAGGACCATGAAGCCCAGCTCGTTCTGCGCGTCGAACAGCGCGGGATGGGCCGCCCCGCCCGCGGATCCGTGACCGCTGCCGGTCTTGGCCGAGGCCCCGGAGACGATCTGGCGGGTGCCCTTGGACGCCGGGGTCGGCTCGAGGACCTGCAGGGTGTGGTCGTGGCCGGACAGCAGCAGCGACACCTTGCCCAGCACGTGGTCCTCGAAGAAGCGCTTGGCGTGCACGCCGTTGAGCGGTTCGATGGGCAGGCCCTCGTAGTTGCCCGCGTCGCCGTGCGGGCCGTTGCTGAGGTAGGGCTGGTGGGTGCAGGCGATCTTCCACGGCGCGGTCGACGCGGCCAGGGCACCGTCGAGCCAGGCGCGCTGCTCGTTCATGTAGGGACCGTCGACCGCCCAGTACGGGTCGAGCAGCGGCGGGATGTAGGCGGCGAGCGGGTTGATGTCGAGCACGAAGAACTCGACCACCGGGTTCTCCTCGGGGACCCGCACCGAGTAGTAGCGGCTGGGCATCCACCAGCGCGCCGACTTCGCGTGATAGGCGACCTCGTGGTTGCCGCGGGCCAGCCAGCCGCCGTCACCGGGGAACACCGCGCTGGTGTCGTGATTGCCGAGCACCATGGCCCAGGGGAAGTCCAGGCCGGTGTTGGGGTCCTCGAATTTCGTGGCGAACTGGCTGTCGTCGGGGCCGTCGGGGCCGGATTCGTAGATGTTGTCACCCAGGCCGACGGCCAGGGCGAACGGTTCGCGGGCGTGGAAGGCGCGGGCGGCGTCGGCGACCGCCCACTGGGTGCGGGTGCCGGTGCCCGCGTCTCCGGTGACCAGCACCCGCACGTGCCGGTCGGCCGGTGCGGTGAACTTGGGGACCTGCGCGGGGACCGCGGCCGCGGGGGTCAGGCCGAGAAGGCCGAGACCGGCGACGGCACCGGCCGCGCCCGCCAGGACTTCGCGACGGCCGATGCCGGTCGGGAACTGCTCGTGCATGCTCACCTTCTGGGTGGAGGACCAGTTGGACAACCGACCTGATAGAAGCACAGGTGCCCGGCCGACGCATCCCGGCCCGGTCGCTGCGCCGTCTCAGGCCCGCGCGGTGGGGTGTTCGTAGCCGGTCGCGGCGTCCATGTCCTCGAGGGTCATCCCCTTGGTCTCGGGGACGAAACGCGCCACGAACCCCAGCGAGAGCAGGGCGAAGGCCGCGTACATGCCGTAGGCGAAACCGAGGGAGAAGGTCTTCAGGCTCGGGAAGGTGACCGTGATCGCCCAGTTCGCCGCCCACTGCCCGGCCGCGGCCAGCGACAGCGCCGCACCCCGGATCCGGTTGGGGAACATCTCCCCCAGCAGCACCCACACGACCGGGCCCCAGCTCATGCCGAAGAAGATGACGAACAGATTGGCCGCGACCAGCGCGATCGGCCCGAGCGCGCCGCTGAGCTGCGGTTCGAGCACGCCCTCGGCGTCGGGGACCTGGTCGGCCGCACCGAAGCAGATGGCCATGGTGGCCAGGGTGACCGTCATGCCGATCGAGCCGATCAGCAGCAGCGGCCTGCGCCCGATCTTGTCGACGAGCAGGATCGCCACGATCGTGGTGGCGATATTGACCACCGAGGTGAACACGCTGATCTGGAACGACTGCGACTCCTCGAAGCCGACGGCCTCCCAGAGGATGTTCGAGTAGTAGAAGATCACATTGATGCCGACGGCCTGCTGGAACACCGAGAGCATCAAGCCGATCCAGACCACGGGGTAGATCCGGCCGCCGGGCTTGCGCAGATCGCGCCAGGACGGTTTCGTGTCGCTTTCCAGGCTGTGCTGGATCCGGCCGATGGTGAGCTCGAGGTTCTTCTCGCCGAACAGCAGCGTCAGCACCCGGCGCGCCTCGGGAATCCGCTGGGTGGCCACCAGGTAGCGCGGCGACTCGGGGATGGTGGTGGCCAGCACGCCGTAGAACACGGCCGGGACCGCCATCGACAGGAACATCCAGCGCCACGCCTCGAGCCCCAGCCACAGCATCTCGGCGGCGCCGCCAGCAATGTGGGCGAGCAGGAAGTCCACCAGCAGGGCCAGGAAGATGCCGAGCACGATGGCCAGCTGCTGCAGCGACCCGAGCCTGCCGCGAATCCGCGCGGGCGCGGTCTCGGCGATATAGGCCGGGGCGATGACCGACGCGACACCGACACCCAGACCGCCGATGACCCGGCCCAGCACCAGAATCCACACATCGGGTGCCAGTGAGGTGACCACCGCGCTGACGAAGAACAGCGCCGCGGCGATCCGCATCACCTTGAGCCTGCCGATCCGGTCGGCGATACGGCCCGCGGTCATCGCGCCCGCGGCCGCGCCGAGCAGGGCCGAGGCGACCGCGAAGCCGAGAACCGCGTCGGCGACGCCGAATTCGTCCTGAATGGCGGCGACCGCGCCGTTGATGACCGCGCTGTCGTAGCCGAACAACAGTCCGCCCAGCGCCGCGACCGCGGCGATCCGGACGACGCGATTGTTCGAAGCGCCCTCGGCTCCGGTGTCCGGATCGGTCATGGCGTCGTCCTCTCCACCGCCGCGCGGCGCCGCCGCGCGGGTTGCTCGTGAACCAGAACACAGTGTGCGGCACGCGAGCCCGGTCGTCGGCCAGCGCCACACCGTGCGTTCATCTGCCCGACACGCCCGCCCGCTACCGTCCGCCGGATGACCGATGTCGACCTACGCCCGATCCCCCGCGACCTGAGCGAGATCGCCGATCTCGCCACGGCCGTGGATCTCACCGACACCGCCGCGTTCACCGTCGACGACACCGACGACGACGATCCGCGGGGCACGCGGGTGGTCGCGCTGGAGAAGCCCTCGGCGCGCGAGGCCACCCAGTGGTATTTCCAGCGCTATGTCGAGCATCTGCCCGCGGCGGGTGAACTCGTGCTGTTCGACCGGTCCTGGTACAACCGGGCCGGGGTGGAGCGGGTGATGGGATTCTGCACGCCGCAACAGCATCGGCGGTTCCTGGCGCAGGTGCCGCTGTTCGAGCGGATGCTCGTCGATGACGGCATCGATCTGGTGAAATTCTGGTTCTCGGTGTCTCCGCTCGAGCAGCGCACCCGCTTCGCCATCCGCCAGGTCGACCCGGTGCGGCACTGGAAGCTCTCCCCGATGGACCTGGCCTCCCTGGACAAGTGGGATCAGTACACCGCGGCCAAGGAGGAGAACTTCGAGCACACCGACACCGACCACGCGCCGTGGATCGTGGTGAAGAGCAACGACAAGAAGCGCGCCCGGCTCAACGCGATGCGCTATGTGCTGGGCGGTTTCGACTACGCGGACAAGGATTCCGAGGTCGTCGGCACCGCTGACCCGCTGATCGTGGGCCGCGGGCGCGACGTGCTCGGCTCCTGAACGGTCAGCGGGTCAGCGCGACCCGGTGCGCCTCGGTCATCAGTGTCACCAGTTCGGCGCGTTCGGCCTCGTCGAGGACCTCGAAGCAGGGTTCGATGAGCTCGTCGGTGAGCTTCTCCGCGGCCGCCCAGCGGGTCCGGTGCTCCTCGGTGATCGGCTCGAACGGTTCCAGCCAGCCCAGCCGCTGGGCCTGGGTGGGGCCGTCGGCGGCGGGCGAGCCCGCGATCAGGATCGCCTGCAGCGGGGTCAGGCCCTCGGCCAGCACCGCCATCAGGTGCAGGCCGCCGCGCAGTTCGCGCAGTACGTGGGTCAGCTGCAGCACCGCGGCGCGGGGGTCGGTGGGCAGCGGCATGGCCCGCCATCCGGCGAACAGCGACAGTCCCGGGGTGGGCGCCGCCGCGACGACGCGGCCCAGCAGCTCGGCCAGCCGCTCGGACTGGTCGAATCCGGCCAGTCTGCGCCTGCCGAAGTCGTGACACGCGCCCAGATAGCCCGCGGCGGCCTCGGCGGCGGGCATGGCCACCGATTCCCAGGCTGGCCGGACGCAGTCGGGGGCGAAGAAGCCGAAGGCCGCGGTGACGACATCGGCGTCGACCTCGCCGAGCACGCCGCCGCGTCCGCGGGTGTAGCCCGGGTAGAACCCGGGCAGACCGGTCGTCTCGCCGAAGGCCCGCGCCTCGCGCGACATCATGAACGCTCCGCCGAGCTCGAGCACCTGCTGTTTGACCGCTGTCGCCGTCATCGTCTGCCACCTTCCACTGTCGACTCTCGACGTAGCAGACTTTAACTGACAATAGTCAGAGAGGGAAGGGGATCCGGACACGACTCATCGGCACCCGGCGACCGGGGGTGCGTCCGGACGATCGTCGATCAGTGCCCGCACGGGTCGGTGAGGTGCAGTCCTTCGTGAACCTTGATCCGACGGTGCTCGGCGAGCACGATCGCGATCCCGGCCAGCATGCACACGCCACACAGCACTCCGGCCAGGACGGTCCAGCCGACGAAGCCGTACCCGGCGGCGGTCAGCGTCGCCGCGAGCAGCACGATCCCGACGCCGATGAGCAGCAGTCCGGGCCAGTTGAGCGAGTCCTGGATGGACTCACCGGCGTGCGAGCGGGTGGTGCGTTCGGTATCGGGAAATTTGTGTTGATGGGGAAGGCTCGTGGCGTCCATGGCCTACTCCCCCTTTCCGGTGGTCAGCGGTCCATACCTCAGGTGTACCCCCATTCCGGCGGTTTCGTCAGGATCGATCCAGCAACGACCGCGCTACCTGGGCCCATTGCGCCAGAATCGCCGCCTCGGCCCGGGCCGAGGTGCGCAGCGGCCGCGAGGCGGCGAGCCCGCGCAGCACGGTGACGGTGAGATCCCGGACCGCCGGATAGTGCGGATGGGCCACGATCTCGGCGCCGAAGAGCCCGTCGACGACCCGGAACAGATCCCGGCCCGCGTGCCGTTCGGCCGCCCGCAGCGCCTGGGCCAGCTCCGGATCGGTGCGCGCGGCGGCCCACAGTTCCTGTTCGGCCAGCGCGGGCGGCTGCGCGAAGGTCTCCGACAGCACGCTCAGCGTGGCGTCGACGGGGTCGGTGCCGGGTGCCACCCGCGCGGCGGCCGCGCGGGTGCCCTCCTCGTTGCGTTCGACCAGATACGCCACCAGTTCGGTGGTCAGCGCCTTCGTCGTCGGGAAGTGGTGCAGCAGCGCGCCGCGACTCAATCCGGCCGCGGACTGCACCGCGACGGTACTCAGCCCGGCCCAGCCCTGCTCGACCAGCAACCGGGTGGCGGCCGCACAGTGGACCCATGTCCGAGCACACTTCCCACTCCGGTCAGCGACCGGCCGCCTGGTACGAGAACTGGACCGAGGCGCCCGACTCGCCCTGGCAGCACCGGCCCGCCCCGGCCGACACACACGACTACCCCACCCTCACCTACGAGCGCGACGGCCGCATCGCCCGCATCACCTTCAACCGGCCCGACAAGGGCAATGCCATCACCGCCGACACCCCGCTGGATCTGGCGCACGCGGTGGAACGCGCCGATCTGGACCCGCGCGTGCACGTCATCCTGGTCTCCGGCCGCGGCAAGGGCTTCTGCGGCGGCTACGACCTGGACATCTTCGCCGAATCCGGGCTCGAACCGCACGACGGCCGCGAGGACCTCACCGGCACCGCGGTCGACCCGATCGCCCAGGCGATCAACCACAATCCGTGGGGCACCTGGGACCCCATGCTCGACTACGCCATGATGAGCCGCTTCAACCGCGGCTTCGCCAGCCTGCTGCACGCCAACAAGCCGACCGTGGCCAAACTGCACGGCTTCGCGGTCGCGGGCGGCACCGATATCGCGCTGTTCTGCGATCAGATCATCTGCGCCGACGACACCAAGATCGGCTACCCGCCCACCCGCGTCTGGGGTATTCCCGCAGCGGGCATGTGGGCGCACCGGCTCGGCGACCAGCGCGCCAAGCGGCTGCTGTTCACCGGTGACTGCATCAGCGGCGCCCAGGCCGCCGAATGGGGGCTGGCGGTGGAATCGTGTCCGGCCGAGGAACTCGACGCGCGCACCGAGGAATTCGTGGCCCGGATCGCGCGCATGCCGGTCAACCAGCTGATGATGGCCAAGCTGGCCCTCAACTCGGCGCTCAACGCCCAGGGCGTGGCGAACTCGGGCATGATCAGCACGGTCTTCGACGGCATCTCCCGGCACACGCGCGAGGGCTACGCCTTCCAGTTACGGTCCGCCACGGCCGGATTCCGCGAGGCGGTCCGGGAACGCGACGAACCGTTCGGCGAACACAAACGGAGTCAGTTCGAGCGTTGACTCAGTCCCGTTCGAGGACGAAGAAATACGGCTCCGGCTTGTCCCGGAAGTCCATCAGCCCCAGCACGGTGTTCGCGTCGACCCGGCGGAAGACATCGATGATCGGCAGGTGGTCGTAGACCATCGCGGTGGTCACCACCCCGCGATGCTCGACCTCGCGCAGCCGGGCCCGGTAGTCGCGGGTGCGCAGGGCCGGTTTCAGCACCCGCAGCAGCCCCCGGCCGCGCGCCACCAGCCCGGTCGGCACGGTGCCGACCAAGCCGAGCGGCACCCGGCGCGGGTCGACGGCGAAGATCTCGCCGCTGCCGTCCCGGAACAGCAGCGGATGCACCCGCTCGGCGCCGTCGAACTGCTTGCCGTACCAGCCCGACGCGTCCAGCGCGCCGTCCATGGGGTGACCGGTGCCCAGCTCGCGGCCGTGCCAGCGGCCGGTTAGCTCGTCGGCACGCACCGGCGGCAGGCTGTCGAACAGCTCCAGTGCCTGCGCGCGGGTGCAGGTGGGCTCGAGCGCGGTCAAACTGTCGAGGCTCATGACTTCCTTCCTGGTCAGGCGGGCAGGCGCAGCGCGCCGGGCGCCGAGGCGGGCACCGCGGGGTGCGCGGGGACGACGGGGCTGATCCGCTGGTAGGCGGAGCCCAGCTCCGGTCGCGGGTCCGGCTCGCCCTTGTTGGGCCAGAACGCCATCGCCCGCTCGGCCTGCGCGGTGATGGTCAGCGACGGGTTGACGCCCAGATTGGCGGTGATGGCGCTGCCGTCGGCGATGTGCAGGCCGGGGTGCCCGTAGACGCGCTGGTAGGGGTCGATCACACCGGTCTCGCGCGAGTCGCCGATGGTGCAGCCGCCGATGTAGTGCGCGGTCGCCGGGATATTGAAGATATCGGTGGCGATATTGCCGGTGATGGCGTCGGATTCGGCGGCGTAGCGGCGGGCGATGTCGTGGGCCAGCGGGATCCAGGACGGATTCGGTTCGCCGCCACCCTGTTTGGTCACCAGGCGCCTGCCCTTGAGGTACGAGGTCAGCGAATTGTCCAGCGACTGCATGACCAGCAGGATCACCGAGCGTTCCGAGGCGCCGTGCGCGTTCTGCGAGCGCAGGAACTGCACCGGGTGCAGCAGCATGGTCAGCAGCAGCCGCAGGAAGCGGAACGCGCCGCCGTCGACCATCGGCACGGTCTGCAGGAACAGCGCGTTCTGGCCCTTGCCGTAGGTGCACACCTCTACATGTGTCTGCGGTTCCGGATGGATCGAAGACGTGATGGCCACCCCCTGGGCGAAGTCGCGACGCGACTTGCTGGTGACGCCGATGATCGCTTCGGAATTGGACCGGGTCAGCTCACCCACCCGTGGGGACAGCTGAGGCAGCGTCCCGTCCTTGCGCAGCGCGTGCAGCAGCTTCTGGGTGCCCAGCGCGGCGGCGGCGAACACCACCTGCTGGGCGGTGAAGGTGCGGCGCTGCTTGCGGATCCAGCCGTTGGACTGTTTCGTCTCCACCCGGTATCCGCCCTGCCCGTCGGGCACGACCGCGGTGACCGTGGTCAGCGGATGCACCTGGGCGCCCTTGCTCTCGGCCAGGTGCAGGTAGTTCAGCGTGGTGGTGTTCTTGGCATTGTGCTTGCAGCCGGTGAAGCACTCCGAGCAGTGGATGCAGCCCGCGCGGCGGGGACCGGCACCACCGAAGTAGGGATCGTCGACCTCCATACCCTCCTCGCCCTCGTTGAAGAACACCCCCACGTGGGTGCGGTGGAAGGTGTCGGCGACCTTCAGATCGCGCGCCACCTGCAGCAGCACTTCGTCTTTGGGCCCGATGCGCGGGTTCTCCACCACGCCCAGCATGCGTTTGGCCTGGTCGTAGTAGGGGGCGAGTTCACTCTTCCAGTCGGTGATGTGCGCCCAGGCGCGGTCGCCGTAGAACTCCGGCAGCGGTTCGTAGAGGGTGTTGCCGTAGATCAGCGACCCGCCGCCGACACCGGCGCCGCTGAAGACCAGGCACTTGCCGAGCGCGCTGATCCGTTGCGGGCCGGTCAGTCCCAGCCGCGGCGCCCAGATGGCCTTGGGGATGTTCCAGTTGGTCTTCGGGTAGTCCTCGGCGTTCCAGCGGCGGCCGGATTCGAGCACACCGACCCGGTAGCCCTTCTCGGTCAGCCGGAGGGCGGCCACACTGCCGCCGAAACCGGATCCGACGACGATCACGTCGTAGTCGTAGTCGCTCATCACGCCATCACCTCGTAGTCGGCAGGGTCGAAGGTCGCCTGCTGCTTGTACTGAATGCCCAGCAGCGGCCAGTTGGTGGTGATCCGGCCGTCGGCCTGGCGGTACCACGAGGAGCATTTGCTCCACACACTGTCGCCGAGCTCGGCCTGGATGCGGTCGTCGTAGGCCTGTTCCACCTCGGGCCGCACCGTCAGCGGCTTGCCGGTCGCCGCCAGATGGGCGACGTAGCGGCCCAGGTATTTCGCCTGCGCCTCGAGGAAGTAGATGATCGAGCCGCCACCGGTATTGGTGTTGGGGCCGTACATGATGCACAGGTTCGGGAAGCGCGGCACGGTGATCCCGTAGTAGGCGTGGGCGCCGTCGCGCCATTCCTGCTCGAGCGGGTGGCCCTGCGCGCCGGTGATGGTCATCGGGGCCAGGAATTCGGTGGTGGTGAAGCCGGTGCCCCAGATGATCACGTCGACCTCGTGGTCCACCCCGTCGGCGGTGCGGACTCCGGTCGGGGTGATCGCGGCGATCCGGTCGGTGACCACATCGACATTGGGCTGGGCCAGCGCGGGCAGATAGCTGTCGGAGAACAGGATCCGCTTGCAGCCGATCGGATAGTCCGGCCACACCTTCTCGAACAGGCCGGGCACGGCGGCGGTCTGCCTGCGCATATGCCAGCGGGAGATCGCCCGGATCGCGGCGGCCAGCGGCTTGGCGTACACCCAGGCCAGGCTCAGGCCCTCGACCACGCCGTACCAGGTGCCGCGCTCGGCGAGCTCGGTGACCGGCAGCTTCTCGAACACCCGGTGGTGCCGCGGACCGAACTCGCGGTCCGGGCGCGGGATGATGTACGGCGCGCTGCGCTGGAACACCGTGAGCCGCCCGGCCAGCGGCTGGATCTCGGGGACGAACTGGATGGCGCTGGCGCCGGTGCCGATCACGGCCACCCGCTTACCGGTCAGGTCCACGTCGTGGTCCCATTCGGCCGAGTGGAAGCTGGTGCCCGCGAAGCTGTCCCGGCCCTCGATGGCGGGCAGCGCGGGCCGCGACAGCTGGCCGACCGCGGAGACGAGCACGTCGACCACCACGGTCTCCCCGCCGACCAGCTCGACCTTCCACCGGCCGGTCTCGTCGTCGAAGGCGGCGCCGGTGACCTCGGTGCCGAACCGGATGTGGCGGCGCACATCGTATTTCTCGGCGACATCGCGGATGTAGTCCAGGATCGCCGGTTGCCGCGAGAAGCGGTGCGGCCAGCGCGGATTCGGTTCGAACGAGTAGGAGTAGAACGGCGAGGGCACATCGCAGGCGGCGCCGGGGTAGGTGTTCTCCCGCCACACGCCACCGACCTCGTCGGCCTTCTCGAACACGACGATGTCGTCGAAGCCGAGCTTCTTCAGCTCGATCACGGCGGCCAGGCCACCGAACCCGGTTCCGATGACGGCGATGGACGGTTTCATAGAGCTCCCTCGGTGATGACCCGGACGCAGCGCTCCGGGTCGTCGCTGAACGGCAGATGCCCGCAGCCGGGCAGGTCCACGTGGTGGGCGAACGGCAGCACGGCGCGAGCGCGCGCGCTCTGGGTGCGGTGGGTGAGCACCACATCGCGGGTGCCCCAGGCGATGGTCACCGGGATCTCGGTCAGGGCTCCGGGATCGTCGCCGGGGCGCAGCATGTAGTTGCCGAAGTCGTCGCGCGCGGCCGCGAAGGACGACGCACCCGCCAATCCGGCCAGATCGGTGCGGGCGGCTCCGGGGGTCACCTGGGATGGATGACCGAACAGCGACGCTAGCAGCGCGACCCGGGCGGCCGGATGCTCCACAGCCCGGTTCAGCACCGGGGCGCCGACCTGCGCGGCACCCCGCAGAACAGTGAGCATTCCCTGTACCCAGCGCAGGCCGGGGGTGCCGTAGCAGCCGACCGGCGCGAATGCCGTCACCGCGCGGGCCACCCCGGCCCGGCCCAGTTCCAGGGCGATACCGCCGCCCATGGAACTGCCGACCACGTGCGGGTCGCGCAGGTCGTGCTCGGCCAGCCAGCCGGTCAGCCACTCGGCGTAGCCGCGCGGGCCGGGGCGCACGTCGGCGCGGGCGGGTGAGTCACCGAAACCCGGCAGGTCCAGCGCGATCACCTCGTGCTGTGTGGCGAGCCGGTCCAGAATCGGTTCGAAGACCTGCCAGCGGCTGCCCAGCCCGTGCACCAGCACGATCGGCGCGCCGCTGCCCCGGCGACTGTAGGAGATCTGCGTCATCGCAGCCCTTCATCCAGAAAACAGTTACAGCGTACGGTTTCTTGATTGCATCAGGTCCAGTCTCCCGCGTCAATAGCTGACAGCGTGCCAATATCGGCAAAGTTCCCGAAACTTATCGGCGAGGCGTACGATTTCTTGGATGACCGTGCAACAACCTCGCCGCACCCAGGAACAGCGCCGCACCGCCACCCGCGAGCGCATCCTCGCGTGCACGGCCGAATGCCTGCTCGAAAGCGGCTACGCGGCAACCACCGTCAGCGCGGTGCAGGAACGCGCGGGCCTGGCCCGCGGCACGGTGCAGCACCACTTCCCCACCCGCGCCGAACTGCTCATCGCCGCCACCAGCCGGGTGGTGGATCTGCGGCTGGACAAGTTCCGCCGCGAGGCCGAACTGCTCGCCCCCGGCCGCGACCGGCTGCAATCGGTGGTCGATCTGGCCTGGCGCGATCTCAACAGCCCCGCGTTCTTCACCGCGCTGGATCTGTGGGTCGCCGCCCGCACCGACGCCGAACTGCGCGATCGCCTCGTGCACGAGGAACGCCGGGTGTTCACCGAGATGCGGCAGCTCTACGCCGCGGTGCTCGGCGAGGCGTATGCCGCCGATCCGCGCGCGGAGGTGCTGATCGAATTCACCATCGACCTGCTCACCGGCCTGTCGATGACGGCCATGCTCACCGGCACCCTCGGTGAGCGCGAGGCGGTCCTGCGGCGCTGGAAGCGCGCGCTGGCCGTACTGACCGGGCAGCTGCCCGCCGAGCATCTGCTCGACGGCAGCCCGCTGCCGCTGCCCGCGGGCTGAGCGGCGCTCAGCGCTTGGTCGTGCCCGACAGGCCGTTCCAGCACAGGGCGACGGCCACGTCCACGGCCTCGCTCTTGGGAATCGGGCGGCCCGCGTCGAGCCAGTGCCGCGCGGCCGAATGGCTCGCGCCGACCAGGCCGAACGCGCACGCGTAGGCCCGGATGCCGTCCATGCCCGCCGCGCGCAGCTCCGCGCTCACCAGCACCGCGCACTCGCCCATCGCGTTGCGCACCCGCCAGCGCACGCACGGTTCGCTCGGCACCGCCGATTCGAAGACCAGCGTGTGCCCGCCCGCGTCCTCGTCGACGAAGTCGAAGTAGGCCAGGACCGCGCGGCGCACCTTCTGCTCGTGGCTGGCCGTCACCGCGAGCGCGTCGCGGATGCCGTCCACCATCCGGTCCAGATACACCTGCAGCACCGCCAGATACAGATCCAGTTTGCTGGCGTAGTGGGTGTACAGCACGGGCTTGCTCATGCCCGCCCTGGTGCTGATCTCCTCCATGCTCGCGCCGTGGTAGCCGTGCGCGACGAAGACATCGCGGGCGGCGTAGAGCGCGGTGAGCCGCCGCTGGGTGCGGGCGGTGCCGAGGTCGGCCGTCGGGTCGATCTCGTCGGCCGGGGTCGCCGCGCCGAGGAAATCGGTATCGAGAACAGTCATGTGATCACCAGGTCAGGACCGGCTTGACCACGCGCCCGGCGCGTTGATCGGCCAGCGCGGTAGCGATGTCGGTATGCGGATAGCGGGTGACGAGTCGTTCGGCCGGGAAGCGGCCCTCGGCCTGCAACGCGAGCAGCCGCGGGATGAAGGTGGCCGGGACACTGTCGCCCTCGAGGCAACCACGCACCGATTTGCCGTGCAGCACCAGGTCGCCGATGTCGATCGGCGGGGTGCCCCGGCCCAGGCCGACCGCCACCGCGGTGCCCCCGACGGTCAGCGCGGTGACGGCGTCCCCGAGCACCTCGGCGCGGCCGGTGGTGTCCAGCGTGTGGGTGGCACCGCCGTCGGTGGCCGCGCGGACCGCCGCCGCGGTCGGCGCGTCCGCCGGATCGATCGCGGCCTCGGCGCCGAGGTCCAGCGCGAGATCGCGGCGCTCGGCGGAGGTTTCGACGACCACCACCCGCACGCCGTCGATCGTGCGGGCGGCCAGCAGCGCGGCCATGCCGACGGCTCCGGCGCCGTAGACCACCAACCGGTCCCCCGCGCCGGGGCGCAGCAGGTTCAGCACCGCGCCCGCGCCGGTCTGGAAGCCGCAGCCGAACGGCGCCGCCAGCGCGAGGTCGATCGCCGCGTCGATGACGACGGTGTTGTCCTCGGTGGTCAGGGCGTATCCGGCGAAGCTGGACTGCCCGAAGAAGCCGTCCAGCACCGGGTTTCCGTCCAGGCGCACCCGGGGGCCGTCGTGGGCGCGGCGGCCGAACTGGTTGAGCGCGGTCGCGCGCACACAGTAGGCGGGCCTGCCCGCCGCGCAATTGGCGCACGCGCCGCAGTGGCGGAAGGTGAGGACCACGTGGTCGCCGGGACGCACCGTCACCACGTCCGGCCCGACCGCGGCGACCACGCCCGCGCCCTCGTGCCCGAGCAGGATCGGCCGGTCGGCGGCCCCGGCCCGCCTGCTCACCAGATCGGTGTGGCAGATCCCGGCCGCCGCCACCCGCACCAGGATCTCCCCGGCCCGTGGCTCGTCGATCTCGACCGGCTCGACCGAGAACCCGGCCGCCGGATCACGCGAGAGCACCGCGGTGGTGCGCATCAGGACACCCGTTCCAGCAGGAAGTAGAAGTGCTCGCCACGGGAGAGGACCAGTTCGGGCCTGCCGTTCATGATGCCCATCAGGGTGGTGTCGTCGAGCCACTTGAAGTGGTCGAAGACCGCGCGGCCGTCGTAGACCATGGTCGCGGTGACCTCGCCGCGGAACTCGATGTTCCACAGCGTCGCCTCGCCCTGCCCCAATTCCACATTGGAGAACAGCGAGCCGTCCTCGGCCCGGCAGATCAGCGGCTTGGCGTCGTCGAGAGCCAGGAAGTTCTTGCCGTACCAGCGGCTGGCGGGCAGAGCCCGGCACAGCGGGTGGCCGGTCTGGAACGCGTCCCCGCGCCATTCGCCCAGGATCTCCTCGGCGCGCGCCGGGCGCAGCCGGGTCCAGAGCTGGTCCAGTTCGCCGGTCGTAACGCCGTCGGCCTGCTCGCGAAGCTGTTGCCAGCGGGGTGTGTCCGCGCTCATGATGTCCTCGTCTCGCGATTCCAGAACCATCTGGTTCTGGAAAGGACCATAGTTCCGAACCAGATGGTTCGGCAAGGGGTACGATGCGGTCCATGCGAGCAGCGGGTGAGGCGACCAGGGAGCGAATTCTGGTCGCGGCGAAGAGCGAGTTCGCGCGCTACGGGGTGGCCGGGGCCAGAATCAACCGGATCGCCGCGGCCGCCAGCGCCAGCAAGGACCGGCTCTACGCGTATTTTCCCGGCAAGAGCGAGCTCTACGCCGCGGTCACCGAGCTGTGGGCCGAGCAGACCACCGACGACACCGACTTCACCGCCGACGACATCCCCGCCTATATCGGCCGCCTGTTCGACCACTTCGTCGCCCATCCCGAGGACGCGCAGCTCCAAGCCTGGGCCGAGCTCGAGCCCTCCGGCCCCGACATCACCCAGATCCTGAGCCGCACCGTCGACGCCAAGCTCGCCGAGATGCGCCGCGGCCAGCGCGAAGGGCTGGTCACCCCCGCGATTCCCGCGGCCCTGCTGTTGCGCATGCTCACCGACCTCGCCCGCACGGCCGCCACCCACGCCCGCCAGGACACCAGTCACGCCGACGACCGGCACGTGGCCACCCGCCGCGCCGCCACGGTCCTCGCGGCCCAGCGCATCGTCGCACCCTAGGAACCGGCGACGGGCTATCGTGGCGCCCGTGGGGAGAGTGTGGGAATCCTGGGGGCCGGTCGTGCTCGTCTGGGCGCTGCTGGTGCCCGCGGGACTGATCGTCATCGGGGCGCTGGTGCGGTGGCGGATCGGGAACGCGATGCCACGGCGCGAGGCGCTGCGACGCTCGATCGCCGAGGTCGGCGCGGCGCTCGGCACCCTGCCGTGGGTGTGGATGATCCTGACACCGACCGGCGGTGAACGGGCGGTCAGCCTGGTGCCGTTGCGCGATCTCGTGGATACCCTCGGCGCAGCGCCGTCCACGATTCTGGTGCAGGTCGGGGCGAATGTAGCGGTCTTCGTCCCCTTGGGTTTCCTGCTGCCGCTGCGGTTTCCGCGCTGGTCGTCGGTCGCGCGGATGACCCTGGTCGGCGCGGGAACCTCGGCCACGCTCGAACTCGCGCAGTACGTGCTCGATCTCGGGCGGGTGTCCTCGATCGACGATGTCCTCATGAACGCCGCGGGCGCGGGACTGGGTGCCCTGCTCGCCGCATGGCATCAGCGTCGCCGGGCGGCGGGCCTTTCTCACAGTGATCGGCTGCTGACCCGCTACGGCTGGGCCGTCCGACGATCTCCGGACTCCGCGCCGGATCGCGAATCCGGTTGTCCCTAGACTGATCCGGGTGAGTGGTGATCTGCGTATCTGTTTCCTGGGTGATTCTTTCGTGCAGGGCATCGGCGATCCCACCTACCGAGGCTGGGTCGGCCGGGTCCTGGCCGCCACCGCGCCCGAGATCACCGCGTTCAATCTCGGCATCCGCCGCAACACCTCCGACGATATCGCCGCCCGCTGCTGGGGCGAAGTCACCGCGCGCACGGTGCCCGGGGCCGACAACCGGCTCGTGCTGTCCTTCGGCAGCAACGACATGGTCGAAGAAGACGGCCGGGTGCGGGTCGACCCGGCGCGGACCCTCGCGAATCTGGCCGGTCTGCTCGCCGAGAGCCGAGAGCGGGGCATGTCCACGCTGGTCGTGGGCCCGCCGCCGGTCATCGACGCGGGTGAACCGCATCTGAGCCGCACCACGCGGCTGACCGCGGAGATGGCCGCGCTGTGCCGGGCGCAGGAGGTGCCGTTCGTCGCCGTCACCGCGGCGCTCGCCGCGGACCCGGTCTGGGTCGCGGAGGTTCGCGACGGCGACGGCGCCCACCCGGGCAGCCACGGCTACGACCGGCTCGCCGACCTGATCCTCGACGGCGGCTGGCGCGCGTGGATCACCGGATCCTGAACCGCCACCCCGTCATCGGGCCGGATCGGTGACCGGGGCCAGCAGGAGCTGGCGGGCGATATGGCCGGTCAGCTGTTCGCGGCTGGTGCCGAATTCCCCGCGCAGCCAGGCGGCGACCAGTTCCAGCGTGCCGCTGACCAGGGTGTAGGCCGCCAGCGCCGCCTCCTCCGGGTCACCGGTCTGCTCGGGGCGCAGCTCGCGATTCACCGCGGTGGCCGCGGTGGCGATGGCGTGCTGGGTGGCGACGCGGGCGGTGTAGAGCGCCGCGGTGCTGTGGGCATTGAGCAACAGCGCCTGGCGGCGCGGGTCGGCGAGCAGGAAACCGAGAGCAGCGTCGGCCGCGGCGTGGACCTGGCTGTGCAGATCGGGTGGTGCGGCGTGGGTCGCGGCGATCACGGCGGCGATGCCCTGGTTGGTGAGCTCTTCCGACAGGGCCGTGAGCAGGGCGTCGCGATCGGTGAACTGTTCGTAGAAATAGCGGTCGTTGAGCTGGGCGCGATGACAGACCGCCCGTTTGGTGACCGCCTGCGCGCCCTCCTCGGCCAGCAGGTCCAGGGCGGCGTCCAGCAGCGCGGCGCGGCGCCGGGCGCGGCGCTCCTCGGCCGCGACACCCCCGTAGGCGCGCGGAGTCGTCTTGACCATCCCCCCATTCTGGTGCACCCTGGCATCACACGCACTTCTGGTGTCGCACGGCACCAGAAGTGGTGAGTGGAACAAAGGAGTTCAACGATGACCTGTCCCGTGCCGCACCAGGAGTCGCGCGCCGCCGATGCCGCCCCCGTGACGGGCCGATCCCGCGCCGTCACCCGCTTCGAGGAGGTCGGCGGTTCGGTCCTGTTCGGGCTGTTCGGCGTCGCCCTGTTCGATCAGCCGATGCTGCCGCCGGTCTCGGCCGCGCTCGAGGCGACCGGCCGGTCCCGCTACGAGCCGTGGGCTCGCGCCGTCCGCACCGCGGCGGCCGATCAGCTGATCTACCACGGCGAGGACGCCGATCGCGCCGCCGAGTCCGAGCGGCTCATGCTGTTGCACCGCGACGTCAAGGGCGTCGGCCCGGACGGCGAACGCTATTCGGCACTGAACCCGCGGTCCTGGAACTGGATCCTGTACTCCACCTTCTTCGTGCAGCGCGGCGCCTACCTCGCGCTCACCGGCGACCAGCCCTCCCCCGCCGACGACCAGGCGATCTGGGAGCACTATCTGGTCAAGACCCGGGGCCTGCACCTGTCCGGCAGTTCGCGCCCGATCGCCGACTACACCGAGCTGGTCAGGCATTACGAGCACATGATCGCCGACCTGCGGGCAACCTCGGCCCTGGACGCCGCCACCAGCACCGTCCGGCGCGCGCCCCGCCCGTACTTCCTGCCCGCGATCACGCAACCCCTGTGGCGACTCGGCGCACCGGCGTTCGGTCATATCGCGATGATCCTCGGCTGCGGCATCATGCATCCCGAGGTCCGCGCGAAGATGCCGATCCGCTGGGGCCGCCGACAGGACCGCGAGTTCCGGGCGCTCACCACCGTGCTGCGGGTGGCGTACCAGCGCCTTCCCGCCGCCGTGACGGATTCGCCGATGGCCCGGAATCGGCGCGAGTACGAGCGGCTCGTCGGCGGCTATCGCGAGGTCGGGCTGACCTCGTTCGCCCCGGCACCCGGATTCCGGTCCGCGGCACGCTGATCCGGCGCGCTCACCGCGCGGCAGGCCCGGCGTCGCCGTAGACGACGAGCCAGATCGCGCGGCCGAGCGCCTCGGCCAGGGCCTCGTCCGCGATGCCGGTGTCGGCCGAGAAGGCCGTCGCGATGGTGCGTTCCACCATCGAGGTGAGGACCAGGGCCGTGGCCGCCGAGTCGAGCCCGGCGGCCACCCGGCCCGCCGCGCGCTCGGCGTCGAGCCGGGCCCGCACCAATGCGGCGAACGTGGCGACCCTGGTCCGCCAGTACTCGGCTACCGCGCGGTCGTAGCCCGCCACCTCGCTCAGCGCGAGCAGCAGATAGCGGTGGGCGCGGAACCCGCCGATCATCGCGCGCATCGCCGCCGCGACCCCGGCCTGCTCCTCGGTGTGCTCAGCGCGCCACCATAATTCGGCGGCGGCGAACAGATCCGCGGTGGCCAGCTCGGCCATCCGGATCAGCAGACTGCTCTTGTCCGGGAAATAGCGGTAAAAGGTGGAGCGAGCGGCGCCGGACGCGGCGGCGATCTTCTGCACGGCGAGCTCGGTGAACGGCGTGCCGTCGGCGAGCAGGTCTTCGACCGCGCGCAGCACGCGGCGCTCGAACTCCACGCGCCGGTCGCCGGAGGGTTTGCGCGCCGATCGCGGGACGCGCGTCAGCGAGGGCATCGGTGGCCGGGCACCTGTGCGGCGGCGCCGTCGTGTGCTGGGGACATGCCCCCATTGTGCCCGCCGGGCCCGCGCGGCGATCCCCGGCGGTGCGCCCCGCGCGGCAATCCCGTTGTCCCGGTGTGGTATTGACTCCACCCTTCGCGCCCCTCATCATCGAATCGGACACACTGTCCGAGACTCGATGACCGAGGCGGTTCGCATGACTGATTCCCCCGTCCCCAGCACCGTCGAGTCGGCCGACGTGGTCGTGGTCGGCGCCCGCTGCGCCGGATCGGCGACGGCCATGACGCTGGCCGGGGCGGGCCGCCGGGTGGTCGTGCTGGATGCGGCCGCGCTGCCGTCGGAGACGCTGTCGACGCATCTGCTCTGGCCCGCCGGGGTAGCCGAACTCCAGCGGCTCGGCGTGCTCGCCGAGGTCACCGCGCTCGGTGCCCCGCCACTGACCCGCGCCTATGCCGAGGGCGCCGGTTTCGGGATCGGTTCGCCGTTTCCGGCGGTGGACGGGATCGATTACGCGCTGTGTGTCCGGCGCGCCGGGCTCGACGGCGTGCTCGCCCGGGCCGCCGTCGCCGCGGGCGCCGAGGTGCGCACGCGCTGCCGGGTGGAATCGGTGGTGTTCGACGGAAACCGCTGTGCCGGAGTGCGCTACACCGATCGCGCCGGAACGGTCACCGAGATCCGGGCCGCGCTGGTGGTCGGCGCGGACGGGCGGCGCAGCACGGTGGCCCGCGCGGTGGGCGCCGACCAGCCGTTCCTCAGTGTGCCCAGCGGCCGGGACTGCTATTTCGCGTACTGGCGCGACAGCGCCGACGCGCCCCGCCGGACCGCCGCCCAGTGGCGGGTCGGCGCCGATCTGGGCACCGCCTTCCCCTGCGACAACGGCCTCGTGCTGAGCCTGGTGCAGCCGCCGCGCACGACGGACCGGCTCGGCCCGGGCGAGGCCGAGCGGCGCTATACCGAAGCCGTGGCACGGATCCCGGCGCTCGCCGAGCGGCTGCGCGGCTGCGAGCGGGTCGGCCGGGTGCGGTCGGCGGTGGGCATCGAATCCTATTTCCGGCGGTCGGCGGGCCCCGGCTGGGCGCTGCCCGGCGACGCGGGCCACTTCAAGGACCCCGTCACCGCGCAGGGCATTCGCGACGCCCTGCACTACGGCCGCCTGCTGGCCGAGTCCGTGGCCGAGGTCTTGGACGACCCGGCCGCCCTCGACGCGGCCCTCGCGGCGTGGGAACGCCGCCGCGTCGTCGAATGCCGCGAGATCTTCCACTGGACCAACCGCCTCGCCCGCGGCGAGGCCATGCGCCCCTTGGAGATCGAGCTCTATCGCCGGGCGGCCGTCGATCCCGAACTCGCCGAGATCACCACCGGCATCTTCTCCCGGACCCGCAGGCCCGCCGAACTCACCAGCCCGGCGCGGGCCGCGCGGCTGGCCGGGAGCGCGCTGCGCCACCAGCGCGACCGGCTACCCGCCGTCCTGGCCGATATTGCCCGCGAGCTGCGCGGCGCGCTGGCCGAGCGGCGGATCACCCGAACCACCCTGCGTGGCACCCCTTCCCGGGTGGCGCCGCCGACGCACACACTGCTCACCACTGTGGCACCTGGAGCACAGCATGTCCGATAAGCCGCTCACCGTCACCCGCCGCACCGCCCTGCGAGCCGGTCTGGCCGCAGGCGCCCTCGCCGTCACCGGGCCCACGGCCGCCGCCACCCCCGGACCCCGCTCCCCCCTGCTACGGTCCGGCGGCAAGTCGGTCGCGATCTTCGGCGGCGGGATGGCCGGGCTCAGCGCGGCCCACGAACTGGCCGAGCGCGGCTACCAGGTGACCGTCTACGAACCGGCCTACCTCGGCGGCAAGGCCCGCAGTCTCGGTGTACCAGGGACGGGCGGCCCCGGCAGACAGGAGTTGCCCGGCGAGCACGGGTTCCGGTTCTTCCCCGGCTGCTACCGCAATGTCCCCGACACGATGAGCCGGATCCCGTTCCCCGGCAACCCGAACGGCGTGCTCAACAATCTGGTGCGAGTCGAGGGCACGATCGCCGGTTTCGAGAACTCCGCGCCGATCTTCCTGCCGGTGGAGGCGGGCGGTCTGAGCCAGCTCACGCCGCAGGTGCTGCAGAACACTATCGTCGGCGCGATGCGGTTCATCCCGGAGCTGCCCGCGCACGAACTGGCCTTCTTCGCCAAGCAGATGACCATGTGGTTCACCTCGAGCACCGAACGCCGCTTCGGGCAGTGGGAATACGTGACGTGGGAACAGATCATGCGGGCCGAGGGCAAATCGCCCGCCTATCGCCGGTATCTGGTGAACGCGCTGACCCGCATCACCGTGGCGGCCAAACCGCAGACCAGTTCCGCGCGCACCATCGGCACCATCGGCGAGGCCCTGGTGCTGGCCGGGTCCGGGCTGATCCCGGAGTTCTCCGGCGGGGTCGACCGGATCCTGAACCGGCCCACCAATGCCGCCTGGATCGAACCGTGGGTCGCCCATCTGCGTGGCCTCGGTGTGCGGTTCGTGCTCGGCCAGGGCGCGCGGGCCCTGCACCTGGCCGGGGGACGGATCGCGTCGGCGACGGTGAGCGGCACGGCGGGCACGAACACGGTCACCGCGGACCACTACGTCTGCGCCATGCCGGTCGACCGTGCCGTCGACCTGCTGAGTCCCGCGCTGCTCGACGCCGATCCGCGGCTGGCGGGGATGCGGGAACTGGTCACCGACTGGATGGTCGGTATCCAGTACTTCCTGCGCCGCCCCACCGACATCCCCGAGGGCCATATCGCGGCGCTCGGTTCCCCGTGGGCGATCACGGCCCTGCGCCAGGCACCCATGTGGGTGGGCGATTTCGCCGCCACCTACGGCGACGGGTCGGTCGTCGAGTGTCTCTCGGTCGACATCTCCGACTGGGACACCCCCGGCATCCGCTACGGCCGCACCGCCAAGGAATGCGGCGCGGCCGAGATCGCCGCCGAGGTGTGGGCACAGCTGAAGACCTGGCTCAATACCGGCACCGGCTGGCTGCGTGACGAGGACATCCACTCCTGGCATCTGGACCCCGGCATCACCTGGTCCGGGGGCGGTATCCACAATGCGACACCGCTGCTGGTCAATACCGTCGGCTCCTACGACCACCGGCCCGACGCGTCCTGCGCGATCCCGAATCTCTACTTCGGGGGCGACCACGTCCGCAGCCACATCGATCTGGCCACCATGGAGGGCGCCAACGAATCCGGGCGCGCGGTCGCCAATGCCGTCCTCGACACCGCCGACGACCCCGCCCCGCGCGCCACCTGTTTCCCGCTGGTGGACCTGCCCGCCTTCGCCGCCGCCAAGGCCCTCGACGCCGACCGCTACCGGGCCGGGCTGCCCCACCTCCTCGATCTGTGACGCCTCAGCGCACCCGCAGCCGCACCATCGGCAGGGTGTCCACCGGGGCGCCGGTGGCCTGTTCGATGGTGGCGCGCAACTGTTTCCACGCGCGCGGGTGCCGTTCGGCGTAGTCCGCGAGTGCCCGGGCCGAGTCCGCCTCGGTCATGGGCGTCGCGGTGGCGGGCACCCCGCGCCGGAAGCCGGTCGAGATCCGCACGGCCGGGTTCGCGACGATATTGCGGTACCACTGCGCCTTGACGCCAAAACCGGAGACGATGACGTACTCGTCGACGGCAGGCTGGTCGACCACCTCGAGCACGACGTAGCGGCGTTGCCCGCTGCTGCGCCCGAGGTGTTCGAGCATCAGCAACCGACGACCGAACAGGAACCCGAATCCCGCGCGGTACAGCAGGATCGGGGCGCGCACCAGCCAGCGGGTGCGCAGTGCCTTGGCGCCGAGATCGGCACCCAGCGACGAACGGCCCATCCGATGTTCCTTTCTCGCGGCCCCCAGCCTACGACGCTCCGTCCGCGAGCAGGCCGAGGCCGACCAGATCGCGCACGTACTTGGCGATCAGCGCCGCGTCCAGGTGCGGGATATCGGGCATGTCCGCGATCCCGGCGGCGCGCACGGCCGCGCGGAACCCGTCCGCCGGGAGTGCCGATCCGGCCAGCGGCGTCCCGGGCCGCCGGTAGGCGTGCAGCAGCGGCAGGACCGTATGTTTGCGCTGGGATTCGGGCAGGGCGCGCAGGGCGGTCTCGAAGCGGGTGAGCCACGCGTCGTAGTCCGGGATGCGGGCGATGGGGTGGCCCGCCGCGATCAGCCAGTCGACGAAGGTGTCCAGGGAGATGTCGTCGTCGTGTGGGTTGAGCACGTCGTAGGTGCGGTAGCCGCTGGTGGCGGCCGCGCCCAGTGCGGTGACCGCCGCGGCGACGAAATCGGCGGGCAACCCGTCGTAGTGCGCCCTGCGGCGCGCTGCCCCGGAGCCGTTGCGGTAGAACGACTCCGGCGCGATCCCGGTGACCAGCACACTCAGCAGCAGACGGGTGAACACGTCCGGCACATTGAGCTGCCCGGCGTAGGTGCGGTGGGCCAGGATCATGTCCGAGCGGAACACCGCCACCGGCAGCCCGAACCGGTCGGAAGCCTCCCGCAGCAGGACCTCCCCCGCCCACTTGCTGTTGCCGTAGCCGTTGGCGTACCCCGTGTCGAGCCGCCGGACCGGGCTCATCACGCGCACGTCCCCGTCCTCGGCGAAGGACTCCCCCTGCGCCGCGACCGCCACCGTCGACAGGTAACTCACTGGCTTGCGCTGGGTGGTGAGCGCCAGGCGGATCACCTCGGCGGTCCCGACGACATTCGGGCCGAACAGCTGGCTGTAGGGCAGCACGTGGTTCACCAGCGCGGCCGAGTGCACGATCAGGTCGACCTTCCCGGCCAGCCGTTCCCAGACTGCCTGGGGCAGACCGAGATCCGGCTCGCCGATATCACCGGGGACCACCTCGAGCGCGTCCTGGGCGAGGGCACGGTAGTGCGCGCGCAGCGTCGCGTCACCGGTGTCGAAGGCGGCATCGAGACGGGCCCGCGCGGACTCGGCGTCACCACCGCGCACCACGCACACCACCCGGCCACCCCGCGGGGCCAGGCGTTCCAGCCAGGTCAGCAGCAGGAACCGGCCCAGATAGCCGTTGGCGCCGGTGAGCAGGACCGTGTCGATCCCGGTGGCGGACGGGAGATCGGCGGCCCGTTCCAGGGTGGGCGCGTCGAGGAACTTGGCCAAGGTCAGGTCGGTGGCGCGGATCTCGGTGGCGCCGGGTCCGTGCACCGTGTCGACGTCGAGCCCGCGGGCACCGCGCTCGATGTGGCGGGTGAGTGCGGCCAGGTCGCTGTCGGGGGCGAGCACGAGGTTCACCGGCACCTCCACGCCCAGGAGTTCGCGCAGCAGCGTCGAATACGACAGTGCCGCCAGCGAATCCCCGCCCAGATCGGCGAAGCGGGTCTCGGGCCGCACGTCGGCGACCGGGCAGCCGAGGACCGCGGCCGCCGCCCGCGCGACCGTCTCGGCGACCGGCAGTCCGGGCGCGTCACAATGCAGTCGCGCGAGCTGATCCTCCTGCTCGCGCGCCACCTCGTCGTAAAGCTGTTCCAGGCGCGCGCCGTAGCGCTGTTTCAGCTTGGGCCGCAACAGTTTCGCGACACCGGAGAGCAGGCCGTTGGCCACCGAGAAGGGTTCGGGTTCGAGCAGGAAGTCCCGGGGGATCTCGTAGGGCTCGAGCCCGGCCTCGACCGCGGCGCGCTGGAGCGAGGCGCCGACCGCGGCCCGCAGCTCCTCGGCCGGACCGGCGAGCGCGGCCTCGGTCGGCACCACGACGGCCACCAGATAGGCGCGTTCGCTGCTGCCGTAGACGTAGATCTGGCGCACCAGATCGGCCCCGGCGAAGACCGCCTCGAGCTTCGACACGGTGACGAACTCGCCCTGGGACAGCTTGAGCACATTGTTGCGCCGGTCCACATAAGCCAGCCGGTCGGGCGCGAGCTCGGCCACCACATCACCGGTGCGGCAGAAACCGTCGGCGTCGAACACCTCGGCGGTGACCTCGGGGCGCTTGTAGTACCCGGCGATCATGGTGGTGGTCTTGAGCAGCAGTTCGCCACGCGGATAGGGCTGGTCGGTGGTGAAATACCCCAGCTCGGGCACGTCGACGAGCTTGTAGTCCAGCACCGGCGGCCGCATGACCTTGGTGTCGAAGATGACGCCGCCGCCGGTCTCGGTGGAGCCGTACCCGTCGTGCAGGCGCATCTGCAACACCGATTCCACGAAAGCGCGCAGCTCGGGTGCGATCGGCGCGCTGCCGCACAGCACCGACATCAGCCGCCCGCCCAGGAACTCTTCGCGCAGCAGGGTTTTCACCTCGTCGCAGCCGGTGCCGCCGCGCCGGTCGAGCTCGCCCCGGTAGCGCTGCCAGAGCATGTCGCACACGCGCGGCACCACGAAGATCTCGGTGGGCCGCACCAGCGCGATGTCCTCGAACAGGGTCGACATGTCCGGCGCGGCGGCGAAATACGCGGTGCCACCGCGGGCGAGCACGCTGGTCAGGGTCAGGCGCGCCGCGATGTGGCTCAGCGGCAAGAAGTTCAGGGTGATCGCGGCCAGCGGGCGGGGCGGCTGCCAGCTCACCGCGACGAGCCGCTGGGTGTACATCGCGCCCTTGGGCGTGCCGGTGCTGCCGGAGGTGTAGATCAGCAGGGCCAGGGGATCTTCGCCGGGCGCGGGGACGAACAGTGGGGCGGCGGGCAGGACCCGGCCTCGGTCGACGGTCTCGGCGAGGGTGCGCACCGTGATCGGGGAACCCGCGGACCGCAACCGGTCCCGGGCGGCGGTGAGGGCGTCGCGGTGGTCGTCGTCGTCCGGGTGGTGGTCGAAGACGAGCAGGGTGCGCGGGGTCGCGCCCGCCAGCACGGCGTCGACCGCGACACCCAGGTGCGCGGTGTCCACCGCGAACAGCCGGGGCTCGGTCTCGGCGAGGATCGAGCGCAGCTGGTCGAGCCCGGCGCCGCCCTGGAGCGGGACCGCGACCGCGCCGAGGTGGATTCCGGCCAGATCGAGGACGGTGTAGTCGACGCTGGTGAACCCCAGCATCGCGACGAAATCCCCCGCCGCGAATCCGTCGGCGTGCCAGGCCGCGGCCAGACCCCGTGCGCGCTCCCAGATTTCGCCATAGGTGAGCGACGCGAACTCCGGCAGCAGGCGCCGGGTGGTGCGCCCGGTCGCCGGATCGCCGACGAGCTCGGTGCGCCGGAACCCGACCGCGGGCCGCTCGGCGTACCCGGTCATGGCGGTCTCGACGATGCGCGCCAGCGGGGTGCCGGGCGCGATCACCTCGGCATGCACCGCCTCGACGGGCTTGGCGGCCCTGATCTGCGGGTCCTCGGCGTAGAGCGTGCGGATCCGGTCGGCCAGCAGCGTCGCGTCCAGCTCGACCGTCATGCCTCGTTCCGATCCGCCGCGTCCGCGACCGAGACACCCTGCCAGGCTTGCCGTTTCGCCGAATCCGGGTCGATCAGCATGCGCGGCGGCGCGTCGATGACGCAGGTGGCCCGCCGCTCGGCGGTATAGGGCGTCCAGCTGGGCAGCGGCGTGCCGGTGCGCGCGAAGTGCACCCAGTTGTCCTGCATGAAGTCCTGCACCGCGCGGAAGGCGCGGCGCCCGCCCGCCGCGGTCATCATCCGGCCGACCGGACCGTCCACCCAGCCGAACACCGGGACCAGGTCCAGGGCGTGAGTGGCGCCGAAGCCCGCCGCGCGCAGGGCTCGGGGCGCGTAGTCGAAGCGGTAGGCGTAGGTCGGGGCGTAGCGGCTGTGGCCCTCCAGCACCGCCAGGGTCGGGCGCAGGAACATGAAGTCACCGCCCATCCGCACCGCGGTGCGGGCGGCCGGATATCCGGGATAGGCGCGCACGACCCGCTGTTCGGTGCCGGGCGCGCAGCGCGCGAACACCGCGGCCAGCTGGGCGGGCGTGTGCGGGACCGACTTGCCGAAACGCTGGAACAGCGTGGCCTCGTCCAGATTGGTGCCGATGATCAGCGGCACGGGATGCGCGCGCCCGGCCGCGATGGCGGCCAGCGGCGCCTCAGGGAGGAAATCACCATCGGCCACCGGGGCGTACGGGAACCCGCCCGGTTCCTCGCGCAGGGCCCGGCCCAGCGCGCGGTCGGCCGCGCGGCTCAGCTCCGCGGCGGGCACCGTGCGCAGCGCCTGCCCCGCCTCGGCGGGATCGATGCCGAGCCGGTCGAGCACGCGGCGCGCGAACCGGCGGGCCTGCGCGGGCTCGGCGGACCAGTCCGCGGGGGCGCTCTGCGCGATCGCCCGGTGGAACAGCCCACCCGCCGACGGGGTGGCCAGCAGGGCGACCACCGCGTGCGCGCCCGCCGACTCCCCGAAGATCGTCACCCGGTCCGGGTCGCCACCGAAGGCGGCGATATTGCGCCGCACCCATTCCAGGGCCGCGACCTGGTCGCGCAGACCGAGATTCGACTCGATCGGCCGCTCGGGCGTCGAGAACTCGGTGAAGTCGACATAACCGAGCGCGCCGAGCCGGTAGTTCACCGACACGACGATCACGTCGCCGCGCACGGCCAGCCGCGCCCCGGAGTACATGCTCGAGGTGCCGAAGATGTAGCCGCCGCCGTGCAGGAACACCAGCACCGGACGTGGCTGCGCCGACGGCGTGACGGGCGCGGTCACATTCAGCGTCAGGCAGTCCTCGCCGACGGCCTGCCAGGCGCGGGGCCCGGTTCTCGCGCCGTTGGGATGCTGGACGGCCGCGCTCCCGAACTCCGTGGCGGAACGCACCCCCGTCCACGCTGGTACGGGCTGGGGGGCACGCAGGCGCAGGTCGCCGACCGGCGCTGCCGCATAGGGAACAGAACGCCAGCTGACAACGCGACGGCCCGCTCGACCGCGCACGACTCCGTCGGCGGTCACGATCTCGGTGGACACCATTCGTACACCGTACGTGGTACCGCCGGTACCGTGCACGAAGTTCGCTCGGCTAACCGCCTTCGGCTCCCGAACCTGTCCGGGCAAGGCCACTAGACTGTCGCCCATGGTCGGCGACGTGAGTTGCGAACCCACCGAGATCAACCACCACGGCCCCGAACAGGCGCCGCTGGCCGCCGGTGCCGCCACCACCCTCGCCGAGCTCGACTGCCTGGTCTCCTCCTGTTTCGCCTGCCCCCGGCTGGTCGCCTGGCGCGAGGAGGTCGCGCGGGTGAAACGGGCCGCGTTCCGCGATCAGGAGTACTGGGGCAGGCCCGTGCCGGGATTCGGGCCCGCCGACGCGTCGATCCTCGTGGTCGGACTCGCCCCCGCGGCCAACGGCGGCAATCGCACCGGCCGGATGTTCACCGGCGACCAGAGCGGTGACGTGCTCTTCGCCGCGCTGCACGCCGTCGGCCTGTCCACCGGCGCGCACCCGGTCTCCGCCGACGACGGCATCACCCTGCTCGGCACCCGGCTCACCGCGCCCGTGCACTGCGCCCCGCCGGAGAACAAACCCACCCCCGCCGAACGGCACACCTGCGCGCCGTACCTGCGCCGCGAGCTCGAACTGCTCGCCGGGTCACTGGCGGTCATCGTGGTGCTCGGCGCGTTCGGCTGGCAGGCCCTGTTCGCCGTGCTGGCCGAGGGCGGCTGGCAGGTGCCGCGCCCGCGTCCGCGCTTCGCCCACGGAGCCCAGGTGCGGCTCACCCATCCCGACGGCCGCACGGTCACGATCCTCGGCTGCTATCACGTCAGCCAGCACAACACCTTCACCGGCCGCCTGACCCCCGCCATGCTCGAAGACATCCTGCGGACCGCGCAGTCCCTGGCCGGATCCGCCCATCCCGACGACGAAACGAGGACGCGATGACACAGCGACCGCACGTCCGGGTCCGCCGGATCTACGAAGACCCCGAGCCCAGCGATGGTCAGCGCGTCCTGGTGGACCGGCTCTGGCCGCGCGGGGTGAGCAAGGAACGCGCCGACCTCACCACCTGGTGCAAGGATGTCGCGCCCTCCACCGAACTGCGGCAGTGGTATCACCACGTTCCCGAGAAATTCGACGAATTCGCCCGCCGCTACCGCGCCGAACTCGCCCGACCCGACCGCGCCGACGCCCTGGCGGAATTGCGGACAATGGCCGCGAAGGGACCGCTCACCCTGCTCACCGCGTCCCGCCGCGCCGATATCAGCGAGGCGACCGTGCTGGCGGGAATTCTCGACAACCATGCGTCATCGGATGGGTAAACATGTGATCTCGACGGCGGCCGCCCGCGAACGCACCGGCAACAATCACCTGGAGTAGATGCTCGGCGAGACGATCACTGCGATGGCAGGAGTACCGATGAGCACGCTGGCGATGAGTACCCTCGACGTCTCCCGATGGCAATTCGGTATCACCACCGTCTACCACTTCATCTTCGTCCCGCTCACCATCGGCCTGGCCCCGATCGTGGCGGGCATGCAGACCGCCTGGGTGGTCACCGGCAACGAACGCTGGTACCGGCTCACGAAATTCTTCGGCAAGCTGTTCCTGATCAACTTCGCCATCGGCGTGGCCACCGGCATCGTGCAGGAATTCCAGTTCGGCATGAACTGGAGCGAATACTCCCGCTTCATCGGCGACATCTTCGGCGCTCCGCTGGCGCTGGAAGCCCTCATCGCGTTCTTCATGGAGTCGACCTTCATCGGCCTGTGGATCTTCGGCTGGACCCGGCTGCCCAAATTGGTGCACCTGGCCACGATCTGGATCGTGGCCATCGGCGTGAACGCCTCGGCCTATTTCATCATCGCCGCGAATTCGTTCATGCAGCATCCGGTCGGCGCCCGCTACAACCCGGAAACCGGTCGCGCCGAACTCGATTCCATCTTCTCGCTGCTCACCAACAACACCACCGTGGCGGCCTTCCCGCACGTGGTCGCGGGCGCTTTCCTCACCGCGGGCACCTTCGTGGCGGGCATCGCGGGCTGGTACATGGTGCGTCATGCCCGCAGCGGCGACCCCGACCGGCTCGAGGAAGCGCGCACGCTCTGGCGCCCCGCCGCGCGCGCCGCACTGTGGGTCGTCGCGGCCTCGGTCGTGGTGGTCGGGGTGACCGGTGACATCCAGGGCAAGATCATGTTCCAGCAGCAGCCGATGAAGATGGCCTCGGCGGAATCGCTGTGCCACACCGAGACCGACCCCGACTTCTCGATCCTCACCGTCGGCACACACAACAACTGCGACAGCGTCACCCACGTGCTGAAGGTGCCCTATGTGCTGTCCTACCTGGCCGAGGGGTCCTTCACCGGGGTCACCCTGCAGGGCGTGGAGGATCTGCAACGGTCCTATGTCGAGCAGTACGGGCCCGGCGACTACCGGCCCAATCTGTTCGTCACCTACTGGTCGTTCCGCGCGATGGTCGGCCTGCTGGCCGGTTCGGTGCTGCTGCTCATCGCCGGGTTCTGGCTGACCCGCGGTGGCCGGGTGCCGGACAAACGCTGGTTCGCCTGGCTGAGTCTGCTGGCCATCCCGACCCCGTTCCTGGCCAACAGCGCGGGCTGGGTGTTCACCGAGATGGGCCGTCAGCCCTGGGTGGTGGTGCCGAACCTGACCGGCGACCGCACCATCCGGATGACGGTGGCGCAGGGCGTCTCCGACCACGCCCCCGGCACGGTGGTGTTCTCCCTGATCGTGTTCACGCTGCTCTACGGCGCGCTGGCGGTCGTCTGGTACTACCTCATGCACCGCTATATCGTCGCCGGGCCGGACCCGATGCCCGCCGAGCACGACGAACCCGACGACGGTGGCGGTGGTGGTGGGCGACATCGCGCCGAACCCGTCGAGCCCCTGTCGTTCGCGTACTAGGAGCCCGGAATGAGCCTGCAACAGTTCTGGTTCGTGCTCGTCGGTGTCCTGTTCACCGGCTACTTCGTGCTCGAGGGCTTCGACTTCGGTGTCGGCATGCTGATGCCGATCCTGGGCAAGGGCTCCGATATCCGGCGGCGGGTCGTGCTCAACACCATCGGCCCGGTCTGGGACGGCAACGAGGTCTGGCTGATCACCGCGGGTGGTGCGTTGTTCGCGGCGTTCCCGGAGTGGTACGCGAGCATGTTCTCCGGCTTCTATCTGGCGCTGCTGCTGTTGCTGGTGGCGCTGATCCTGCGGGTATGCGCGATCGAGTACCGCGCCAAGATCAACGATCCGACCTGGCGGGCCTGGTGCGATATCGGCATCGGCATCGGGTCCTGGATCCCGGCACTGGCCTGGGGCTGGGTCTTCGCCAATCTGGTGCGCGGGGTGCCGCTCGACGCCGACCGCCAGATCGTCGGCTCGGTGTGGGATCTACTCAGTCCCTACGCGCTGCTCGGCGGCGTGACCACCGCGATCCTGTTCGCCCTGCACGGCGCGATCTTCCTGACCCTCAAGACCGGCGGCGAGGTCCGCGCCGACGCCAGGAAGACCGTCCGCGTGCTGTTCGGCCCGGCGGTGGTGATCGTCGGCGCGTTCGGGTTGTGGACCCAGCTCGCCTACGGCTCCGGCTGGACCTGGGCGGCGCTGGGCGTGGCGGTGGCCGGGCTCGTGCTGGCCGGGGCCGCCACGGCGGCGAGCCGCGACGGCTGGGCCTTCGTCGGCACCACGCTCACCGTCATGTCGGCGACCGTGCTGCTGGTCGGCTCGCTGTACCCGAACGTCATGCCCTCCACCCTCAGCCCGCTCTACGACCTCACCATCGACAACGCCTCGTCGAGCCACTACACCCTGCAGGTGATGAGCTGGGCGGCCGTGCTGGCGACGCCGGTGGTGCTGGTGTACCAGGGCTGGACCTACTGGGTGTTCCGCAAGCGGCTGACCGTCGAGCACATTCCGGCGCCGACCGGTCTGCCACTGTCCGAACCCCCGCGCTGAGCGCGCCGCGACATTCGCCCGGCAATTCGCCGAGCACCCGCCGAAAAACTGGGTGGCAAATATTTGGCGACTATCCATGCGTGGTCATAGCCGAACGCGCAATCGTGCCGATAGAGTCGGATCGAAATCAGCTTCGGCGCAATTGAGCGAAAGGTGAAACCCGGCTCCGCACAACAATCACCGGTTGACGGCCGAATTCCCCGCCGACGGGATCCCGCGGCCGCGCAGCACGATGAAGGGATGCGCGCAATGACCCGATCACATCGCGACGAGCACGACGAACGATCCCGCACGCGCGCGATCGACCTGCACGTGTGGCGGGAGGTGACGAGAATCCGGACCGAATGGCTGATCGACCACCACCTGACCCCCGCGCAACGGCACGCGAGTATCGACGAGGAATCCGTCGAATTGACCGCCCGCATCACCACCTTCGAATCCGTCGTGCTCGACGATCTCGTCGACCGCTGGAAAGCCGCCTACGGCTGGGCTATCCCCGGCGATGCCATGCCATTGGGCAAGCTCACCGCGTTGGCCAGGGCCGACGCCCGCTCGGCGGTGCTGTGCGACAACCTCTACGCCCATATTCCCCCGGCGCTCATCGCCGAACGGCACGCCGCCACCGCCGCGGAGGCGACCCGGAAACGCCGCCGCAGCGCGCCCGCGCCGCAACGCTGGCGCAGCCGTTCGGTGACCATCGCCCCCGCCACCGAAATGGTGGTGATGCGCACCTGGGGCATCGTCCGTTCCTGTGATTTCACCGAACTCGCCTGCGCGCTGATCCAGGTCCAGTCCGACGACGGGATGCCCATTCCGGTGTCACCGCTGGATCCGCTGGCCGAGCAGATGGCGGCGGTCATCCACGATCAACTCGTCGAGGAGGGATTGCCGCCTATTTGATATTCAGCTATTCCTCCGCAATTCGATACCCGCGACGGCGCGAACAATTACCGGGCCTGGGGAAGGACACCGGGACAGCGCGGCGGCGGCGAATGGCACAGGGCCGCAGCGGGGATCGGCGCACACCGTCCGGCGACGGCGTATGCGTAGGATGTCGGCTGTCCGCAGGGAAGACCGGTGCGAGTCCGGGGCTGTCCCGCAACTGTGAGGCTCGTCCGAGCCGAAGCCAGATACCTGCGGACGCAGAAGTGACCAACGGTCGTGATCACGTGGGTATTGATCGACGCGCCGGATCGAGCCACCTCCGGGGGCCTGTTTCCGCATGTCCTCATCGCGTGAGAGCAACACGCGATAGGAGCCGCACATGCCGTCCTCGACGCTGCGTCGCAGGACCTTCCTGCTCGGTGGCGCGCTCGCCGCGGGCGCCGCCCTGACCGGGTGCACCCGGTCCTCGGCCGACGGCGAGGGTGCGGTCGACACCTTCACCGCGGCCTTCCAGGGTTCGGGCGCGGGCGAGGGCATCGATCCGGGGGTGAACACGCTGTTCATCGACGAGGCCCGGATGAAGTCCGTCTACGACGGGCTCTTCGAGATCGACGAGACGATGACCCCGATCCCCCGCCTGGCCGTCGACGCCGAACCGAATGCCGACGGCACCCGGTGGCGGATCGCGCTGCGCGACGCGCGCTGGCACGACGGGCAGGCGTTCACCGCCGAGGATGTGCTCTACACGTTCTCGCGGGTGCTCGGCCCGCCGCAGCGCCGCCCGTTCATCGCCGCGTCCGCGCTGGCGAACCTCGATCTGCGACAGAGCCGCGCCGTCGACGCCCACACCGTCGAGCTGGCCCTCACCGAGCCGTCGTTCGAGTTCCTGATCGCCCTGTCGGCGTACGGGACCAAGATCGTGCAGAACGGCGCCACCGATTTCGACCGGCCGGTGGGCACCGGCCCGTTCGTCTTCGAATCCTTCGAGGCCGGAAAGCAGTTCGTCGCCACCGCCAACGAGCACTACTGGGACGGTGCCCCGGCGATCCGCCGGTTGCGGATCGTGAGCGCCGAGTCCGACGCGCGCCTGTCGGCGGTGCAGAGCGGCGAGATCGACTACGCCGACAATCTCACCCCCGCTGCCGCCCGGACCTTGCAGGGCAGGCGCGGCCTGTCCCTCGCGGCGACCCCGAACAGCGGGATCTACTTCTTCGCCATGAAGACCGATCGCGCGCCGTTCGACAATCCCGATGTGCGCCGGGCCGTCATGCGGATGCTCGACCGCGACGAGCTGGTCAAGGTCGCCCTGGAGGGTCAGGGCGAGGTGTCCAACGATGTGTTCGGCAAGGGGTTCCAGTACTACGCGGATCTGCCGCAGCACACCTACGACCCCGACGAGGTGGGCAGGCTGTTGCGGCGCGCCGGGGTGCGCGACCTGTCGTTCGACCTGTTCACCGCGCCGGTCGCGCACGGATTCGTCGAAGCCGCGCGGCTTTTCGCCGAGCACGCGGGTCGCTGCGGCGTGCGGGTGAATGTGGTGCTCGGGTCGAAGGACACCTACTACACCGACGCGCTGTCGACCGGGCAGCTCACCATGGGCCAGTCCGGTCCGCTGGCGATCCCGAACCACTTCGCCTCGCGCCTGCTCAGCGACTCGCCGCAGAACCGCACCAAGTGGTCGGACCGGGAGTTCGACGCCCTCTACGCCAAGGCGCAGGCCACGCCGGGCGAGCAGGACCGGGCCGCGATCTACCGGACGATGCACGAGATCCTGCACGACCGGGGCGGATTCGTGTTCTTCGGCACCACGCCGTGGAACAGCGCCGCGCGTGACCGCTTCGCGCAGCTGCCCGCGGCCGTGCCGAACTCGCACGGCTGGGCCCGCTTCGACCGGGTGAGCCCCCGATGACCGGCCTGGACGCGGCGCGGGCGCGGTACTGGATCGAGCGCTGGGATCGTCAGCAGGAGCACTACATGCCCGATCGCGAGCAGCGTTTCGAGGTGATCGGCGATGTGCTCGACGAGCTGCGCGACCGCGACGACCTGCTGATCGTCGACCTCGGCGTGGGCCCGGGCACGCTGGCCCAGCGCCTGCTGGACCGGTTCCCCGCCGCCCGGGTGGTCGGAGTCGACGCCGACCCGCTGCTGCTGGGCCTGGCCGACCTCGCGCTGGGCTCGTCCCGGTTCCGCACGGTCGCCGCCGATCTGCGCGCGGACGGCTGGCTGGAGGCCCTCGACCTGGACCGCGAACCCGACGCGTTCGTCAGCACCACGGCGCTGCATTGGATGAACCGGGAACCGTTGCGCCAGCTCATCCGGACCTGTGCGGCGGCCCTCGAGCCGGGCGGGCTGTTCATCGACGGCGATCACCTCTACGAAGGCCGGGACGGGACGCGGCTGGACGCACTGGGCAAGGCCATGACCGTCCGGCGGGCCCGGCGGCAGGGCACGGCCGAGGCCGAGGACTGGGCCCAGTGGTGGGACGCGGTCGCGCAGGCTCCCGAGCTGGCCGAGCTGGTGCGGGTGCGCGACGGCGGATTCGAGCACACGGTGCACGACAAGCCGACCGTGCACGATTACGTCGGCTTCGCCAGGGCGGCAGGCTTCGCCGAGGCCGGAACGGTGTGGCAGTACGGCGACGACCGTGTCGTGGTCGGTATCCGGTAGCGCCGGTGCGCGAGTCGAGCCCGTTCGCCCGGTTCCTGCTGCGCCGCACGGTCATCGGGGCCGGGCAGCTCGGCGTCCTGGTGGTGCTGGTGTTCGCGCTGTCGCTGCTGCTGCCCGGTGACGCGGCCGATGTGCAGAGCAACGATGTGCTGGGTGCCGATCAGCGGGCGGCGGCGCGCGAGCTGATGGGCTTGGACGTGGCCCCGGTCGAGCGCTTCGTCGACTGGCTCGGTGGCGCGCTCACCGGCGATTTCGGCGTCTCGTACGCGAACGGGCACAGCGTCGTCAGCGTGATCGCCGATCCGTTCCGCACCACCGCGCTGCTGGCCGGGCTGGCGGTGCTGCTGCTGGTCCCGGTCGCCGTCACCGCCGGGTTCGCGGCCGGGCTGCGGCCCGGGTCCTGGTGCGACCGGATCATCACCACGGTCGGGATCGCCCTGGACTCCATCCCCGATTTCGTGCTGGCGGTGCTGCTGGTCAGCTATGTCGCGCTCGAGCTGGATCTGCTGCCCGCCACCTTCCTCGGCACCGATCTCGACGACCTGCTGGACCGGCCGGAGTATCTCGTCCTGCCGCTGGTGGTGATGGTCGCCCGGGTCGCCGCCCCGCTGGCCCGGCTGGTGCGGGCCGGGGTGATCGATGTGCACGACCAGCCCTATATCGCGCAGGCCCGCCGCCTCGGTGTCGGCCGGATCTCGCTGCTGGCCCGGCATGTGGCACCCAATGCCCTCGCACCCGCCATGCAGGAACTCGGCCGCACCGGCGACGGTCTGCTCTCGGGCGTGCTGATCGTGGAGGCGGTGTTCGTGGTGCCCGGTATCGCCTCGGCGCTCATCGGCGCCATCGGCAATCGCGACGACCCGGTGATCCTGGCCATCGTCGCGATCACCGGCGTGCTCGCCATCGCCATCAATACCGTGATCGACCTGCTCGGGCAGCGCATGGTGCCCCGCTCGGCCGAGGGAGCCCGGCGATGACCCCGCGCCGCGTCGTCTACGCGAGCTTCGTGCTGGTCCCGCTGCTGGTGGCCTTCGTCGGCCCGGTCGTCGCCCGGTGGGCGCCCGCGCACCGGCAGGCGCCGTTCGGGCCGTCGGAGTGGTCGCCGTTCGGCACCGACCGGCTCGGGCGCGACGTCCTGGCGGCGGCCCTCACCGGTGGCCGGACTTTCCTGCTGGTCGCCGCGGTGACCGTGCTGGTCGCCTATCTGGTCGGGTCGGTGATCGGGATCGCCGCGGCGGCGACCCCGCGCGCCTGGGTCGACGAACTGCTCATGCGGCCGATGGATGTGCTGCTGTGCCTGCCGTCGCTGCTCATCATCATGGTGGCCGCGCTGCGCACCCGCGGGTCGGCGGTGGCGATCGCCTGCGCGATCGGCCTCGCGTTGCTCGCCCCGATCGCCCGTTTCGTACGGATGGCCGCGCGCGGCACCGTGCGCAGCCCCGTCATGGACGCCCTGCGGATGCAGGGCGAGTCGCGCGCGTTCCGCTACGGCAACTACGCCGCGGGCACGCTGGCCCGCCCGATCGCCGCCGATCTCGCCCTGCGTTTCACCGCCGCGGTCTACTTCCTGGCCTCGGCCAATTTCCTGGGGCTCGGCTTCGACACCACCTCCACCGACTGGGCCGTGTCCGTGGCGGCCAACAAGGACGCGCTGACCATCGCGCCGTGGTCGGTGGCGCTGCCCGCCGGGCTGATCGTGCTGCTGATCGTGGGCATCAACCTGCTCTGCGACGATCTGCTCGCCGACCCGCGCACCCTGTCCGCGCGCCGCCTCGCCGCGACGGGCCGCCATGTCTGAGCCCGAACCGCTGCTGCGGGTGCGCGGTCTGCGGGTCAGCGCCGGGACGTCCGTCCTCGTCGACGAGATCGACCTCGATCTCCACGCCGGGCAGATCGTGACCCTGTTCGGCCCGTCGGGCGCGGGCAAGACCACCATCGCCACCGCCCTGGCAAACAGCACCGCCGCCGGAATCACCGTGTCCGGACGGATCGACCACCGCGACGACCTCCGGATCGGCTACCTCCCCCAGGACGCCGCCGCGACCTTGAATCCGGCCCGCCGCATCGGCACCGCGCTGCGCGAACTGCACCGATTGCGCGCTCGCAGAAGCGGTCTCGCGCGCCCCGGCCGCGCGGACCGGCGCCGCCACCTCGCCGCCACCCTGACCGCGGCCGCCTTCCCGGTCACCCCGGACACCCTGGGCCCACTCCTGCGCAAATACCCCTTCGAATTCTCCGGCGGCGAACGCGCCCGCCTCGCACTGGCCCAGGTGCTCACCTTCGACCCGGACGTGCTCGTGGTCGACGAACCCACCGTCGGCCTGGACCCGATCGCCCGCGCCGACCTCCTGGCCGGGCTCGCCGCACTGGCACAATCGGGCACCGCGATCGTGCTCGTCACCCACGATGCCGCCGCCGTCGAGATGCTCAGTGACCGCACCCTTTTCATACAGGCAGGCCGCCTCCACTCCACCGGCGAGCTACCCACTCACACAGCCCCGGTCGACCACACACCGACCGCACCGGCCGTACGTACGCGAGAATGCACCGCGGGCCCGGCCGACCACACACGGCCGCCGATCACACCGGTCCTTCGGGTACGGGAAGTCTCGGTCTACCAACGGAGTTCGTCCATTCTGGACGCGATCGATCTCGACGTGCACGACGGCGAACTGCTCGGACTGATCGGGATGTCGGGGGCGGGGAAGTCCACGCTCGGCCGCGTCATCGCCGGGCTCGCCCGGCCTGATCGCGGCGAGATCCGGCTCGGCGCGCACCTCTTGCCCTCGTTGCACCGGCGTTCACGGGAGCAGATCGGTGCGGTGCAGTACGTCTGGCAGGAGTCGGCGGCCTCCCTCGATCCGCGCCGGACCGTCCTCGATCAGGTTGCCGCCACCGCGGTCCGGCTGCGCGGGCTGAGCAAGACCGAGGCGCGGGTCGAGGCCCTGGCACTTCTGGACGAGCTCGGCGTCGACGGTGACCAGGCCCGCCGCTACCCGGCCGGGCTGTCGGGCGGCCAGCTCCAGCGTGCCGCCCTGGCCCGGGCACTCGGCGCGCACCCACGCGTGCTCGTCTGCGACGAGATCACCACCGCGCTGGATCTCCCGCTGGCCCAGCGGATTCTGGACCACCTCGATACCTACCAGCGGCGCACCGGAGCCGCGATCCTGCTCATCAGCCACGATCTGCCCGCCCTGTTCGCCCGCGCCGACCGCGTCGCCGTCCTGGATGCCGGGCGGATCACCGAGATCGGCACCCCGACCCAGGTGCTGGCGCCGCCGGTGGCCCCCATCCTGGCCGGAGTGCACCCGGTCGGGGACCGCGCGCCCGCCCCGGCTGGCAGGATCGAGGCGTGGATACCGCGAACCTGACCCGCTCCGAGACCGCCGCGCGTTCGGCCGCGGTCACCGTCCGCGACTACCGGGTCGAACTCGACCTCTCCGGCGCCCCGGACCAGGACCGTCCGGGCTTCCCCACCACCACGACCGTGCGTTTCGACGCCACCACCGCGCGGACCTGGCTCGATTTCCTCGGCCCGTCCGTCGACGCGGTGACCCTCAACGGCCGCGAGCTCGCCGTCGACTATGACGGCGCGCGCCTGACCCTCGACGGCCTGGCCGCCACCAACGAGGTCGTCGTACGGGCCACCGCCGCCTACAGCCGCTCCGGCGAGGGCCTGCACCGGTTCCTGGACCCCGTCGACGGCGCCACCTACCTCTACACCCAGTACGAGCCCGCCGACGCCCGCCGCGTGTTCGCCTGCTTCGAACAGCCGGATATGAAGGCGCCCTTCACCTTCGTGGTCACCGCGCCCACCGGGTGGGAGGTGCTGTCGAACCGACCCGCGGCCACCGTCGAACCCCTGGGCGCGACCCAGCGCGCCGAGTTCTCCCCCACCCTGCCGATCTCGACCTACCTCACCGCCATCGCCGCCGGACCGTACCACCGCGTCGAATCCGTCTGGACGCGTGAGGATCTCACCGTCGACCTCGGTGTGCTGTGCCGTGCGTCGCTGGCCCGGCACCTCGACGCGGACACGATCCTCACCGTCACGAAGCAGGGCCTCGATTTCTTCGCCGAGCACTTCGCCTACCCGTACCCGTGGGGCAAATACGACCAGGTGTTCGTGCCCGAATACAACCTCGGCGCCATGGAGAACCCCGGCCTGGTCACCTTCACCGAGGCCTACGTCTTCCGGGGCGCGGCCACCGCCGCCCAGTACGAGGCCCGGGCCAACACCATCCTGCACGAGATGGCGCACATGTGGTTCGGCGATCTGGTGACCATGGTCTGGTGGGACGACCTGTGGCTCAAGGAATCCTTCGCCGACTACATGGGCGCGCTGGCCAGTGCCGAGGCCACGGAATGGTCCGACGCCTGGGTCGCGTTCGCCAATCGGCGCAAGGCGTGGGCGTATTCGCAGGACCAGCTCCCCACCACGCACCCCATCGTCGCCGACATCACCGATCTCGAGGCCGCCAAACTCAACTTCGACGGCATCACCTACGCCAAGGGCGCCAGCGTGCTCAAGCAGCTGGTCGCCTATGTCGGGCGGGACGCGTTCTTCGCCGGGGCGCGCCGCTACTTCCGCACCCATGCCTTCGGCAATACGACCCTGGCCGACCTGCTCACCGAACTGTCGGCCGAATCGGGCCGCGACCTGACCGGCTGGGCCGCCGCGTGGCTGCAGACCACCGGTATGTCCACCCTCACCCTCGACGGCGACGCCATCGTGCAGACCGACCCGCGCCCGCACCGCCTGGCCGTCGGGCTCTACGACTACGACGACGCGGGCGATCTGGTGCGCCGCGAACGGATCGAACTCGACCTCGCCGCCGAGCGCACCCCGATCGCGCTCACCCCGGCTCCCCTGCGCCTGCTCAACGACGGCGACCTCACCTACGCCAAGGTCCGCCTCGACCCGGTATCCCTCGACACCGTCGAACGCTCCCTCGACCGGATCACCGATCCGCTGGCCCGCGGCCTGATCTGGTCGGCGCTGTGGAACGCTACCCGCGACGCGGAACTGCCCGTCGACCGCTATCTGCGGATGGCCCGCCGATTCGCCTCCACCGAACCGAATATCGCCCTGCTGTCGGCGGTCCTGGCCAATGCCGCCTTCGCCATCGCCCACTACCTGCCCGCCGAAGCACAACGGCGGTGGCACGCCGACTGGCTCGAATCCTGCTGGACCACCCTGCATTCCGCCGCACCCGGATCCGGCGCGCAACTGGCCTGGGCACGCGCGACGGCCACCGCCGCCACCGCCGACGCGAGCCACGCCACCGACATCCGGGCCCTGCTGCTCGGCGAACGCCCCGCCCCCGAAGGACTCGCGCTGGACCCGGACCTGCGCTGGGCTCTGTGGACGGCCCTGGCGGCCACCGGCCACGCGACCGCGGCCGACCTCGACGCCGAGCTGCGCGACGACGACACCGCCTCGGGCCGCACCGCGCACCGCCGCGCCCTGGCCGCCCGCCCGGAAGCACCGGTCAAGGCCGCCGCCTGGGAATCGGCACTGCGCGACACCGATCTCACCAACGACCAGCTCGACGCCGTCATCGCCGGTTTCCGGGCCGCCGACCGCCGTGACCTGATCGCCACCTACGACCCCCGGTACTTCGCGGCACTGCGCGAGGTGTGGGAGGGGCGCAGTATCGAGATCGCCCGCCGCCTCGTGCTCGGCCTGTTCCCGGCCGCCGACACCCTCGCCGACGTGGACGCCTGGCTCGCCGCGCACACCGACGCACCGGGCGCGCTGCGCCGCTTGCTGATCGAACAGCGCGACCACCTGGCCCGGGCGCTGCGGGTGCGCGGCCAGGAGGCGGGCCGGTAGCCGCGCGTATGCTGAACGCGATGACTCCGGCTACCCCCGGCTCGAACGATCGCCACGACGAAAGTGACCCGATCATGACCGAGAATCACGCAGGGCAAGCGACCATCACCAGCGCCCTCCTGCATCGCCTGCTCAATACCACCGCCGCCGACGCGCGCCTGGTCCTCACCGAGGGCCATGTCGAGGTCAGGACCGGCCCCGATATCGGGGACGGCGGCCTGGTGGTGGTCACCCGCGCCGATCTGGTCGGTCAGGTGGGCGATCCGCCCGACGACCGGGCCCTGGCCGAACAGGCCGCCCTGCTCGACAGCAATATCGGCCTGATGGGCGCCTGAACCGGCGCGGCCCCGGCACCCCAGTGGGGGTTGCCGGGGCCGCGGCCGGGTCAGCCGAGCGTTTCGCCCGCTGCGGCCTTCGCCCGCAGCGAGTCGGGTACCTCGAACCGGTCACCGTAGGCGGCCCGCAGTTCGTCGGCCCTGGCCACGAAACCGGACAGACCGCCCTCGTACTGGTTGATGTACTGGATCACGCCACCGGTCCACGCCGGGAAACCGATACCGAAGATCGAGCCGATGTTCGCATCCGGCACCGTGCGCAGCACGCCCTCGTCGAAACACCGCACGGTATCGAGGGATTCGGCGAACAGCATCCGTTCCTGCATGTCGCGGAACGGGATCCCGTGGTCGCGGGTGTACCGCTCGACCAGGCCCGGCCACAGGCCGAGCTTCTTGCCGTCGGCGTCGTAGTCGTAGAAGCCGCGGCCCTCGGCCCGGCCGGGCCGGTCGAAGTCGTCGACCATCGCATCGACCAGCGGATACGCCTTCGAGTCGACCCAGCGCTTGCCCTCGGCGAGCAGGTTCTCCCGCAGGCTGCGCGGACCTTCTGCGCCAGCTTCATATTGATCTCGTCAGCCAGCGCCAGCGCGCCCACCGGATACCCGGCCTGCGTGGCGGCCTGTTCCACCGAGGCGGGGTGCACGCCCTCGGCGACCAGCGCGATGGCCTCGTCCATGAAAGTGCAGGCCGATGAAGTCCGGCTGCCGGGTCACCCCGCGGGCGAGCTCGGTGATCGGCAGGGTCGAGGTGTTGGAGCCGAGCAGCGCGTCCGGATTCACCAGCTCCTCGATCTCGCCGAACACCTTCTGCTTGAGGCCCGGGTCCTCGAAGACCGCCTCGACCACGAAATCACAGCCCGCGGCGTCGGCGGGATCGGCGGTGGGATGGATGCGGTCCAGGATCTCGTCGTACTTCTCCTGGGTGATCGCGCCCTTGCGCAGGGCCTTGTCCAGCAGCTTGCGCGAATAGTCCTTGCCGCGCTCGGCCGCCTCGAGCGTGACGTCCTTCAGCACGACCCGCATGCCTGCGCGGGCCTGCACATAGGCGATGCCCGCGCCTATCATGCCCGCGCCGAGCACGAGGACCTTCTCCGGCGTGCGCGCCGGGAAGCCGTCGGGGCGGCTGCCGCCCTTGTTGATCGTGCCGAGATCGAAGAACAGCGACTTGATCATGTTGGTCGAGACCTGACCGCAGATCAGGTTGGTGCAGTAGCGGGTCTCGATCGCGAACGCGGTGTCGATATCGACCTGCGCGCCCTCGACGGCGGTGGCCAGCACCGCGATCGGCGCGGGCATCGGCGCGCCCTTGAGCTGCTTGCGCACGTTGGCCGGGAAGGCGGGCAGGTTGGCCGCCACCGCCGGGCTCGACGGCGTGCCGCCGGGGATCTTGTAGCCCTTGACATCCCACGGCTGCGCGGCCTGCCGGTGGGCCGCGATCCAGGCGGCCGCCTTGTAGGTGTCGAGGCCGAGCGCGATGTCGGGGGCGGTCTCGGGGGTGGCGTTCATGAGCAGGTTCAGGTCGCCACCGGCGAAGAAGGTGTCCTTGCCCGAGGTGAGGATGACGCCGTCGCAGAACCGGTTGAGCTGCACGCCCGCCACCGTGTCGGGCAGACCGGCCGCCAGCGCGGCGGTCTTGGCGAGGTTGGCGCCCTGGTCACCCACCGGCGACACCGCGCCGAGCACGATGTCGTCGATGGTGTGCGGGTCCAGTCCGGGATACCGGGACTTCAGCTCCTCGATGAGGCCGACCACCAGGTCGAGCGGTTTGACGCCGTGCCGGGCGCCGGTCTTCTTGCCGCGACCGCGCGGAGTGCGGATCGCGCCGTAGATGAAGGCCTCGGTTATGGCTCCTCGAAACCGGTATCGGCCGCTGACAGGTCAGCGGTGGGTGAACTGGGCGGTACGCGTGCCGACGAACTCGCTTACGCGCCCGCCTCGCCGGAGCGGTCGCGGATGTCGGTGACGATGGCCGAGAAGTCCCGGCGCGCGTCGGTCTGGTTGAACCGCTCGTAGATGGCGGCGGCCAGTTCGCCGAGCTGTCCGTCGATCCCGTTGGCGCGCAGGGCGTTCGCGGCCAGGGTGAGGTCCTTCGACATCAGGGCGGTGGCGAAACCGGGCTGATAGTCGTTGTTGGCCGGGCTGGCGGGCACCGGTCCCGGGACCGGGCAGTAGCTGGTCAGCGCCCAGCTCTGGCCCGACGCGGTGGACACCACATCGAAGAACGACTGGTGGCTCAAACCCAGCCGCTCCCCCAGTACCAGCGCCTCGGACAGCCCGATCATGGAGATGCCCAGCAGCATGTTGTTGCAGATCTTCGCGGCCTGGCCGACCCCCGCGTCACCGCAGTGCACCACCTTACCGCCCATCACCTCGAGCACGGGCAGCCCGTCGGCGAAATCGGCGGCCGCGCCACCCACCATGAAGGTGAGGGTGCCCGCGGTCGCCCCGGCGACCCCGCCGGAGACGGGCGCGTCCAGCGGGCGGTGACCCGCCGCGACCGCCAGTTCCGCGGCGGCTTTCGCGTCGGCGACATCGATGGTGGAGCAGTCGATGAACAGCGTGCCCGGGCGGGCGGCCGGGAGCAGTTCGGCGTAGACGTCGAGCACCAGTTTGCCGTTGGGCAGCATGGTGATCACGACATCGCGGTCCCGCGCCGCCTCGGCGGCGGTGGCGACCACGGTGGCGCCGTCGGCGCGGGCCTGCTCCTGAGCGGCGGGGACCGGGTCGAAGGCGAGCACGTCGTGGCCCGCCCGCACCAGGTTGGCGGCCATCGGCGCGCCCATGTGGCCGAGCCCGAGGAAACCGATCGTCGTCATGCCCGCACCTCCGGGGTCGTCACATCCAGTTCGGCCGGGCCCAGGGCGGCGAAGTACGCCGCGACCCGGTTGTCGGAGACCTCGGCCAGGGTCGCGGGTCGCCACTGCGGCGTGCGGTCCTTGTCGATCACCTGGGCGCGGATGCCCTCCACGAGATCGTGGGAGCCCAGCGAGGCGATCGAGACGCGGTACTCCTGGCGCAGCGTCGCCTCGAGGCTGTCGAGTTCGCGCGCGGCACGCAGCGCACGCAGCGTGACCTTCAGTGCCACCGGCGATTTCGCGAGGATGTCGGTGGCCGCGGCCGCCGCCTCGGGCGACCCGTCGGCCTGCAGCGCGGCCACGATCTCCTCGACCGTGTCCGCGCGGTAGCAGGAGTCGATCCAGCCGCGCTGCGCCGCCAGGGCCGAGGACGGTGCCGCCTCGGCGAACTTGGCGATCGCGGCCTCGACGGTCTCGGTCCGCAGCGTGTCCAGCAGCTCCGGAATCGACTCCGAGGGCACGTAGTGGTCGGCGAATCCGGCGGCGATGGCGTCACCGGCGTGCATCCGGGCGGTGGTCAGGCCCACGTGGGTGCCGATCTCGCCCGGGGCGTGCGCGAGCAGGTGGGTGCCGCCGACATCGGGCACGAAACCGATACCGACCTCGGGCATGCCGATGCGGGAGCGTTCGGTGACGATGCGGTGGCTGCCGTGCGCCGACAGGCCGACGCCGCCGCCCATCACCAGCCCGTCCATGATCACCACATACGGCTTGGGGTAGCGGCCGATCAGCGCGTTGAGGATGTACTCGTCGCGCCAGAACTTCCCGGTCGGCGAGCTCGCCCCGGCCGTGCCGGTCTTGGCGTCGGCGTGGATGGCGACGATGTCGCCGCCCGCGCACAGCCCGCGCTCCCCCGCGCCGGTCACCACGACCGCGCGCACCGCGTCGTCGGTGGCCCAGGACCGCAGCGCGTCCAGGATCGCCAGGGCCATCGGGTGATTCAGGGCGTTGATGGCCCGGGGACGGTTGAGGGTGATCAGGCCGAGCCCGTCGGCGACGGTGATCAGCACTTCGGGTTCGTCGGTCATGCCGCTCCTGTCAGCGAGCGGGCCACGACCACTCGCATGATTTCGTTGGTGCCCTCGAGGATCTGGTGGACCCGCAGGTCACGCACGATCTTCTCCAGGCCGTATTCGTGCAGGTAGCCGTAGCCGCCGTGCAGCTGCAAGGCCTTGTTGGCCACCTCGAAGCCCGCATCGGTGGCGAAACGCTTGGCCATCGCGCACAGCTCCACCTTGTCAGGCGCATCGGCGTCGAGCGCGGCGGCCGCCCGCCACAGCAACGTCCGCGCCGCCTCCAGCTCGGTGCGCATATCGGCGAGCTCGAACTGCAGGGCCTCGTTGCGGGCCAGCGGCTTGCCGAAGGCGTGCCGTTCGGCCAGGTAGCCGATGGTCTTGTCCAGCGCGGCCTGGGCCCCGCCGAGCGAGCAGGCGGCGATATTGAGCCTGCCGCCGTTGAGCCCGTTCATGGCGATCGAGAAGCCCTCGCCCTCCGCGCCGAGCAGATTGGCCACCGGCACCCGGGCCTCGTCGAGCACGACCTGCCGGGTGGGCTGGGCGTTCCAGCCCATCTTGCGTTCGTTCGGGCCCACGGTCAGGCCGGGGGTGTCGGCGGGCACGATCAGCGCCGAGATGCCGCGCGGCCCGTCCCCGCCGGTGCGCACCATCATCACGTACACATCGTTGGCGCCCGCGCCGGAGATGAACTGCTTGGCGCCGGTGAGCACGTACTCGTCCCCGTCGCGTACGGCCTTGGTGCTCAGGGCCGCCGCGTCGGAGCCGACACCCGGTTCGGTGAGCGCGTAGCTGCCCAGCAGTTCCATCGAGGCCATGCCGGGCACCCAGCGATGACGCTGCTGTTCGGTGCCGTAGGCGTCGATCATCCAGGCGGCCATATTGTGGATGGAGATGTAGGCCGCCACGGCCGGGCAGCCGGTGGAGAGCTGTTCGAAGATCCGGACGGCGTCGAGCCTGCGCAGCGCCGAACCGCCGACGTCCTCGCGGGCATAGATCCCGCCGAATCCGACCGGGCCCGCCTTGCGCAGGACATCGACCGGAAAGTGCTTGTGCTCATCCCATTCCAGCGCGTTGGGCGCGAGGAATTCGTCGGCGAACTGACGCGCGGTGTCCCCGATCGCGCGCTCGTCGGCATCGAGAGTGAACATGGCGGGTCAGTCCATCGTCGGGATGACGAAGGCGTTGGACTCCTTGAGCCCCGCGGGCCAGCGCTGGGTCACCGTCTTGGTCTTGGTGTAGAAGCGGATCGAGTCCGGACCGTGCTGGTTGAGATCACCGAAGCCCGAACCCTTCCAGCCACCGAAGGTGAAGTAGGCGATCGGCACCGGGATCGGCACATTCACCCCGACCATGCCCACCTGCACCCGCGAGGAGAAATCACGCGCGGTGTCCCCGTCGCGGGTGAAGATGGCCACGCCGTTGCCGTACTGGTGCTCGTCGACGAGGCGCAGCGCCTGCTCGTAGTCCCCGGCACGCACCACCGTCAGCACGGGACCGAAGATCTCCTCCTGGTAGATCCGCATCTCGGCGGTGACCTTGTCGAACAGGCTCGCGCCGACGAAGAACCCGTTCTCCGCGCCGTCCACGGTCAGCCCGCGCCCGTCCACGACCAGCTCGGCGCCCTCGTCGATCCCGATCTGCACATACCCGTTGACCCGGTCCACACCGTCGGCCCCGACCAGCGGCCCGAAATCGGCGCCGGAGTCGTCGGAGCGGCCCACATTGAGCTTGCGGACCTTCTCGGTCAGCTTCTCCACCAACCGGTCCGCGGTCTCCTCGCCCACCGGGACCGCCACCGACAGCGCCATGCAACGCTCACCGGCCGAGCCGTATGCCGCGCCCACCAGCTGATCGGCGACATCGTCGAGATCGGCGTCGGGCATCACGATCGCGTGGTTCTTGGCGCCACCGAAGCACTGGGCGCGCTTGCCGTTGGCGGTCGCGGTCTCGTAGATGTACTGCGCGATCGGGGTCGAGCCGACGAAACCCACCGCCTTGATCCGCGGATCGCGCAGGATCGTGTCCACGGCCTCCTTACCGCCGTTGATCACGTTGAACACCCCCGGCGGCAGACCCGCCTCCACGAACAGCTCGGCCAGCCGCAACGGCACCGACGGATCACGCTCGGACGGCTTGAGCACGAAGGCATTACCGCAGGCCAGCGCCGGACCGGCCTTCCACAGCGGGATCATGGCCGGGAAGTTGAACGGGGTGATCCCCGCGACGACCCCGAGCGGCTGACGCATCGAGTACACATCGATGCCGGTGCCCGCGCTCTCGGTGTACTCACCCTTGAGCAGATGCGGGATGCCCACGGCGAACTCGATCACCTCGAGGCCGCGCTGGATGTCGCCCTTCGCGTCGGCGAGGGTCTTGCCGTGCTCGGAGGACAGCAGCGCGGCCAGGCTGTCGATCTCGTCGTTGACCAGGGTCAGGAACTTCATCAGCACCCTGGCCCGCTTCTGCGGGTTGAACGCCGCCCACACCGGCTGCGCCGCCGCCGCGTCGGCGATCGCCGCCTCGACCTCGGCCGCGTTCGCCAGCGGGACCCGGGCCTGCACCTGCCCGAGATTCGGGTCGAACACGTCGCCGAACGCGCCGGAGGTGCCGGCGACGGGGGCGCCACCGAGGAAGTGAGTCAGTTCGCGAACCATAAAAGTCCTGTTCATCGAGGGTGCGCGGTGCGCACAGAGTTGGAGGTGGTCCGATAGTTGGATGTCCAATCAATTGATACCATGGCGGACTGCTGACAGCTTGTCAACTGCCCGATCCGGCTATTGACAGAATGCCAACAGCATGGCCACTCTGGTGCCACGTCCATCGACAACGAGGAGAGATCTCGATGAGCACCGTCGACACCGAGCGCGGCACCGACGCCGACTCGGAGCTGCAGGGCCTGGCCGAGCTGGCCCGCAATTTCTTCGCCGACACCGTCGCGCCGCATCGCGAGGAATTCGCCGCCCAGGGCTTCCCGAGCCGGGAGGTCTACCGCCGGGCCGGTGAGCTGGGCCTGCTGTGCATGTCGGTGCCCGAGGAGTACGGCGGCGGGGGCGGCACCTTCGCGCACGAGGCCGTGCTGTTCACCGAGCAGGTCCGCGGCGGCGATTCGTCGATGCAGCTCGGCGTGCACACCGGCATCGTGCCGCACTACCTGCTGGCCTACGCCGCGGAGGAGAACAAGAAGCGCTGGCTGCCCAAGCTGGCCTCCGGCGAGTGGATCGGCGCCATCGCCATGACCGAGCCCGGCACCGGCTCGGACCTGCAGAACATCGCCACCAAGGCGGTCAAGGACGGCGACGACTACCTGATCACCGGCGCCAAGACCTTCATCTCCAACGGCCGCAACTGCGATCTGCTCATCATCGCGGTCAAGACCGATCCGTCGCTGGGCGCCAAGGGCGTGTCGCTGGTGGTGGCCGAGGTAGCCGACGACACCCCGGGCTTCGAACGCGGACGGCTGCTGAAGAAGATCGGCCAGAAGGGCCAGGACACCACCGAGCTGTTCTTCGACGGGCTGCGCGTGCCGCAGGCCAACCTGCTCGGCACCGCCGAGGGCCAGGGCTTCGTCCAGCTCATGCAGCAGCTGCCGCAGGAGCGGCTGATCTGCGGTGTCGCCGCGGCGGCCGCGATCGAGACCGCGGTGGCCGAGACGCTGGACTACGTCAAGCAGCGCCAGGCCTTCGGCAAGCCACTGTTCGCCATGCAGAACACCCGCTTCGAGTTGGCCGAGTGCGCGACCGTCGCCGAGGTGGTCCGCACCTTCGTGGACGCGGCCGTCGACAAGCATCTGCGCGGCGTGCTGGATGTGAAGACCGCCGCCATGGTCAAGTACTGGACCACCGAGCAGCAGACCCAGGTGATCGATCGCTGCGTGCAGCTGCACGGCGGGTACGGCTACATGGAGGAGTACCCGATCGCCCGGATGTGGGCCGACGGGCGCATCTCGCGGATCTACGCGGGTGCCAACGAGGTCATGAAGGACCTCATCGCCCGCTTCCTCTGACCCGGAACACGCAGGGCGCCACCGGAATCCCGGTGGCGCCCGGCGCTCGTCCGCGCTCAGGCCCGCGCGGCGCGGCCCTCGTTCAGCGCGGTCACCACGGCCACCGTCACGGCCGACAGCGCCGCGATCACCGAGCCACCGAGCACGACCGCCGCACCCGCGACGGTGAACTCGGCCCAGCCCACCATCAGCGCGGCCACGCCGAGCACCACGAGGACCGCGTCCACCGCGACCGAGGCCAGCACGGCGCGATCGTCCCGCAGCAAGCGGGGCGCGGCGACGGCGGTGGCCAGTCCCTGCAGGACCGTCGCCACCCCGGCCACCGCGAGCACGGGCGCGGCCATCCCGGTTCCCGCGCCGAATCCCGCGATCAGCGCACCGATCGCGACGAGGCCGAACAGGACGCGCAGCGCGCCCAGTCCGCGCAGTGTCGCCGCGGGCACCTCGACGGGTGCTCCCCCGGCGGAAGGCCGCGTCGCGTACGCCATCCGAACATCTGCCACCTGGCTGGTCATCTCGCACTCCTTCGCCGTTTTCACACCTACGTGCAATTGCACTCTGCTGTGAAAGTTACGCCGTTTGCACACTGCCGTGCAAGAGAATGCGGGGGTTTCGTGAAGGGACTCACATCCCGCGCCCAGCAGGGGCTATCGTGCGGCTTTCGCGGCGGCGGCCCGCGCGATCGCGGCCGAGCCCGGACGATCGACACCCGCGGCGATCAGGCAGGCACGCGCCGCGTCCCGCGCCGGATCGGCACTGTCCCATTCGCCGTCGTTGCGCATGTTGAGCAGCTCGAGCACGAGCGCGGTGAGCACGCGCGCCACCGCGACCGGCGGCAGGTGATCGGCGAAGATCCCGTCGGCCTGACCGTCCTCGACCAGGGTGACCACCAGGGCGCGCACCGGGGCGAGCCGGTCGGCCGCGCGGACGCGGGACTCGGTCTCATCCAGGCGCAGCAGCAGGCAGAATTCGTCGCCGACCGCCCACAGCGCGATCGCCAGATCGGCCACCACGACAGCGGGCGGCTGGGCGGTGTCGATGCCGTCCAGCGCCCGGCCGACCTCCTCGAAGGCCTCGTCGAGCATGCCGTCGATGAGCGCCTCACGGGTCGGGAAGTGCCCGTAGAGCGTGCGGCGCACCATGCCCGCGGCCGCGGCGATGTCCTCCATGCTGGCCGAGGGGTTGCGCCGCAACTCCTCCCCGGCCACGGCGACGATGCGGCGCCGGTTCGCCAGGGCGCGCGGGCCGAGGGTCGCGGTGGTCGGGGGTGTCGTCACCCTCCCACTGTTGCACACGGGTGGGCAAACCCCGGCGCACGACCTCAGCTGCCGGGGATGATCACCGATCCGAAGTCGACCGAACCCCAGTCGCTCGATCCGCCGCCCTTGCCCGCACAGCCGGTCACGACCAGCTCCTGCGGGGTGGGCAGGCGGTCCGCGGTGACCGGGCCGCTCTTCACCCGGAAGTAGATGGTCATGGTGCCGTCGGCCGAGGGTTCGGGGGCGTTCTCGGCCGCGCGCAGATCGATCAACCCGGCCGTCACGAACCCCTCGGGCTGGGCATTGGTGTCGTACCGCGCGCCGGGGAAGGTCGGGATGCCCTCCGCGACCCCGGAGTGCAGGGCCGGGTCACCGACCCACCGTGCCATCGGCCACGGGATGCCCGAGACCGCCCGCCACGGGAACGGCATGGTGTCCGGCAGCGTCGTGGCGTCGACCATGGCCGGGTCGTTCTCCTCGGCGAACCACCAATCGGGCTGGTAGAACGTCGAATTGGTGTGATTGGTCAGCGTGATCGTCACGGTGCAGTCGCCGTGCGCCTCGCCGACGAGCCGGATCCCGCCGGTCTGCGCGGCCGCCTGACCCGCACCGGTCATGGTCGCCGCCGAGACGGCGACGATCGCCAGGGCCGTCGCGGCCCCGGCTCGGTAACGCTCGGTGTCCATCCGGTCCACCTTCCGCCGTGGCGGCCAGCGCGACCGTCGCACCTGCCACCCCGTGCGCCGCCGGTTGCCGAATCTACCGAGGCGCTCCAGGGCCACCAAGGACAAACCGGACGCGCGGCGGCGTCGTTTCCCAACCGTGACGACGAGGTCAGTGGGTCAGGATCGGCACGATGTAGGTGCGGGCGTAGTCGGCGAGCGCCTCGGGGGACGCGGTGTCGAGGCTGCCGACCGGTTGCAGGATCAGCGAGTGGACCACCCGGCAGACCACCTCCACGCGGGCGGTGAGGTCGGGAATGTCGGGAAAGCGGTTGTCCTCCAGGACTTTCCCCAGGATCTCGGTGGAGGCCGAGACCGAGAGCAGGAAGAAGGTCGCGCCGTCGACGGTGAGCTGGGGCAGCAGGCGGTCGGCCTCGAGGGTGAGCAGGCGTTCGACCAGCGCGTGCGAGCGCCAGCGGGTGATCACGGTGGCGAACACGTCGACCACGATGTCGTCGAAACTGTCGTGCCGGGCCGGGATCTCGCGCAGATCGGCGAGCAGTCTGCGGACCTCCCGGCCGAAGGCCGCGCGCACGACATCGTCACGGGAGCCGATCCGGCGGTAGACGGTGGCGCGGTCGACGTCGGCGGCCCTGGCGATGTCCTCGATGGTCGTCTTGCGCACCCCGACCCGCTCGAACTGGATGAGCGCGGCATCGAGAATGCGTTCTTCGACGGAGTCGGCGGTGGGCGAATCACCCGAGGTGGCGGCGGTGGACAGCACCCTTCGACCGTAGCAGGCAGCGCGCGACCGGACGGTCACGGCAAACGATTTCTCCTGCAACATTGCGATCGTTTTTGTTGCACTGTACCGTCGGGGAATGGCTGATAACAGCGCAACGGCGCGCTCCTATCAGGAAGAAGCGCACGCGATTCAGGCGCGGGATGTGCATTTCGACTTCTCGTCGGTGCCCCTGCACTACATCCCCGGGGAAGTGCTGGCCACGCACGTCACCAATGTGATGCATCTGGTCCTGCCCGAAGGGGAACGCGCGATGGCCGCCTGTCTGGCCGAAGCCCTGCCCTATATCGACGACGAGCGGTTGCGGGAGGAGGTCACCGGCTTCGTCGGGCAGGAGTCCATGCACGCCAGCAGTCACGAGGGCGCGCGCAGGCACCTGCAGTCGATCGGGCTCGATGTCGAGTCCTATGTGTCGGCGGTGGCCTGGCTGGTCGACCGCGTCCTGGGCGACCAGGGACTGTCCGGGCGGGCCAAGGAGCAGTGGCTCAAGGAACGGCTCGGCCTGTTCGCGGGCATGGAGCACTTCACCGCCGTGATCGGCGAGTGGCTGCTGGAATCGGAGGTGCTGGCCGAGCTCGGGATGGACCCGACGATGCTGGATCTGGTGCGCTGGCACGGCGCCGAGGAGGTCGAGCACCGCAGCGTGGTCTTCGACGCGTACATGCACGTCGACGGCGGGTACGCGCGCCGGGTGCGCACCGGGCTGCTGGCCAGTGGCACCCTGCTGCCGCTGTTCGTCATCTCGACGGCCTACCTCTATCGCAAGGATCCGAGCCTGGACAAGGGCCGGTCCTGGGCGCGGCAGTTCGTGAGCGCCACCGTGCGCGGGGTCATCCCGAGTTTCACCACCTTCATCACCGAGATGCCGCGGTATCTGCGCCCGGGTTTCCATCCCTCCCAGCTGGGTTCGATGGACAACGCGCTGCGCTATCTGGCGCACTCCCCGGCGGCTCGCGCGTGAGCGGCACGACGATGGTCGCGCCGCGCGGCCTGCGCGCCCTCGGTGTCGCGGTGGACGCCTACAAGAAGGTGTTCACCCAGCCCGCGATCTCGCCGCCGCATCCGGTGCGGCGCAGCGGTTTCGACATCGACACGGTGGTCGACGCGGTCCGGGTCGAGGCCGAGGACGTGGTGAGCCTGCGGTTGCGCCGGGCCGGGGGCGGCGCACTGCCTGCCTGGCGGCCCGGTTCGCATCTCGACGTGTTCCTGCCCTCGGGCCGTCAGCGGCAGTACTCGCTGTGCGGCGATCCCGCCGACCGGTACCGCTACCGCATCGCGGTACGCCGGATCGCCGACGGCGACGGCGGGTCGGCGGAGATGCACGCGCTGCGGGCAGGCGATCCGCTGCGTATTCGCGGGCCGCGCAATGCCTTCGCCTTCGTCGAATCCGCGCCGTCGTATCTGTTCGTGGCCGGGGGCATCGGCATCACGCCGATCCTGCCGATGGCCCGTGCGGCCGGATCACGCGGGCGGCTGGTGTATCTGGGCCGTTCGCGGGGATCGATGCCGTTCCTCGACGAGATCCCCGCGAGCGCCGACATCCGGCCCGACGACGAGGCGGGCACGCCCGATCTCGCCGCCCTGCTCGCCACCGCGGCGCCGGGTGCCGCGGTCTACGTGTGCGGTCCTCCCCCGGTGCTCGAGCTCGCCCAGCGCACGCTGTTCACGCTGAATCCGACCGCCTCGCTGCACACCGAACTGTTCTCCGCGCGGCCGGTGACCGACGGCCGCGAGTTCGATCTCACCCTGGCCCGCAGTGGCCGGACCATCCGGGTGGGCAGCACCGAGACCGCGCTCGACGCGATCCGGCGGGTGCGCCCCGATGTCGTCTACTCGTGCCGTCAGGGCTTCTGCGGCACCTGCAAGACGCGCGTGCTCGACGGCGCCATCGACCATCGCGACCGGCTGCTCGTCCCGGGGGAACGGGCCGATCAGCTGCTCACCTGTGTGTCCCGGGCCGCCGGTGACGCGCTCACGCTGGATCTCTGACCCGCGAAAGGCACGGTCTGTGATGACCTCCCTCGTTTCCGCACCGCCCGGCACCTACCCGGTCCACGACGACGCGCACGTCGACGTGGGTGCCCTGACCATATTCACCCGCGGCACCGCGGTCGACACCGTCGTCGACCGGCTGATCTCGGTGCCGCACGGAAGGATCGGCTGACCCATGCCCACAGAACACAGGCACATCGTCGTGCTCGGCGCCGGTTTCGGCGGCATCGGGCTGACGATCAAACTGCGCGAGGCGGGCTTCGACGACATCGTCGTGCTCGACCGCGCCGACGAGCTCGGCGGCACCTGGCAGGCCAACACCTACCCCGGCTGCGCCTGCGACGTGCCCTCCCAGCTCTACAGCTATTCCTTCGCGCCCAACCCGGAATGGTCGCGCACCTACGGCAAGCAGCCGGAGATCCTGGGCTACCTGCGCGGCGTCGCCGAACGCCACGATGTCGTGCGGCACCTGCGCCTGGGCACCGAACTGCTCGCCGCGCGCTGGGACGACGAGCGCGCGATCTGGCACATCGAGACCTCGCGCGGCACCCTCACCGCCGACTACTTCCTCGCCGCCGCGGGCATCTTCGCCGAGGCCAAGTACCCGTCGCTGCCGGGCCTGGAGACCTTCGCGGGCAAGGCCTTCCACTCGCTGCACTGGGATCACGACCACGACCTCACCGGCGAGCGCGTCGCGGTGATCGGGACCGGGGCCTCGGCGGTGCAGTTCGTGCCGGAGATCCAGCCGAAGGTCGGTGCGCTGACGGTGTTCCAGCGGTCGGCGCCGTGGATCGTGCCGCGCATGGACCGCCGGACCCTCGGGCTGGAACGGCTGCTGCTGCGGCGGCTGCCCTTGGCGCAGAAGGCGGTACGCGGCACCTGGTACACCCTGATCGAGGGGTTCGGCCTGGTCGGGTTCGTGGACAACCGCTTCCGCCATCCCTACGAACTGCTCGGCCGCCTCCAGCTGCGCCGCCAGATCAGCGACGCGCGCCTGCGCGCCGCCGTCACCCCGGACTACATGATCGGCTGCAAGCGCGCGATCTTCTCCGACGCGTACCTGCCCGCCCTCGACCAGGACAATGTCGAGGTGGTCACCGACGGCATCGCCGAGGTGCGCCCGCACTCGATCGTGACCCGCGCCGGGGTGGAGGTCCCGGTCGACACCATCATCTACGGCACCGGATTCACCTCCCTGCCCACGGCTTTCGAGCGCATCACCGGCCGCGACGGCCGCTCGATCGCCGAGCTGTACACCGAACGCCCGCAGACCTATCTCGGTGCCGCCATCGCCGGATTCCCCAACTTCTTCTGCACCCTCGGCCCGTTCGGCGCCGCCGGGAACCAGTCGGCGATCTACATGATCGAATCCCAGATCGCCTACATCGTCGACGCGCTGAGCACCCTGCGCGCCACCGGACAGCATCGGGTCGAGGTGCGGGAGCAGGTCCAGGACGACTTCGTCGCGGAGATGCGGGACCGTAGCGCCGACACCGTCTGGCTCACCGGCGGCTGCGAGAGCTACTACACCACCGCGGAAGGCGGCAATGCCGGGCTCTACCCGAACTGGAGTTTCGAATACCGCCGCCGCACCCGGCGATTCGACACCGCGAACTACGAGGTGTCCGCATGAGGGGCCGGTCGCTGCCCGACCCGTTGGGCTGGTTCTCCCCCACCTACGACGTGACCGGCAAGGTCGTGCTGGTGACCGGCGCGGGCCAGGGCATCGGCCGGGAACTCGCCCGCGTCCTGTCCGCCCGGGGTGCCCGGCTCGCCCTGGTCGACATCGACGCGGTGGCGGCCGAGCGCGCCGCCCGTGAACTCGGCGACACCGCCCACGGGATCGGCGCCGATGTGGCCGATCGCGCGCAGATGCGGGCCGCGGTCGCGACCGTGATCGACCGGTTCGGGCGGCTGGACGTGGTGGTCGCCAACGCGGGCGTGACGCCGGTGCCCGCGACCGTGCGCACCATGGACCCCGCCGATTTCGACCGGGTGGTGGCCATCAATCTCACCGGGGTGTTCAACACCGTGCAGCCCGCCCTTGACCACATCGTGCGTCGGCGCGGACATGTGGTGGTGGTGTCCTCGTGCGCGGCGTTCGCGCCCGGCATGGGCGGGTCGCCGTACATGCTCACCAAGGCGGCCGTCGAGCAGCTCGGGCGCGCGCTGCGTGTCGAGCTGGCCGCGCACGGCGCCAGCGCGGGCGTGGCCTACTTCGGCATCGTCGACACCGCCATGACCCACGACATGCTCGACGCCGACGACCTCGGCCGCGACCTCGACAACCTGCTGCCCTGGCCCCTCGACGTGCGGATCAGCGCCGCCGACGCCGCCCGCACCATCGCCGACGGCATCGCCCGACGCGCACCCCGCACCATCGCGCCACGCGGCTGGGAGCCCTACGCGCTGCTGCGCGGGGCGATCAATGTGGTCCTCGACAGCAAGCTCGCGGCCGATTCCCGGGTGCACGAGCTGGTGCGCGCGATCGAGAGCCGGGGATGACCGGCGAACGCGGGTCGGTGGCGGGGTATCGGGGTGTCGCGTCCCGATTGTCCACCGCGACACGGCTTCCGGTGTTCACCCTGGACTACCGGCTCGCCCCCGAACACCCGTTTCCGGCCGCGCCGTGCGATGTCGGCGCCGCCTTCCGGTGGCTGGTCGCGCTCGGGCACCGGCCCGGACGGATCGTGGTCGCCGGGGATTCCGCGGGCGGGTTCCTGGCCGCGCACCTGGCCGTCGAACGGGCCCGCGCGGGACTGGCGAGCCCAGGCGCGCTGGTGCTGTTCTCCCCCATGACCGATCTCAGCCTGGCGCTCACCGCCGACCACCCGGGGGCGGACCTCGACGGGCTGATGTCGCACCGGATCGCCCACCGGGCCATCGCCCACTTCACCGACGCGCCGTTCGCGCTGCGGCCCGTTTCGTCACCGATCATCTCGGCCCCGCCCCCGCGGGCATGAACCAGAAAGTCGTCGCTTCGTGAGTCTTCCCCCATTCGGCACCCTGCCCGCCGCCTTCCAGCACACCGCGGCCGTCGATCCCGCCGCCGTCGCCCTGCGCACCCCGGGCGACACCCGGACCCTGACCTGGGCCGACTACGCCGCCCAGGTACGCGCGGTGGCCGCGGGCCTGGCCGGGCTCGGCGTGCGCCGCGGCGACACCGTCGCGCTCATGATGAGCAACCGGGTGGAGTTCTATCCGCTCGACGTCGGCGCCCAGCATCTCGGCGCCACCTCGTTCTCGGTCTACAACACCCTCTCCCCCGACCAGCTCGCGCACGTCCTCACCGATGCCGGTGCGCGCGTGGTGATCTGCGAACCGCAGTACGCGAAAGCCGTGGCCGCGGTGGGCGCGGGGGTCGAGCACATAGTCTGCGTCGACGACGCCCCCGAGGGCACGCTGTCGGTGCCCGACCTGCTCGCCGCCGCCCCCGCGGACTTCGATTTCGACGGCGCCTGGCAGGCCGTACAACCCGACGACGTGGCCACCCTGATCTACACCTCCGGCACGACCGGCGCGCCCAAGGGCGTCGAGACCACCCACGCCGCCCTGCTGTTCCAGGTCCACGGCATCGCCGGGGTGCTCGGCATCGAATTCGGTGACACCATCACCTCCTTCATGCCCACCGCCCATATCGCCGACCGCCTCACCGCGCTCTATGTGCAGGAGGTGCTGGGCACCCAGGTGACCAGCGTGGGCGACGCCAAGCAGATCGCGGCCGCCCTCGTGGACCTGCGCCCGACCGTGTGGGGCGCGGTGCCTCGGGTCTGGGAGAAGCTCGAGGCCGCCATCGAATTCAAGGTCGCGGGCGAACCCGACGAGAACCGCCGCAAGGCCCTCGAGTGGGCGCTGTCCGTGGCGGCGCGCCGCAGTGAACTCCAGCTGGCCGGTGAACCCGTGCCCGCCGAGCTGGCCGCCGAGTGGGCCACCGCCGACGAGCTCGTCCTGAGCAAGCTCCGCGCCGCCCTCGGCCTGGACCGGGTGCGCTGGGCGCTGTCGGGCGCGGCCCCGATCCCGCCGCGGACCCTGGGCTTCTTCGCGGGCCTCGGCATCCCGATCGCCGAGATCTGGGGGATGTCGGAGCTGGCGTGCATCTGCAGTGTCAGCCATCCGCGCGACGCGGTGCTGGGCACCGTCGGACGGCTGCTGCCCGGCATGGCGGCCCGGGTGGCCGACGACGGCGAACTGCATGTGCGCGGGCCGCTGGTGATGAAGGGCTACCGCGGCAGGCCGGAACAGACCGCGGAGACCGTCGACGCCGAGGGCTGGCTGCGCACCGGCGACATCGTCAGCATCGACGACGCCGGGTTCCTGCGGGTGGTCGACCGCAAGAAGGAGATGATCATCAACGCGGCGGGCAAGAACATGTCGCCGACCAATATCGAGAACGCGATCAAGGCCGCCACCCCGCTCATCGGCACCATGGCCGTGCTCGGCGACGGCAGACCCTACAACACCGCGCTGATCGTGCTCGACGCCGAATCCGCCGAACCGTACGCCCGCGCGCACGGGCTGGCCGACGCCTCCGCCGCCGCCCTGGCCGCCGACCCGGGCGTGCGCGCCGCCCTCGAGGCCGGGGTACGCGCGGGCAATGCCGCGCTCTCGCGGGTGGAGCAGGTCAAACGATTCCGCGTCCTGCCCGACTTCTGGGAGGCGGGCGGCGACGAGGTGACGCTCACCCTCAAGCTCAAGCGCCGGGTGATCGCCGAGAAGTACGCGGCAGAAATCGACGAACTCTACGCCGAGACCCCCGGCGCGCGGATCGTGAGCCTCGGGCAGTCCTGATCAGGACTCGGTGGCCAGCCGCAGCCCGAAACCGACCAGCACCATGCCGGTGACGGCGTCGATCCGGCGGCGGATTCGCGCGGTCCGCATCCACCCCGAGATCGAGCCCGCGGCCAGTACCAGCGCGGCGCAGTACAGCGCGGTAAGCGCGATGTAGAGAGCGCCGAAGCCCAGCGTCGTCCAGACCGGCGAGTACCCCGCCGGGACGAAGCCGGGCAGGAAACTCACGAACAGCACCCCGATCTTCGGATTCAGGATGTCGGTGAGGAATCCGGCGCCGAAACTACCCGCCCGGTCCAGCGGCATCGGGGCGGCCGAGAGTTCCTCGGCCGCCTCGCTGACCGGGCGGCGCAGCGCCCGCAGCGACTGCACGCCGATCCACACCAGGTAGCAGGCGCCGACCATCTTCAGGACCTCGTAACCGATCTCGCTGGCGCGCAGCAGCGCCGAGAGCCCGAGCACCGCCGCGACCACCCACACCGCCAGGCCACTGAGCACGCCCGCGGCCGTGCGGATTCCCGCCGCGCGCCCACCCCGGACGAGGCCGCGCACCACGACCAGGGTGTCGGGTCCCGGCAGCAGCACCAGCACGACCGAGGCGAGGGTGAACGAGAGGACCGCGGCAAACATCCCACCATTTTAGGATGCCGTCGGGCGACCACTGGCACGGACCAGGCACAATGGACATCGATGAAGCCCTGGCAACTGGACCACACGCCCGACGACGGCCTGCTCGGCCACCGTGAGCAGGTCGCCGTCGACGACCTCCGGGAACTCCGCGCGCAGTTCGTCGATTTCATGCTCGGCTACAAGTTCGCCATCGACGAGGTGACGACCAAGATCAATATCCTGCGCGAGGACTTCAACAACACCCACGAGTACAACCCGATCGAGCACGTGGGCTCGCGGCTCAAGTCGCCGGAGAGCGTGCTGGAGAAGGTCCGGCGCAAGAACTACGCGATGAACCTGGCCGCCATCCGGGAGAACGTGCTCGACATCGCCGGGGTGCGGGTGGTGTGCAGCTTCATCTCCGATATCGGCGTCATCAAGGACATGCTGGCCGGTCAGCAGGACATCACCGTGCTCGAGGAACGCGATTACATCACCCATCGCAAGCCCAACGGCTATCAGAGCCTGCACCTGATCGTGTCGATCCCGGTGTTCCGTTCCGACCGCACCGAGCAGATCCCGGTCGAGATCCAGATCCGCACCATCGCGATGGACTTCTGGGCCAGCCTCGAGCACAAGATCTACTACAAGTACCGCGGCGAGGTGCCGCCGAACCTGCGCAGCGATCTGGCCCAGGCCGCCGAGGTCGCCACCCAGCTCGACGAGACCATGGAGGCCCTGCACCGCCAGGTCGACCGCGGCGCGCACGCCCGCAAGGACGCCGCCGACTCGATCGACCTCAGCATCCTCTATCAGGATCTGCTCGCCGACCAGTCCGGCCGCCGCCGCGACCTGCGCCGGTGAGCCCGCTGGTGTAGCTGGCCACACCGGGGATTCGGTGGACAGCTCGATCGAATACCCGACCCGCGCCGACAACCATGGATGGCATGACCGACACACCCGCCGAGCCGACCCTGGTCCTCGACCCCACCGGCGAACCGACCGTTGTGATCCCCGCCCCCGAACCCCAGGGCGGGGCCCGTGCCGCGCTCACCGCGGTGCTGCGCGCCCCGATCGAGGCCAGGACGTGGAAAGAGCTCGCCTACCTGATCGTGGTCTTCGCGCTCGGCTGCGCGGCCGTGTGCTACCTGTTCTTCGGCTTCGGTGGCGGGCTCTACGCCTCGATCTTCCTGATCGGCATCCCGCTGCTGGCGCTGGTCCTGCTCGGTGGCCGGATGTGGGGCCGGGTCTATCGCGTGCTGGGCCGGACGCTGCTCGACACGCCGGTCGACGCGCCGCCGGACTTCGCGCCGCGGCGGGGGTTCTTCGGGTTCCTGCAGAGCGCGTTCACCGACCGGGCGAGCTGGCGGGTGGTGCTGTTCCTGATCGCGCAATCCGTGCTCGGAGTGGGTGTCGGCTACGTGCTGCTGACCGTGATCGCCATGGTCGTCTTCACGGCGATCTCGCCGATCCCGTGGGCGCTGGTGCACCCGGTGCAGGTCGACGCGAACGGCGTCGAGCACCACAGCCTGGTCCAGTTCGGCTCGTTCTATGTCGACACCTGGCCGCGGGCGCTGGCCATGTCGGCGATCGGCATCCTGGGCTGTTTCGCGCTGCCGTGGCTGATCCGCAGCGTGTGCTGGCTGCACCGGCTGCTCACCGTGCATCTGCTGGCCGCGACCCCGCGTGATCACCAGCTCGCCGAGCTGCGCGCCAGCAGGCGGGCCGCGGTGGACGACGCGGTGGCCACGCTGCGCCGGGTGGAACGCGATCTGCACGACGGCACCCAGGCGCGCCTGGTCACCATCGCGATGGCGCTGGGCCGGGCCGAGGAACGGATGGCCGCCGGGGGTGACGCGCGCGATCTCGTCGCCGACGCGCACGCCTCGTCCAAGGAGGCACTCACCGAACTGCGCGAGCTGGTGCGCGGCATCCATCCGCCCGCGCTCGAGCTCGGCCTCGGCCCCGCCCTGGAGACGCTCACCGCGCGCTGCGCCGTCCCGGTCGCGCTGCGCGTGCACCTGCCGAAACGGCCGAGCCCGGCCATCGAGGCCATCGCCTACTTCTCCGTCGCCGAGCTGCTCACCAATGTGGTCAAGCACGCCGGGGCGAGCCGCGCGGAGGTCTCGGTGCTGCCCGACAGCATCCGCACCCTCGCGATCACCGTGCGCGACAACGGGATCGGCGGCGCGCCCGACCCCGGCACCGCGACCTCCGAAGGCAGCGGGCTGGCCGGGCTGGCCGCGCGGGCCAGGGCCGTCGACGGGTCGCTGACCGTGCACAGCCCCGCGGGCGGCCCCACCGTCGTCACCCTGCTGCTGCCGACGGCGGGCCCGCAGTGACCGCGCCGCACCGCCCGCTGCGCGTGGTGATCGCCGAGGACAGCGCCATCCTGCGCGACGGGCTGGCCGGGCTGCTCACCGAACGCGGTCACGAGGTGGTGGCCATGGTGGGCGACGCGACGACGCTGCACGAGGTGGTCGCCACGCACGCCCCCGATGTCGCGGTGGTGGACGTGCGGATGCCGCCGAGTTTCACCGACGAGGGCCTGCTCGCCGCCATCCAGCTGCGCCGCGCCTTCCCGGGCACCGGAGTCCTCGTCTTCTCGCAGTGGATCGAAACCCGGTACGCGACCGAACTCCTCGCCGCCGGGGCCGGGGGTGTCGGCTATCTGCTCAAGGACCGGGTCGCCGATGTCCGCGACTTCGTCGACGCCCTCCAGCGCGTCGCCACCGGCGGCACCGCCCTCGATCCGGAGGTGGTGAGTCAGCTGATGGGCGCCTCCCGGCAACAGGATTCGCTCGCGCGGCTCACCCCACGCGAGCGCGAGGTCCTGGAGGTGATGGCCCAGGGGCTCACCAACAGCGCCATCGCAGAAGCCCTTTCGGTCACCGAACGCGCGGTGGAGAAGCACATCGGCAATATCTTCACCAAGCTCGACCTGCCGCCCTCCGACACCCACCACCGCCGGGTCCTGGCGGTGCTGCGGCTGCGCGGCTGACCCGGACCTAGGGTGGGGACGACAGTGTCGAACGGCGGAGGAGACGAGCATGGGCGAGCGCACACCGAGCGGCTGGGAGGAACTCACCGCCGCCGACCCGAACCATTCCACCTGGTACGTGGAGCGGTTCCGGGCGCTGGCCGCGCAGGGCGAGGACATCGTCGGTGAGGCGCGGCTGATCGACGCCATGCTCGGTCGCGGCAGCCGGGTGCTCGATGCCGGATGTGGTCCGGGCCGGGTCGGCGGCTATCTGCACGAGGCCGGGCACGAGGTGGTCGGGGTGGATGTCGATCCGGTGCTGATCGAGGCGGCGCGCACCGATTATCCAGGACCCACCTGGCTGGTCGGCGACCTGGCCGACATGGACCTACCCGGCCCGGGATTCGACATCATCGTGTGCGCGGGCAATGTCCTCACCTTCGTCGCCCCGTCCACCCGCGCGGCGGTCCTGTCCGGCTTCGCCCGCCACCTCGCACCGGGCGGACGCGTGGTCACCGGCTTCGGCGCCGACCGCGGCTACCCCTTCCCCGAATTCCTCACCGACGCCACCATCGCGGGCCTCCATCCCGACATCCTCCTGTCCACCTGGGACCTGCGCACGTTCACCGACGACGCGGACTTCCTCGTCGCGGTCTTCTCCCGCGCCGACTGACCCGGCGCCGCTCGGAACAACCCCGCCGTGGGCCGGGCGCGCGGCGGCGTGCCCCGCCTCGACCAGCCGGACCAGCACCCGATCGTCGGTGGTTTGCGACGCCTCGCGCAACAGCACGGCGTGGAACCGCTCGGGCCCGTCGCCGAACCCGCCAGACCGGATGGTGGCCTGCCGCGGTCAGGTCAGCGGCGGGCGCGGATGAGGTGGGGGCCGGGGAAGGTGACGTCGAGGAGGGAGGTGTAGGTGGTGATGAGGTTTTGGGCGGGGTGGTCGTCGATGTGGGTGAAGCCGAAGTGGCGGAGTTTGGTGGCGATGTCGGCGGGGGTGAAAGAGGTGAGCCAGGGTTCGCCGAGGGCGGCTACGCGGGCGGCGCGGGCGCGTAGGGCGGTGTGGTCGGCGGGGGTGGCGGGTGGGGTGCCGTAGTCGAAGACGAGGTCGGTGGGGGTGGCCTGGGCGGCGATGTAGGCGAGGGTGGTGTCGATGGCGGTGGGGGTGAGGTAGACGACGACACCGAGCCAGACGAAGATCGCCGGGGCCGTGCGGTCGAAGCCCGCGGCGGCCAAACCGGTTGCCAGGGTTTCGGTTTCGAAGTCGACGGGGGCGAAGGTGAGGGTGTCCGGTGCGGTGATGCCCGCGGTGGCGAGGCGTTCGCGCTTCCAGTTCTGGGTGTCGGGGTGGTCGACTTCGAAGACACGCAGGTCGGGGTAGGGGTTGCGGCAGGCGAAGGTGTCCAGGCCCGCGCCGAGGATGACCGCCTGGCGCACGCCGGTGGCGACGGCGTCGCGGACGGCGTCCTCGGCGAAGCGGGCCCGGGCGGCGATGAACAGGCGGCGCGGGCGGTGACTGGCGCCCGCGTGTCCGGGGTGGTCGGGGCCCGCGGTATGTAGGGCGGTCAGTTCGGCGTCGGTGACGCCGAGGATACGCCCGGCGAGCAGATCGGTGAAGACGCGCGGTTCGTTCGCGACCTGGTGGTAGGCCCGGGCGTAGGCCGTGGCCAGTGCGGTGCGGCTGGGTCCGGCGAGTTCCATGCCCGTGAATCTACCCAGCCGGGCGCCGGGGCCGCGTCGATGCCGGGTCGCGGGCCCGCGCGGGGTGACACTGGGACCCGTGGACACCGATTCCCCGGATACCCCACCTCCGGCGCGCCCCTCGCCCAGGATGCCGCCGTGGCTGCCGCGGGCGATGGCGCTGGGCCTGGTGTTCTTCGGGCTGTTCCTGCTGGCCGACTGGGCCTTCCACCGGCTGCTCGGCATCCTGATCATCCTGGTGGTGGCGTTGTTCGTCGCGCTGGCGATGGAACCGGCGGTCGCGGTGCTGGTGCGGCGCGGGGTGCCGCGGGGACTGGCCACCGGGCTGGTCTTCGTCGGCACCTTCGCCTGTGTGCTGGGGTTTCTCGCCGCGCTGGTGACGCTGCTGGTGGAGACCACGACGAATCTCGCGCACGAGTCGCCCCGGTTGCTCGACGACGGCCTGCGCTGGGTCAATCGCACCTTCGACCAGCAGTTCACCCTGCACGACCTGAGTCAGCGGCTGCTGCGCGAATCCGATCTCATCGAGGGGTACGCGCGTACCGCCGCCGACAACGCGTGGGGTGTCTCGACGACGGTGCTGGGCGGGCTGGCCCAGCTGCTGACCATCGCGCTGTTCAGCATCTATCTCACCGCGGGCGGGCCCCGCGTGCGGCGCACCGTCTGTTCGCTGCTGCCGCCCACCCGGCAACAGACTTTCCTGCACGCCTGGGACCTGGCCATCGACAAGACCGGCGGCTACCTGTATTCGCGGGTGCTGCTGGCCATCGTCTCCTCGATCGCGCACGGCATATTCCTGGCGATCCTGCACCTGCCCAATCCCATCGCTCTGGGCGTGTGGTTCGGGGTGGTGTCGGCCTTCATCCCGACGTTCGGCACCTATATCGCGGCGATCCTGCCGGTATTCGTCGCCTTGACGGTGGATCCGCTCGACGCGCTGTGGGTGATCGTGTTCGCGGTGGTGTACCAGTGGGTCCAGGACTATCTGCTGCAGCCGCGCATCACCGCGCGCACCGTCGATGTGAACGCCGCGATCGCGCTGCTGGCGGTGCTGGCGGGCGGGGCACTGCTCGGCGCGGTCGGCGCGCTGCTGGCGATTCCGGCCACCGCCACGGTGCAGGCGTTCGTCTCGGAGTACGTCAAACACTATGCGGTGACCGAGGATCCGCGCATCGACCAGACCACCGCCCGGCGCACCCGCACCCCGAAGCCGCCCTCGGCGAAGTGACGGTGTCCAGGCTCGTGCGCGTGGGCGTACGATCGGCGGACAGCATGAGACGGGGGCTTCCATCGTGAGGTGATGTCGCATGTTCGATACCGATGTGCTGATCGTCGGGGCCGGGCCGGTGGGATCGGCGGCGGCCGCGGAGCTGGTTCGGCGGGGTGTGCGGTGCCGGATCGTCGACGCCCTGGTCAGTCCCCCGCGCTATGCCAAGGCGGTCGGAATCCAGCCCAGGACGCTGGAACTGTTCGAGGCCATGGGGGTGCTGCGCGAGATCCTCGACGCCTCGATCCAGCTGCGGGGTCAGCTCGTCTACGTCAACGGGGTGGCAGCGGAGCGCATCGAACTGCGCCTGCCGCCCGAGGTGCCGTTCGGTTTCGTCGGGCTCCCCCAGTACGAGACCGAGCGCATTCTCTGGGAGCATCTGGCCGCGCGGGACACGCGGGTCGAGCGCGGGATCGCCCTCGTCGGCTTCACCCAGGACGAGGACAGCGTGCACGCCGTCCTCGCGGGCCCCGACGGGCAGCACACGATCCGGACGCGATATCTGGTGGGATGCGACGGCGCGCACAGCACCGTCCGCAAGACGCTCGGCCTGAGCTTCGAGGGCGCGGCGTTCGAGGAGCAGTACATGCTCGGCGATATCGAACTGGACTGGTCGCAGCCGCGCGGATACGCGGTGCGGGCCATGCACCACACCGACGGCGCCACCGACGACGTGCTGGTCTGCGTCCCGCTCCCCGGCAGGCACCGCTACCGCGTGTCGATGCGGGTGCCGCCGGAACTCGAGACCTCGGTGGCGACCGGGGGTGACCGGGTGGAACACGGCTTCGGCACCGGCCCCGCGCCCGATCTGGCCGCCATCCAAGCGGTTATCGACCGGCTGGCACCCGAACCGGCGACCGCCTCGCACCTGCGCTGGTCGTCGGTGTTCCGGATCAGCCATCGCATTGTCGACACCTATGCGCGCGGCCGGGTGTTCGTGGCGGGCGACGCCGCCCACATCCATCCGCCGACCGGGGCGCAGGGCATGAACACCGGCATCCAGGACGCCCACAATCTCGCGTGGAAACTCGCGCTGGCCGTCGCGGAGGCCGCGAGCCCCACTCTGCTGGCCAGTTACGACGCCGAGCGCAGGCCGGTCGGCGAGGACGTGGTCGGGCGCACGGTGCGCGATGCCCGCGAGGGTATCGGCGCCGGGGAGACCGATCCGGAGTACGTGCTGCTGCGCGAGGCCCAGCTGCTCATCGACTACCGCGACAGCCCGATCGTGCCCGCCACGGACGCTCCAGCACCCGCGCCGGGCGCCCTCGCCCCGGACGCGACCGGGCTGACCCGCGACGCGGTGACCGCGCCCCTGCGCCTGCTCCCCCTGCTGGCCGGACCCGACCACACCGTGCTCTGGTATGTCGAAGGTGCCTGCGAGGGAACCGAACTCGATACGATCGAACGCCACGTCGAGCTGATCCGCACTCTCACCGAGGGCCGGATGGACACCTATCTCGTGGCCGCGCCGGGCACCACTGTCGGACCGACCGCCCTGCCGATCGTCTCCGACACCGACGGCGAGTTCGCCCGGCAGTATCAGGCCCGTCCCGGCGCCGTCTTCGTCGTGCGCCCCGACGGGTATCTCGGCTACACCGCCTGTCCCCCGTCGACGGCCGGGCTCACCGGATACTTCGGCGCGATCTTCGCGCCGGTCCCCGAGAGCGTGCTGGGCACGGCGTGAGCGGCTACTCGATCAGGTTCTCGCCGCGCAGCCAGTCGTAGGCGACATCGGCGGGGTCCTCGCCGTCGATGTCGACGCGGCCGTTGAGTTCCTGCATCAGGTCGTCGGTGAGGCGTTCGGAGATGGTGCCGAGCAGCTCGCGCAGTTCGGGGTGCTCGTCGATGACCACACCGCGCACCACGGCCGTGCCGCTGTAGGGCAGGAAGAACTTCCGGTCGTCCTCGAGCACGGTGAGATCCAGGTTCTTCACCCGGCCGTCGGTGGTGTACACCATGCCGAAATTGCACGGTTCGCTGTTGGCGGTGGCGGTGTAGACGACCCCGGCGTCCATCCGGGTGACGTTCGCGGTGGGCACACCGTCGGGGGTGTTGTACGGGATGCCGTACTTCTCCAGCATGGGGAGGAAACCGTCGGAGCGGCTGAAGAATTCGTCGTCGACGCAGAAGGTGCGCTCGGCGACCGGCAGGGCGGCCGCCTCGGTCAGCGTGCGCACGCCGAGCCGTTCGGCGGTCGGGGTGGCGGCGGCGAAGGCGTAGGTGTCGTTGAAGTTGGCCGGGGGCAGCCATTCCAGGTCGTAGTCGGCCTTTTCGATATCGTGCACGCGCTGCCACAGTTCCCGCGGGTCGGCGATGGTCTCGGTCTCGTTGTGGTAGTTGACCCAGCCGGTGCCGGTGTACTCCCAGAGCACGTCGGCGTCGCCGTTGAGCTGGGCCTGCCGCGAGGACGCCGAGCCCGGCGCGCCGGTCAGGTCGGTGACCGAGGCGCCCGCCGCGGCCAGGTAGGTCGCGGTGATCTTGCCCAGCAGCACGCCCTCGGTGAAGCTCTTGGAGGTGACGACCAGCGACGCGCCCTCCAGCGGCCGCGCGCCGCCGGGCAGGCGCGCGTCGTGGAAGGTGCCCGAGGAGCTCACCAGCCCGCAGCCGGTGAGCAGCGCCAGCGTGGCGATCAGCGCGGTGCCGAACCGTACCCGCCTCATGAGACACCTCGCGGGGTCGCGGCCAGCTCCACGAGGCGGCCGAGCCAGTCGATGATCAGCGCCAGCAGGCCCACCAGGACGGCGCCGGAGATGAGCAGTTTGGGCAGGAACAGGGTGACGCCGGTGGTGATCAATGTGCCCAGGCTGGTGGCACCGATGAAGGTGCTCAGGGTGGCGGTGCCGACCAGGATGACCAGCGCGGTGCGCACGCCGTTGAGGATCACCGGCACCGCCAGCGGCAGCTCGACCTGGACCAGGGTGCGCACCGCCGAGAAGCCGATGCCGCGCGCGGCCTCGATGGTGCGCTGATCCACCTGCCGCAGTCCGACGATGGTGTTCTGCAGGATCGGCAGCACCGCGTAGACCACCAGACCCACGATCGCCGTGCGGAATCCGGTACCGAGCCAGAAGGTGAACAGCACCAGCAGACCCACCGCGGGCGCGGCCTGACCGATATTGGCGATATTCACCGCGATCGGCTCGAACCGCCGCAATGCCGGGCGGGTCAGCGCGATCCCGAGCGGGATGGCCACCGCCACCACGATCACGGTGGCGACGACGGTCAGCCGGATGTGCTCGACGATGGTGTTCTGCAGATTGGCCCAGCCCAGCGAAGCCTGTTCGGTCGCGGTGAAACTCGTCGAGCGATACCAGAACAGGTAGCCCAGGCCGATCACCACGATGATGATCGGTTCGAACCACACGTCGATCGGCAGGCGGCGCCACCGGTTCATGACGGTTCGGCCGTTCCGGGGGTGTCCTCGGCCGCGACGACCGGGGTCGGGGTCGGGTCGGAGCCGTCGACGTAGGTCTCGTAGGAGGGTTCGCGCTCGGCGGCGTGCCCTTCGGCGAGTTTGGTCTGGATCACGTCGGTCACCGACCCGATGCTCAGCGAGCCGACCACCGCGCCGCGCCCGTCGGTGACCAGGGTGGCGCCCTGGCTGGCCGCGAGCATGGCGTCGAGTGCGTCGTTGAGCGTGGAGGATTGGGCGACCACCGGCAGCCGCCGGTCCAGATAGTCGGAGACCTCGGGTTTGCTGGCTACCTCGGTCAGCGACGGCCACGAGCGCGGGCGCCCGGCCGCGTCGACCACCACCACCCAGGTGTGCCCGGCCGCCTTCGCGCGCTCGATCACCACGGGCGCCGATTCGCCGATCCGGGCGGTGGTGACCGGGTCGTAGTCGACATCGCGCACCCGGGACACGGTGAGATAGGCCAGTTTCGCGCCGGAGCCGACGAATTCCTCGACGAACGGGGTGGCCGGGTCGGTGAGGATCTCGTCCGGGCGCGCGTACTGCTCGACGTGCCCGCCCTCGGACAGGATGAGCACCTTGTCGCCGAGCTTGGTGGCCTCCTCGAAATCGTGGGTGACGATGACGATGGTCTTGCCGAGTTCGTGCTGGATGGCGATCAGGCTGTCCTGCAGGCGAACCCGGGTGATCGGGTCGACCGCGCCGAACGGTTCGTCCATCAGCAGCACCGGCGGATCGGCGGCCAGCGCGCGAGCCACGCCCACGCGCTGCTGCTGGCCGCCGGACATGTCCTTGGGCAGCCGGTCGGCGAAGGTGGCCGGGTCGAGGCCGACCAGATCCAGCAGGTACTCGGTGCGTTCGGCGATGCGCTTCTTGTCCCAGCCGAGCACCCGCGGAATCGCGCCGATGTTCTTGGCCACCGACCAGTGCGGGAACAGGCCGCCGGACTGGATGACATAGCCGATGGACTGGCGTAGCTTGTCCGGGTCCTCGCGGGTGACATCGCGGCCGTCGATGAGGATCCGGCCCTCGGTGGGCTCGATGAGCCGGTTGATCATCTTGAGCGTGGTGGTCTTGCCGCAGCCGGAGGGGCCGACGAAGGCGACGATGTGCCCGGCGTCGATCTCCAGGTCCAGGCGCTGCACCGCAGGCTTGTCCTGGCCCTTGTAGCGTTTGACGACACCGTCGAGGGTGATCGAGGCCCCGGTGACATTGCGCTCCGAAGGGGCAGGCCGGTGGGTCACATCGGTCATGACAGTCCTTTGGCGATCGTGAGGCGTCCGAGCAGGACGAGGAGCGCGTCGAACACCAACGCGATCACGACGATGAGAATGGTGCCGGTCAGCGCCATTTCGAGGGCGTTGGCGCCGCCGAGGCGCGAGAGTCCGTTGAAGATGAGCGAACCGAGGCCGGGGCCGAGCACATAGGCCACGATGGCCGCCACGCCCACGATCATCTGGGTGGAGACCCGGATGCCGGTGAGGATCACCGGCCAGGCGATCGGGAACTCGACGGTGAGCAGGATCCGCCAGCGCGACAACCCGATTCCGCGCGCGGACTCAATCACCGAGGCGGGCACCGAGCGCAGGCCGACGATGGCATTGCCGATCACCGGCAGCGCGGCGAAGAACGCCAGCATGATGAACGAGGGCACCACACCCAGGCCGAACGGCACCAGCAGCAGGGCCAGCAGTGCCAGCGACGGGATGGTCAGCGCGACCCGGCTCGAGGTGAGGGTCAGCGCCGAGGCCAGCGGCAGCCGGTAGACCGCGACGGCGATAAGCAGGGCGACCACCGTGCCGACCAGCACCGTCTGGAAGGCCAGGGAGGCGTGCTGGTAGGTCAGGAACGTCAGCACCTCCCCCCGCCCCCGGATATAGCTCCACAAATTCACGGGAATCCCATCGTCGGGCCGGACCGGTGGGGACCTGATCGCGCGTGATCACCGGACGTACGTGTCGTCGAAGGGTAATCCATGCGGTGCGTTCGGCCGGGGACCCACGGCGCCGGAAGTGTTGGGGTGGCGGTCAATTCCTAGGCCGCGCGCGGCAGGGGCGCCCGGACATAGGATTCCGCGTCACCGGCGAGCACGGTGCTCGGGGTGCCGTCGACCCCGACCGGGACCGGTCCGGCCAGGGTGATGCGGGTGAGCCTGCGGTGCTCGGCGCCGTCGTAGTCGTCCACCGCGTAGTGCTGGGTGGCGCGGTTGTCCCAGACGGCGACGTCACCGAGTTCCCAGTTCCAGCGGGTGGTGTGCTCGAGGCGGGTGATCCGGTCCTGGAACAGGCGGAACAGCGCCCGGGATTCGGTGCCGGACAGACCGGCGATCTCCTTGACGAAGCAGCCGAGCAGCAGGGCGCGCTCCCCGGTCTCGGGGTGCACCTCCACCACGGGGTGTTCGGTCTCGAAGTAGGTGGATTCGAATTCGTCGCGGTAGGCGCGGTCGCGCTCGCCGGGGTGGTCCTCGATGTCGGCGGCGTAGTCGTAGCGGTTGGTGTGGCGGGCGCGCAGGGACTCGGCCAGCAGCTTGAGCGGGGCGGGCAGGGCCGCGTAGGCGGCGACGGTGGAGGCCCAGGTGGTGGATCCGCCGTAGCTGGGCAGGGCGACCGCGCGCAGGATCGAGGCGCTGGGCACCCGGTCGACGAAGGTGACATCGGTGTGCCAGACATTCGACCGGGTCTGGTGCGAGTCGATGGCCAGGCTCTTGGCGCCCGCGGAGGTGACGGTGGGGTGTGGGGTGGTCGGGGTGCCGAGCAGCTGGGCGAACTCGTATTGGCCGTCCTCGGTGAGGTGGTGCTGGCCGCGGAAGAAGATCACCTTGTGCTCGTGCAGCGCGGCGCGGACGGTGGCGACGGTGGCCGGGTCGAGGTCACCGCCGAGCCGGACGCCGTCGATCCGCGCACCGAGGTGCGCGCCCAGCCGGACCACCCGCGCGGCGGTGCCGGGAACAGTGCTGTCGTCGACGGACATGCGGGGCCTTTCGCTCGGACCAGGACGATCTGGTCCCCAGCGAACCATCCGGCACCGCCCGCGAACACCCTTTGATTCACGCCGAGCGGAACACCCCCGCCGGTCAGCCCGCCTGGTCGAGGAACTCGCGGACGAGCTGGGCCAGCGCCTCCGGTTGGTCTTCGCCGATCCAGGTGCGCGAGTCCGGGATCACCGCGAGGCGCGCGTTCGGGAAGTCGGCGGCGAGCTGTCGCGCGTGACGCAGCGGGAAGACCTGGTCGTCGCCTGCCCAGGCGATCAGGACCGGCAGGGTGACGGCCGGGAAGCGGGTGGCCGCGTCGAGGGTGTAGCGATTGTCGACGGCGCGCAGGAAGGTGAGGGTGTCGCGCAGGATGGCGGGGTCGTGGGCGATGCCGTGCAGGTAGTGGTCGGCCACCGCCGGGTCCAGTGGGCTGGTGGTGAGGGCGCCGAAGCCGAGCCGGGAGCGGGCGCAGACGGTGCGGACGGCGGACAGGCGCAGGGCGCGGGCGGCCAGTGCCGCCACGGCGGGGACGCGTGCCAGCAGGCACAGGTAGTCGTACAGGGGTGGCGGGAAGTTCTCGTAGGCGTCGCAGGAGGTCAGGACGACCCGGCCGAGGCGCTCGGCCCGGCGGGTGACGACCAGCTGGGTGAGCAGGCCGCCGCCGTCGTTGCCGATCAGGGTGGTGTCGCGCAGGTCGAGGTGGTCGATGACCTCGGCGACGATGTCGGCCAGGCCGGTGGGGGTGAGATCCGCGTCCGGCGCCATGGGCAGGCGGTGGGCGCCGAAGGGCCAGTCGGCGGTGACGCACCGGTAGGACCCGGCCAGCAGCGGAACGACCTTGCGCCAGGCGGTGGCGTCGGCGAGGAGCCCCTGGACGAAGACCAGGGGTGCGCCGGTGCCGCGCTCGTAGATCCGGACCGGCCCGGCCGTCGTCTCGATGACGCGGGAATCGCCCAGGGCCGCGGCCGGATCGGCCGGGGTCTCGGGGGTGGTGTGCTCGACGTGCATGGCGGTCCGCCTTCCGGTGCGCTGGTGGTCGTGCAAGCATGGCGAGCGTGGACGGTCCGGCACTTCCAGAAACACGCTGTCCCGCACCGGCGACGGTGTGGTTGTGGCCGGGGCATGCCGTGTACCGGGGGCCGTCGCTGCGGCTGGACGCGCACCGCGGCACGGTGCACTGCCTGGCCGTGGGTGTCGACGCGCCGTTCACGCTCGTCGCCGATGGGCGCGAGCACACGGTGCGCTCGGCGCTGATTCCGCCGCTGACGACGCATCGGGTCGTCGCGCACGGCACCTCGATGCTGTTCTGCTACCTCGATCCCGGCTCGCCCCGGGCACCGCGCTGCCGGGAGCGGATGACGGCGCACGCGGGCGCGGGTATCGGCGTCGCGCACGCCGCCGAGGAGCGGCTGATCGCGCTCGCAGCACAGCCGCTGTTCGACCCCGTCGCGGCGGTCGAGCTGGCCTGCGGCTCCCCCGCGCCCACGGTCGATCCGCGGATCTCGGCCGCCATGGCGACGATGCTGGCGGATCCGGCCGACCCGCACGCGGCCGCGGAGCTTGCCCGCGCGGCGCACCTGTCGGCCTCACGATTCCTGCGCCTGTTCAACGCGCAGTCGGGCACGACGTTCCGCCGCTACCGGTTGTGGGCGCGCATGCTCGGTGTCGGCCGGGCGGTGGCCGCGGGCGCCGATCTGACCACCGCGGCCGCCGACGCCGGGTTCGCCAGCCCATCGCATTTCAGCGACACCTTCCACGCCATGTGTGGGCTCACCGCGGGCAGTCTGCTCGCGGCGGGCACCCGGCTCGTCGTGCTCGACCCGGCGCGGGCCGGTGGTGCGCCCGCGCCGATCCGTCGATCGAGATCGCCTATCGCCGCGTCCGGGAGGTCGTGACGCCACCGACACTGGCCGCAGTGCATCCACGGCGGCCGGAAGAGAGACGTGGCACGACTGCAGATCGAGGCGGTGTCCAAGCGGTTCGGTGCGCACCACGCGGTGCGCGAGGTGAGCCTCGACGTCGCCGACGGTGAGTTCCTGGTCCTGCTCGGGCCCAGCGGCTGTGGCAAGTCCACGCTGCTGCGGATGATCGCGGGGCTGACCGAGCCGAGCGCGGGCCGGATTCTGGTGGACGGCGCCGATGTCACCGGGGTGGCGCCGCAGCGGCGGGATCTGGCCATGGTGTTCCAGAGTTACGCGCTGTACCCGCATCTGTCGGTGGCCGGGAACATCGGGTTCCCGCTGCGGGCCCGGCGGGTGCGGCGGGCCGAGATCGCGCGGCGGGTCGCCGGGGTGGCGGCCACGCTGGAGCTCTCGGAGCTGCTCGAACGCAAGCCCGCGGCGCTCTCGGGCGGGCAGCGTCAGCGGGTGGCGCTGGCCCGGGCCATGGTGCGTGATCCCGGGGCGTTCCTGATGGACGAGCCGCTGTCGAATCTGGATGCCAAGCTGCGCGGCGCGACCCGGGCCGAGCTGGTCGCACTGCATCGGCGGCTGGGCGCGACCTTCCTCTACGTCACCCACGACCAGGTCGAGGCGATGACGATGGCCTCGCGGATCGCGCTGCTCGACGCGGGCCGGATCGCCCAGTGCGGCACTCCCGCCGAGCTCTACGACCGGCCGCGCTCCACCTTCGTCGCGGGATTCCTCGGCTCGCCGCCGATGAACCTGTTCCCCGCCGTCGTGCGCGCGCGGGCGGGCGACCTGTGGTTGACCGCCGACGGCGTCGACACCCCACTCGGCCGCACCGGCGAGCTCGGGACCGCCCGGCCGGTCATCGCCGGTATCCGGCCCGAACGGCTGCGGCTCGGTGGCACCGCGGGCTGCATCGGCGGCACCGTGCGGCGGGTCGAGAACCTCGGCGGCGAGGAGCTCGTGCAGCTCGCGGTCGGCGCGACCGAGCTGTGCGTGCGGGCCCCGCGCCCGGCCGGGGTCCGGGTCGACGAGTCCGTCACCGTGCGGGCCGATCCCGCCGACATCCACCTGTTCGACCCCGGCACCGGCCTGCGGCTGACTTGGCAGGCGCCGCAGGAGAACTCGCTCTCGCGACCGGCGGCGGCCGTGCCCGTCGCCTGACCCAGGCACCCATCACCCAGGCACCCATCGATGAGGAGAACCACCATGACACGCACCCGGCCCGTCCTGGGCGCGGTGTTGGCCACCGTGCTCGCAGTGAGCGGCTGCGGCCTGGGCGGCACCGCGTCCCCCGGTCCCGCGAACACCACGCGAATCCCGGAACTCGCGCCCGGACAGCAGGTCTCGATCGTCTTCGAGTCCTACAACTACGGGATGGCCGGGGCCTGGACCGACACCTTCGACGCCCTGCTCGCCGAATTCGGCGAGCGGTATCCGAATATCACCGTCACCGCGCGGAAGCCGCAGGGCAACAGCCCGAATCCGGCCACCGACACCATCTCCAGTATCCAGAACCAGCTGGTCGCGGGCGCGCCACCGGATGTCGCCCAGCTCGGTTTCAGCGATCTGGACTTCACCGTGCGTCAGCTGGGAGCGGCCCCGCTGGATCTGCTGGTCGGGCGCGACGAGGTCGACCGCGCCTTCGACGGCGCACGCCATCCCTACGCCCCGCGCGCCCGCACCCTCGACGACTGGGACGGCCACACCTACGGCATGCCGTTCGTGTTCTCCACGCCCGTCCTGTACTTCAACGCCTCGCTGTTCACGGCGGCGGGGCTCGACCCGGAGCGGCCGCCCACCACCTGGGCCGAGGCCGCCACCGCGGCCGCCCGGATCGCCGAGCGCACCGGCCGCGGCGGCATCTACCTCGACTGCCTGACCAAGTCCGCCATGGACTGGTGCTTCCAGTCGCTGGTGCGGTCCAACGGCGGCCGCGTCATCTCGCCGGACCGGCGCACCCTCACCTACGCGGAGGACCCCGCCGTCGAGGTGACCCGGATGGCGCGGGATCTGGTGACCTCCGGCGCCATGCCCGTGCTGAACCAGAAGCAGGGCTACGAGGCGTTCGCCCGCGGCGAGGAGTCCTATACCCGGATCGCCCGCGACATCGGCTATCTGCCGCTGCGCACCGGTCTGCTGGGCGAGCCCGGCGCGCTCGCGGAGTGGGCCGCGGCGGACCCGCTGCTGGCGCCGAATGTCGCCCAGCTCGCCACCATGGAGCCGTGGGTCTCGATGCCCGGCGACAACTATCTGCAGGTGCGCGACGGGATGATGGAGGCGGTCGAGGCGATCGTGTTCCAGGGCAGCGATCCCCGGTCCACGCTGGCCGCCGCGCAGGCGGCGGGCACCGCACTGCTGCCCGCGTCATGAGCGGGTTCACGCTGGTCCAGCTCACCGACACGCACCTGCGCCCGGCCGGGGAGCTCGTCCACGGCGCGGTGGACACCGACCGGAATCTGCGCCGGGTCCTCGACCAGCTGCGCGGCGCGGACCGGCACGTGGATGCGCTGGTGCTCTCCGGCGACCTCGCCGACACCGGGGCGCCCGCGGCCTACCGGCGGCTGCGGGCCCTGGTCGAACCGGTCGCGGCCGAGCTCGGCGCCGCCATCGTCTATGTGATGGGCAATCACGACGACCGGGCCGCCTTCGCCGCCGAACTCCTCGACCACGATCCGGTGGACCCCGCCGTGCCGCTCGACCAGCACACCGAGGTGGCCGGGGTGCGTATTCTCGCGCTCGACAGCACCACCCCGGGCCGCCACGACGGCAGGCTCGAACCCGGTCAGCTGGATCGGCTGGTCACCCACCTGCGCACCCCCGCCCCGCGGGGCACGGTGCTGGTGCTGCACCATCCCCCGCTGCCCGCGGCCGTGGCCACCGTCGACGCCCTCAAGCTCTCCGGCGCCGACCGGCTGGCCGAAGTCGTGGCCGGGTCGGATGTGCGGATGATCCTGTGCGGGCACAACCATCTCACCGGTGCCGCGGCGCTGGCGGGGATCCCGGTGTGGATCGGGCCCGCGCTGTCCTACCGGATCGATCCGATGGCACCGGTGGGCAGGCACCGGGGTTTCACCGGATTCGGCTACAGCCGTATCGATCTCGTCGGGTCGACCATGCTGGCCACCGCGATCGAGGCGACCCCGGCGACCCCGCTCTACGACCGGGCCGAAGCCGAGGTGCTCGCCCAGCTGGCGGCGCTCACCGAACGGGCGGGCTGACATGTTCGTCCTCGATCCCGAACCCGTCACCGTCTCCCCCGTCCCGGCGCGCCGCCGGGTCACCCGGCGCGCGGCGGCCCGGCTCGTCGCTCCCTACCTGTATCTGGCTCCGGCGCTGATCCTGCTGGTGGTGTGGACGTATCAGCCGCTGGTGCAGGCCGTGCAGTTGTCGACCTCGTCGTGGAATCTGCTGCCGACCGCGCCGATCCGTCCGGTCGGCACGGCGAATTACGCGCGGCTGCTGGACCTTCCGGCGTTCTGGGGCTCGCTGGGCCGCACCGCCACGCTGATCCTGGCCTGCTGCCGTTCACGGTGGTGCTGCCGGTGCTGCTCGCCCCGGCCGCCCAGCGGGTGTCCGGCCGGGCGCGCACGCTCTATCAGGCGCTGGTGTTCGCGCCGTTTCTCGTCGCGCCCGTCGCGGCGGCCGCGGTGTGGCGGTGGCTGCTGCATCCGGGGACCGGCTTCGTCGACCGGCTGGCCGGGTCCGGGCGCAACTGGGTCTACGACACCGCGACCGCGCAGGCGGTGATCGTGGTGATCACCGGCTGGCAACTGCTCGGATTCGCGGTGCTGGTGGTGGCGGCCGGGCTGGCGGGCATCCATGGCGACTACGGCGAGGCGGCGCGGGTCGACGGGGCCACGCCGGGGCAGATCCGGCGCTGGATCACTCTGCCGCTGCTCTCGCCCACCGTGCTGTTCCTGGTGTGGATCTCGGACAGGGTGGCCGTCCATGATGATTGACCGATTCCGCCGCGCGGGCAGCCACCTGCTGCTCGCCGGGACGGCACTGGTGTGCGTGTTCCCGATCTACTGGCTGTTCGCGACCTCGCTGCGCACGCCCCAGGATGTGGGGTCGCTGACGCCGGTGCCCTGGCCGCTGTCGATCGAGAACTATCTCGACGCGGCGCGGAAGGTGGACGTCGCCGGGTTGATCCTCAATACCGGTGTGGTGGCGACACTCTCGGCGGCCGGGCAACTGCTGATCGCGCTGCTCGGCTGCGTGCTGCCCACCCTCTGCTCGGCGCTGGCGATCCTGCTGCTGCGCCAGCACATGGACGGATTCCCCAAGGAACTCGTCGCCGCCGCGAAGATGGACGGCCGCGGCTCCTGGTCCATCCTCTGGACCGTCGTCGTGCCCACCCTGCGCCCCGCCCTGGCCGCGCTGGCCATCCTGCTGTTCATCAACGCCTGGAACGAGTACTTCTGGCCCGCGGTGGTCCTGCGCCGCTCCGATGCCGTGCTCCAGCTGGGGTTGCGCAGCTTCATGAGCACCGAGGGCGATCAGTGGGGTCCGCTCATGGCCCTGGCCGCCCTCGCCTGCCTGCCCGTGCTGCTGCTCTACCTCGTGCTCCAGCGCCACATCGCCGACGCCTTCGTCCGGTCGGGCCTGCGATGAGACCCGACCGGGCGATCACTGGCGGTAGGTGGCCAGGAAGCGGCCGATGCGTTCGATGATGGCCTCGAGCTCGTCGGCGTGCGGCAGGGTGACGATGCGGAAGTGGTCGGGGCGCGGCCAGTTGAAGCCGGTGCCCTGGACGATGTGCATCTTCTCCTGCAGCAGCAGGTCGAGGACGAACTTCTCGTCGTCGTGGATCGGGTACATGTCCAGATCGATGCGGGGGAAGGCGTAGAGCGCGCCCTTGGGCTTCACGCACGAGACACCCGGGATGGCGTTGAGGGCCTCCCAGGCGCGGTCGCGCTGTTCGCGCAGGCGGCCGCCGGGCAGGGTGAGGTCGTAGATGCTCTGATGCCCGCCGAGAGCGGCCTGAATGGCTTGCTGGGCAGGGACATTCGCGCACAGGCGCAGACCGGCCAGCATGGTCAGGCCCTCGAGGTAGCTCGCGGCGTGCTGAGTGGGGCCGGAGACCACCAGCCAGCCCGAGCGCAGACCGGCGGCGCGATAGTTCTTGGACAGACCCGAGAATGTCAGGCACAGCAGGTCGGGGGCCAGCGAGGCGATGGCGGTGTGTGCCAGGTCGTCGTAGTAGATCTTGTCGTAGATCTCGTCGGCGAAGACCACCAGATTGTGCCTGCGGGCGATCTCGAGGATTTCGCGCAGGACCTCGGGCGGATACACCGCCCCGGTCGGATTGTTCGGGTTGATCAGGACGATGGCACGGGTGCGGTCGGTGATCTTGGCGGTGATATCGGCCAGGTCGGGGTACCAGTCGGCGCCCTCGTCGCACAGGTAGTGCACGGGAGTGCCTCCGTTGAGGGCGGTCGCGGCGGTCCACAGCGGGAAGTCCGGGGCCGGGACGAGGACCTCGTCGCCGGTCTCGAGCAGGGCCGTCATCGCCATCATGATCAGCTCCGAGACACCGTTGCCCAGGAAGACCTCCTCGACATCGACATCGTCGACACCGAGGGTCTGGTAGTACTGCACCACCGCGCGCCGGGCCGAGAGCAGCCCCTTCGAGGAGGTGTAGCCGGTCGAGGACGGCAGCGTACGGACCATGTCCTGCAACAGGTCCGGGGGCGCGTCGAAACCGAAGATCAACGGGTTGCCGGTGTTGAGCTTGACGACGTGATGCCCCTCGGCCTCGAGCCGCGCGGCCTCCTCCGCGACCGGGCCGCGGATCTCGTACGACACTCCCGACAGCTTGCTGGACTGCTTGACCTGCATGAACATCCCTCCGAACCGTGGTTGCCGCACACACTACTTGGTATTTCCAAGATTTCACTTGGTTTTTCCAAGCCACTGGTTAAAGTAGTACACGTGCCACGCCGAAGCTACGACCACTACTGCGCGGTCAGCCGTGCCCTCGACCTCGTCGGCGACCGGTGGACCCTGCTCGTGGTCCGGGAACTGTGTTCCGGGCCGCGCCGCTACAGCGATCTGTTCGCCGATCTGCCCGGGATCAGCACCGATATGCTCGCCACCCGTCTCAAGGATCTCGAACGCGAGGGCCTGCTCACCCATCACCGCAACGGTATGCGGTCCAGTTACGAGCTGACCGCGTCGGGGCAGGCGCTGCGGCCGGTGCTCGACGCGCTCTCGGCCTGGGGCGCCCCGCTGCTCGGCGAGCGCAAGCCCACCGACGCGGTGCGCGCGCACTGGCTGGCGCTGCCGCTGGGTCGCGCGGTCGCCGCCCTGGTCCCCGAGGGGACCGTGACGGTCCACATCGGCGAGACGGTGCTGCACTACGTGATCACCGCCGACGGCGTCACCCACCACGAGGGCCCGGCGCACGCGCCCGATCGGGAGCTGCGGCTGGATCTGGCCGAAGCCACCGAGATCGCCACCGGCGCCCGCGCGCTCACCGCGGGCTAACGGCGCCGGAAGGGTTCGGCCAGCTGGTCGAGATAGCCCACCGGATAGTCCGGATGCGCGGCCATGCCGAGCCGCGCTCATCCGGACAGCTCGGTGGACGGGTGCACGGTCCGGAGGCTAGCCGGGATCTCAGGCCGACAGTGCCGTCACCTCGTCGGCGGCGTCCAGGCACGCCAGGAACAGCGAGACGGCGGGGTTGACCTCCTCGGCCCGCCACACCGCGTACACGTCCAGGGTCGGCACCGGGTCGACGAGTTTCACCGCCACCGCGTGACCCTGCGCCGCGCCCATCCCCATCGCCACGGCCCGCGGCAACGAGGCGAAGCCGACCAGCGGACGGACCGACACCAAGTGCGCGGTGGCGCCGGGATCGTCGGCGGTGTGGGTGATGTGCAGGGCGATGCCGCTCGCGGACGCCGACCGCAGGATCGTGTCGTACATAGCCGGGCACTGGTCGCGGCCGAACAGCACGCATTCCTGGTCGCGCAGCTCGGCGAAGGAGACTCCGGGGCGATCGGCCCAGCGATGCCGCCTGCCGACCACCGCCACCAGCGGAATCCGGTGCAGCAGGCGGCGGTGCCGGAACTCCGCGGTGCCGGGATGCCCGTAGACCAGGGCCACGTCCAGCGAGCCGTCGGCCAGCCCGGCCAGTTGCGGTCCGGTGCGCTTCTCCCACAGCGAGACAACGACATCGGGATGCCGTTCGGTCATCGTGGTCAGCGCACCCGGAAGCACGTGCTCTTCGGCGATGGCGATGAACGAGACGAGGTGCCGTAATTCCATGACGCCGGGCTCCTTCCGCGTCCCTTCACGCTAACGGGGGCGGATAACCGGCGGTGAATGCCGGATGACATCGCGGCGCTCACTTGGCGTCGCCGTAGCAGTCCACCACCGCGGTGGTGAAGGGGAAGCGCACCGGCGTGGGGCCGAAGGCGAGCAGGCCCGCGGTGTCGGCGGCGGTGGCGATCGCCGCGACGACGGTCGCGGCCTCCGGGGCCGGGCAGTGCACGATCACCTCGTCGTGCTGGAAGAAGACCAGTTCGGCGCGCAGCCCGGCCTGCGCGATGCTCCGGCGCAGGCCAGCCAGCACCAGCAGCGCCCAGTCCGCGGCACTGCCCTGCACCACGAAGTTGCGGGTGAACCGGCCCCTGGCCCGGGCGGCGGGGGTGCCGGTGAAGCCGGACAGGTTCTCCTCGGCGGGCACCGGTGGACAGGTGCGGCCCAGCCAGGTGCGCACCAGCCTGCCCTCGACCCCGGCGTGGGCGGCATCGTCGACGTAGGCCACGGCCGCCGGATAGCGGCGGCGCAGGGCGGCCAGGTGGGTGAGGGCGTCGCCGGAGGTCTGGCCGTAGATGGCGCCGAGCAGCGCGAGTTTCGCGCGGGCGCGGTCGCCGCCGAACCCGCGGGCGGCCAGGTCGGCGTAGAGGTCCTCGCGACGGCCCGCGGCGTCCATCAGCGCGGGATCGCGCGAGACGGCGGCCAGCACCCGCGGCTCCATCTGCGCGGCGTCGGCGACCACCAGCGTCCAGCCCGGGTCGGCGCGGATGGCCTGCCGGATGATCTTCGGGATCTGCAGGGCGCCACCACCATTGGTGGTCCAGCGCCCGGAAACCGTGCCGCCGGGCAGGTATTCGGGGCGGAACCGGCCGCCGTGCACCCACTGGTCGAGCCAGGACCAGCCGTGCGCGGTGTGCACGCGATACAGCGATTTATAGGCCAGCAGCGGCGCGACGGCGGGATGGTCGATGCGCTGCAGTTCCCATTTCCGGGTGGAGGACACTTCGACCCCGGCGCGGGCGAAGGCCCGCACGATCTCGGCGGGCAGGTCGGGGCGCACGCGGACGCCGAAGGCTCGCGACACCTCCTCGGCCAGCTCCGCCATCCGGCGCGGTTCGAGCCCGCCGGGAAAGCGCTCCCCCAGCAGGGTGTCGAGCAGTTCGCGGTGGATGTCGGCGCGCCACGGGATCCCGGCCTGCGACATCTCCGCGGCGACCAGCATGCCCGCCGACTCGGCCGCCAGCAGCAACCGCATACGGTCCGGGTGCTCGGTCTGCGCCGTGCGGGCCAGCTGACCGGCGTATACCGCCAGCAGGGCGGCGAATTCGTCGACGCCGGGCGGCAGCGGGACCGGCGCCGAGTCGAACAGCGAGGGCTCGGTGTCGGCGGCGCGCGCGGGGGCGTCCTCCGGGACGGGCAGGTGGTGCAGCCGCGCCCAGGCCGCCGCCAGCGATCGCGCCTGGCCGGACTGTCCCTGTTCGTGCCCGATCAGTAGGGCCTCGGCGGCTTGCACGTCGTAGCAGCGCTCGACCCGCACGCCCGCGGCGAGCAGCGGGCGGTAGATCTCGGTGGTCGAGCGCCAGACCCAGCGTTCCACCTCGGGCCGGGACCGCACGGCCTCGACCAGCGACGCTTCCGTGCGCACCGGGCCCGCCGGATTGCCCTGGGAGTCGAGCGGGCACAGGCGTGCGCCACCGTCACCCGACTCCGCTATCGCCCATCGCACGGTCCGAGTCTGGCAGCGGGGTCCGACAAACTAGCGCGCTGCCCGCGCCGGGTCGAGCGCGGCGAGGAACTCGGTGACCAGCGCGTTGTAGATCGCGGGCTGTTCGAGGTTCGGGAAGTGCCCGGCGTCCTCGATGGTCACCCGGCGGCCGTAGGGCACCGCGCGCAGCAGGGTGTCGACAGTCGCGGTGAGTTCGGGGGCGTCGGCGGCGCCGTCGACGGCGAGCACCGGGACCGAGATCCGGCGGGCGCGGCGCGCGACATCGGCGACCGGTACCACCGGGTCCGGTCGCGGCTCGGCGTATTTGGCGAGGGTCCGCGCGGCCGCCCGGCGGAGGTGGTCGAGGACGGCGGGGTCCACCTCGGTGGGTGCGCGGCGCGGGCCGACCGCCCACTCGACGAAGCCGTCCAGCCAGGCCGGGAGATTCCCGCCTGCGAGGGCGGCGTCCTGGCGGGCGAGCAGTTCCCGCGACCAGCTGTCGCGGTACTCCGGTTCGCCGATGCCGCGGCCGCCCACCACCAGACCGGCCACCAGGTCGGGGTATTCGAGCGCGGTCTCGACCGCGGTCATCGCGCCCATCGAAACACCCACCAGCACGGCCGATTCCACGCCGAGGTACCGCAGCAGGGCCGCCACGTCGTCGGCCCGGCGGTACGGCCCGGTCGCGACCGCGGACGCGCCGTGCCCGCGCGCGTCGGGGGCGATCACCCGGTGCTCGCGGCGCAGGTGCGCGAGCTGGGGGCCGAACAGCGAGGAGTCCACGAAGGCCGCGTGCAGCAGGACGACCGGGCGACCGGAGCCGCCGGTGTCGCGATAGGCGAGAACGCCGCCGGGGGCGTGGAAGGTGTGGTGATCGACCGAGTCGGACATGACAACCAAGGTGTCATAGTTTCGGAATATTGACAACCCAGGTGTCATACTGAACGGCGTGACCGAACACTCGACATCCGACGATCGCGCGCGGCGGCTCCTGACAGTCTTCGCCGAGGTCGGCGTCCTCTACCGGCAGGTGTATCGCCGGATCGAGCAGGACACCCTGGCCCAGGGGATCTCCGTCGGTATCCGCGCCGTCCTGGAACTGCTCGCCGGAGGCGGGCCGCGAACCGTTCCGGAGCTGGCCCGCACGCTGGCGCTGAGCAGGCAGTTCGTGCAGCGCACCGTCAACGATGCGGCGCAGGCCGGGCTGGTCGAGATCCGGGACAATCCCCGGCACCGCCGGTCCTCGCTGATCGCGGTGACCGATCGGGGCCGGGCGGCCCTCGACACGGCGACGGCCCGCGAGCTCGCCGTGCTGCGCGATCTCGGCGGTGACCTGACCGAGGCGCAGGTCGACGCCTGCCTGGCGGTGTTACGCCACCTGCGGATGTCCTTCGCCGATTCCGAGGGCACGGCCGATGCCGCCCCGTGATTTCGGGGTTCCCATCCGCCGAACGGGGGACGACATCGGACGCACACCGCCTCGATCATGAAATCCATGTCCGCTGTACGAGTTCTCGCCGCCCTCGCGGTGACATCCCTGCTGGCCACCGGCTGTGGCCCGACGACCACGGCGTCCTCGGCGCCCACGGCCGCGGCCCTGGCCGCCCAGGCCGACGCCGTCCCCACGCCCGAGATCGCCTGGGCCCCCTGCGCCGAACCCGGCCTGGCGGGCGACGACTGCGCCCGGGTGCCGGTCCCCCTCGACTACGCGCGGCCCGACGGCCCGGCGGTGGACCTGGCCGTGGTGCGGCAGCGGGCCCTCGATCCCGCGCACCGGATCGGCACCCTGTTCACCGCGGCGGGCGGGCCCGGCAGTTCCGGCATCGACTGGGCCGCCGGGGGGCCGATGTTCCCGGGCGTGGTGAGCGAGCGATTCGACGTGGTCACCTTCGATCAGCGCGGGATCGGGCGCAGTGCCGCCGTGCGCTGCTTCGCGGATTCGCAGGCGCAACAGGACTTCTGGCTCGGCTTGCCGATTCCGCCGACCGATGGGAGCGAGGAGCAGGCCGTGACGGACGGCAGTGCCCGATTCGCCGAGGGCTGTGCGGAGTTCGGTGGTGATCTCATCGCCCATCTGACGACCGCCGACGCCGCGCGCGACCTCGAGCTGCTGCGCCGCGCCGTCGGCGACCCCGCGCTGACCTACGAGGGCGGTTCCTACGCGAGCTATCTCGGCATGACCTACGGCGCGCTGTTCCCGGATCGGGTCCGTGCCCTGCACCTGTCCTCGATCGTCGACTCCGAGGGCTACACCCTCGACACCCGCGCCGATATCGCGCGCACCGCCCGGGGCACCGAGGAGGTCCGCGTCGAGTTCGCCCGGCTGTGCGCCGAGGCCGGGGTCGCACGCTGCCCCTTCGGCGGTGGATCCGCCGACCACGTCCTCACCCGGGACACCTCGCTGCTCGAACAGTCCGCCGCGGCACCGATCCAGGTCGGGAGCGGCGACACGGCGATCACGGTGACCCACAGCCAGCTCGTCCACGCGCACGCCATGCTGCTCTACCGCCCGGACCAGGGCTGGCCCGCGCTGGCGGCCCTGCTGAGCGAGCTCGCGGCGGGCCCGGACGGCGATCCGGAGGTGGTCGGTCAGGTTCTCGGCGCGGTCACCCTCACCGGCGACTTCCTGGACTCCTTCGTCGCGATCTCCTGCGCCGACAATGCCGTCGGCCGCCACCCCCACCGCTGGCCCGAATTCGCCGCGGACAGCGCCGCGCAATCCCCGTTCTTCGGGCCGTTCTGGCTCTACCTCCGTCAGCCGTGCGCGACCTGGCCGATGCCCGAAGACGGGTTCCCCCAGCGGTTTCCGGGCCCGTGGCGCTCCTCCGTCCCGGCGCTGCTGGTGAACAACCGCTTCGATCCGGCCACACCGCTGTCCGGTGCCGAACGGGCGGCCCAGGCTTTGGGTGGGGCCCGGCTGGTGGTCGTCACCGACGGCTACGGTCACGAGCCGACCGGTGACTGCGTGACCGAGTTGCGCGAGCGCTATCTCGTCGACCTCGTCGTTCCGGCAGCCGGGACGACGTGCACGGTCGACCGGCTGCCGTTCGCGGATTAGCGCCGGGCGAAGTCCAGCAGGTCGCGGGAGAGGCGGTGACGATGGATGAGGTCCCGCACCACCTCGCCCGTGCCGGGGTCAGTCCCGCAGCAGGGGCAGCAGCTGGGAGCCCTGGCGTTCGATCTCGCGCAGGTAGGGCGTGTCGGACAGGACGAAATGGGTGATGCCGAGGTCGCGGTACTTGCGCAGGGATTTCGCGACGTCCTCGGCGGAGCCGACGAGCCAGGTGGTGCCCGCGCCGCCGCCACCGTAGCGGCCCGGGGCGGTGTAGAGGTTGTCGTCGAGCACGTCACCGCGCGCGGCCAGATCGAGCAGGCGTTGCTGGCCGACGGCTGCGCGGCGGCGTGGATTCGCGCCCGCACCGGCGCTTTTCGCCATCTCGGCGACCTTCGCCTCCGCGTCGGCCCAGGCCTGTTCGGTGGTGTCACGCACGAAAGTGGTGATGCGCAGGCCGAATTCGAGCGGAGCGTGCTCGCGGCCGAGTTCGTCGCTCAGCGCGCGCAGGCGTTCGATCCGCTCGCGGACACCGTCGAGCGGTTCGCCCCAGAACAGCTGCACATCGGCCTCGGTGGCGGCGACACGTTCGGCGGCCGCGGACGCCCCACCGAAATACAGCGTCGGATGACGGCGCTCGCCCCGGACGACGATCCGTGGCTGCACGGTGGAATCGGTGACCTGGAAGTGCTCGCCCCGGTAGGTGACGTTCTCCTCGGTCCACAGTTTGCGCACCAGCTGCAGGAACTCCCTGGTGCGCGCGTAGCGGTCGGCCTGGTCGCCCTCGCTGTCACCGTAGGCGCCCAGATCGTCCTTGCCCGAGACGATGTTCACCCGCACCCGGCCGCCGGTCAGGTGATCGAGGGTGGCGGCCGCGGCGGCGAAGTTCGCGGGCCGCCAGTAGCCGGGACGGATGGCGACGAGCGGTTCGAAGGTCTCGGTGCGCGCGGCCAGCGACGCGGCGACGGTGAGGGTGTCGGGCCTGCCCCAGCCGGTGCCGAGCAGGGCCCCCTGCCAGCCGTGCGTCTCGAGTGCCCTGGCGTGCGCGGTCAGGGTGTCGAGGCTGTTGTGCCCGGCGACGACGGGTTCCCCGCGATGACCCGGGGTGACCTGATTGGGGATGTACCAGAGGAATTCGAGGCTCACCCGCCGAGTATCGACCCGGCCGCGGCGCCCGCACCGTCGCGCGGCGGCGGCGCCGACCCCCGGCCGGGCCGCTGACCAGCGCAGATCCGCCCGATCCCGGAATAGAATCCCGCCGAGCGAGAATCAGGTGATATCGGCGCGATGGCGCAGCGTGTCCACCGCGGTGAAGGCCGCCGCCAGCAGGATCATCCCGGCCGAGACCAGCAGCGCCGCCTCGAGCCCGTGATGGAAGGCCACCTTGCCCAGCTCGAACGCCTCGGAGACCTTCGACCAGTACGGCAGGTACTGGGTGATATTGGTGCCCTCGGGAATTCCGCCCCGCTCGACGGCCTGGATGGCGTCGTACTGCAGGGTCGTCGGCAGACCCAGTTCGGTCATCCGAGCCTTGAGGTCCGCGGACAGGAACGAGCTCACCAGCGCGCCGAGCACCGCCACGCCGAAGGCCGACCCGATCTGGCGCATCGTATTGGTCACCGCGGCCGCCATGCCCGAATGCTCGGCGGGGACACCGGAGAGCACCGCGGAGGTCAGCGGCACCACGGCGATCCCGAAACCGAATCCGGCCACACCCATCGCGGCGGCCAGCCACGGATCGTCCACCGTGCCCGACAGCTCGTATCGGGTCAGCAGGATGCCGCCCGCGCCGAGCACACAGCCCAGGATCATCGGGGTGCGCGCGCCCCGGCGGGCCACCCAGTACCCGGCCACCAGCGCGCCGATCACGATGGTGACGGCCATCGGGACGAAGATCCCGGCGGTGCGCGCCCCCGAGTAGTCCCGCATCACCTGCAGATACAGCGCGGTGAAGAAGAAGATCGAGAAGATGCCGAAGTAGACGGCGAAGGCCACCACCAGCGCACTGCGCACGACCGATACCCGCAGATACCGGAAGTCGAGCATCGGTGCGCGGACCCGTTTCTCGACCAGTACGAAGCCGATCAGGGCGAGCGCGCCGATCGCGAACAGGCCGAGCACCGACGGCGAGGTGTAGCCCCAGTCCGGGCCGACGGTCGCGGCGTAGACCACCGTGCCGAAGGCGGTGGCGCCCAGCACCGCACCGGCCCAGTCGACCGGCTCCTGCCGGGGATCGGCGCTCTCGGGCACCGACCACAGCGCCGCGATCAGCGCCACCGCGCCGATCACCAGGTTGAACCAGAAGATCGAGCGCCACCCGTAGGCGTGCACCAGCACCCCGCCCAGGACCGGTCCGGCCGCCAGCGCCAGGCCCGAGACCGCCGCCCACACACCGACCGCCTTCGCGCGGGTCCGGTTGTCCGGGAAGATGTGCCGCAGCACCGACAGCGTGCCCGGTTCCGACGCCGCCGCCCCGAGGCCCATGATCGCGCGCCCGGCGATCAGCATCGCGACGCTGCTCGCCAGCGCCGAGACCACCGACCCGGCGCAGAAGATCACCAGGCCGATGATCATCACCTTCTTGCGGCCCCAGCGGTCGCCGAGCGAGCCACCGGCCAGCATCAGCCCGGCGAACACCACGGTGTAGGCGTTGACCACCCACTGCAGGCCGGTGACGTCGGCCAGCAGATCGCCGCGGATGTCACCGAGTGCCACACTCACCACGGTGGTGTCGAGGAAGGTCACGAACACCACGGCGACCACGGCGGCCAGCGCGACACCCGGCCGTCCCTGTGTCCCCGGCATTTTGATCATCGATCTCACCCGGCACACGGTACTGGCGAGTATCGCGCGGCGCCGACCCTCCGCGGCGCCGGACGGGCGGGCGCGCTCAGCCCGCGGCGGGCAGGACGCGCAGGATCGGGTCGTAGGCCCAGTTCAGGATGCGCTCGGCATCCTGCTTGGCCACGATGCTGCTGTGGTCGGAGCTGTGCAGGACCACGCCGACGAGCGGGATACCCGCGCGGACGGTCTCGAACAGCAGGCAGTGCCCGGCCGCGTCGGTATTGCCGGTCTTGATGCCGATGGTGCCCGGGTATTCGCGCAGCAGGCGGTTGGTGGTCTCCCAGGAGTGTTCCCGGTTGCCCGGTCCGGCGGGCACGAAGAAGTCCCTGGCGGCGACGATCTCCCGGAAGGCGGGCATGGTCATCGCCCGCACGGCGAGGGTGACCAGGTTCGCCGGGGTGGACAGAGTGGCGTAGTCGTGCGGCTCGGGCAGCCCGCTCGGATCGCTGAACTGGGTTCCGCCCAGGCCCATCAGCCGGGCGGTGTCGTTCATCCGGCCGATGAACGCGCCCTGGCCGGGGCCGAAGGACTCCGCGAGGGCGTAGGCGGCGTCGCAGCCCGAGGGCAGCAGCAGGCCGTAGAGCAGCTGACGGGCGGTGAGTACCTCGCCCGCGGACAGTCCGGCGGTGCTGCCGCCGTGCTTGCCGCAGTAGGCGAAGGCCTCCGCCGGGACGGTCACCGGGCGTTCCAGATCGTTGGCGGCGATCACCACGACCGCGGTCATCACCTTGGCGATGCTGGCGATCGGCACCGGGGTGTGCGCCTCGCGCGACCACAGCACGGTGCCGGTGACGCCGTCGGCCAGCGCCGCGCCCGCGGCCTGGACCCCGTCGGGTCCGGTGGCGGACCACGGTAGGAGATCGGCACTTCCGGTGGGACCGGCGGCCGCGACACCGTGACCGACCGCGACCACCACGACCCCAGCGACAACAGCGTGCAACACCCGGGCAAATGTCCGCATCGCGACATTGTGTCGCACCGGGACGCGCAAACGCGGGAACGGCACGCCGTGTTTCCGGCGCCGCCCCCCTGCCCGCGCGCGTCTGCGAGACTGGCACGGTGAGCGAATCGGATGCGGGGACCTATGTCGAAGCCGGTGAATTCCGCCGCGACACCAACTACATCACCACCCGGATCACGGCCGACGGCCGCGACGGTTATCCGGTCGAGTCCGGCCGCTATCGGCTCGTCGCGGCCCGGGCCTGTCCGTGGGCCAATCGCACGCTGATCGTGCGGCGGCTACTCGGGCTCGAGCCGGTGCTGTCGCTGGGGCTGTGCGGGCCCACCCACGACAAGCTCAGCTGGACTTTCGATCTGGACCCCGGCGCGGTGGACCCGGTGCTGGGCATCCACTACCTGCGCGATGCCTATCTGGCCCGGTTCCCGGACTATCCGCGCGGGATCACCGTGCCCGCGGTGGTCGACATCCCGACCGGACAGGTCGTCACCAACGACTACGCCCAGATCACCCTCGACTTCTCCACCGAGTGGACCGCCCACCACCGGCCGGGCGCCCCGCGGCTGTATCCGGAACCGCTGCGCGAGCAGATCGACGAGATCAATCGCGAGGTCTTCCGCGACGTCAACAACGGGGTGTATCGCTGCGGTTTCGCCGGAGCGCAGGACGCCTACGACATCGCCTACGCGCGCCTGTTCGCCGCCCTCGACCGGCTCACCGAGCGCCTGCGCACCCAGCGCTACCTGGTCGGCGACACCATCACCGAGGCCGATGTGCGGCTGTTCACCACGCTGGTCCGCTTCGATCCCGTCTATCACGGCCACTTCAAGTGCAACCGCGGCAAACTCTCCGAGATGCCGGTGCTGTGGGCCTACGCGCGGGATCTGTTCCAGACACCCGGGTTCGGCGACACCGTCGATTTCGGGCAGATCAAGGAGCATTACTACGCGGTGCACCGCGATATCAACCCGACCGGCATCGTCCCGGCCGGACCCGATCTCGCGAACTGGCTGACCCCGCACCACCGGGAGGAACTGGGCGGCAGGCCGTTCGGTGACGGCACCCCGCCTCCCCCGCCGCACCTCGCCGAGCAGGTGCCCGCGATCCCGGGGCACTAGTCCCGGGCCTTGCCATCACCGGCGCGTCCTCCTACCCTCTCCTGTCATGCGAATATTCGGTTCATAGAGTTCGAATATTCGGCACCGGAGAAACAGGGAGTCGCCCGTGTTCGACAGACTGGGCCGCGTCGCCGCGACCGCCGCGATCGGTATCACCGCACTGCTCACCGTCAGCACCGGCACCGCGACAGCGGGTTTCGGCACGCTGCCCCCGGCGAACCCGCATCTGGGCCCGCTGGGGACCGCGACCATGCACGGCGATGCCGAGTCGTCCGACGCCACCCCCTTCGCCGGGCCCGGCATAGGGAGCGTCGACAGCGACTTCCGGGAGCTCGCGGCGGCGTGCCCAACCATCCTGCAGGGTTCCGACGGGATGCCGCAGGCGCTGTGCACCAAGATCATCGACCGGGCGCCGAAGGTGTTCCTGCTCGATCCGGGCAGCGGGCAGCCGCTGGCCTCGCTCGATCTGGCCAAGGGCAGCCTGCTCGGCGGCGTGTACGCCTATCTCGACAGCGCCGACCGGATGGTCACCGTGGACGGCAGCGGCAAGCTGCTGCGGATCGGGCACCGCCGCGAGGGTGACGGCTGGCGGGTGTTCGTCGAGTCGTCCACCGAGATCGCCGCCGCGGTGACCGGCCACTGCGGCGGCGGGGACTGCGACGCGGTGAGCTCGGTGATGCCCGATTTCGACGGCCGGGTCTGGTTCGCCACCGACCACGCGGCCGCCGGGTTCGCCGATCCGGCGACCGGGGCCACCCGCTCGATCGTGCTCGGTCCCGGCGAACAGGTCGCCAACAGCATCTCCTCGGCGCCGCAGGGCGTCGCCATCGCCACCACGCACGCGCTGTACCTGGTCGACGTGGACGCGGCCGGTGCGCCGCGGGTGGTGTGGCGCCGAGCCTACGAGCGCGGTCCGGCGCGCAAACCCGGACAGCTGTCCTGGGGGACCGGCGCGACGCCGACCTTCTTCGGACCGGGCAGCGGCACCGAGTATCTGGCGATCACCGACAACGCGGTCCCCAAGGAGAACCTGCTGGTCTTCGACACCGCGACCGGCGACCAGGTGTGCGCGGTCCCGACGGTGGACGGCACGGAGAACTCCCCCATCGGCGCGGGCAACAGCCTGTTCGTCGCGAGCACCTACGGCTATCCGTACCCGGCGGTCCCGGAGGGCGCGGGGCCGAGCGAACCGGCCAACGCCGCGTTCACCGGCGGGATGGTGCGAGTGGATGTCACCGGCGGGCAGTGCCGGGTGGCGTGGACCAACAAGGCGCTCTCGGCGGCAGTGCCGCGGCTGTCGGTGGCCGACGGCAAGATCTACACCGTCACCCGGCACACCGTGATCCCGACCGGCAGCGCCGGGGTGACCGACAGCTTCCACTACACCGTCATCGACGCCGCCACCGGGCACATCGACACCGAGCAGCTCATCGGCGGGACCGCGATCCACAACACGCTGCAGATGGTGGGCACCATCTCCCCCGACCGGACGCTCTACCAGGGGACCATGAGCGGGCTGTTCCGCATCGCACCGCGCTGAGCGCCGGGCGTCCACTGTGACGGTCACCGCGTACCGCACGCGTCAGCAAATCCGTAGCATCGATCCCAGATAACCGACCCGATAGCGTTTCACATGGGAGAGAGCAGCGGTGACCACCCTCCGCGCCGAACTGGCGCATCGGCTGGACGTGCTCTACGCCGCCGCCGGGACACCGCCGCTCAAGGCGGTCGGCGCGCGCGCCACCCGGGAGATCCGGGCCCGTAATCCGCGCGGCCGGGAGGTCAGCGCGCAGCGGATCTCGGACTGGCGGCTCGGCAAGAGCGTGCCCGCGAAGTTCGACGGGCTCTCGGCGGTGGTCGGGGTGCTCGTCGCGGCGGCCCGCGCGCGGCAGCCCGAACCCGCACTGCCCGGGCTGTATTCGATGACGGCCTGGCGTGGCCTGTGGTCACGCGCGCAACAGGAACCCTCCGGCAACCGTCCGGCGACCTCGACGGTCTGTCCGTATCCCGGGCTGGCCGCGCTGACGATCAGCGACGCCGAGTTCTTCGCGGGCCGCGACAGCCAGGTCGAGGCGATGCGGACCGCGTTCCTGCGCACCCTCGGCACCGGCGATCCGCTCGTGCTGGTCGGCGATTCGGGCGTCGGCAAGTCCTCGCTGCTGCAGGCCGGGTTCGCCGCCCGCGTCCGGGACGAGTTCGATGTGCTGCTGGTGACCCCGGCGACGGTGCCCGCCGACGAACTGGCGGACTGGGCGCGCGAACGCGCCACCGACGTCAAACCGTATGTGCTGGCCGTCGACCAGGGCGAGGAACTGTTCCTGCCGCCCTTCGACGACGCGGCCGCCGACCGGTACCTGACGGTGCTGCGCGAGCTCACGGCCCCGGGTCCGCCGCGGCCGGGACGGTGCGCGGGGGTCGTCCTGGCGCTGCGTGCCGATTTCTACACGCACGCCTCGCGGCAGCCGAAGCTGGCGCGGCTGCTCGAACACCAGCAGATGCTGCTGGGTCCGCCGACCGCACAAGAACTGACCGCGGCCATCGTCGAACCGGCGAAGACACAGGGGCTCGGCATCGGGGACGGGCTGGTCGAGCTGATCCTGGCCGATCTGGGTGTCCGGGCCGACGACACTGCCATCCGGGCGGGCACCTTCCCGCTGCTCGCGCACGCGCTGCGCAGCACCTGGCAGGTCCGGGAGGGCGGGGTGCTCACGGTGCGGGCCTACGAGCAGGCGGGCGGGGTGCGCGGTGCCATCGCCGCCAGTGCCGAGCGGCAGTGGGCCTCGTTCGACGCGGCCGAGCGCGAGACCGCGCGCACATTGCTGCTGCATCTGGTCACTCCGGTGCCCGACGGCACCGCGGTCGGACGGCATGTCGACCGGGACGCGCTGCTGCGCCGCTGCGCCGATCCGGATTCCGCCGCCCGGGTGCTGCACGCGCTGGCCGAGGCCCGGATCATCACCCAGGACGCCTACGGCACCTCGCTGGCCCACGACGCGGTGATCGGGGCGTGGCCGCGGCTGGCCGAGTGGATCGAGGAGGACCGCGAGGACGCGCTCGTCCGGCATCGGCTGCACGGTGATGTCGAGGAGTGGGTGGCGGCCGGGCGGGATCGGTCGCTGCTCTACCGGGGCAGCAGGCTCGCGGTGACCGGGGCGCTACGGGCGCGGACCCCGCAGGCGCTCTCGCCGCAGGCCATCGAGTTCCTCGACGCCTCCGCCGCGGGGCTGCGCAGGCAGGCCACGGCCCGGCGAGTGCTGGCGCTGGTGCTGGTGGTGGGCGCGCTGGTGACCTCGGTGCTGGCGGTGGTGTCGATGCGGCAGAGTCAGCGGGCCGAACGCGAGCGGGCCGACGCGCAGTACGCCGCCCTCATCGCCGCGGCCCAGCGCGATCAGGCCACCGATTCCACCGAGTCGGCCCAGCTCGCGGTGGTGTCGGCGGCCGAACGTCCCGACGACCCGCGGGCGCGTGGGCTGCTGCTGGCCGCCCAGTCGGCACCGCTGGCCGCGACCGTGCCCGCGCGGCAGGGCGCGATCTACGGGTCGGCGCGGTCGTCGACCGGGGTGGTGGCCACGGCGGGATACGACAACGCGGTGCGGCTCTGGCAGCGCAGCGCCGAGGACGGCCTCGACCCGCTCGGCGCGGCGCTGCCCACCGGTTCGTGGGTGGCCGCGGTGGCCTTCGCTCCCGACGGGCGGACGCTCTACGCGACCGGCGCCTCGGGCCGGGTGGCGCGCTGGGATCTCACCGATCCGCGTCGTCCGGTGGCGCTGCCCGAGCTCGATCTCGGTCACCGCGGTACCGCGTACGCCGTGGCGGTCCGCCCGGACGGCCGCTGGCTGGCCACCGCGGGCGACGACCGCACGGTCCGCCTGCACGACCTGCTCACCGGGGTGACGCGGGTGCTCACCGGGCACGACGGAGCCGTGCGCGCCCTGGCCTTCACCCCCGACGGCGACACCCTGATCAGCGGCAGCGACGACAGCACCGCCCGGCTCTGGGACGTGACCGACCCGGACACCGCCCACGCCCTCGGCGCCCCGCTGACCGGGCACGGGCTGACCGTGCACGCGGTGGCGGTGAGCCCGGACGGGACGACACTGGCCACCGGCAGCGACGACCAGACCCTCCGGCTGTGGTCCCTGCGCGACCGTTCCCAGGTCGTCGCGACGAGCCCGGCCGTCCCGGCGCACGCCGCCGCGGTGTGGTCGCTGACCTTCTCCCCCGATGGCCGGACCCTGGCCACCGCCGCCCGCGACGGCACGGCCGAGCTGTGGAGTGTCACCGACCCGCGCGACCCGGTTCACCTGGGTGAGCCGATGAACGGCAGCCGCGGCGCGCTGGCCACGGTGTCCTTCCTCGACGACGCCACCGTGCTGACCGGCGGCCAGGCGGGCGACCTGAAGGTCTGGACCTTGTCCGCGGCTGTGGTCGGCGGGCACACCCGCCTGGTCCAGGCCCCGAGCTTCGACGCCTCCGGCCGTCTCATGGCGACCGGTTCGTGGGACGGTCAGGTGCTGCTGTGGGACACCACCGGCAAGTCACCGCGCCAGCTCGCGACCGTGCTGCCCCCGGCGGCGGACGCCCGCGTCGAGAACGTGGCCCTCGCGCCGGACGGCCGGACACTCGCGGTGAGCTTCCTCGACACCGGCGATGTCGCCCTGTTCGACACCAGCCGCCCGGCCTCCCCCGCACCCCTGCCCACCCTCGCGATCCCTGGCGCCCGCTATGCCCACTCTCTCGCCTGGGCACCCGACTCGCAGCGCCTGGTCACCGCCGCCGACGACATCAGCCTCCAGATCTGGGACTTCACCGACCGCACCCACCCGACGGCCCGCCCCGGCCCGCTGACCGGCCCCACCGGGTGGGTGAACGCCGCCCTGTTCGCCCCCGACGGCACCACGCTCTACGCCGCCTCGGCCGACCGCCGCGTACACCGCTGGAACCTCGCGGACGACACCCGCACCGCGACGGTGATCAGCGCGAGCGACGGACCGGTGAACGCGCTGTCGATCAGCGCCGACGGCACCCTGCTGGCCGCCGCCGGGGACGACCAGATCGTGCGCCTCCTGCGGCTCGCGGACGATCGCGCCGAACCCCTGGCCGAACTCCGCGGCCACACCAGCACCATCCGCTCGGTGAGTTTCGACCCGACCTCCCGCCTGCTGGCGACCGGTGCCGACGACCAGACCGTGCGGCTGTGGTCGGTGGACGATCCCGCCGCGCCGCGCGCCATCGGTGGCTCGCTCGCCCCGCCCGGCATCGTCCGCTGGCGGGTCGCGTTCAGCCCGCTGGGCATGCTCGGCGCGGGCGGCGAGGACGCCGTGCTGCGGTGGTGGAGCACCGACACCGGCGCCGCCACCGACCGGGTGTGCACGGCCAGCCGGGGCACCCATGTCACCGCGGAGACGCCACGATGGCAGGCCGAGTTCGCCGGGGCCTGCGCCCGCTGACGGCCCGTTCCGTCCGGAACGGAAGGTTCATTTACCGGCCTCTACCTGCGGAAACAGGATCGGACGGCGAGCCGGGGACGGATTCCGGATGCGACTGTGGTGTGGCGCCGAACGAGGCGCGGCTCCACTGGAAATTCGAACGACAAGGATCACCATCATGCTTTCCGGACTCACTCAGCTGTTCAACAACATCTACGCATTCGGCGGCGACTTCTTCAGCATCGCCATCAACCTGGGTCTCTGAGGAATCCGGTTCCCCCCGAGCCCGCATGCCGAGTCCTCATCCTCGGCATGCGGGCTCGTCCCGTGTTCCGGGGCGGCCCTAGGCTCCGGCCGCGAAGGGGACGTCGTGGGCCACCGCCGTCACGTGCAGGCCGTCGGCACCGGGCTGGATCTCGGTCAGCCGCGCGCCCAGCGGCAGCTGCCGCAGCGGCACGACGAAGGTGAGCACGCCGCTGAGCAGACTCAGCGGCACCGCCGGTCCGCCCACCGCCGACTGCGCCGAGACCGGCGTGACCTGGATTCCGTCCTCGGCGGGCGCGACGGTGACCACCACGACCGCGGGCACCGGCACGCCCCGCACCGGGAACGTGCCGGTGACCCGCAGTCCGTCCGCGCCGTAGTCGATCGTCGCCACGCCCTCCGGGGCGAAGACCCGCACGCTGTCGTAGGGCACCACAGCGGTCGCCGTCGCGGTGGCCGCGATCAGGTTCTCGGTGCGGCGGTCGATCAGATCCGACAGCGGCGCGGAGACCTCGTCGAGCCGCACGTTCAGCTCGTGGACGGTGATGTCGTCGCCGGTCCAGTCCCCCACCCGGATATCGACCCGGGGATAGCGCCCCTCGACGGCCTGCGTCAGGAACGGGAACCCCCCGATCTCGACCCGCGGGGGCCGCGGCAGGTCATAGGCCGCCGCCACCCGCCTGCCGATCTCGTCCTGCGCCATCACCACCGCCACCCGATCCCCGGCGACCAGCGCCACGGCCAGCACGACGATCAGTATCAGCACCGCGCGCATGCGCTCACCTGCTCGATCACCCCACCATCATGCGGGAGAACACGTGCCGTGGCGCCGGACTCGTTTGCGGCACGCCAACCCGGGTACGGCCGCAGTGGGTCCCCAGGACGGCCCACGGCCACCACGGTGGCCGAGCGAACTGTCTGAAAGGAATGCCACATGAGCTTGGCTGACAAGGCGAAGAACAAGGCCGAGGAGCTGGCGGGCAAGGCCAAGGAAGCCGCCGGTAAGGCCACCGACGACCGGGATCTGGAAGCCGAGGGGCGGACCGATCAGGCGAAGTCGGATCTGAAGAACGCCGGGGAGAAGGTCAAGGACGCCTTCCGCGACTGACCGCGCCGCCGTGGGCCGTCCCCGGTGACGGCCCACGGCACTCCTGCCGATTGCCGCCGCGAACAGGGGGTATTGCCCGGGCAGACGGCCCGTCGCGGACCGCCGGGGAGCAGGCAGGAGGACCACCGATGGACGACTCTTCCTGGAACCTCGATGCCCGCGGCGAGACCGACCTGCAACGGCTCGACCGCAACTGGGCCTCGCTGCTGCAGGAGCTGCGCGTGGTGCAGACCGGTGTGCAGCTGCTCACCGGGTTCCTGATGGTGCTGCCGTTCCAGCCGCTGTTCGCCGAGAGCGGCGTGCAGATCAAGGTGCTGTATCTGATGGTCGTCACGGCCTCCATCGGCGCGACCGTGCTGCTGGTCGCCCCGGTGGCCGCGCACCGGCTGCTGTTTCGGCAGCACCGCATCGCCTGGCTGGTGGCCTCCACCCATCGCGTCGCGATCGGCGGGGTGATCCTGCTGGGCGTCGCGCTGGTCGGGGTGGCCGTGCTGCTGTTCGGGGTGGTGGCCGGTGAGGTCGCCGCGGTGGTCGCCGGGGTGGTGTTCAGCGCGCTGTTCCTCGGCACCTGGCTGGTGTGGCCCCTGCACGAACGCGGGCGCTCGTCCCGCTGATCCGCGATCCGGAAAGGACCCTGCGATGAACACTCCGCACAACTTCCCCGACGACGAACGCACCACCCGCGCGCACGCGGGCGAATCCATCGAGGACACCCGCAACTGGCCGGGGCTGATCCTGATCGGCATCGGGCTGGTGCTGGTGGGGCTGACGCTCACCGCCGCGGGCTACGGGTTCGCCGGGTGGGCCGCGATCGCGGGCACGCTGTGCGCGATCTGCCTGGTGGGCGGGACCGTCATCGTGGTCGTCGAGCACCGGCGGGTCAAGGCCGCCGAGGGGCTGGATCTCAGCGACCAACGTGGACACTGATCCGGCTCAGCCCTCGAGGGTCGCCCGGGCCAGTTCGGTCATGACATCGGTGATCTCGTCGCGTTCGCGCAGTGCGCGCACCTGTCTGCGCGCGCCGTTGCCGCGGGCGGTGAGCGCGGCGATCGTCTCGGTGACGAACAGATGATCGCCGAACTCGTGCAGCGCCGGGGCGATGTGGGCGACCAACCGGTCCAGCAGATTCCGCTGCGGGACGACGCGGCCGTCGACGAGATCGAGACCGTTGCCGTCCAGGCCCGAGCGCGCCGCGTTCCAGTACGCGGCCCGCAACAGCTCACCCGGGATCGGGGGCGCGGCCTCACCGCGCTCGATCGAGCGCAGCCCGGTCCCGACGATGCCCCGGATCAGCGCGGCCAGCAGCGCGGATTCCGCCGCGGTGGCGGGCACGTCGCTGACCCGGATCTCGACGGTCGGGAACGACTCCGAGGGGCGGATGTCCCAATAGACCATCTTGTTGTCGAGGATGCTGCCGCTGGCCCGCATCATGGCCACGATCGATTCGTACTGGGCCAGCGAGGTGAAGTACGGGGGCGGGCCCGCGCTGGGCCAGCGCCGCCACAGGATGCTGCGCCAGCTCGCGTACCCGGTCTCGCTGCCGCGGTAGATCGCGGAGTTGGCGGTGACGGCCAGCAGCACCGGCAGCCACGGCCGTACGTGATTGCCGACCAGCACCGCGGTCTCCCGGTCGGGGACGCCGACGTGCACGTGGCACCCGCACAGCCCCTGTTCGTGCGCGATCATCCCGAAGGTGTGCGCGATGCGCTGATACCGCTCGGTCTCGGTGACCGGGTAGCCCTCCGGCACGGTCGGCGGCACCGCCACCGCGAGCAGTTGGACTCCGTGCTCGGCCGCGCATTCGGCGACCCGGCGCCGGTCCAGGCGCAGCTGGGCCAGCAGGTCACCGATATCGGTGTGTACCGCGCTGCTGGTTTCCACCTGGCAGCTGGTCAGTTCCAGCTGCAGATCGATCCCCGCCTGCCGGGCCGCCGCGGCGACCTCGGTGTTCTTCGGTGCCGGTGCCCCGGTACCGGGGTCGGTCAGCAGGAATTCCTCTTCGACACCGACCGTGAGTACGTCGTCGCGCACCGCCCGCTCCTTCGTCCGAGGTCCGTCGCTGTGCCCGGGTATTACCCCCGCGCGCACCCCACAACCGGGTGTCGTGATTGCCCAGGCGAACCGCGGGCAATCGGTCAGCAGAACCATCCCTCCGACCCCCAGGACACCAGCATGCGCCTGATCAGAGCACCCGGTGTGTACCGGCCGCAGACCGACAGCCTGCTGCTGTGCCGCGCGCTGCGCGAACTCCCGCAGCTGCCCGGCGCCCGCGTCCTCGACACCTGCGCGGGGACCGGCGTGGCCACCCTCGCCGCCGCCGCGGCGGGCGCCAGCAGCCTCACCGCCATCGACCTGTCCTGGCCCGCGCTGCTGTCGACGTGGCTGAACTGCCGGGTGCGCGGCATCGCGGTCGATCTCCTGCACGGCGATTTCACCGCCGCGCTGCGGCTGCCCCGCTTCGACGTGGTGGTGGCGAACCCGCCCTACGTCCCCGCGCCCGGCGCGCACGCGCGCGGAGCGGCGCTGGCCTGGGACGCGGGCCCCGACGGGCGCGGCGTGCTCGACCGGCTGTGCGCGACGCTGCCTGCCCTGCTCACCGAACGCGGCCGGGCACTCATCGTGCACTCGGCGATCAGCGATCCGGACCGCAGCCTGTGCCAGTTGCGCGAGCACGGCGTCGACGCCCAGGTGGTCACGGCGGGCACGGTGCCCTTCGGCCCGGTGCTGCGGGGCCGCCGCGACTGGCTGACCGAGCACGGTTATCTCCGGCCCGGTCAGCGCGAGGAGGAATTGGTGGTGATCCGCGTTGACCGCACAGCGTCGCCCGTCGTCGGCGAACGGCGGTGAGCCACGGCGGGTGGTCCTGGTCGACGGCGGCCCGGCCCTGATCGACGGACCGGTCGATCTGGTCACCGCCGAGGGCGAGGTCCTGCATTGCGACCGCTTCCGGGTCGCGCTGTGCCTGTGCCGCCGCTCCTCGATCTATCCGCTCTGCGATACCAGCCACCGGCGCAGGCATCGCCCCACTCGCACGGACGAGACGTGATGACCGCGCCCCGGCGCCCGCTGCCCGCCCCGCGTGGCGAGCTGTCCGCCCAGGTCGTCGAACTGCTCACGCGCGCACCGGGTTCCCCCGCGCCCCCGGTCGGCGAACTCGATCCCTACGGCGAGGATCTGTCGCTGACCCTGCACACCTGCTACGAACTCCACTACCAGGGCTTCGCCGAGGTCGCGGACGGCTGGGAGTGGGATCCCGGCCTGCTCGGCCTGCGCGGCGCGCTCGAGCGGCAGTTCCTCGCCGCGCTGCGTGCGGACGTCGAGGGCGGCGACGATGTCGACGGCGAACTCGCGCGGCTGCTCGAACCCACCGACGGCGACGTCGGGATCGCCGGTTATCTCGCCGAGCACGGCACCCCCGATCTGCTGCGCGAATACTTCGCGCACCGCTCGATCTACCACCACATCGAGGCCGATCCGTACGCCTGGGTGATCCCCCGGCTGCGTGGACAGCCCAAGGCCGCGCTGGTGGCGGTCGAGTTCGACGAATTCGGCGGCGGCCGTGGTGAGCGCGTGCACGCGCGACTGTTCGCCGAGCTGCTCGCCGGCGCCGATCTCGACCCCGGCTACCTGCGCTACCTCGACCTGGTACCGGCCCCGATGCTGGCCCTGGTCGACATGATGTCGCTGCTGGGCCTGCACCGTGCGCTGCGGGCCGCCTCGGTGGGCCATTTCGCGTCGGTGGAGATCACCTCGTCCCCGGCCTCGCGCAGGCTGGCCGCCCTCGCGCGCGAGCTGCTCCCCCATCCCGCCTGCGCGCGGTTCTACACCGAGCACGTCGAGGCCGACGCCGTCCACGAGCAGGTGATGCGGCACGAGGTGATCGCCGCGCTGCTGGCGGACGAACCGGGCGCGGCCGCGGACATCGTCTTCGGGATCCAGGCCACGAACCTGCTCGAGGACCGGTTCTCCGGCCATGTCCTCGGCCGCTGGGCCGCGGGCCGCACCTCGCTGCGGGAACCGCTGCCTCAGTCCGCGGCCGCCTCGACGGAGGTGTAGTACCGGAACAGCTGGCGCACACCGACCAGCAACAGCGCCCGTTCCACCTCCGGTCCCCCGGCGACCAGCCGCAGGTCGATGTCGTGCTGCGCGGCCGCGGCTTTGGCGGCGACCAGTGAGGCGGCGACCCGGATGCTCAGGAACTCGGTCGCGCGCAGATCCAGCACCATCGCCTCTGCCCCGGAGCGGATCGACCGCTCGAGCAAGGACTGCAGGCGTGGGGTATGCGCGGCGTCGAGTTCGGTCCCCGCGACCATCACCCAGCAGCCTGCCTCGCCGCGTCTGCGCAGCCGCTGCACCACACCGACCTGCCGGGACCCGCGATACCAGCGCAGGCGGCTCGCGGATCGAAGACGGGTGACGACAGCCATCGAACCTCCGAAGAGGGGAAGTTCCGCTCCGTCGTGGCGGCACGGCGAGGACCGGGATCGGCTGGGGTCTCAACCTGATCCAATTCTGGCACGTGGCCGCGCCGCTGTCACCGGCTCGCTCGAACCGGGGGCGCCCGCACTACCGCGGGTCGTTGCCGGTCGATTCGGGCTCGTCCGGTGGCCGCGGCCGCCCCTTGCGCCGCAGCACAACCACCGCGACGACAACCACCAGACCGGCGATCACCAGGAGTTCCATGCCCGGCGCGTACCCCCGCCGCGCGCACCCAACCGGTGGGCGGCCCATCCGCTGAAGCTGTTTCGGGGCCTCGCCAGCGGGCATGCCGACAGTGTGAGGTCCCGCCCACCGGATGCATACGGCGCGGGCGGATCCCCTTTTCGACAGCCGGTGTCGACACCGAAACCGCGGGAACGCGCGGGGCGCACCTGTTCGCGATGCCAACGACGTCGTCGCGGCACTGCGCCCGGGGTGTTCCCGCGGACCGACTCTCCAGGGAGGCCCGGATGGGCACAGAAATCGGCGACCATGTCCTGGCCCACCTGCGCGAATGGGGCGTCGACCAGGTCTTCGGCTACCCCGGCGACGGCATCAGCGGCCTGATCGCGGCCTTCGGCCGGGCGGACGCGCCCGCGTTCGTGCAGACCCGACACGAGGAGATGGCGGCCTTCGCCGCGACCGGATACGCGAAGTTCAGCGGGCGGCTCGGGGTGTGCGCGGCGACCTCGGGACCGGGCGCCATCCACCTGCTCAACGGGCTCTACGACGCGAAACTCGATCACGCGCCGGTCCTGGCGATCATCGGGCAGACGGTGCGGTCGGCACGCGGACTCGACTATCAGCAGGAAGTGGATCTCCAGGCCCTGTTCAAGGATGTGGCCTCGGATTTCCTGGTGGAGGTCGATGTCGCCGAGCAGCTGCCCGCCGCGCTCGACCGCGCGATCCGCGTGGCACTGACCCGACGCGCGCCCACCGCGGTCATCATTCCCGCCGATGTCCAGCACGAACAGTTCCGTCCGCCCCGGGCCGCGCCGGGCCGGGTGGTGCCGAGCGCGCCGGGCGAGACGTACTCCTCGCGGGTGCTGCCCGCCGAACCCCTGCTCGACCAGGCCGCCGAGATCCTGGACGCCGCGTTCCGGCCCGCGCTGCTGATCGGGCAGGGTGCGCGCGGCGCCGCCGACGAGGTGGTGGCGCTGGCCGACCGGCTCGGCGCCGGGGTCGCCAAGGCACTGCTCGGCAAGGACGCGCTGCCCGACGATCTGCCGTATGTCACCGGGACGATGGGGTTGCTGGGCACCCGGCCGAGCCACGAGATGATGCGCGACTGCGATGCCCTGCTGATCGTCGGCTCGAACTTCCCCTACACCGAGTTCCTGCCCGACCCGGCCGGGGCGCGCGGGATCCAGATCGATATCGACGGTGCCCGGATCGGCATGCGGTATCCGACCATGGTCAACCTGGTCGGCGACGCGGCCGCCACCTGCGCCGCGCTCGCCGCCCGGGTCTCGGACCAGCGGGATCCCAGCTGGCGCGACCAGATCCAGACCAATGTCGCGGCCTGGTGGGACACCCTGCGACGGCAGGCCATGCTCGACGCCGAGCCGGTGAACCCGATGCGCGTGGTGTGGGAACTGTCGAGCCGGTTGCCCGAAGGGGCCATCGTGACCGCCGATTCGGGGTCATCGACCACCTGGTACGCCCGGTGCCTGCGACTGCGGCGGGGCATGCGGGGCTCGCTGTCGGGCACGCTGGCGTCGATGGGGTCGGCGGTGCCGTACGCGATCGGCGCGAAGTTCGCCCATCCCGACCGGCCGGTGGTCGCGCTGGCCGGTGACGGCGCCATGCAGATGAACGGGCTCGCCGAACTGCTCACCATCCGCCGCTACGCCGCGCAGTGGGCCGACCCGCGGCTGGTGGTGTGCGTGTTCCACAACAACGACCTCAACCAGGTGACCTGGGAGCTGCGCGCGATGGCAGGTGCGCCCAAATTCCCTGACTCCCAGGATCTTCCGGATATCTCCTACGCGGCGGTGGCCCGCGAGGCCGGGCTCGGGGCCGAGACCGTGGTCGATCCGGAGCGGCTCGGCCCGGCCTGGGAAGCGGCCCTGCACGCGGACGGGCCCGTGCTGCTCGATGTGCACTGCGATCCCGATATCGCCCCGGTACCACCGCATGTCACCCGCGAACAGCTCGGGCACACCGCCCAGGCCCTGCTGCACGGCGACCCGGACGCCTGGCGGGTGGTGACCCAGGGCGTCCGGACGAAGGCGCAGGAATTCCTGCGCTGACCATCCAGTCAGGAGGACACCATGGCTCCCCTCGAACTCACCGAGCCCACCCCGCCGTTCCCGCCCGGACCGGGCCCGGACCCGATCCCGCCCACCCCGGGCGACCCGGTCCCGTCACCCTCCCCGGACCCGGCACCGTCGCCCATGCCCTCGCCGACACCTCCACCCCGGCCCACGCCCACACCGCCGCCGGTACCTCCGCCCGCGCCGGAACCCGACCCGCACCTGCCTCCGCCCACCGCATTTCACTGACGGTGCGGAGGCCGATCACATGGACCACAGCACCGCCCCGCTCCTCGCCGCCGTGGCCGAATACCACGCGCTGGGCCGCTACGGTTTCACCCCGCCCGGGCACCGGCAGGGCCGCGGCATCGACGACCGGGTGCTGCGCGCCCTGGGCACCGACGCCTTCCACAGCGACATGCTGATGACCCCCGGTCTCGACGACCGGCTGGCGCGGCAGGGCAGGCTCGCCGAGGCCGAGGAGCTGATGGCCGACGCGGTCGGCGCCGAGGCCGCGTTCTTCTCCACCTGCGGCAGCTCGCTGTCGGTGAAGGCGGCCATGATGGCGGTGGCGGGGCACGACGGCGGGCTGCTGGTGGCCCGCGACAGTCACAAATCCATTGTGGCCGGGCTCATCTTCTCCGGCGTGCAGCCGTACTGGATCACCCCGCGCTGGGATGCCGAGCGGCACTTCTCGCATCCGCCGTCACCGGAGCAGGTCGAGCGGACCTGGCGCGAACATCCCGACGCGGCGGGCGCGCTGATCGTCAGCCCCAGCCCCTACGGCACCTGCGCCGATATCCGCGGCATCGCGCGGGTCTGTCACGCGCGCGGCAAACCGCTGATCGTCGACGAGGCGTGGGGCGCGCATCTGCCCTTCCACGAGGACCTGCCGACCTGGGCGATGGATGTCGGCGCCGATGTCTGCGTGGTCAGCGTGCACAAGATGGGCATGGGATTCGAGCAGGGTTCGGTGTTCCATCTCCAGGGCGACCTGGTCGATCCGGTGCGGCTGCGCAGCTGCGCGGACCTGCTCATGACCACCAGCCCGAATGTGCTGATCTATGCCGCGCTGGACGGATGGCGCAGGCAGATGGTCGAATTCGGGCACGACCTGCTCGACGCCGCGCTGACCACGGCCCGGCGTGCCCGCGCCGAACTCGCCGAGATCGGCGGGCTGACGGTCATGCACGACGAGCTGCTCGGCGTCGAGGCCTCCCACGATCTGGACCTGCTCCAGGTGCTGGTGGATATCTCCGGCACCGGCGCCTCCGGCTACGACGCGGCCGATTGGCTGCGCACCCATCGGCACCTCGATCTGGGTCTCAGCGACCACCGCCGCATCCTGGCGACGCTGTCCTCGGCCGACGACGCGGGCACCGTGGACGCGCTCGTCGACGCCCTGGCGCTGTGGCGCGCCGGGCTCGACCGGCCGGAGCCGCCGCAGATCCGGCTGCCGACACCGGAGGACCTGCAACTGGAATCCGTGATGCTGCCGCGCGAAGCGTATTTCGCGCCCTCGGAACCGGTTCCGGCCGAGCACGCCGCCGGGCGCGTCGCCGCCGAGCAGCTGACGCCCTACCCACCCGGTATCCCCGCCGTGATCCCGGGCGAACGGCTCGGCGCGGGTGTCATGGAGTACCTGCGCACCGGGGTCGCCGCAGGCCTCAATGTCCCCGATGCGGCCGATCCACACCTGACCACCCTGCGCGTCGTCCGCGACCGCTGACCCTGCTGCGAAAGGAATTCCGATGACCGACACCCTGCGCGCCACCCGACCTGGATGGGGCATCTGTCCTCGATCGCGCAGCGCACGCTGGAGCGGCTCGACGCCGAGCTGTCCACCGCCGACGAGCAGGGCAGGCCCGCCATGTTCGGCAAGATCGGGATCGCGGCCATCGTCGGCAACGAGGACGGCGCGCACAAGATCGCCGCCGACACTTTCCAGGCGCTCGACGATGTCGGCTTCACCATCTCCGCCCACGGCTGCACCTACTGGAACGGCGAGGCGATGGGCGGCGTCGACGACAACGACCTCGCCGAGACCCCGAAGGCGGTGCGCGAGACCACCGCGACCATGGCCCGCAATGCCGCCCACCTGGCCCGGCTGCTGCGCGCCCAGAACTATCCGGCGTCGTGAGCGGTCACCGCGCCGGGTCGTCCTCGTGCGCGGTGAGCAGCACATGATCGAGGCGGGTCCGCAGCCCGGCGTCGCCACCGCCCGGCAGCCGCGCGACCACCCGCTCGGCGATGGTCCGCAGCTTCACATTCGTCTCCTGCGACCGCCACCGCAACACCCCGAACGCCTGGTCGGCGGTGATCGCGTAGGCCAGCATCAACGCGCCCTTGGCCTGCTCGATCTCCGCCCGCGCCGCCACCAGCCCCGGCAGCGCCCCCTCGATGGCCTCCCGCCGGTACGCCTCGGCCGACCCGGACACATCGATGTAATAGCCCGACGTCCCGACGAGCACCCCTGCCTCGTCGAGCATCGGCTCGGAGACGACCAGCACATCCCGCTGACGCCCCGCCGTGTCGATGATCCGGTGATGACTCGAGAACACCCCGACCCGATCGATGGAGGTGAGCATCGCCGCCACCCGCTCCCGATCCTCCGGATGCTTGTGCGCCAGCAACATCTCCAGCGTCGGCACCGTCCCCGGCGGATACCCGTGCATTCGCGCCACCTCATCGGACCACTCCCACCGCTCGGCTCCGACCCGATACCGGAACCGCCCCACCACCGAATCGTCCCGTTCGACCATCCCCCGATTATTCCCCCACCCGCACCCGTCACCCCGAGCGCGCGGTCGGCTCAGTCGGTGGTGGTGTAGGCGAGGATGCTGCGGCGGGCGGTGGTCCAGGCCGGGGAGGTGGGGTCGGCGAACTCGGCGTGGCCGGTGCCGCGGAGGATCTGGAGGACGGCGGTGGTGCCCGCGCGGGTGACGGCGTCGACGAAGCGGGTGCTCTGCGACGGGGCGACGACGCGGTCGTTGGCGCCGTGCAGGGCGGTGACGCGGATGTCGGGGGCGGGCAGGCGGTGGATGGGCGAGGCGTCGCGGTAGCGGTCGGGGACCTCGGCGGGGGTGCCGCCGAGGAGTTTCGGGACGAAGGAGTCGCGGTTGTCGGTGACGGCCGAGTCCAGATCGAGGACCGCCGCCATCAGGGTGAGGCTGCGGATCCGGATCTCCGGATGACGGGGCGGGCTCGCCGACCAGCGTCCGGCGACCCAGGCCGCGAGCTGACCACCGGCGGAATGCCCGGCCAGGTGCACCCGCCGCAGATCGAGCAGATTGCCGACCCGGGGCGCCACGGTCTCGGCCAGCGCGGCGACCGCGTCGTCGACATCGGTGAGGGTGATCGGCCAGCCGCCACCCCCGCCGACGCGCCGGTACTCGACATTCCACACCGCGACCCCGTCCCCGGCCAAGGCCCGGGCATGGGCGTCGAACTGGGCGAGCGTGCGGCCCTGCGTCCACCCGCCGCCGTGGATCAGCACGACCACCGGCAGCCGGGTGTTCGAGGTCGGCGGCAGGTAGAGATCACCGAAGGTGTCCGGCGAGTTCCCGTAGGCGATGCGCTGCACGCTCTGCGGATGTGCCACCACTTCGCTGACGACCGTCTCCGCCGGGGCGGCCAGCTCGGCGGCGCGGAGTCCGAGCACGCCCGAGGCCACACCCACCACACTCACGGCCACGAGGAACCGTCGTCGGCCTGCTGCCACCGGGAACCTCCCTTTTCCACCCCCGAGCAGCACGCTACCGCGCTTGCGACGCTCGGGCCGGGAGGCGGGAGCCCTCCGTGGCGCGGCTCACCACCAGCCGAGCAACGGTCGCAGTTCCCGGCCGAGCGGACCCGCCAGCGACCGCGAGTAGCTGGCGGTGAGGTGGTGCTCGTCGTGGTAGATGAGGATGTTGCCCTCCTCGACCAGACAGCGCGTCGGCTCGCACACCGCGTCGCTGAGGTCGATCGGGAAGACGCTGGGGAACGCCGAGGCCGGTTCCAGCCCCGGGTTCACCGGGTCCAGCGCGTCCTCGCGGGCCATACCGCAGCTGCTGCGATTGCCGCCACCGGCCAGGCAGTCGGCCGCCTTGTAGCGGACGGTGCCGCGCCGCAGCCAGGGCGTGTCGCGCACGGCGATCACATTGAGCCCGCGGTCGGACAGGGCCGTCCACACCTCGAGGTACTCGTCGGGCGTCTCGTCACCGCCGTCGTCGCGCGGCCGGGTGCCGGTGGTGAAGACCCAGTCCGGCCGGTCGGCGTCGAGGCGGTCGATCACCTCGACCGACCAGTCCCGGCAGTCGTGGTTCGCCTCGCCCTTGTACATGGCGTCCTCGGCGAGGGTCAGCGGGCAACCCATCTTCAGATACACCTGGATGCGGAAATTGTGCTCGGTCGCCAGCACCTGCAGCGCGGGCAGCCAGTGTTCGGCGTGCGAGCTACCGACCAGGGCGAGGGTGCGCTCGGCCGCGGCGTCGCCGTAGGTGCAGGTGACCAGGTCGCGGGTATCCCAGTCGGCGATACAGCCGTCGACGGTGGGCGGGGGCAGTTCGGCGGGTGCCTCGAACACCGTCGGGCGCATCGGCGCGTCCGGCACCTCGACGCCGGAGGCCAGTGCCTCGGCACCCGGATACCGCTGCGGATCCAGCACGCCCACCGCCGCGGGCGGGTTCACCCGGACCACCGCGAACTGCCACCCGGCGGCCGCGGTGATCGTCACCACCAGCAGCACGCCCACACCCGCGGTGACCAGCCTGCGCGGCCGGGCACCGCCGACCGGGCGCGCCGCCCCGCGCAGCCGCAACGGTTCCTCGATCCACCGATGCGTCAGCCAGGCCAGCAGCACCGAGACCGCGATCACCGCGGTCCCGCCGACCAGCCCGGCCCGCGGATGCCCGCGCTCGACCAGGAAGAAGATCAGGATCGGCCAGTGCCACAGATAGAGCGGATAGGCGATGTCCCCGAGCCACCGCATGGCCGGGTGCGCCAGCAGCTGGTTCACCGCGGGCCACTCGCCGACCGGCAGCTGCGACGCCGACAGGATGACCGCCAGCGCCGCGCCCACCGGCAGCAGCGCCGCCGGACCGGGGAACCGGTTCGCGCCGTCGAGCACGAGCCAGCCGCACAGCACCACCCCCGCGACACCGAGGAACGCCAGCAGCGAGCGCAGCGATCGCGAGCGCGGCAGCGACGGCGCCAGCACCGCCACCCCGGCACCGGCCAGCAGCTCCCAGCCGCGCGCCGCGCTGTCGTAGTAGTTCCAGCCCTGCTGGGTCTGCATGCCGTAGGCCGCGTAGGCGAACGAGCACACCGCGCCGACCACCACCACGCCACCGACCGCGAGCCGCACCCGATCCGACCGCGACAGCCGCGCGCACACCCAGGCCACCGCCCCGACGACGACCAGCACCGCCAGGTAGAACTGCCCCTGCACCGACATCGACCACAGATGCTGTAGCGGGCTCACCGAGGGATCGGCGGCCAGATAGTCCGACCAGGTCAGCGCGAGCTGCCAGTTCTGGTAGTAGAACAGCGAGGCCAGCACCTGCGACGCCACTGTCGACCACTGGGTGTAGGGCAGCACGAGCACCGTGGCGACGGCCACCGCGGCCAGCACCACCGCCATCGCCGGGACCAGCCTGCGCAGCGTGCGCCGCAGCACCCCGGACGCCCAGCCCGGCTCGGGCGACTGCGCCCGCCGCAACACCATGCCGGTGAAGAAGAACCCCGACAGCACGAGGAACACGTCGACGCCGCCGGACACACGCCCGAACCACACGTGGAACACGACGACCAACGCGATCGCCAGACCCCGCAATCCGTCCAGATCGAATCGGTATACCGACCGCGCACCGGCGTCCGGGGCAGGACTGATCGTCCGCCCCGGCCGCTGTGCCGAGTCGAGTTGTGGGGGCCACGCCATGACAAATCTCCTATCATGCGGCGCGAACCCGAACCATTCGTCCCTGCATCGAATGTGATCTGGCACGCACTGCCATTTCCCCAGTCTGCGGTAGCGGTGGCCGCCGTTCGGCGGCATTGCCCGCATGTCGGCGGTCGCTGCTAGGGTCGGTCGAGTTCTGACACGGGGTGCTTTGCGACCGCAAGGCTGAGAACAGACCCGGGAACCTGTTCAGGTAATGCTGACGAAGGGATGTCACGGTGTTGCGCGCCCACACCACCACGCGGAGATTCACCGACCAGCTCTGGGAGCAGACCGAGGGTCTGCGCCGGGCGATCGACGATCTCGAGTTCCTGCGCCGCCTCGGTGACGGCACCCTGCCGCTGGAGGCGTTCCGCGTCTACATCGAGCAGGACTCGCTGTATCTCACCGGCTACGCCAAGGCGCTGGCCCTGCTGGCCACCAAGGCGCCGGACCCGCAGACCGCGGCCTTCTGGGCGAACTCGTCGGCGACCGCGGCGACGGTCGAATCCGCCATGCACGAACAGCTGCTCACCGGCGGTGTGCTGCCGCCGCGCGAGGGCGAGCCGGAACACACCCCGACCTGCCTGGCCTATGTCTCCTATCTGATCGCCGCCGCGGCGACCGAGTCCTACGCCGTCGCGGCCGCGGCCGCACTGCCGTGCTTCTGGATCTACGCCGAGGTGGGCCGCGATCTGGCCGCGCGCGCGGCCCAGGTGATCGCCGCCGATCCCGCGCATCCCTACGCGCAGTGGGTCACCACCTACGGCGCCGAGGAGTTCCAGCAGTCCGCCGCCACCGCCCGCGCGCTGGTCGACGCCGCGGCCGAGTCGGCCAATGAGCACGAGCGCGCGGCCATGGCCACCGCGTTCACCCTCGCGACGCGCTACGAGCTGCTGTTCTGGGACACCGCCCTGCACCCGCGCCCCTGGCCCGCCGGATGAGCGCCCGCCTGCGCCGCGCGCTCGCGGCCGTCCTCACCGGTGTCGCCGTGCTCTCGGCGCTGACCGCCTGCGGATCCGGGGGCGGCTCCGCCGACACCATCCGTTTCGCGCTGGACTGGACCCCGAACACCAACCACACCGGCCTCTACGTGGCTTTGCAGCGCGGCTACTTCGCCGACGCGGGCCTGGACGTGCAGGTGCTGCCGTATAACAACACCTCCGTGGACACCGTGATCGACGCCGGGAACGCGGAATTCGGCATCAGCACCCACAATTCGTCGACCTTCGCCCAGGCCACGGGCGCGCAGGTCCGGTCGGTGCTGGCACCGCTGCAGCACTGGGCGACCGGGATCGGCGTGCGCGCCGACCGCGCCGATCTGGCGAGCCCGAAGGACCTCGACGGCAAGACCTACGCCGGTTTCGGTGATCCGGGCGAGCGGGAGGCGCTGCAACAGGTCATCCGCAACGACGGCGGCACCGGCGATTTCACCTCCGTGATGCTGGGTTCCTCGGCCTATGAGGCCGTCTACTCCGGCAAGGCCGATTTCACCGTCTCCTATCTGGCGTGGGAGGGCATCGAGGCCGAACACCACGGCACCCCGATGCGGTACTTCCGCTACACCGATTTCGGTTTCCCGGATGCCTACGCCATCGTGATCGACGCCAACCGGGGCTGGCTCGCCGCCAACCCCGAGCGCGCGGCGAAGTTCGTGCGGGCGCTGCAACGCGGCTACCAGTTCGCCGCCGACAACCCGGACCAGGCCGCCCAGGATCTCCTGGACGCCAACCCCGGCGCGTTCACCGACGAGAAGCTGGTCTTCGAGAGTCAGCGCATGCTGGCCGAGCAGTTCATGAAGGACGGCACCGGCCGAGTGGGCACCCAGACCGTGCAGCAGTGGTCGGCCAACTCCGGTTTCCTCTACCGCGGCGGCCTGCTCAACGGCCCCGACGGCAAGCCGCTCACCACCGAACCCGATTGGTCGACGTACTTCACCGATGAGTACCTCGCCACCTCCTGAGCTGTCGGTCGCCGCGGCGCCGACGGCCCGTTCCGCCCGGGCGCGCGGGGCGGGTCTGCGGTGGGCGCTGCCGTCGGTGCTCACGGTGGCGGTGCTCGTGGTGCTGTGGCAGGTCTATGTGACCACCAGCGGGATCCGCCCGCAGGTGCTGCCCTCGCCGATGCGCGTGCTCGAGCAGGGCTGGGCGCATCGCGACGACATCGCCACCCACGCCGCCGCGACCCTGCAGGTGACCCTGCTCGGTTTCGCGGTCTCACTCACCCTGGCCTGGGTGCTGGCGATCGTCGTCGACTTCTCGCCGTGGTTGCGCCGGGCGCTGGTGCCGCTGTTCGTGGCCTCGCAGACGGTGCCGATCATCGCCGTCGCGCCGCTGATGATCATCTGGTTCGGCTTCGGGTTGCTGCCGAAGATCCTGGTGGTCTCGCTGGTCACCTTCTTCCCGATGGCCATCGGACTGATCGAGGGGTTCGCCGCCGCGGATCGGGAGGCGGGCGCGCTGCTGCGCAGCATGGGCGCCTCGCGGGTGCAGGTGTTCCGGTATGTGCGGCTGCCCTCGGCGATCCCGCGGTTCTTCACCGCGCTGCGGATCGGAATCACCTACGCGGTGGTCGGGGCCGTGTTCGCCGAGTACGTCGGGGCCAGTGAGGGCCTGGGCATCTATATGAGCCTGCAGAAGAACTCGTTCCGCACCGACCTGGTGCTGGCGGCGGTCCTGGTGACGGCCCTGCTCAGCATCGCGCTGTATCTGGCGACCTTCGCGGTGGAACGCCTCGTCGCGCCGTGGTCACGCGCGCGGAACAGGAGCGGACATGACTGACGACGCCGACGTCCGCATCGTCGCCGACGAGCTCACCAAATCGTTCGCACCCGCCGGGCGGGGTGGGACGGCGCTCGCGGTGCTGGGCGGGGTGTCGTTCACGGTCCGCGCGGGCGAGTTCGTCACCGTCATCGGGCCCAGCGGCTGCGGCAAGAGCACCGTGTTCAACATGCTGGCCGGGCTCGAGTCCCCCGATTCCGGCAGTGTCCGCTGCCACGCCGACGATGCCGCGGACACCGGCGCGCACTGCGCCTACATGCCGCAGAAGGATCTGCTGTTCCCCTGGCGCTCGGTCCTGGACAACACCGTCCTGGGCCTGCAGGTGCAGGGGGTGCCCAAGGCCGAGGCCCGCCGCCGCGCCCGCGCGCTGTTCCCCGCGTTCGGCCTGGCCGGATTCGAGGACGCCCGCCCCGCGCAGCTCTCCGGCGGCATGCGCCAGCGCGCCGCCCTGCTGCGCACCGTCGTCCAGGAACGCGAACCACTGCTGCTCGACGAACCCTTCGGCGCCCTGGACTCGCTGACCCGCACCGAGATGCAGTCCTGGCTGCAGGAGGTGTGGCAGCGCTACCGCTGGACGGTCCTGATGATCACCCACGACATCCGCGAGGCCGTCTACCTGTCCGACCGCGTCCTGGTGCTGTCCGCGCGCCCCGCCACCGTCCGCCACGAACTGCACGTCGACCTCCCCCGCCCCCGCGACCTGTCCCTCATCACCACCCCCGAATTCGCCGCCCTGGAGGCCGAACTCCTCGAGATCCTGCACGAGGAGTCCCGCCGCGCCCTCGCCCAGCAGCGGATGCCGGGCAGCTGACCGATCAGAGCGGGAAGGTCAACCGGCCGGGGGCGAGGTAGTCGGCGGGATCGAGCAGGGAGCGCAGCTCTGGGCGGTATTCGGCCGGGATGCGGTCGAGTTCGGCGCGCAGCGGGGCGTCGTAGGTGGCGGCCGGGGCGGTGAAGCCGGGCAGCCAGTTGTCGTGGTGCGCGGGCACGAACAGCCGCGGGCGAACCGCCTCGATATAGGTGCGCGGATCACGCAGCCCGTTGGTGAGCTGGTTGAAGCCCTGGATGGCACCGATCTGCACCTCGGTGGGCGGGAGTCCGGCGAGCGCGTCGAACACCTGCGGCGCCTTCTCCGTCAGCGGGCCCGCCGAGTCGTGCCACACCAGCGAGAATCCGGGAACCCGGAGCTGATACAGCAGACAGCCGCCCTCCTCGTCACGCAGGCGCGGCAGGCCGACCCGCAGATCGTCGAGGGTCGGCGGGTGCTGCGCGATCGCGCACAGATCCGGGACCGGGAAGAACGGCGCCGACCCGTTCGCCGGATCGGGGGCGGTCGGCCCCGAATGCAGGTGCCGCACCGCGGTCACCGCGATCGCGCCGACGGTGAACTCGTGGACGGTGCCCGGCGCGGTGCCCGCGTCCCCGAGCGGCACGGTCGCGAAGCCCGGATCGGGGACCTGCGCCCGGATCGTGGCGCAGTGCTCGGCGGTCCCGTGCACGACCGCGCCCGCCGCCTGCGCGATCCGGCCCGCGTCGCCCGCGTGATCGAAGTGCCCGTGCCCGATCAGGATCGCAGCGGGCGCCAGATCCGCCAGCTCCTGCGCGGTCGTCGGCACATAGCCCGCGCTGCTCAGCCGCGGCACCCAGGCGTCGAGCAGCAGCACCGTCCCGGCGAAGGCCACCGCGTAGGTCGCGCAGCCCACCCAGGACAGCACCACCCGATCCGGGCGCACCTCGCCGGTCACCGGATCCACCACCTCGGGCCCGAAGAACCGCTGCCGCGCGGCCACCGTCCGCGCCTCGACCGGCGCCCCCACCGCCGGGCCCGCGCCCAGCGCCACCAGCGCTCCCCCACCGAGCATCCCGCCCAGGATCCCCCGCCTGCTCACCAGTCGCCGCGCCGCATCGCACATACCGGTACTAGAACACGGGCCCCGCCACCGGACAAGCGATTCCGGCCGGGTCCGCCGTGGGGACACGCGACCGGCGCCGGGGTCCGGAGCCGACGTGCCGAGGATGCGTACAGTGCGAATTCCGGGCTGCCGAACGAGAAAGGCGCAGGTGATGGTGACGAAACTGTGCGTCGGCGTGGTCGCCGCGGTCGGATTCGCGGTGCTGGCCGTCCATTCCGGCGGGGGTTCCCCCGCGTGCCCCACCTCGGTCGCGTGCGCGGCGGAATCGGGTCCGGCGCAGGCGGTCCGCGAGGCCCCGCCGCAGACCAAGACCCCGCCGCGGACCAAGGTCCCGTCGGGCCCCGACAAGCCGCGCATGTCGGGCTCGCCGACGACCACCAGCCACTATCAGCCGTCGGCGACCAAGCGCACGCCGCACCCGAGCCGATGAACGAGCCGCCGCCGAGCGCGATCGTGGCCGGGACCGACGGCTCGGCCGGATCGGTCACCGCCGTGCGCTGGGCCGCCCATCTCGCCGCCCGGCGCGGGCGCCCGCTGCACCTCGTGCACTGCACCGATCCGATCGCCGACCGGACCCCGCGCAGCGCCTACGACGCGTTCATCTACGCGACCATGCAGGACATCCATCTCGCCGCCGAGCGGCTGCTGGCGACCGCCCGGGAGGACGCGCTGGCCGCCGAACCGGGCCTCACCCTCACCACCGAACTCGCGACCGGCAACCCCGCCCGCACCCTGATCGCCGCCTCGGCCCACGCGCACCTGGTGGTGCTCGGGGTGCGGGACGCGGCGGGCGCGTTCGCGCATCTGGGGTCGACGCTGCTCGCGGTGACCGCGCACGCGCACGGCGCCGTGGTCATCGTGCGCGGGCCCGGCGCCGAACGCCGGGAGGGGCCGGTCGTGGTCGGGGTCGACGGCAGCGGTGTCGGCGAGCCCGCGATCGGCGCCGCGTTCGCCGAGGCCGACCAGCGCGGGACCGAGCTGGTCGCCGTGCACGCATGGAGCGATCTCTCGCGCGGGCAGTTCGCCGGTTCGGACTATCTCGAGCTGCCGATCGACGATCTGGCCGTGGCCGAGGAGGCCCTGCTGGCCGAGCGGCTGGCCGGTTGGTCCGAGCGGTATCCCGATCTGCCGGTGCGCCGGGAGGTCGAGGTGTTCGGACCGCGGGAACGGCTGGCGCAGTGGTCCCAGCGCGCGCAGCTGCTGGTCGTCGGTAGTCGCGGGCGCGGCGGGTTCCGCGGGCTGCTGCTCGGGTCCACCAGCAACTGGCTGGTCCAGCACGCCGACTGTCCCGTCATGGTGGTGCACCCCGGCTGATCCGGTGACACGGGCGCGCGGATCGTGGGCGCACGGCCGCGAGAGGACGACACTGGCTGACATGAGCGAGGAACCGGTCCCCGACCTGTCCACGATCCGCGCCGCCGTCGAGCTGGGCTGCCGGGCACCGTCGGTCCACAACACCCAGCCGTGGCTGTGGCTGTTCGACGGCGCGCGCCTGCGTCTGCGCCGCGACCCCGACCGGCAGCTCGGCGCCGCCGACCCGCACGCGCGCCAGGCGACCATCAGCTGCGGCGCGGTCCTCGACCACGTCCGGACCGCCTGCGCGGCCCGGCGCTGGGACACCGGGGTCACCCGCCTACCCGATCCCGCCGACGCCGACCTGCTCGCCACCCTCACCTTCCGGCCATGGCCGGACCCGCCCGCCGACCTGCTCGACCGCGCCGAGGCGATCCCCCGCCGGTACACCGACCGGCTGCCGATGACCGAACCGCACGGATGGGACGCGCTGCACCCGGCGCTCGACCGCCTGGCCACCAGCCACGGCCTCACCCTCGACGTGCTCACCGAGGACGCGCGACCACGCCTGAGCCACGCCTCCGAACAGGCCGGTTCGCTGCGCGCCTACGACCCGCAGTACCGGGCCGAGATCGACTGGTGGACGGGCAATCCCGGCGCTAGGGACGGCATCCCGCCGACGGCGGTGGCCTCCGATTCCGAACGCGCCCGGGTCGGGGTGGCCCGCGACTTCCCGGCGTCCGGTCCCTCGGCCCGGCGTGGCGAGCAGCAGGACCGCGCCCGCCTCGCGGTGCTCACCTCGAGCGATGAGTCGCCGCTGTCCTGGCTGCGCACCGGCGAGGCCCTGTCCGCGGTCCTGCTCGCGGGCACCGCGGCCGGGCTGTCCACCTGCCCGCTGACCCACATCACCGAACTGGTCTCCGCGCGCAGGCTGCTCGGCGGTGTCATCGGGCATCCGGGCGTCCCGCAGGTCGTGGTCCGGATCGGCACCGCCCCCGACCCCGACCGCCCGGCCCCCACCCCCCGACGCCCGCTCACCGAGGTCCTGCGCGAGGTGCCCTGAGCGGTGCTCCGGCGCACAATGAAGACATGACCACGGTATTCCTGGTCGACGACCACGAGATCGTCCGGCGCGGCGTGGCCGAGCTGCTCGCGCTCGAACCCGACCTCGAGGTGATCGGCGAGGCCGGGACCTACGCGCAGGCCCTGGCCCGCATCCCGGCCCTGCGCCCCGATGTCGCGGTGCTCGATGTCCGGCTCCCCGACGGCAGCGGGATCGAGCTGTGCCGCGAGCTGCTCTCGGCCGACCCCGCGCCGCGCTGCCTCATCCTCACCTCGTTCACCGACGAGCAGGCGATGCTGGACGCGATCCTGGCTGGCGCGAGCGGCTATGTCGTCAAGGACATCCGGAGCCTGGAACTGGTCGAGGCCGTCCGCGAGGTCGGCGCGGGCCGCTCGCTGCTGGACAACCGGGCCGCCGCGGCGCTGATGGCCAAGCTGCGCGCCGAGGCCGAGGAGAAGACCGGCCCGCTGGCCACGCTGACCGACCAGGAACGCACCCTGCTCGCCCTGCTCGGCGAGGGGCTCACCAATCGCCAGATCGCGGCGCGGATGTTCCTGGCCGAGAAGACCGTCAAGAACTACGTCTCGCGGCTGCTGGCCAAGCTCGGCGTGCAACGCCGCACCCAGGCTGCGGTGATGGCCGCCGACCTGGACCCGACGCGGCGGCGATGACCCGGCGATGCCGCCCGGCCGTGCGAGAATTCCCGCTATGGACGACGCGTCGGGCCCGCCACCGGTCGCCCTGTCCCGGTTGCCGCTGCGCGAGCGCGACCGGATGGACCGGTTGATGGAAGCCATGCTCGTGGTGACCGCGGGCCTGGACCTGGACAACACCCTGCGCACCATCGTGCACACCGCCATCGAACTGGTCGACGCCCGCTACGGCGCCCTGGGGGTGCGCGCCGCGGACACCAGCAGTGGTCAGCTCGCCGAATTCGTCTACGAGGGCATCGACGACCGCACCCGCGTGCTGATCGGTGATCTGCCGCGCGGGCACGGCGTGCTCGGCCTGCTCTTCGCCGAGCCCCGCCCGATCCGGCTGGCCGATCTGTCCGAGCACCCGGCCTCGGTGGGCTTTCCCGAGCATCACCCGCCGATGCGGACCTTCCTCGGCGTGCCGGTGCGGGTCCGCGACGAGATCTTCGGCAACCTGTATCTCACCGAGAAGGCCGGTGGGCGCGAGTTCACCGCGGACGACGAGGTGGTCGTGCAGGCCCTGGCCGCGGCGGCGGGCATCGCGATCGAGAACGCGCGCCTCTACGAACAGTCCCGGGTGCGGCAGCTGTGGCTCGAGGCCATCCGGGATGTGGCGACAGCGCTACTGGCGGGCAGCCCCTCGGCCGAGGTCCTCGGCCTGGTCGCCGCCCGCGGTCACGCGCTCACCGGGTCGGCGTGCACCTTCCTCGCGCTCCCCGAGGACCCGGATGTACCGCCCGAGGAGATCACCGAGCTGGTGGTGGTCGCGGCCGCGGGCCTGGACGCCGACGGCCTGCTCGGTACCCGTCTCCCGCTCACTGACCGGCACACCGCCGAGGCCTTCCGCTCCGGGCGGGCGGTCACCGCCGCGTGTCCCGCCGAGCATCCGATCCTCGTCGCGACCGAGCGGTTCGGCCCGGTCCTCACCCTGCCGCTGCGCGCGCACGGCGCGGTCACCGGCGTGCTGACCTCGGTCTTCCCCGCCGGTGCCGCCGCGCCCGCCGCCGCCGACCGGGCCCTGCTGACCACCTACGCCGACCAGGCCGCAGTGGCGCTGCACCTGGCCGACACCCAGCGCCGGATGCGCGAGCTCGATGTCGTCGCCGACCGCGACCGGATCGCCCGGGGACTGCACGATCACGTGATCCAGCGGCTGTTCGCCGTCGGCCTGTCGCTGCACACCACCCGGCAGCGGGCCCGCGGCGCCGATGTGCGCGACCGCCTCGACGACACCATCGACGACATCCAGGCCATTGTGCAGGACATCCGCTACTCGATCTTCGATCTGCAGTCCAATACCGCCACCGACTCGGCCACCTTCCGCAAACGCCTGCACGGCATCATCACCGAGATGACCGCCGACAGCGGCCTGCGCACCACGGTGCGGCTGGCGGGCCCGGTCACCGTGCTGGAACCGCCGCTGTCCGGCCACGTCGAAGCGGTGCTGCGCGAAGCGGTCAGCAATGCCGTGCGACACGCGCGGGCGAGCAGTGTCGCGGTGGAGCTCACGGTGCGCGACGACGTCACGATCGAGGTCACCGACGACGGCACCGGTCTCCCCGCCGACGCCGCGCACCGCGGCGGGCTGGCCAATCTCGCGGCCCGCGCCGCCGAGGTCGGCGGCACCTTCGGCATCGAGACGCCCGCGGGCGGCGGCACCGTCGTGCGCTGGTCGGCACCGCTGCCCTGACCCCCGCGACGACCTTCGGCACCGGAGCGTGGGCCCTGCGCCTCTGCCGTCCGGGGCCACCGCGGGCGCAGACTGGTGGGGACAGAAAGGCAGGCTCATGTCCACTCCTCACACCGGAAATCAGCCGATCGTGGTCGGCGTCGACGGGTCGGAGCAGGCACGGATCGCGCTGCGCTGGGGCGCGGAGTGCGCCACCCGGCACCGCGCGCCGCTGCATCTCGTCTACGCCATCGACGTGCCCGTCGACTACGGTCCCGGCCCGATCTACGACGCCGAACGCCTACGCCGCCACGGTGATTCCGTGGTCGCGACCGCGGCGGCCGAGGCCACCCAGCACACCGACGTCGAGATCTCCACCGCCGCGGTCTCGGGGTCCCCGGTCGCGGTCCTGCGCGATCGCAGCGCCACGGCCCGGCTGCTGGTGATCGGCAGCCGTGGCCTCGGGGCGTTGCGGCGCACGCTGCTCGGTTCGGTCAGTACATCGCTGGCACGCCACGCCGCGTGCCCGGTCGCGGTGATCCCGGAATCCGAACCCGCGCCCGACGCGGCCGTCGTGGTGGGTGTCGACGGCTCGGCGTGCAGCGCGGAGGCCATCGCGCTCGCCTTCGACGAGGCCGCCCGGCGGGGCGCGCGCCTCGTCGCGGTGCACGCCTGGACGGAGTTCTTCCACTACGACTCCCGGGCGACCATGCAGACCCAGGCCGAATCGCTGGTGGCCGAGAGCCTGGCCGGGTACGCGGAGAAGTATCCCGATGTCACCGTCGAGCGGCTGGTGACACAGGATCGTCCCGCCCGGGCCGTGCTCGCCGCGGGCGCGGACGCCCAGCTGATCGTGGTGGGCAGCCGCGGCCGGGGCGGATTCACCGGGATGACCCTGGGTTCGGTCGCCCAGGCCGTGCTGCACGGTGCGGACCGCCCGGTGATCGTCGTCCGGTCCGGACCCCGCTGACAGCGACGACGCGGCCACCTCGACGGGTGGCCGCGTTGTGTCCGCGATTCAGTGCGGCGCCGCGGGATTCGGGAGCACGGTCAGGATCTCCTCGACCGGACGGCGCGAGGTGACCGGCGCGGGACCGGCGTCGACGGGCGCGCGACCCACCCGGATCAGCACCTGCGGCACACCGTGGCCCGCGACCAGCTGTTCCAGCGTCCGCCGCGCACCGGGCAGTTCGGTGATGTGGGTCAGTGCGCAGGTCGCCTCACCCGCCCGGGTGAATTCCAGCAGCACCACCGACAGCGCCTCGCCGACGTGCAACCAGTCGCCGATCGTGTCACCGTCCGAACTCAGCACCACCAGTTCGGCCCGATCCTGCGCGCCGGACGGCGGCCCGGGGCTCGTGGCGGCGGGAAAGCGGCGCGCGACCGGCACCCGCTCGGTCTCCGCGCCGGTGAGCAGCGCGGCGGCCGGGATGCCCTGGTAGTCAGCCGAATGCCCGGCCCACCAGCGCAATTCGGCCTGGTAACCCATGTCGTAGCGCCGTTTGGCCTCGGCTTCGCGCGACGATTCGGCCAGGACCGGCCGGGTCTCGCCGGACAGCACGTCCAGCTCGATCCGGTGCGGGCTGGCCAGCATCCGCGCCGCGCGTAGCACCTCGCCGAAATCCTCGGGGGCCGCCAGCGGATGACGGTCGGTGCGCCGCCGTTCGATGGCGGCCGCCCGCGCGCCCACGCCCTCGGGCGGATCGGGCCACGGCCGGAAATCCAGCCGGGCCAGCAGATCCGGTCGGGCCGGATCGGGGAACCGGTCGAGATCGGTGCGCCAGCCGGTGGCGGCCAGCACGGTGCGCAGATGGTGCAGCATCGCGCCGCAGCTGATCACCAGCTGACGTCCGCTCGGATCGGCGGCGGTCAGGTGTCTGCTCTCGTCGCGGTAGAGGTACAGGTGGGTTCCGTCGAACTCCCAGCGCCACGGCTGGGAATTGTGGATCGAGGGCGCGCGGCGGGCTCGCCACAGCGCCGCGGTGATCGTCGACAGATCCGGTGCCAGGCTCGCCCTGGTGGCTGTGCTGTCGGTCATGTCCCGAGTCTGCTCCGCGCGGCGCCCGCGGCGAACAGGCCTTGGGCCCTTCCTTGGGGGCCGATGGTCACCGGTCGCCCGCACGTGATGGTCGCCACGTCTCTATGCAACTCGTTGCATAGCGGGTTTCGGTGCCCTACCGTCGGTACATCGCCTGCCGCGGCGCCGCGCCGCTCGACCCCTCCCGGAGGTACCCCATGGCTCTGCCGACCTGGCTGTCCAGCCGACTGGCCCTGCCCGCCGTCGCGTCGCCGATGTTCATCGCCTCGGGGCCCGAGCTCGTCATCGCCCAGTGCCAGGCGGGCATCGTCGGTTCCTTCCCCGCCCTCAACGCGCGCCCGGCGGCCCTGCTCACCGACTGGCTGAGCCGGATCAGCGAGGAGAACGCGGCCTACCAGGCAGCCCATCCGGAGGCGATCGTGGCGCCGTTCGCGGTGAACCAGATCGTGCACCGCTCCAACGACCGGCTCGAGGCCGACATGGCCGTCATCGTGGAGCACAAGGTGCCGATCGTGATCACCTCGCTGGGCGCGCGCGAGGAGATCAACGAGGCGGTGCACTCCTACGGCGGCATCGTCCTGCACGACGTCATCAACGACCGCTTCGCCCGCAAGGCGATCGAGAAGGGCGCTGACGGCCTCATCGCCGTCGCCGCGGGCGCGGGCGGCCACGCGGGCACCCAGTCCCCCTTCGCCCTGCTGCAGGAGATCCGCACCTGGTTCGACGGGCCGCTGCTGCTCTCGGGCGCCATCGCGCACGGCCGCTCGATCCTGGCCGCCCAGGCCGCGGGCGCCGACCTGGCCTACATCGGCTCGGCCTTCCTGTCGACCACCGAGGCCAATGTGGTGCCGGACTACCGGCAGATGATCGTCGATTCCGGCGCCGCCGACATCGTCTACAGCAACCTGTTCACCGGCGTGCACGGCAACTACCTGCGCGGCAGCATCGTCGCCGCGGGCCTGGACCCCGACAATCTGCCCGAGTCCGATCCCTCCCAGATGAACTTCGGCTCCAGCACCGACGCCAAGGCCTGGAAGGACGTGTGGGGCGCCGGTCAGGGCATCGGCGCGATCACCGCCGGTCGCAGCACCGCCGAGCTGGTGGCCACCCTGACCGAACAGTACGACCTGGCCCGCCGCGATCTCGCCGCGGTCCTCGAGCGGCCCGAGGCGCTGCCCGTCCGCTGATTCCACCCCCTCACGACGAGACCGGCCGGGAGCGCACTGCTCCCGGCCGGTCTCGTCGGTGTGCCGATCAGCTCAGCGCGGCGCCATCCGGATGGCGCCGTCGAGACGGATGGTCTCGCCGTTGAGCATCGGGTTCTCCACGATGTGGCGGGCCAGCGCGGCGAACTCGGTCGGCTGACCCAGCCGCGACGGATGCGGCACCTGCGCGCCGAGCGACTGCAGCGCCTCCTCGGGCAGGGTCTCGAACAGCGGCGTGCGGAACAGGCCGGGCGCGATCGTGACGACCCGGATCTTGAAGCCCGCCAGGTCGCGCGCGATCGGCAGCGTCATGCCGACGATGCCGCCCTTGGACGCGGAGTAGGCGGCCTGGCCGACCTGCCCATCGAACGCGGCGACCGAGGCCGTGTTGACGATGACACCGCGCTCCTCGCCCACCGGCTCGCCCGCGGCCATGCGCTCGGCCGCCAGCCGGATCACATTGAAGGTGCCGAACAGGTTGACATTGACGACCTTGGTGAAATCGGCCAGCGGGAACGCGCCCTTCTTGCCGACGGTCTTGATCGCGTTGCCGATACCCGCGCAGTTCACCACGATCCGCAGCGGCGCCAGCGCTTCGGCCGCGTCCAGCGCCGCCGACACCGCCGCCTCGTCGGTCACATCCGCGGCCGCGAAGACCACGCCGTCACCGAGTTCCTTGGCGATGGCCGCGCCGTTGGACGAGGCCAGGTCGACGATGACGACCTTGGCGCCCTGGGCGTGCAGTTCCCGCACGGTGGCCAGGCCGAGGCCCGACGCACCACCGGTGACCAGTGCGGACGAGTTGACGAAATCCATGCTCTCTACTCCTCTGGGGGTCTGCTCCGCCGCAATATTGACACACTTCGCCAAAACTGTTTGGCTTTCGGCGTGACCCGGCCCGATCGCCGCCGCCCCGGCCGCCCCTCCGTGCTGAACATCCGCGCCGTGGGCGCGGACGCGCTGCGGCTGTGGACCGAACGCGGATTCGCCGCCACGAACTGGAACGACCTGGCCGAGGCGACCGGCATCAGCACCCGAACCCTGTTGCGGCACTTCCCCTCCCGCGCCGAGATCGCCTGGCTCGGCGTGGCCCCCGCGACCGACCGGTTGCGCGAGGTGCTCACCCGCGCCGCCGACGACGCCCCCGTCGCCGTGGTGGTGCGCACCGCCATCGTCGAATCGGTCTCGCGCGACCCGCAGATCCACGAGCTGGCCCCGGCCTGGCTGCGCCTGATCTCCGCCGAACCCACGCTGGCCGCCACCGCGCCCGCGGTCTATCAGCCCTGGATCGACACCCTCACCGGCTATCTCGCGCGCCGCCTGCCCGGCGCTCCCACCGCCATCTGCCGCGCGCTGGCCACCGCCTACCAGGCCGCCACCTTCGCCGCCCTCACCGAGTGGGCCGAATCCGGCGCGCACGGCGACGCCGCCGACTCGGTCGACCGGATGCTGCGCTGGCTCGACGTCCACACACCGGGCACGGTCCCGGACGGACCGGCGCGGGAGCCGTAGGCTTTCGGGATGGCCCACGACACGGACGCGCCGGTCGACATCAAGCCCCGCTCCCGCGACGTCACCGACGGACTCGAGAAGACCGCGGCCCGCGGCATGCTCCGCGCGGTCGGCATGGGAGACGAGGACTGGGAGAAACCGCAGATCGGGGTGGCTTCCAGCTGGAACGAGATCACCCCCTGCAATCTCTCGCTGGACCGGCTGGCCAAGGCCGTCAAGGAGGGCGTGCACGCCGCCGGGGGCTATCCCCTCGAATTCGGCACCATCTCCGTCTCCGACGGGATCTCGATGGGCCACGAGGGCATGCACTTCTCGCTGGTCAGCCGCGAGATCATCGCCGACTCGGTGGAGACGGTCATGATGGCCGAGCGCCTGGACGGCTCGGTGCTGCTGGCTGGCTGCGACAAGAGCCTGCCCGGCATGCTGATGGCGGCCGCGCGCCTGGATCTGTCGAGCGTGTTCCTCTACGCGGGCTCGATCATGCCGGGCAATGTGGACGGCCGTGACGTCACCATCATCGACGCGTTCGAGGCCGTCGGCGCCTGCCTCAAGGGACTGATCAGCCGAGCGGAGGTCGACCGCATCGAGCGGGCGATCTGCCCCGGTGAGGGCGCCTGCGGCGGCATGTACACCGCCAACACCATGGCCTCGGTGGCCGAGGCGCTGGGCATGAGCCTGCCCGGCTCGGCCGCCCCGCCCGCCCCGGATCACCGCCGCGACGAGTACGCGCGCAAGTCCGGCGAGGCCGTGGTCGAGCTGCTGCGCCGGGGCATCACCGCGCGCGACATCATGACCATGGCGGCGTTCGAGAACGCCATCACCATCGTCATGGCGCTGGGCGGATCCACCAATGCCGTGCTGCACCTGCTGGCCATCGCCCGCGAGGCCGGTGTCGAGCTCACCCTCGCCGATTTCAACCGCGTCGGTGACCGGGTGCCGCATCTGGGCGATCTCAAGCCGTTCGGCCGCTATGTCATGAACGACGTCGACAAGGTCGGCGGGATCCCGGTGGTGCTCAAGGCACTTCTCGACGCGGGGCTGCTGCACGGCGATGTCATGACCGTGACCGGCAAGACCATGGCCGAGAACCTCGCCGCCATCGACCTCGGTCTCGACGGCGAGGTGATTCGCCCGCTCGAACGCCCCATCCACGCCTCCGGTGGCCTCACCATCCTGCACGGCTCGCTCGCCCCCGAGGGCGCCGTGGTCAAGAGCGCGGGCTTCGACTCCGATGTCTTCCGGGGCACGGCCCGGGTCTTCGACGGCGAACGCGCGGCCATGGACGCACTCGAGGACGGCACCATCGTGGCGGGCGATGTGGTGGTCATCCGCTACGAGGGCCCCAAGGGTGGCCCCGGGATGCGCGAGATGCTGGCCATCACCGGCGCCATCAAGGGCGCGGGGCTGGGCAAGGACGTGCTGCTGCTCACCGACGGCCGGTTCTCCGGCGGCACCACCGGCCTGTGCGTCGGCCATGTCGCGCCGGAGGCCGTCGACGGTGGCCCTATCGCTTTCGTCCGCGACGGCGACCCGATCATCCTCGATGTCGCGGGCCGCCGCCTCGACGTCAAGATCGACGAGGCCGAACTCGCTGCCCGCGCGGTGGGTTTCGAGCCGCTCCCGCCGAAATACACCTCGGGCGTCTTGGCCAAATACCGCAAACTGGTCAGCTCCGCCGCGCACGGAGCCGTCACCGGCTAGGTCGCGATCAGGGTGCGGATCGGCAGGGTCCGCACCCACTCCCCGGCCAGGTCGCGCGGCTTGATCTCGGTCGACGCGTCGTGGCGGGCGTGCTCGCCGACCTGGGTGGCGCCCCGGGCGGCGAGCTTCGCCGCGGCGAGCTCGCCGCCGCGATTGAAGGTGTCGCCGTACACCGAGTCACCGAGGCCGAAGACCGCGAAGCGCAGCCCGGTCAGGTCCGGGCGCACGATCTCGACCCGATCGAAGAAAGCCTCGGCGGCGGTGGGCAATTCGCCGTCGCCGTAGGTCGAGCAGACCACGATCAGGAATTCCACGCCGTCCAGATCGCGCGGATCGAACTCGGCCATGTCGTAGACCGACACCGCCCCGTCGAACCCGGTCCGGTCGGCGAGATGTTCGGCCACCGCCTCGGACGTACCGAGTTCGGACCCGAACAGAATCACGAGGGACAAGGAGATTCCTTTCACGCGTCGGATAAGCCTAGGCTTACCTTAGCGCTTCTCCCGGCCGAGGTGGTTCGCTACGACTGCCGGACGAACTCGAACCGCCCCGGCTTGTGCGGCGCGTCGGTGGTGATCGTGCCGACGATGCGGCCGGGCCCCGGATCGAATTCGATCTGGGTACCACCGGTTCCGTAGATCCGCTGCCACACGGTTCCGGCCGCGCCGGTGTCGAGATTGCGCCAGTGCACGCCCGCGTCGACCGAGCACGGACCGACCCCGTGCAGTGCGCTGACCAGGCCGAAGTAGCGCGTCTCCGTGCCGAAGACGGTCTCGAAATGGATGTGCCCCACGCAGAATCCGGCACTGGTCAGGGTGATCGCGTCGTCGAGCAATCCGGCGTCGGCCGCGGCGACCGGCGCCACCGCCAGCGCCGGACCCGCGAGGAGCGCGGTCACCAGCAGCGATCGAAGGGTTTTCCGGCCGAACGACATGGCATTCCTCCCGGGACGCACGAAAACGGTCCCGTCAGTCGTACCACCCGCGGCGCCCGGAGGCCCGGACCTCAGCGCCGGGCGAAGGCGTGCGCCAGGTCGGCGTCGGCGAAGGCCACCGGCACCACGCCGTCGACGCTGTAACGGTAGAGCGCGGTCTGGTAGATGCCGGTCAGCGCCGTCACCACCACCGCGGCCACCAGAATCCAGACGAATCCGGCCGCCATCACCAGCAGCGCACCGGGCACGCTCACCCCGAACAGCGCGATACTGCCGATCACCAGCAGTCCGCCGGGCACGGCGAGCAGCACACCGAACAGCCCGAGGCCCACATTGCCGACGAGGTTCTCACCCCAGGTACGTTTCATGGCTTCCGCCGAGTCCTTCACCGCGTCGACGACGCCGCGATCGGCGAGCACCATCTTCGGCAGCACCAGGAACGACACCACCTGCCAGGCCGTGCCCGCGATCGCGGTGATCAGCGAACCGAGGAACCCGACGCGGTCCTGCAGCACTCGCAGCAGCTGCGAGACCGTCGCGGAGATCAGCGCCCACACCAGGATGCGCGGCCACTTCCCCGCCGCGACCCGCACCCCGCCGCCCACGCTCGGATCCTCGCCGCGCATCGCCACATCGGCCTGGGAGATGAGCGCGGCATTGAAGAAGATGGTGACGAAGGCGGTGGCCAGATACATCAGGCCGAACAGCACATACGTCGTCGCCGAGGACTTGTCCCACAGGTCCGAGACGACGATCGGCACCAGGAAACTGGCCTCCACCACCAGGCTCGCGGCGCCCGACAGCACCGGGAACACCGCCAGTTCCTTCCGTGTCCGCAGCACAGTGGCCGAGGTCTTGAACATCTGCCACGATTGCGCGAATGCCACCGTGTACCCCCCTCAGATCGGTGGATCGTCAACGCCGAACAGCGTACTGGGCGCACGTCCGACGCACATCTCCGCACCCGATCCCCCTGCGCTACCGTCGTTTTCGCGCAACCCGACTACCATCCTCGACAGCCGACGACGAGGGAGCACGATGACCACCTACACCGACGACTGGCAGGAACTGTTCGGGATGACCCTGGACGACTGGCTGTGCACCGGAACCGTCACCGCCATTCCCCCGTCCCTCGACTGGGACCGGGTGCGCACCCACGTGGTCGACGAGGTGAACACCCGCCTGTCCCACGACTGGACCGCCACCCTCGACCCGGCGGGCACCATCACCAGCACCTCCCCCGCCCTCTTCGCGCCGGGCACCATGAAGACGATCGTCGCCGCCGTCCGCGTCGACACCATCGACAGCCCCACCTGGATGTCCCAGCCCGCCTTGCAGACTCACCCGAGCGGGTCCCGCCGGTAACCGGCGACGGCGGCCACCATCAGCAGGATGACCCCGCAGGCGACGACGAGCACCCAACCGGGCACGGCCGCGGTCACGAAGCGGTCGGGCGGTACGTCAGCGACCAGACTTCCCGCCGCCGCGACCCCGACCGCGGTGCCGAGCTGCCGCGCGGTGGAGGCGGTACCACCGGCGACCCCGGCCCGGTCCGCGGGAAGTCTGTCGACGGCGGTGGCGGTGATGGGCGCGTTGGCGAATCCCACCCCCGCGCCGATCATGAGATACGCGGTCAGCAACAGCGGCAGGCTCGTCCCGGCACCGGGGCAGAGCAACAGCGCACCGCCCAGACTCAGGAAGCTCCCCGCGAGCAGCAGCGGCCTGCGCGGACCGAAATCGGCGACCAGCCGACCGGACAGCGGCGCGCACACCATGACCGCCAGCGCCATCGGCAGGGTGGCGGCGCCCGCCGACGCGGCGCTCCACCCCTGCGCGTGCTGCAGCGACAGCGTCGTCAGCAGCAAGGTCGCACTGAACGCGACGAAGACGACGACCGCGCCCACCACCGCCCCGGCGAAGCGCGGGACCAGGAACAGGCCCGGCTCGATCAACGGCTGGTTCCGGCGCGTCTCCACCCGGACGAACGCGACCGTGAGCACGACCAGCGCGCCGTAGCCGCCGAGCACCACCGGCGCCGTCCACCCACAGCGCGGCCCTTCGATCAGCAGCGTCACCGCGAGCCACAGCAGCGCGACCAGCAGCAGCTGTCCGAGCGGATCCAGCCGCCGCACCCGCTGCCCGCGCGATTCGGGCACCACCGCCTGGACCAGCAGCAACGCCACCACGACCACCGGCACCGGGATCCAGAACACCGCCCGCCAATCGAGGACGGCGATCAACAGCCCACCGGTCACGGGTCCCACCGCCAGGCTCAGCCCGAACATCGCGCCCCACACGCCGATCGCCCTGGCCCGCTCGCGCGGATCCGGCATGGCGTTCACCACGATCGCTAGCGCCACCGGAGTCAGCATGGACGCGCCCACACCCTGCGCCATCCGCGCGGCGACGAGCACCGGGAGCGAGGGCGCCGCAGCGCACACCAGCGACGCGAGCGCGAACACGACCAGCCCCGTCCGGAACACCCGTCGCCTGCCGAACCGGTCGGCCAGCGCACCGGCGGTGATCAGCAGGCTCGCGAAAGTCACCGTGTAGGCGTCGACCACCCAGGCCAGGCGGTCGGCGTCCACGCCGAGACCGTGCCCGATCTCGCCTAGTGCGACGATCACGATCGTCGTATCCAGTCCCACCAGGAACAGCGCCAGCGCGCAGACCGCCAGCACCGCCCAGCGCCGCCGCGCGCTCAGCACCGGCGCGCCTGCGGCGATCGTCTCGGTCACCACGTCCACCTCTCGACACCCCGGCGGGGGCGCCGGGTGCCGTCGATGGTGCCGACCGGATGACGCTGGGGGATTTTCGATCTCGGACCGATCCGGATGACGCGGCGTCTCGAACATGTGACGAGTCAGCGGAATCCGCAGGCAGGTCGCGCGGTGTTCGCTGGTCCAGGCCGGATCCGCATCGAATCCCCGAGGACGCCATGGTCACCGATATCGCCCCGGCTCTCGCCGATACCGCCGCACCTGCCGAGCCGGACGCGTCGACCGCGCCGGTGGCGCCGTCGTGGGCGGCACCGGCCCTGCTCATCGCGGTACTCATGCTCGGCGCCGATTTCCTGGCGCTGATCCCGTTGGGGCACTGGATGGCCGAGTTCGGGATCGTCCCGGTGTGCACGGTGTACCTGGTGCACGTGCTCGGGTCCACCGCGCTCGCGGTGTGGACGGTGATCCGGATGCCGGTGCTGGACCTGGACTGCTGACACGGCCGCTCAGGCGGCTTCGAGCACCTCGTCCACCGAGCGGCGCGGCGTCGACTCCAGCGGCGCGGCGGCATACGGCATGGCGCCCACCCGGATCATGACGTGCGGGTAGGCGCATTCCTGCAGCACCGTCGCCCGGATCTCCGCGCGCAGGTCGAGCATGCCCAGCGGCTCGGACTGCAGGCTGGTCGCCAGCCCGCGCGAGGTGGCCTCGAGCAGCATCGCGCTGGTCGCCTCGCCCGCCCGCAGTTGCGCGAGCCGATGGTCGCGGGGCGTGCAGACGACCAACCAGTGCGCCGAATCCGGGGCATCGGTGAACTCGGTCAGTTCGGTGCCCGCGAACACCCGGACCGGCATCTCGCCGGACGGCCGGGCGGCCGTCGCGTTGCGGGCGGGCACCCCGATCGAGGCACCGTGGCAGCCGCTCCACTCGGCGAGCTCGGCCAGGTACTCCGGATCGTTCACGTGCCGGGCGGCCGCGCGGCGCATGGGCCGGGCGAGGTCGGGCAGCAGCTGATCCGGAACGTGCCGGGCGGCGGCACCGAAGGCCGCGGCGCGGCGCGTGATAGCGCGCAGGTCGGCACCGGCGACCGGCGGGCCGGGAAACCGGCGCCGATCCGATTGCCGGACCAGGATGGCGGCGGCCAGGTCGATATCGGCCCGCGACGGCGGCTGCGGCGCGCACCGGATGGTGGCGAGGTGATCGGGCCGGTCGGCATCGGGCAGCCGCTCGATCTCGGTGCGCCAGCCGAGCATGGCGAAGGCGACGCTGAGATGATGCAGGGCCGCGCCACAACTGACCATGAGCGCGCGGGCCAGCGGATCGGTGGCCGTCAGGCGGGCCCCGAAATCGGCGAACAGCTCCACCCGGTCGCTGCCGACCCGCCACCGCCAGGGCTGCGTGTTGTGCACCGAGGGTGCGCGCACCGCGAGTTCGATCGCATCTCGGCAGGCGGCGAAACCCGGTTCCGAACGACTCATCTCCGCACTCCTTCCGACTCCCCATGCGGCCTATTCGTTAGGTCGCCTAACTTAGGGGGAAAGTCTGAGCGGAGTCCGAGAAAACGGGCGCGGATTCACAGCCGATTCTCAGCTCGTCCCAGCTCACGAGTGGTCGCGCCGGTAGATCACCGGATCCGGAATCATGGCCGCGCCCGCCGTGTGAGCACCCTCACCGGCGGGCCGTGTGCGCAGACACCCTACTCCGGCGGGCGGTAGGTGACGTCCCTGCCCACCGCTTCGTCGATCTGCTCGGGGGTCAGCAGGCCGATCGTGTGCGAGACGGCGGCCCCGGCGGCGGCCGTGCGGATGGCCAGCGCGGCGGCCGCCACGTCGTCGGGGACATCGCCGATGACGAACAGGTCGTCCTCGCCGAAGGCGAAGTAGCAGGCCTCCACCTGCCCACCGACACTCTCGACCATCTCGGTGATCGCCGCGCGGCGCGCGCTGCCGCCCTGCGCGAGCAGGCCGTGGGCGCCGTCCTGGAGATAGCTGACCCGCCACAGGTACTTCGGCATAAGCTTCCGACCTCCTCCGCTGAGACGATCCGGCCAGCACGAGCCTAGGGCCGCGCCATCGCCGGGCGTGTGGGCCGACGCCGCACTGATGCGCCACTGCAACAGCGGCGATACCCGATTTCGTGGCCCGCCCGGAAAAAACTTCGCCCGCGGCGATGAGTTCTCCGACGGCGCTCCGTCCTATCTGTTGACCGCGCTACCCCACCGAGCGCGCCCGACCCGAAGGACACGACATGACCGCCACCACCGCCTCCGCGACCCCCACCACCACCTACCGTCCGGGCAAGATCCGCAACCGCGTCCTGTGGACGGCGCAGGTCGTGCTGGGCCTGTTCTTCATCATCGCCTCGGGCGGCCCGAAGCTCGTCATCCCGCAGACCCTGATGGACAACGCCCCGGCGAACCTGACCATCCCGATGGGCCTGCTCGTCTTCATCGGCGTCGTGGAGGTGGCCGGTGGCATCGGCCTGATGGTGCCGCGGCTGACCGCCCTGGCCGCGGCGGGCCTGTCGGTGCTCACCGTGCTCGCCGCCGCGACCCAGGCCTTCATCGCCGACAAGCCGTCCATGGCGATCTTCCCGCTGGTCCTGGCCGCGATCTTCGCCTGGATCGCCTACGAGCGCCGCGCAAGCATCGCCGCGCTCACCCGATGAGCGCATCCGCGCCCCGCTGACGATCACCGGACCCCGCGTCCGGTGATCGTCGGCGTGTTTCCACAGAACAGGATCACCGCAGGTGGGCGGTGATCCTGTTCTGTGCTCTGATGGAGGGGAGGGCCCGCCACCCACTCGGGAGGTGACACCGGTGACCGACAACAAGCCCCGCACCGACGATTCGTTCCGGCACGCCGTCCGCTACGGCCTCGCCGTCCTCGCGACCGCCGCGCTGATCTGCCTGATCACCACGATCTGGGCAGCCAACCGCGACGCCTGCGCCGCCGCCGAAACCCGGCTGTGCGACGACGCCGCCAAAACCGCCGTCCTCTTCGCCCCCGCCCTGATCCTGCTCCTCGGCGGCCTGGGCGCCTTCGTCCAGACCTTCCGCCGCTTCCGCGCCGACCTCCCCTGGCGCACCTGGCAGGGCGCGGGCTGGTTCCTCCTCGTCCTCATGACCGCCTACCTGGCCATCGGCGCCGCCTCCCTCCCGACCTGACGGTCCGATCCCCGCCGACCGCCACCACGGGCCCGGCGCCGACCGCCCGCACGACGCCACGCGCACCGTGATATACGTTGTCGCGCACCATCGTCCGGACACCCGCGCTCTCGCGCGCCGGGACGGGCGAGTTCGGTGGCGGTACCGGATGACAGCTCGTACATCGTATGTTCGCAGGTCGTGATTTCTGGAGTGCCCACCGGAAGGAGATCCCTGGATGCCGAGTGACCGTTTGTGTCGCTTTGCCCGGATCGACCGTGAAACACCCTATGCCGCTTTCGATCTCGACGCGGTCGAGGACGCCTACGACGACTACCTGACCGCACTGGATGGCCGCGGCCGGGTGCAGTTCGCGGTGAAGGCGCGACCGGAGCCGCGGCTGCTGGCGGCGCTGGTGCGGCGCGGGGCGTCGCTGGATGTCGCCTCGACCGCCGAGATACGGCTCGCGCTGCAGGCGGGTTGCCCGCCGGAACGCCTGTCGCACAGCAATATCGTGCGCGACGAGGCCGAGATCGCCGCGGCCGCCGAGCTGGGTGTGCGGCTGTTCACCGCCGACTCGGCGGCGGAGATCACCCGGCTGGACCGTGCGGCGCCCGGTGTGTCGGTGCTGCTGCGGCTGGCCTGCGCGCCGGGCGGGGCGCAGCTGCCGATGAGTTCCCGCTTCGGCTGCGGCGCCGACGAGGCGGTGGCGCTGGCCGACCTGGCGGAGACGGTGGGGCTGCGGGTGGCGGGACTGACCTGGCAGGTGGGCAGCCAGCAGACCGATCCGGCCCGCTGGCGCTCGGCGATCGCGCACGCCGCCCGGGTGTGGATGATTTTGCGCGCGAAGGGTTTCCGTGGCCTGCGCATCCTGAATGTCGGCGGCGGTATGCCCGCGTCGTATCGACTTCCGGTGCCGTCGATCCGGGAGTGCGCCACCGTGATTCGCGCCGCGATCGGCGAGCATTTCGGCACCGAGGACCTGGATGTGGTGGTCGAGCCCGGCCGGAGCCTGGTCGCCGAGGCCGGTATCACGGTCACGCGGGTCAAGGCGGTCCTCGACCGCGGCGAGCGCGCGCATCTCGTCCTCGACGCCGGGATCTGGAACGCGGGACTGACCGAATGCCTGGTGAGCGGGCTCGAATTCCCGGTCCACACCCTCGATCACCCGGCCGGGGCGCCGACCCGTCCGGTCGTGCTGTGCGGCCCGTCCTGCGACCCGCTCGACGAACTCCGCGCCGAGAACCCCTACCACCTGCCGGTGGCGCTGGCCCCCGGCGACCGGCTCCTGATCGGCTCGACCGGCGCCTACTGCGCCACCATGGCGACCACCGATTTCTGCGGCTACCCGCCCGTCCCCCAGCACACGCTGACCGCCCGGCTCACGGAGGCCTCCCGATGACCCGCACGCTCCCACCGGAATTCACCACCGTCGAAGGCATTCCGGAGGATCGCTACCGGGAGTGGCTGAACTGCTGGCTCACCGCCCTGGCCGAACCGCTCGGCGCCGACCCGGCCGTCTTCGAGTTCTACCGGCGCACCTTCCCGGCGGCGCGCGGCCTGGCCGTCACCGATGCCGAGGGCTTCGCCGCGACGAACATGTCCCTGGACGCCGACCTGGTGCTGCCGGGCGGGGCGACCGTGCCCGTGGCCATCGGCACGGCCGGATCCTGCCATCCGACCCAGACCCGGCGCGGCCTGATGACCCACCTGCTGGAGCGGATCTACGAGCGTGCCGTCGAGGAAGGCCGCGCCGCCTGCGCCGACTGGCCCTCGGAATGGCCGATCTACCGGCGCTTCGGGCACGGTCCCGCCGCCTGGTGCGACGGGATGAGCATCGACCTCCGTCGCGCGGGCCTGCGCGAGGAGGTACCCGGCGCAGATCTGCGGCTGCGCCGGGTCACCGGCGGCGAGGCCCGCGCGGCGGCGCGCACCGTGTTCACGAACAAGTACCGGTCGACACCCGGCGAACTCGTTCCGCCGGAAGGGTTCTGGGAACGGCTGGCCACCGACCCCGCCTCACCGGTCCTGGACGCGTTGTGCACGCTGGGCGATCCCAGCGGCGGGGCCAGGCAGTGCGCGGTGCTCGACGGACGCGGTTTCGTCTCCTATCGGGTGGCGCCGGGCTGGACCGCCGACAAGGCCCCCGACGGCGTGCTGCACGTGGTCGACTTCCTGGCCGCCGATGCCGAGGCGGCGGGCGCGCTGTGGCGGTTCCTGTTCGCGATCGACATGGTCGGCGAGATCCGGGTCCCGCGCCTGCCGGTCGACGATCCGCTGCGCTGGTGGGTGACCGACGCCCGGTGGCTGCGCACCCACCGGCGCGACGCGCTGTGGCTGCGGCTGCTCGACGTTCCCGCCGTCCTGTCCGCCCGGACCTGGGCGGCCGACGGCACGCTGACCGTGCGCGTCCACGACACCCGCGGCTGGGCGGCGGGCACCTATCACCTCGAGGTCGACAAGGGCGTCGGCACCTGCCACCGCACCACCACCGAGCCCGACCTCGAACTCGACGTGGCGACACTGGGTTCGATCGTGCTCGGCGGCACCCCGGCGTCCGGATACCTGCGCGCCGGGCAGATCCGGGCCGCCGACCCCCGGCACGTGTGGCGCTGGGACGCCATGGCCACGCCGGAACGCGCGCCGTTCCTGACCTACGTGCTGTGACCCCCGCCGTGACGACTACCCAGAAGGTGACATCGTGCTGATCACCAAGTCCGGCCGATACAGCCACGGACTCCTCACCCGGATCGCCGACCGCGCCGCCGGGGAGCTCGAGGCGGCGGGGATCGGCCCCGGTGACCCGGTGGTGGTCTGTCTGCCCAACGACGTGCGCTGGGTCGCCGTGTATCTGGCGCTGCGGCGGATCGGGGCGGTGGGTGTGCCGCTCCATGCCGGGTCGGCGGTCGAGGAGATCGCCCACGTCCTCGGCGATTCCGGGGCGCGGCTCGCCCTGGTCCCGGGCGCGGTCGCCGCCGCCCTCACCGGCCGCTTCCCCGATCGCCTGGTGTGGCCGGACGGGTATGCCACCGGGGCCAGGATCGCGCGCGGCCCCGCGTCGCCCGGTCCCACCGGCGTCGCGACGATCGCCTACACGTCCGGGACCACGGGCCGACCCAAAGGCGTGCTGCAATCGGCCGAGGCCGTCGCCGCCGGTGGGCAGCACCTCACCCACCGAATGGGCTGGGACACGGGCGATGTCGTGATATCGGCCCTCCCGCTGGCGCATTCGTACGGCACCAATGTGCTCAACGCGGTACTGGCCGCCGAGGCGACGCTGGTGGTACTCCCCCGTTTCGACGAACCCGGACTGTTCGAGGCCGTCACCCGCACGCACGCCACGGCCGTCACCGGCGTGCCGACCATGTTCCGGCGGCTGCTCGCCCACCCGGACGCCGAGCTGCTCGCCGGGCTGCGGTGCGCGCTGTCGGCGGGGCAGAGCGCGGGCGCGGAGCTGGCGCGCGACTGGGAGGCGAGCGTCGGCGGTGCGTTCGCGGAGGGCTGGGGCATGACCGAGCTCGCCGGGTTCGCGGCCCTGGCGGCACCGGATCTGCCGGACCGGCACGGCACCGTGGGGACCGCCGTCCCCGGGATCCGGCTGCGGGTGCGCACCGACGAACTCCAGGTCGCGGGGATCCCGGTCACCGCGGGCTATCTCGGCTCCGCCGCGGGCTGTGTGGACACCGACGGCTGGCTGCGCACCGGCGATCTCGGCAGCATCGACGCGACCGGCCGGGTCCGGATCCACGGCCGCGCCAAGGACGTCGTGCTCAGCGGCGGATTCACCATCCACCCGGCCGAGGTCGAACGAATCCTGGCCCGGCATCCCGCGATTCGCGATGTCGCCGTCGCCGGGCTCCCCGACCCCGTGCTCGGCGAGGTCACCTGCGCGTGGATCGTGCCCCGCTCCGCGACCCCACCCGACCTCGACCGGATCGTCGAGTTCTGCCGCCCGCACCTGGCCACCTACAAACTGCCCCGGCGCCTGGTGGTGCTGCCCGCACTCCCGCGCACCGGCACCGGGAAGGTGGTGCGGCGGGACCTGCCCGCACCGGACCTGGCGGGAACCTCCGCATGACCGACGTGCTGGTCGCGGGCGGCGGCCCGGTGGGACTCACCGTGGCCCTGCTGTGCGCGGCCAGGAAACTGTCGGTCACGGTGCTCGAGGCCGAGCCGGAGAGCTCGGTGCGCGAGGGCAGCCGGGCGATCTTCCTGCACGGCGCGTCCCTGCGCACCCTGGCCACCGCGGATCCCGCACTGGCGCACCGGGTCTCGAACAGCGGCGTCACCTGGGACGGCAAACACACACTGTGGGCGGGCCGGACGGTGTTCCGCCGCGCGTACCCGGTACGCCCGGACCGCCCGCGGCCCTTCACCAGCCTCTCCCAGCGCGATCTGGAGACCGAACTGCGCCTGGCCTGCCGCACCGCGGGCGTCCGCCTCGTCTGGGAGACACCGGTCCGGCAGGTGTGCGTGCGGGCCGACGAGGTCGAGGTCGGCAGCGGACACCGCGGCCGGTTCCTGATCGGCGCGGACGGCGCCCGGTCCACCGTCCGCACCGCGATCGGCACCCGGCTGTCGGGAACCCGCTCGGACGCCTCGTTCCTCGTGGTCGATGTCGCCGACGATCCCCGGCGGCCGCCGCGGGGCTGCGAGCGCGTCTTCCACTACCGCCACCCCGCCGTCGGGCACCGCCATGTGCTGGCCGCGCCGTTCCGGGGTGGCCTGCGGATCGACCTGCAATGCCGTCCCACCGACGACATCGCGTCCCTGACCGCCGACCCGGCCGCCTGGATCGGCCCGCTGCTGCCCGGCGACCGGCCGTGCGAGATCACCTGGACCTCGCACTACCGGTTCCGGCAGGCCGTCGCCGACACCTTCGTCGACGCCGGGCACCGCGTCCTGCTCGTCGGCGAGGCGGCGCACCTGTTCGCCCCGTTCGGCGCGCGCGGCCTCAACTCCGGGATCGCCGACGCGCTCGCCGCCGCCGACGCGGTCGCCGACAGCCTCGCGGACCGGGCCACCCGCGCCGACGCGCTCACCGCCTATGACACCGCCCGGCGCGGCGCGGCCGTGCGCAACCGCCTGGCGACCGGACAGGCCCTGCACCACCTCCTCGCCACCGACCGGCTCACCCGCACCCGGCAGCGCGCCGCCGCGCTCGCCGCCCCGCACTGGGCCCCGGCCGGGGCATGGCTCGACCGCATCCCCTACGGCCCCCGCGACGCCGGAATCCCCGGCGGTCCGTACTGACAGGAGCTCCGCTGTGCCCCTGCTCACCGACCCGGAGGCCCCGATCCTGCTCACCGCGTTCGCCGATCCCACCACCCGCTCGCTGCTGGCCAACGACGGCACCACGACCTCGATCCTGGAGGCCGTACTCCGCGCACCGGTGACCGTGGAGGTCCGTCACCAGGCCCTACGGCGGGCCGACGATCTCGGCCCCGCGCTCACCCGCGACCTCGAGCTCACCGGCACCGAGCCCGTCCTGCTGCGCGACTCGGTCCTGTTCGGCCCGGGGCGGCAACCGGCGTCGGTCAACCGCGCCGTCATCGTCGCCACGCCCGACAACCCGCTCTATCCCCTCTGCGAGGACCGCCGCCGCCCGCTCGGACCCGCGCTGCTCTCGGCCGGGATCCCCCACAGCCGCCGTCTGCTGTCCACCGGCCACTACCCCTGGCCCCTGGACACCGGTACGCCCGCCGCCGGGAAGCGCTATCTGATCCGCACCGAAGGCCGCCCCCGGCTGCACCTCACCGAGATCTACAACCCGGCCCTGTTCCCCGCCGACCTCACCTGAGTCCGGCCTCCCCGTTCGTTCCCCGTCGACAACCGTGAAAGGAACGCTTCGTGATCAACTCCCGCACCATCCGCTCGGCCCGCCTGCCCGCCGCGCTGGCCACCTGTTCGCTCGCCGCGGCCGCGGCCACCGCGACCCTGTCGCCGATGGCCACGGCCCAGCCCGCCGCCGACCCCACCGCCCAGGCGGTCTGCGTCGCGCAGACCACCCTCACCCCCGGTTTCCTCGGCCTGGGCCTGACCGCCCGCGACACCATCACCTGCACCGACGCCGCGGGCAGCCCACTGATCTCCGGCCACTCCGAACTGACCATCGAGGGCTCCGCCTGCGGTGACGCGACCACCACCAGCACCACCTACTGGGACGACGGCACCCGCACCGTCACCGAGACCACCGGCACGATCTCCGCCGACGACCGGACCTACGCCGCGACCGGCACGGTCACCGCCGACAGCACCCGCTTCGCCGGCGCCGAGGTCACCGTCGTGGGCACCGGCGTGGAACCGAGCTGCGAGAACCCGCTCCAGCCCGCCGCGGCGGCCTACCTCGTGACCTTCCACAAGTAGCAGACCGGGGTGGCGGGAAGGCCGGGCCCGCCACCCGCTCACTCGACGACGTAACGCAGCATCATCGCCGTCGCGAACTGCCGCGTCTGCACCAGACGCAGCGGGATACGCCCGTCCAGCGGCGGGAACATCGGCGTGCCGCCGCCCAGGATCGTGGGCACCACGAACACCTGGAATTCGTCGATGAGCCCGTACGGCATCAGCGAGGCCGCCAGACCCGCGCCACCGACCTCCAGCACACCGTCCCCGTCGGCCTTGAGCCTGCGCACCTCCTCGACCGCGTTCTCGCTGACGAGTGTGCTGTTCCAATGCACCTCGGACAGCGTGCGGGAGAAGACGACTTTCGGCTTGCCGGTCCACAGCTCGGCGAACTCGCGCTGGATGGGCGGCGCGTCGGCGGGCACGTGCGGCCAGTGATCGGCCATCAGCTCGTACAGGCGCCTGCCGTGCAGCGAGATCTCGATCTCGCGGTATCGGTCGTTGTGGAACTGGTGTAGTTCGTCGTCGGGGTCAGTCCAGTCGATCCTGCCGTCGCGGTCGTTGATGTACCCGTCCAGGGACATCCCGATTCCGTAGCTCAGTGTGCGCATGACCGTGCGGACCTCCTCGACTCGGTTATCGACCGGGCGACTCCGGCGGTGCGGAATCGCCCTCGGGGTTCTGTTCACCGGGCCCGACCCGGCGCGGCATCACCCGCGGCCGGGTGCGCCCTGGCACCGCGTCGGCACCGGCCCGGCGGCGCCGCGAGGCGCCGAGGTCGATGACATTGCCATCGGCGGGGGCCGGGGCGGGCCACGGACTCGTTTCGGCTTCCAGCTCGGCGCGGGTCACCGGCCGGGTGGGCGGCGGATCACCGACCTCGGGCCTGCCGCGCCGCGGCCGCCGGGGCAACCGCACGACGTTCGACATCGCACGGTCCTCGGCGGCCTTGGCCTCTTCCCACTTGCGGCGCAGCCGCTCGACCGCGTCGAAGCGGCCCTCGTCCGGCTCGCGGGCGAATCTCGATCCGGTTTCCTGATCCGACATCGCACTAACCGCGAACAGGGGTCGCGACACCCGTCGATCTCATCGCTGCCGCCACCCCGGATGTCCTCTCAGGTTTCCGATACACCCTTCACATTCTGCACCAAGCCCCGATCAGCCGACATACACCGGCAGCTCGCGGTGGCCGTTGGAGATGAAGCCGATCACCGGCGCCACCTCGGCGGGGTCGACCGCGAAGCGCAGGTCGGGGAACCGTTCGAACAGCGCGGGCAGGGCGATGGAGGCCTCGAGCCGGGCCAGCGGGGCCCCGATGCAGTGGTGGGCGCCGTGGCCGAAGGCGACATGGTCCTTCTTGAGCCGCGTCACGTCGAAGGTGGCGGCGGTGCTGCCGTGCAGGCCCGGGTCGCGGCCCGCCGCGGCGTAGGAGGCCAGGATGGCCTCGCCCTTGGCGATGCGCAGCCCGTCGATCTCGATGTCCTCGACGGCGTAGCGCAGCGGCAGGTGGGCCACCGGCGACTCGTAGCGCAGGGTCTCCTCGATCACGTCGTCCCAGGTCGCCTCGCCCGCGCGGACCGCGGCGAGCTGCTCGGGGTGGGTGAGCAGGTTGAAGATGGCCTGGTCCAGCAGGTTGACGGTGGTCTCGTGCCCGGCGTTGATGACCAGCATCAGCGTGTCGATCATCTCCTTCTCGGTCAGGCGCTCGCCGTCCTCGTCGTGGGTGGAGATCAGCACGCTGGTCACGTCGTCGCCCGGCTGCTCGCGGCGCAGTGCCACCAGCTCGCCGATCAGGCCGTACATCTCCAGGTAGTTGGCCTGCGCGGCCTCCGGGGTGATCTCGGTGTCGAAGAAGCGGGCCACGCAGGTGCGCAGGGCCGGATCCATCTCCTCGGGCACGCCGAGCAGTTCACAGATCACCTGGATCGGCACCGGGTAGGCGAACCGCTCGCGCAGGTCGACGCTCTCACCGGCCGGGGACTTCGCGATGCCGTCGAGCAGCGTGGTCACCAGCTCGTCGATGCGCGGGCGCAGCGCGGCCGTGCGGCGGTGGGTGAACGCGGGCGAGACCAGCTTGCGCAGCCTGCGGTGATCGGCACCGTAGGCGGTGAACATGTTGTCCACGGCCACCCACGCGAACAGCGGCCAGTCCGCGCCGACCTCGCCGTTGGCGAACGAACCCCAGTGCTGGGCGGCGTCTTTGGACACGCGGGGGTCGGCGAGCAGGCTCTTCAGCAGTTCGGCGTCGGTCACCGACCACGCGGGCACACCCATCAGCTCGACCAGGGTCACCGGTCCGCGCTCGCGGATGCGCTCGTTCTCGCCCTGAATATCGATCCCGGTCAGATCCAGCGCCAGAGGTTGAAGGCTCACAGTAGTTCTCCTACATCACATTCAATGGCGGGCTCGCCGGGAAGACCACCGGCAGCGCTGCCAACGCCCGGTGGAAAGGTCCAGGGCGCCAAGACAGTTCATCCGCTCCCACCGCCAAGCGCAACTCCGGGAGCGCATCCAGGAGCTGATCGACAGCTTCCTGGGCGACCAGGGTGGCCACCGATTTGGCCGGGCAGGCGTGCGGGCCGCTGCTCCAGGCCAGGTGCGAGCGGTTGCCGGTGCGTTCGCCGCCGATCGCGGGATCGTTGTTGCAGGCGGCGAAGCTGATCATGACCGGCTGGTTCGCGGGCAGCCACACATCGCCGACCGGAATCGGGTGGCGCGGATAGGAGATGGCGAAGTTGGCCATCGGCGGATCGTTGAACAGCACCTCGTCGAGCGCGTCGCGGGTGGACAGGCTGCCACCGATCACGTCGCCGGCGAAGCGGTCGTCGGTGAGGATCAGCCGCAGGGCGTTGATGATGAGGTTCTGCTGCGGTTCGATCCCCGCGCCGTAGATGCTGATGATGTTGTACAGCATCTCGGTGTCGTCGAGTCCGGCGTCGTGCTGGAGCAGCCGGGTCACCATGTCGTCGCCGGGTTCGCGCCGCTTGAGCTCGATCAGGTCCATCAGGGCCTCGCTGAGCATGGTCATGCCCTGCACGGCGCCGTCGTCGACCGAGTCGAAGAGCATGGCCATGCCGGTGGCCACTCGCTGCCCGATATCGCCCGGGCAGCCCAGCATATGGTTGAGCCCGGCGAAGACCAGCGGGAAGGCGTACTGCGAGACCAGGTCCGCCTGCCCGCTCTCGCAGAAGGTGTTGATCAGCGGGATGGCCTCGCGCTCGACCACGGCGTGCAGCCCGTGCAGATCGACGCCGCCGATCGCGCCCACATTGGCCCCCCGGTACCGCGCGTGCGCGACGCCGGTGTTGCGCAACACGTTCGGATACCACATCATCATCGGCTTGACCGGGCAGTCGTCGGGAACGGTGACCTCCCACGCCCGGGGATCGGCCGGGAAGTTCTCCGGATCGTTGAGGATCCGCACGGCCTCGTAGTACCCGATCACCAGCGTCGCTGGCACGCCCGGCGCCAGCTCGACCGGCGCGAAAGGCCCGTAGGCGCGCCGTAGTTCGCGATAGCTCCCGTGCGGGTCGGCGGCGAATTCCTCGGAGTACATCGGGAACCACGGCCCCGGCACCACCGCGGACGGACCGGTTTCCCAGGGAGCGGCAGCGGGCGGGCTGGGCAGGCGCAAGCTGTCCACGAAGGTGACTCCTGACGAGAGCGTGAAGCACGAACTGCCTCACACACTACGACGGCCGCTCCCGCCGCCCACCACGGCCCCGAGGGGAAATGCGTTGGCCCAGGACGGAATTCCGCTCACCGGGATCACACCCTGGACCACCGGCATCAGGGAACAATCGCGTACCCGGGAACGCCGAGGGGCCGATGCACAGGTGGGTGGGTGGCGCGGTCTGCGGTCCGCACCACCCGACCCGCCGACGACTGTACCAACTGGATTGCGCGGCAAGCGATTTCACCTTCGTCCACGCAGGCGAGCACGCGCACCTGCGATGACGGTGACGATCAGGACGGTCATCACCTGGAGCGCGGTGAGGGGTGGCGCGGGGGGCGACTGGACGGGCGCGGCGGTCGCGACCGGGGGTGGCGGCAACGGCGGGATCTCCGCCGGAATCGTGGGGATCACCTCGGGCAGCGGCCCCGGAGCGGGGACCGCCACCGGCTCCGCCGCGGTGGGCGGAATGTTCAGCGGGATGCCGAGCTCCGGCAGACTCGGGACCGGCAGCAACAGCAGGCAGGTCAGCGCCGCGCTGCCTGCCGCGGCGCTGCCGACCGCCACACTGCCCGCACCGGCGGAACCCGAGCCGATGATGCCGCTGGAACCGACGCCGATCAGGCTCGAGCCGAAGCCGCTACCGGTGACGATGCCGGAGCCCAGTGCGGCGCTCCCCACCGCCGCACTGCCGACACAGGCGGGAAGGAGGAGATCGGTGTCGGGAAACAGCAGACCGCCCAGCGTGCCCGGGACGGCGATCGACGCTGGTTCCGGCGCGGGATCCGAGGCGATCGCGCCGGGCGCGTCGATCCCAGGAGGAGTGTCCGGGCCGAGGCCGAGGGACTGCCCGGCCGCCGGATTCGGGACATTCCCCGCCGAGCTGCCACTCGGCACCGCGGCCCGGCCCGGTGTACCCGCGCTGCCGGTGCCGAGCCCCAGTTCCAGCCCGGCGGACTGTCCGTCGCCCGGGGCGGCCGCGGTCCCCGGAGCCGCACTGCCGCTGATGATCTGGTCGATTGTCGGCACTCCCGGGTCGGCCACGCCGTGCGGTGCGGGTACCGCGAGTGACACCGCGCTCGCCGCCACCGCCACGAATCCTTGTGCCGCTCTGCGTTTCCCGCTCACCGCGCCTCCGAATGCCCGGTAGGGATCACTGCCCGGCCCGGTCAACGCGGGATACTGTCGTCGCTGGACGACGGGTCCGCGGCAAGGTCCTCGAAGCGCGCGAGCGCGAGCTCGTAGGCGTCCTTGGCGACGTGGTTTCCGGCGGCGAACGGCTGATCCAAGTGGTAGACGGCCACCATGACCGCGCCGATCACCAGCCCGAACAGCGCGGTCATGAGGATGCTGCGTCTGGTGACCACGACACCGGAGAAGACGGTGCCGAACATCAGCATCGCGGTGGCGAACCACAGGGCGAGGTAGAGGAAGCCGGGGAGCCGGTACCCGGCGTCCAGGCCGCGGTCGAAGCGCGCGTCGGCGATGCCCGCGACGGCAGTGGCCGTCTCGTCCCGGTTCGCCTTCGCCTCGACGGTCGCGGCGGGCACGGCATCCACGGCTTCCTGCAGTTCGTCCAATGTCGCCTGGGTGGCTGGGCTCAGTCGGCGGTGTTCGTCCATGACCTGCCACTCCTCGTCGACCACCTGCCGGGTGTAGGCGGTCACCAGGGCCCGGATCTTCTCGCGATCCGCCTCGGGCAGGTCGCTCGTCGACTCGTACACGCTCACCAGGGCTTTGCCCTCCGACACCGTGTGCGCGTGCGCGGTGTCGTACTGCTGCCACAGGATCACCACCACGAACGCCACGATGGCCGCGAAGAACATGTTGACCATGTCCAGCATCATCGAGCCCGCGCCCGAATCGTCGTCGTGGCGCCATGATTCGGGCCGCACCCGGTCCCCCAGCACGAAGATGCCCACCGCGGCACCCACGAACAGCGCCAGCACCCCCAGCTGCAACAGCATTCCTGACATCCGCGACTCCGTTCCTGCCGGGGTGGAAGCGATCACAGGGTATTCGCGGCACCCGGCCGGATGGATTGCGCCCGAATTCCTTCCACCCCAAGGAGTTACACCCGCCGGGCCGTAGCCGGGCGGGTCAGCGCGTCACCTCCCGGACGGACTTTCCTGGTCGGCGGATGGGCGGTGCGTGGGGCTCAGTAGCGGTAGTGCTCA